>NVQL02000067.1 GCA_002400495.2 Alphaproteobacteria bacterium | reverse complement strand
TTCAAAAATTCACTCTATCATTGTGGGGGATCTGCAACCTAAAACCCTTGGAAACAAGTGATTCTAGATAACCCATAACGAGTAGACAGGCGCAATAAGACCCTTTGAATGGTCGCAATATACATTCTAAGCGGTAAGTGTCAAGCGATTGAGTCTATATATGAACCGTTTTATGTTGGGAAGTGGATGGGGGGATCGCCGTCTTTCCAAAGCGGGAATTTTTGGAAAATGGTTTGGAAAGTGGGAGAGGCGATGAAGGCCTCTAGCCATTTTTGGGTGTTTGGGTAGGGGGCGGCATTCCACCATTCGCGGCCTGAATTGGCAAATTGGCGGATGAAAGGGGCGATGGCGTAATCGGCCAAGGTTGGTTTGTCTGCTAGCAAAAACGGGTTGTTCGCGAGCAGACTCTCTAAAGTTTGGATGTAAGTTTCTGAGTCTTTTCGGGCGGTTAAGGCGGTTGCTTGCTCGCTGACTCGTGGGTTTTCTACTGCGTGACGGCTGGCATATTTATAGCGGTCTAGGTGATGTTTGAAGTGTGAAGACTTAGTTCCATCGGTTTGTTCTATAAGTTTATTTGTGATATTTTTGTCGGCGGCAAGGAGATTGTTTGGGTCGTTTTGGTTGAGTGCCCAAAGCAGAATGTCTAGGCTTTCATCGATGAGAGTGCCATTGGGTAATAACAATACGGGCACGGTGGCTTTGGGTGAAATTTGACACATATGGGCGGGTTTGTCGCGCAGGACGATCTCGCGTAGTTCGACTTTGATATTGGCCTCAAGGAGGCCAATGCGGGCGCGCATGGCGTAGGGGCAGCGGCGGAAGCTGTATAGAATTGGTAAATCACTCATGGTGTTGATTTGTAATTTATGTTAGCTATCGTGTAAATAGCGAAAGAGAAAATATGACACATTATGATGTGGTGGTGATGGGCGCAGGGGCTGCGGGCTTAATGTGTGCGATTGAGGCGGGCAAGCGCGGTAAAAGCGTTGTTTGCCTTGAGCGTAACCGTCATGCGGCGCAGAAAATACGTATATCGGGCGGGGGGCGGTGCAATTTTACCAATATCAATACTGATAAGAATAAGTTTATTTCGGAAAATAAGAATTTTTGTATTTCGGCGTTGAAGCGGTATACGCCGCAGGATTTTATTAAATTGGTTGATGAATATAAGATTGATTACCATGAGAAAACGCTGGGGCAGTATTTTTGTGATGACAGTGCGATGCAGATTATCGACTTATTGTTGAATGAGTGTGAGAAGGCTGGCGTGGAGATTATTAAAGAAATTGAAGTGAAGAAGATTGAGAAGGTTGATGGGGTTTTTGAGCTGTCTACGAGTGAAGACGTCGTGACAGGTGATAAGCTTGTTTTGGCGACAGGCGGGCCGTCTATACCGAAAATGGGGGCATCATCAATTGGGTATATTATTGCCAAGCAATTTGGGCATAGCATTGTTGATACGCGGCCTGGACTGGTGCCTTTGACGTTTAGTGATGAAACCAAGGGTCATATTGCGGTTTTGTCGGGTATATCGATTGATGATGTTGAGGTGTCGGTTGCGGATAAGAAGATTAAGCAGAAGTTTCGGGAGGCATTGCTGTTTACCCATCGGGGGTTGAGTGGGCCTGCTATTTTGCAAATTTCGTCGTTTTGGCGTGAAGGCAAAGAAATTGTGATTAATATGTTGCCTGATGAGGATATGTTTGAGATTTTATTGGCGGCTAAGAAGGATAACCCAAAGCAATTGTTGCATAATAAGTTATCGGCTTATTTTGCTAAGAAATTGGCGGTTTATATCACTGAAGAGACGGATGTTGATGGGCAAATGGGTGGTTTGAGCGATAAGAAATTGCGCAAAGTGGCTGATATGGTCAACCGTTGGCATGTGCTGCCTAACGGGTCGGAAGGCAATCGAACTGCTGAGGTGACTTTGGGTGGGGTGAATACGAAAGAGATTTCTAGCCAGACGTTTGAGAGTCAGAAGACTGAAGGGCTGTATATTATCGGTGAATTGCTGGATGTGACGGGGTATTTGGGGGGGTATAATTTTCAATGGGCATGGTCTAGTGCGGTGGCTTGTGGGTCGAGCATGAGCTAGTTTAAATTAGCTGGCTGGTTTTGCGGTTTATACTGGGTGGTATCCTGCCTATACTCGGGTACTTCATTTTTACGTTCGGCTTCGCCTCTCTGTTGGCACTGCGTGCGTTCGCTCCGCTCTCTAGCTACGGGCTAACCGCCCGACGGCCGGTCGGCCTTGCCTTAGCCTGTCGGCTTCGGACTTTTTTTCCTTGAAAAGCCTACTGAGTAATCAGTGTGGCACTGAAATTCGGAGTTTAGGCACATTCTGGCTGACTTAGCTTAATGAGTTTGGGTGGGTGGTGAATTGGCATGTGATCAGCGGCTGAGTGGCTTAGCAAGAGAGCGGAGTGAACGCCCGCAGGGGCCAAACATAAAGTAAACTTCCAGAGCATTAACTACCAGCTAATTGTCTTTTTACAGCCGATACTAGGTTGCACTCCTGCCTAAGCTCTGGAAGTCTGCATTTATACGTTCGCTTTGCTCTCTAGTTAGCCCCTGCGGGCGCGATACTCCGTATCGCTTGCTACGGGCTAACCGCCCGACGGCTGGTCAGCCTTGCCTTAGCCTACGGCTTCGGACTTTTTTTCCTTGAAAAACTTGCAGAGTAGACAGTGTGGAACTGAAATTTAGTATTTCGGCACATTCTGGCTGACTTAGCTTAATGAGTTTGGGTGGGTGGTGAATTGGCATGCGATCAGCGGCTGAGTGGCTTAGCAAGAGAGCGGAGTGAACGCCCGCAGGGGGCAAATATAAAACCAAAATAGCACCGAAATTTGGGGTTTCGGTGCTATTTAGGAATTTTGTGTTTGCTTGGTTTAAGCGGCTGCTACCTTGGTTAGAAAATCGGTGATTGAGGTTTTTAGTTCATCGATTTGGCCGTTCATTTGGGTTGAGGCTTGTGTGACTTCGTTGGCCGAAACGTTGGTTTGTTTTATTGAGCTTGAAATATCGGACATGCTGGCGGCCATTTCTTGGGTGCCACTTGAAGCTTGGGCGACATTTTCACTGATTTCGATGGTGGCCAGGTTTTGTTCGCTAACCGCATCGCCAATGGAACTGGTGTAATCGCTAACCTCTTTCATAATGTTGGTGATTTGGTTGATGCCTTGCACCGCGTCTTGGGTTGAGGTTTGAATGTCGGTCACTTGGGCTGAAATTTCCTCGGTGGCTTTAGCGGTTTGATTGGCTAAAGATTTAACTTCGGAAGCCACAACCGCAAAGCCTTTGCCCATTTCGCCAGCACGTGCTGCTTCAATTGTGGCGTTAAGTGCGAGTAAGTTGGTTTGTTCGGCAATGTCTTGGATCAATGAAACCACATCGCCGATGCGTTGGCTTTTTTCGGCCAGGCTGACCACTTGTTTGTTGGTTTGTTCAGTTGTTATGCTGGCATCGCCCACAATTTTTCTGGTTTGTTCGACTTGGCGGGTGATCTCGGAAATTGAAGACGATAATTCTTCAGCGGCGGCGGCAACGGTGGCAACATTGCTTGATGCTTCTTCTGACGCGCTGGCGGCAGAGGTGGCTTGTTGGGTGGTGTCGTTGGAAATGTTAAACAATGTATCGGCGGTGATTTTCATTTCGCCGCTATTGTTTGAAACGTTTTCAAGCCCAGTTGAAATGTTGCCTTTGAAATCTTGGATCAATTGATCGATGTAGACTTGGCGCTCTTGATTGGCTTGGTTGCTTTGGTTTTTTTCCACTTCAAGCGCGGCTTGGTCGAGGGCATTTTCTTTGAAAACCAATACGGCTTTGGCAATCAGGCCAATGTCATCTTGGCGTGACAAATATGGGATCTCAATTTCATTTCGGCCTTTGGCAAGACGGCTCATGACTTGGTTCATCTCGGCCAATGGTTTGCCAATGAGTGAGCTTGCAGCAAACACCATAAGCACGACCAGAGCAATGAGGGCGGCGATGGAAAAGAAAACCATTTGCAAGCTTGCGGTGTTGACTGAGCTTTGGATTTGTTGGTTGCTCCAAGCGATGGCCAGAGTGCCGACAAAGTCGTTGCCTTTGCCACTGAAGACGGGGACTGCAGCGATGACATAATCGCCGATATGTTTTGAATAAGCTCCAGATTCTGCAGATTTTGCCCATTCAGGGGCATTTGACAAATCTATATTTGCCTGTTGATCTACGGAATAATTGGTGAATTGTTGGCCATCGGCAGAGAAAGTGACAAGTTTAGCAATGTCTTTGCCATCGGTTTTGGCGAATTGTTGATAAACCGCCTCAACGGCATCTATTTTGCCCCATTTTAAGCCGCCGCCTATATTTTTGGCTAGCAATTTTGTGATGGTGACAAAGGATTTGCTGCCCAATTGATTGAGACTGTTGCTTTGGTTGAAAATACTGATGCCTGATAGTGCTACAATGATGATAATTGCGGCGATAGAGGCAATTAGAGTCATTTTACGACTGACGGTGAATAATCCAGGTTTATGAGCATTTTTTGTGGCTTCATTGGCATTGATGATTTTGGGTTCATCTGACGCTGTTGAAAGCGCTTGTGGGGGGGTGTTCTGACTCATATTTTTTACCTGGATTATTTCATTTTGTAATTATTAGGCTCTATTTAAAGAGCCTCTATATTTTTTATAGAGCTTCGACATTGACGCCAACGGTGATGGCACCAATGGCTTCGCCAGTGGCAGGGTCTTTGATTGACATGCTCATTTGGCTTTGCAATGTTTGGGTGGATTCATCGGTTTCTATTTCATCGACAAAAACGGTATCGGGGCCGACAAGGTAAGTTTTTTGCCATTTGCCTTCATCGCCTTGCCAAAAATCGGACGTGATGTCTGATTGGGCAACATTCAAGCCCTTATTGTCCATAATGAAAATTTCAGTGACCATGCCTGTGGTTGAATCTCTGTAATCAGCTAATGTTTTAGATATATCGCTATTTAACAAGCCATCAATCATTGGATGAGATGAGGCTTTGGTTTCGGCGCGCCATTTTTTATCTAATTCGATAATTTGGTCTTCTGAAAGAGCGGCATTTTTAGCGTTTTGGGCTTTGATGGCGGCAATTATGGCTGGATTGGCGATCCATTCAGCTACTGTTGTTTTGGCAAATTCTTCGAGCGGTGCGACATGTGGGCCAGCGGCCATTACTTGGGTGGCCAAGATGGTTGCAAAGCCTGCGCCTAGCATTAAGCTTTTTAGTGATTTTAAATTCAATTGTTTGTTCCTTGTTTGGGATGATAGATTTTTGAAAATCTGATAAATTTGTTGGGGCCCCTAACCACTAAAGGGTGGGCTGAGATGGTAAACAAATGGTAAAATATCTTGACCATTTGACTTAAGGTGAGATATTCTTGGTATCATAGACTTTAGTCTAATTTACGGTTATTTTTACTCAAAAAAACTATTGACCGTATGGGTCATAATTTAGTAAAAATAACATATATATTTCTAACTTATTGAAAATACGTATATTATTTAAGTATTTGGTTATGCTTTTACTCATAAAATGGTGAATAAATATAAATCAAAAATATTTACATAACTTTTTTTAATCAACATGATCTTGACTTATCCGCAGCGGATTTTTAGTTCTTGAAAGGGTTGTGCATAAGATTATGGGTTGCGTCTTGTCGTCAGCATAGAATATGGATAAAATTGTGTTGGCGTAATACAAATTCAAAACCTGTAAGCTTAATAATGGCTTATTTAATCCTATGCGCTGAGTTTGTCTCTAATGTTGGTTTGTTGGGCGAGAAACGCGTTTGTTGCGGAATTATTTAATGGTTTGCTGAAATAATAGCCTTGGAAATAGCGACAGCCCATGCGTTGAAGCAAAGTGAGCTGCTCGGCAGTCTCAACGCCTTCAACGATGCAATTGAGATTTAAGTTGTTACATAAATCCAATATAGTTTTTACAATGTTTCTAGTGTCATTATCGGTGACGATGTTGGTGATGAAACTGCGGTCAATTTTAAGCCGATCAAGGGGCATGAGTTGAACATAACTTAATGATGAATAGCCTGTGCCAAAATCATCCAAGGCAATTTGCGCGCCTTGTAATTTAAGTAATTTCAAGGCTTCATTGGCTTGTTGAAAATCATGCATCACTGCAGATTCGGTAATTTCGAATATAATGCGCTTGCTGGGGAAGTTGGATTTTTCGACAATATTTACCAAGCTTAATATGGTTTGTGGCGAGGATAGATCATAGATTGACAGATTAAACGACATATACATGTCGTCAGGCCATTGGCTGGCTGCTTGGAGAGCTTTGGAGAGCAATATGGTGGTTAGTTTGTTAATTATACCCATTTGTTCAGCAGACCTAATGAATATATCGGGTTGCATGTGGCCCAAAGTTTGGTTGTGCCAACGAGCCAAAGCTTCAAAGCCAATGGTTTTTTGTAATTGACTGTCGATGATGGGTTGAAAGACCACGCTTAATTCTTGTTCTAGATCGGACTCGCGCAATTGATGTTCAATGTTTGAAATGTTGCGAATGATGGTTTCATGTTGGGCTGAGAAAATAACCGGTGTGCCTTTGCTATTTTGCTTGGAGTAACATAATGCATAATCGGCGCGTTCGAACAATGACTGGGTGGTGAGTGCCATTGACGGGAATTCGACAAAGCCGACAGTGGCACCAATTTGCACGCTACCTTCTCTGAGGTGGAAAGTTTGGCTCATTTCGTCACAGATTTTTTGACCAATTTGCTCGACATTGGCAATGTCATTGGGGTCAGTGATGATGAGGCCAAATTCATCACCGCCAAGCCTGGCTAGCAGGATGTTTTCGCCCAAAATATCACTAAGCCGTTCGCTTGTTTTAACCAATAGGCTATCACCAGCGGGGTGACCGAATACATCATTAATGCGTTTGAAACCATCGAGATCTAGTAAGCCGACAATAAATTTTGGAGCTTGGTTGCTTTGATTAATCTGAGTCAGAATTTCTAACTGTGCGAAGAAATTACGTCGGTTGGGCAGTGAGGTGAGGGCATCGGTGTTGGCTAGCTTGATGTTTTTGCCGCCCAATAATTGGGTTTGTTTGAGCAGAGAATTTTTTTGATCAGTGAGGGTGGTTTTTTGTTCCAAAATGTTTTTAATTTTTTGATGTTGGTGAAATAATAAAAATATAATGCCGGCTGCGAGTAAAAGGCCAGCCAGAAGCGCAATGCCAAAAATGAGAATGTTTTTTGATATACGTTGGTTGTTGATGCGATCTTTGTTGGCATTCATGCTTAATGTTTCATATTTGGAAATAAGCTGATCAGTGATGGGTGAAAAATGTGCGTAAACGGTGTTTAACTGTTCAGTTTCGGCATTATAAACGACTTTGATGCGGCTCCAATTGTCGAATATTTGATGATAATGTCTTAAATCGGTTGAAATTATATTTTTGTCGGACAATGCCAATTGCGAATATTTAAGTGTGTTTTTGAATGAGAGAACGCCGGCAGAAAATTTTTCGAGATCAGTTTTTGTGCCTCTTAGCATGAAGTCTTTTTCATAACCGCGCAATAATAGCATTTGAACTTTAACGTCATCAATATCGCCTGTGTCAAAATGTTTTTGGCTGATCTGGTTTAAGCGGTTTTCAATATTGTGAACGGCGTTGCGTAATTCGCCTTCCACACCTTGTGAAGCGGTGAGGCCTAAAGTTTCACGCAGGGCGACGACTTTTTGGAATTGTATTTTATGTTTGGCGAGACCCGCTTGAATTTGAATGAGCCGTTGTTGCTCTTGCATCGGGTTTTGTTTGATCAAAGTGCGGATATATTTGAGGGTATTGTTGATTTGAGCAAAATATAATTGCTCATATTTTTTGGATTGCAGGATGAGATAGTCTTTCTCATGCTGACGCATTTGTAAGCCGTCTTCATTTATTCTATGTAATTGAGCGGAAAATTTTGCAAAATCTACGCTAATTTGGGTGGAAGTTTCGACCAAATTTATGGAGTTGAAAGATAGTGTGCTTAATATGGTGACAATTGAAAAGCAGAAAATAACCAGGCTTGTCACTTGGGTTTTTATAGAAAATTTATCCGTGAATTTATACAGGCGGGATAACATTATATGTTTCCTTTGATACGATACGTGATTCAAAATGTTTGTTTAATATGATATAAAAATAGTCATTAAATAATTTGGCTTGCGTTTGGTTTTACCTCCTCACTTTGCAGCTGCCGATTTGTTGTTAATGTTTTGTTTCGGGCCCAGAAATTTGAGCGCGTCTTCATGGTGCAATGGTTTGCTGAAATAATAACCTTGGACGTAGCGGCAACCCATTTGTTTTAATATACTCAATTGTTCAGGCTCTTCAACCCCTTCGATGATGCAATCAAGATTTAAGTTATTGCATAAATCTATAATGGTTTGAACAATGTTGCGGGTGTGTTTGTCAGAAGCAATATCGGTGATGAAGCTGCGGTCGATTTTAAGCCGATCAAGCGGCATGCGTTGTACATAGCTGAGGGACGAATAGCCTGTGCCAAAATCATCTAAGGCGATTTGTGCGCCTTGTAATTTAAGCAAATTTAAAGCCTCGTTGGCTTGTTTGAAATCATTCATCACGGCGGTTTCGGTGATTTCAAACACAATGCGATGGCTTGGGAAATCTGATTTTTCAACGATCGAAATAAGGCCGAGAACTGTTTGTGGTGAAGATAGATCATAAATTGACAAATTGAATGACATATATAAATCATCAGGCCATTGGCTGGCAGCTTTAAGGGCTTTGCGCAGCAAGATTATGGTTAGTTTGCCAATGATGCCCATTTGCTCGGCGGCGCCGATGAAAACATCGGGGCTTACTTGGCCAAGAGTGGGATTCTCCCAACGTGCAAGTGCTTCAAAACCTGAAGTTTTGTTAGTTTGAACATCAATAATGGGCTGGAATACAATTGATAGCTCTTGTTCCAAATCGGTTTCACGCAATTGATGTTCAATGTTTGAAATGTTGCGGATGATGGTTTCGTGCTCGGTCGAGAAGATAACCGCTTGGCCTTTGCTATGTTGTTTGGAATAGCAAAGGGCATAATCGGCGCGTTCGAATAAAAGTTGCGAAGTTGGTGCCATTTGAGGGTATTCGACAAAACCAATGGTGGCGGCAATTTGCACGCTGCCTTCTTTTAAATGGAAGACTTGGCGCATGGCATCGCATATGCTTTGGCCGATATTTTGGATGTCATCTATTTGACATGAATTGGTTATGATGATACCAAACTCATCGCCGCCAAGACGTGATATGTTGATATCTGTACCCAATATATCTTGTAGGCGTTGGCTGGTTTTAACCAATAAGGCATCGCCTGCAGGATGGCCGAAAACATCGTTAATGCGTTTAAAGCCATCTAAATCCATCAAACCGACCACTAATTTTTGGGTTGGGCGGCCAGTATTTTTGCTGGTGAGTTGTTCTAATTGCGCAAAAAAGCTACGGCGATTGGGCAAGGCGGTTAAGGTGTCAATATTGGCCAGTTGTAGATTTTGGTCATTCATAATTTCTAATTTTGTGGCTTGCTCGACTAGAGATTGCTTTTGACGGGTGAGTTTGAGTTTTTGATTGATGAGGTTGGTGAGGATTTCATATTGGTTGAACAATAAAAATATAACTGTTAGTGCAATGAACATGGTGTTTAAGGATAATGCACTAAACACAACATCACCTGTCATAACCAGGTATATGGTTGAAGGAACGAGGATAATAACTGATACGAGGACAACGGTTGGCAATACATACATAAGAAAAAAAGCAAATACCGTCAGTGTCATGTAGAGGAAAATCATGATTTGAATTTGCAACATGGGTATTTCATATGAAAATAATAGGTAAGACCAGACTAACAGTGCGATGGCAAATGCACTACTTTCCCACATAGAGGAATATAGTTTTTGGGCGATTTGTTCATCGCTTTTATGACGTTTTATATTGTTATATTCCATAAACCCATGATGGATGAAAACGGTGACAAAAATACCTGGTATAAGTAATGATAGAATGTGTGGGACATTATCCCAATGTGGATATAGCAACGCGATCATGTTAATGATGAATGCGGCATACATAAGCGGGGCTTGGCGGGTCATCACTTCGTGACGCTCGCGATTCAGGGTGACTTGATTTTCACAGCCAAGGTCTTTTATTTTAAAATGTGAAATATATTTTAACAATAACGACATATTTCTTGTATTCCTGAATGAATTTAATTTCTATTCTCTGGTATACATATATATACTATGATTTAAGTTTTGGTTAAGCTTGGGTGTGATGTATGTTTACTTAGGCTATTAGTTTTTCTGAAATATTATTTTGTTGTGTGGTGAAGGCTAAAGCATCTTGTGGGTGTAAAGGTTGGCTGAAATAATAACCTTGAATATAGCGAAAACCCATTTGATTTACGATGGCGAGTTGTTCTGCGGTTTCGACCCCTTCAACAATGCAACGAAGGTTGAGGTTGTTACATAAATCAAAAATAGTGCGCACAATGTTGCGGGTGTGTTTGTCGGTTGCGATGTCAGTGATGAAGCTGCGGTCAATTTTAAGCCGATCGAGCGGCATACGCTGCACATAGCTTAAAGATGAATAGCCTGTGCCAAAATCATCTAGTGCGATTTTGGCGCCTTGTAATTTGAGTAGTTTTAAAGCTTCGTTGGCTTGTTTGAAGTCGTTCATCACGGCAGTTTCGGTGATTTCAAACACAATGCGGTGGCTTGGGAAATCTGATTTTTCAATAATGCTGATAATGCTTAAAATGGTTTGTGGTGATGACAGGTCGTAAATCGATAAATTAAATGACATATAAAGATCATCTGGCCATTGGCAGGCCTGCGCGAGTGACTTGCGCAATAATATTGTGGTCAATTTACCGATGATGCCCATTTGTTCGGCTGCTTGGATGAAAATATCGGGTGAAATTTTGCCTAGCATGGCATTATCCCAACGTGCCAAAGTTTCAAAACCCATGGTTTTATGGCTTTGTGTATCGATAATGGGTTGGAGCATAATTGATAATTCTTGCTCAAGATCGGCCTCACGCAATTGATATTCAATGTTGGAGAGGTTGCGGATGATGGTTTCGTGTTCGGTGGAGAAGATAACCGGTTGGCCTTTGCTGTGCTGTTTGGAATAGCAAAGGGCGTAATCGGCGCGTTCGAACAATAGTTGTGAAGTGGGTGCCATTGAGGGGTGTTCAACAAAGCCAATGGTGGCACCAATTTGGATGCTGCCTTCTTTGAGATGAAACACTTGACGCATGGCATCGCATATATTTTCGCCGATCGCTAAAATGTTTTCAATGTCATCAGGATCGCTGATGATGAAACCGAATTCATCGCCGCCAAGCCGTGCCAACATAATGTTTTCGCCGACAATGTCCTTAAGTCGTTCACCGGTTTTGACCAGTAAATCATCGCCTGCGGGGTGGCCAAATACATCATTTATACGTTTGAAGCCATCTAGATCGAGCAAGGCCACAACTAATTTTCGATCGGGTTCGGTTTTATATTTTTCAGTGAGTTTATCAAGCTCATAGAAGAAGCTACGCCGATTGGGTAGTCTGGTTAAGGCGTCCATATTGGCAAGATTGATGTTTTCTGTATTCATCTGTTTTAATTCTTGCGCTTGGCGTATCAATGTGGCTTTTTGCTTGACGATGTTTTTAAACTTTTCGTGTTGGCGCAAGGCGAAGAATATAATGCCAATGCCGATGATCAGGCTAGCTGTGACGGCTAAATTGATGATTAGGAACTTTTTAGAGGAATGGTCGCTCGAAATGAGTAGATTGTCAGAAATATTTCTGGACGATTGAAATTCCTGAATGGCTAAGTTGATGAGCGGTGAAAATTGCGCAAATACCTTGTTTAAAAGGTTTTTGTTGTTGGTTGAGGCAACTTTACTTAGGCTCCAAGTTTGGAATTTCAGGTTGTATGTATTCATAAGCTGAAATATATGTTGTTTGGGGGCGCTGCCAATATTAGATCGCTCCGTTGTAGATTTGAATTTTTCAATTTGCTGCTTGAATTTGACTAAATATTCTGGGCCATATCTGAGCATAAAATCTTTTTCGTGACGGCGCAGCATGAGCATTTCGATGAAAATTGGGTCTATTTCATATTGATTGTCAGGATTTTTCTTCAATTCATTTAATAGGTTTTCGATTTTGTGAACGGCTTGACGTAATTCTCCTTCTAGGCCTTTGTCGGCATTGAGGCCCAGGTTTTTATGATAATTTACAGCTTGTTGAAAGTGGCTGATGTAGGTGGTAATGCCAGTTTTGATTTCGATGAATTTTTGCTTTTCTTGCGCGTCGCTATGGTCTATCAAAACATTGATATGAACGAGAGCGTCGTTTGACTGGATTTTGAATAATTCAATGTGGTGAGGGGAGAGGTGGGCGAAATATTCTTTTTCATGCCGATGCATAAGCATGCTGCTTTTGTTTAACCCATGTAATTTATCAGCTTTATGGTAATAATCTGAATTGTTTTGTTCGTGGGTTTCGGTCTGATGTTGCACATTTAATGCGATGATTGTCGTTAATACTATTATGAGTAAGCTGACAATAATGATGGCAGTCACTTGGGTCTTAACAGAGAATTTATTGGCAAATTGGGGGAGCGCCTTATACATCTAGTTTCCTTCAGATTCTATTCTGCTCAGAGTTAAACATCTATACCTTAACAAAAGTCTAATATGGGCTTATTTGGAAAGGTTTATTTACATTAACTTATAACCATATTTAGTTATTTTAATTGATTATTTTTAATTCAAGTTAATGAAGCACCGTGGTGCTTAAATGGGCTTTGAATTTATGGGGGAAAATAGACCGACTACCTAACAATGGGGGACAAGATTAGGTAGCCAGTATGCTAGATTATATATCAGCTATTAACATAATGTATATTCAACTATAGTATTGAATGACGCACAATTACTACAATTATAGGTATTTATACTGATCTTTAAAACATAGATAGAATTGTATAAGCTGGCTTGGTTTTTTGAGTTTAACAGGTGGCAAAAAAGGCCGCATGAAGCGGCCTTTTGATTGGTGGATGAGATTATTGGGTGTTGGTATTTTGACTAGGCACTGGCCACTTTGTCCAAAAACTCTGTGACTGACGTTTTAAGGTCGTCAACTTGCTCGTTCATTTGTATCGAGGCTGAGGCAACATCATTGGCAGACTCGTTGGTTTGCTGAATGGATTCTGAAATACTGGCAATGTTGGTTGCCGTGTCTCGTGTGCCATTTGAGGCTTGTGAAACATTATTGCTAATCTCTATTGTGGCGGTGTTTTGCTCAACGACTGAAGCCTCAATGGCATCGATATATTGATTGACATCTGCCATGATTTCGGTGATTTCTTGGATGCCTTTGACCGCGTCACTGGTTGAGGACTGGATGTCAGTGACTTGTGCGGAAATTTCCTCGGTGGCTTTGGCGGTTTGATTGGCCAGAGATTTAACCTCTGAGGCCACAACGGCGAAACCTTTGCCCATTTCACCTGCACGTGCCGCCTCAATGGTGGCGTTAAGTGCAAGTAAGTTGGTTTGTTCGGCAATGTCTTGAATCAGTGATACCACATCGCCAATTTTTTGACTTTTATCGGCTAAGCTGATGATTTGTTGGTTGGTTTTTTCGGTTGTATCAGCGGCCTTTTGCACGATTGCGTTGGTTTGCTCAACTTGGCGGGTGATCTCGGTGATGGAAGATGATAATTCTTCGGCTGCAGCGGCTACTGTGCTGACATTGGCTGAAGCTTCTTCTGAGGCACCTGATGCCAAATTTGCTTGCTCTGAAGTTGTGTTTGATAGATTTGACATTGCATCTGCAGTGGCTTTCATATCACTGCCATTGGAGGCGACATTTTCTAGACCTGTTGATATGGTGGTTCTGAAATTGTTAATTAACTCATCGACATAGCTTTGGCGTTTAGAATCTTTTTGATTATTTTCATTTTTCTCAAGCTCAAGCTTTTCTTGATCAATGGCATTTTGTCTAAATTTCTCAACTGTTTGAGCCATTTGGCCAATTTCATCGACGCGATCTTGATCGGATATTTCTGCGGATGTATCGCCGGTTGAAAGTGTGACCATGGCTTTGGTTAAAGTCTTAATGGGTTTGGTGATTGAGCGAGATAATAAATACCCGACAAAACCGACTAATAGTAAAGTACCTAGCACCACCATAATCATGAAATTTCTGGCTTGAATGAGTGGGGCGAATACTTCTTCGGTGTTTTCCACCGCGATGAGCGTCCATGTTGAACCGAGGAATTCAAGGTCAATGACCGACATGATGGAGGAGTGGCCGTGATAGATTTCATCTAGGCTGGTGTGCACGCTGGTACCATCTGATTTGGCAATGATTGGCGCCTCAATTTTTGTGGTAAGGATTTTGAAATCTTCATTCAATTCAGAATCACTACGCATCAGGCCATCTGAACCAATGATGAAGGTTTCACCGGTTAGGCCCAATTGGCCTTTTGATTTCATAATTCCGTTCATATTGTCAATTGGCATTTGATAAGCAATGACGCCTAAACGCTCGCCAGATAATGAGAATATAGGCTCGGCAATGAAGCTGGCTGGGGCGCCATGGCTAGGTGAATAAGGTTTAAAGTCATCAAATACATGTTGGCCAGGGTTTAGTTCTAAACCCTGTTGAAACACCGTGCCAAGGCCTGTATTGGCATATTTGCCGCTGGCTAAATTGGTGGCGTAATCTAATTCTTTAAACACTGTGTAAACAAGGTCGCCATTTAAGTTGAATAGGAAAATATCGTAATAACCGCGGGCTTGTAGAAAGTCGCGCATTCTGGGATGATATTTTTTATGAACGGCATTATATTCAGTGTTATTGGGGGCGAAATCGAGTTTTTCCTTTTCGCCTGTTTTGTTGGGGTTGTCGGTGATGTAAGCTTTTTGTAATGCGGCTTCTTGGCCAGAACTTAGGCTTTGCCATGCTTGATCAAACTCGACAAGAGCTGCCATCACTTCAGTGCTGATGGCTTTTTGGTGTAAATCATTTTCAATTTCTGCCAGATAATTTGACAAATTAGATTTTTGATTGTTGAGAATATTTTCAACATTGTGGTGGACGGCATCGATTATGTTTGAGTTAATTTGCATATAGCCGAGAAAGCCTGCACTTAATGCGGTGAGAGTCGCCGCGAAAATAATGGCTGCGGATAGTTTGAAGGTGATTTGTTGAATTCTTGTGAAAAAAGTTGAATTAACCATATAATTGTTCTCTATCTACTTGGCTTAGTTGACTTAACGTCACCTTTCTAGAAGGTGTCCTAAGTATATGTTAATCGTTTATTGATTAATAAATCTTTACTGGCAGTATATAAGATTTGTATAAGTATAAATATTTTATTTGTTTGAGGTATATTACGTAACTATTTATTAATACTGTAAATTTTTTATTTTAATCTTGAAGCGCAGCCCTAAAGGACTGCGCTAAAGATCGGTTTTTAGCTGTTTATGTTTTAAGGCTAGGCTGCAGCTACTTTGCTCAAGAAATCATTGACTGATGTTTTAAGCTGATCAACTTGAGTGTTCATTTCGGTTGAAGCTTGGGCGACATCATTGGCAGAAGAGCTGGTTTCGTTAATTGATGCTGAAATATTCGACATGCTAGAAGCCATTTCTTGGGTGCCGTTTGAGGCTTGTGCCACATTGTCACTGATTTCAATCGTGGCGATGTTTTGTTCGGCAACTGACGAGCCAATGGCATCGGTAAATTCATTGACTTCGGTCATGATTTCAGTGATTTCTTGAATGCCTTTTACCGCATCGCTGGTGGAAGCTTGAATGTCGGCCACTTGGGCTGAGATTTCCTCGGTGGCTTTGGCGGTTTGATTGGCTAAAGATTTAACCTCGGAGGCGACAACGGCAAAGCCTTTGCCCATTTCACCAGCTCTTGCCGCCTCAATGGTGGCATTAAGGGCGAGTAGATTGGTTTGCTCGGCAATGTCTTGAATCAGTGACACCACATCGCCAATTTTTTGGCTTTTATCGGCCAAGCTGACAATTTGTTGGTTGGTCACTTCGGTTGTATCGGCAGCTTTTTGCACGATTTCGTTGGTTTGCTCTACCTGACGAGTGATCTCGGATATGGATGTTGAGAGCTCTTCGGCGGCAGCGGCTACTGTGCCGACATTGGTTGACGCTTCTTCTGAGGCGCTGGAAGCTGAAATGGCTTGCTCGGAGGTGGCGTTTGAAATGTTGGACAATGCGTCAGCTGTGGATTTCATATCTGAGCTGTTTTTAGTGACATTCTCAAGCCCATCAGTGATGGTGGATCTGAATTCTGAGATTAAATTATCGACATAGGTCTGACGTTCTTTGTCAGATTTTCTGCTGGCATCTTTTTCTTGTTCTAAACGTTCGCGTTTGGAATTATTTTGCGCCAAAATGGCAATCGCCCGTGCCATGTCGCCAATTTCATTAGGTTGTTCCTCATAGGGGATTTCTTCAGCGGTTTCGTTATTGGCAAGGGTTGTGAGGATTTCGGTCATCACAGGGATGGGGCGTAGAATGGCGCGGCATATAAAGAATGCAAGGATTAAAAGCACTGCACTTACCAAGGTGACGGCGATGAGTAAACCGCCGCTAATGTCACTTAAAATGGCATCAACGCGAGATTTAACAATGCCAACATATAAAATGCCGATGACTTGTTTATTGTCTGGTGCAAAGATAGGTTCGTATAGGGTGTAATAAGGAATGCCCAAAATAACCGCTTCACCAACATATGTTATGCCTTTGGTGATGAGTGGGTAAACAGCACCTTTTTTACCAAGTGGGGTGCCGACGGCGCGTTTGCCATCACCCTTAATAATATTGGTGGTTTTGCGCCAAAAATCTTGGGTTTCATCATCCCAAGCGAAAACAGTTGCTGTTTCGGCAGTGACACCACCGATGGTGTCGATCATTGTATGATTTTCGAAAGCAGGAATGGAGGCCATTTGGACGCGGTTAACATTGCCTGCTGAGTCGCGGGTGATGTCAACACCATTAAGGGTGGTTTCTAGAATTTGTGCGGCAACGCGAATGCTGGTTTTTTGTTGGGTTATAACATCGGCTTTGATTTTACCAGTTATGGTGAATAATGTTACGGTTGCAACAGATGCCATGGAGACCAGAATCGCTAGCGTTATAAGCAGTGTGATTTTGCTGGTGAGATTCCATTTAGCTAAAAATTTCATATTTAAGACCCTTTGGGATGTATATTGATCTTTATAGTTAACTAAAATAGTAAATAAATAGTAATGGTTTAGAAGTTTGCTTATGTGCGTTGTTTCTATTGATGATTATAGTTTAATAACATGAATAACTTGCAAAAAAAGGCTGGATGTAGCATCCAACCTTTAGATTATTTATAAGTTATTTATATTATTGCAGAATGTTTAAGCGGCAGCCACTTTGCTCAAGAAATCATTGACTGATGTTTTAAGCTGATCAACTTGGCTGTTCATTTCGGTTGAAGCTTGGGCGACATCAGTGGCAGAAGAGCTGGTTTCGTTAATTGATGCTGAAATATTTGACATGCTAGAAGCCATTTCTTGGGTGCCATTTGAGGCTTGTGCCACATTGTCACTAATTTCGACAGTGGCCGCGTTTTGCTCGGCAACTGATGAGCCGATGGCATCGGTGAATTCATTGACTTCTGCCATGATTTCGGTGATTTCTTGAATGCCTTTTACCGCATCGCTGGTGGAAGCTTGAATGTCGGCCACTTGGGCTGAGATTTCCTCGGTGGCTTTGGCGG
>NVQL02000108.1 GCA_002400495.2 Alphaproteobacteria bacterium | reverse complement strand
TAGATATTCGGGGCGCAGGTAACTTATTGGGCGATGAGCAATCAGGCCATGTCCGTGAAGTTGGGTTCGAACTTTATCAGAATATGCTAGAAGAGGCGATAGCTAGCCTCAAGTCAGGCGATCTTGCCGTAGAAGTCGATGAAAAATGGACAAGTGAAATTAACATCGGTATTCCAGTGCTGATTCCAGACAATTATGTAACGGATTTAGATTTAAGATTAGGCCTATATAGACGCCTATCAGGCTTTGACAATAAACAATCAATTAGTGATTTTGCAATGGAGCTGACAGATAGGTTTGGTAAACGGCCGTTAGAAGTCGATTATTTACTTAAAATAATGAAAATCAAGCTTTTATGTCGCATAGCGAATATCGATAAAGTCGATGCAGGGCCCAAAGGCCTAACCATCCGATTTAGAAAAAACAACTTTGCTAACCCCGCAGGCCTATTAGAATTAATAGCCCAAAACCGAGGTCGGGTAAAATTACGAACGGATCAGCGTATATTTGTTGCAGAAGGTATGCCCCACGAAAAAGACCGTTTACGTGTTTGCAATGAATTTATCGAGAAATTAATTCAATTGCTGCCCGATGCGCTCAAAGAAAACGTGTAAAACTAACGGTATTATAATACCTAAAATATAAACCATTGTTTTTATTGCATTTTTTAGAAGAAACAAATTTGACATTCACTTTCATTGCTATATAACCACATCATCTTTAATCGAAATAGACAATCGGAATTGTGATAATGAAAACTTTTTCAGCAACTCCTTCAGATATCGATAAGAAATGGATTCTTATTGATGCCGAAGATCTTGTACTTGGTCGTTTAGCAAGCATCATTGCTTCACGCCTACGTGGCAAGCATTTACCTACTTTCACTCCGCATATGGATACTGGCGATAATATCGTGGTTATCAATGCTGATAAAGTGCATTTGACTGGTAAAAAACGCGAAGACAAAACATATTACTGGCATACAGGTCATCCTGGCGGTATTAAATCACGCACAGCCGAAGATCTTTTAGACGGTCGTTTCCCGACACGTGTACTAGAAGCTGCGGTTAAACGTATGTTGCCTGGTGGCCCACTAAGCCGCAAACAACTTAAAAACTTATATCTATATGCTGGCCCAAGCCATGAGCAAGAAGCTCAACAGCCAGAAGTTTTAGATGTAGCTGCGATGAATCCTAAAAATACAAAGGATCGTAAATAATGTCAAAAACTCTTGAAGATCTAGTAGAAGTAACAGACTTAGTTTCTGAAGAAAATACCGCTCCTAAATATGAGCAAAAATTAGATGCGCAAGGCCGTGCCTATGCAACTGGCAAGCGTAAAGATGCTGTTGCTCGTGTTTGGCTTAAGCCTGGTTCAGGCAAAATTACAGTGAATGGCCGCGATGTTGAAACATATTTCGCCCGTCCTGTGTTGCGTCTTATCATCGCACAAGCATTTGAAATTGCTGAACGTGTTGATGCTTATGACATCGTATGTACTGTTAAAGGTGGCGGTCTTTCTGGCCAAGCTGGTGCGGTTCGTCATGGTGTATCACTTGCGCTCACTCGCTACGAAACAGAATTACGTGCCCCGCTTAAGAAAGCTGGCTTCCTAACTCGCGATGCGCGTGTTGTTGAACGTAAAAAATACGGTCGCGCTAAAGCCCGTAAGAGCTTCCAGTTCTCAAAACGTTAGTCAAAACTGTATACCAATTTCGAAAGAGCTTGCAGTTTTGCAAGCTCTTTTTTTTATGTTAAATTGAATCATGAGGGAGAATCAATTGTTCGACACTATTTCAGAATTTAGCTACCTAATACCATTTTTTATCGCAACGCTTATCTTTGGTTTTGTGCCAGGCCCGTCGATAATGTATACAATGGCGCAAACTGTTGCGCGTGGTAGGCGAGGCGGTCTTAACGCAGCGTTTGGCATTCACATTGGTTGTTTTGCTCACATCATCGCAGCGGCGTTAGGTTTGAGTGCTATTTTTAGCTTGGTTCCTGAATTATATATAACCGTTAAATTTATCGGTGCGGCATACTTGCTGTATTTGGGCGTTAAAATGTTCCGCTCCAAAACCACAAGCGGTTTGAGTGGTGATATCCCTGTTGAACATATTGCTACCCAACGACGATCAACATTTATCAGCAGTGCTATGGTTGAGATTTTAAACCCAAAAACCGCCATTTTCTACATTGCTTTTTTACCACAATTTATAAATGTAGATGCTGCATGGCCAGTCTGGCTGCAATTTGTCGTGTTGGGTCAGATTATCAATATGACTTTTTCGACGGCTGACTTGATTTATATATTCGCGGCAGACTATATTATAGAAAAATTCAAAAGTAACGAATCTAGTGGTAAATATTTAAACTGGTTAGGTGGCTCGTTATTAGTAGGCCTCGCTGCCCATTTGGCTTTTGAAGACTAAAGATTTAGAATAGAGATTATGATGACAGACAATAAATTAAGAGTTGGTATTTTGGGTGCATCTGGCTATACGGGTGCCGACCTTGTGCGTTTGGCAGCGCAACATCCAAATATGGATTTGCAAGTGCTGACTGCCAATAGCCATGCTGGTAAAAAATATGCCGAAGTCTATCCGCATTTAGGCGGCATGAATTTACCTGATCTGATTAAAATTGACGATGCCAATTGGGGCGATCTTGACGTTATCTTTTGTGGTCTACCACACGGCACCACTCAAAAAATTGTTGCCTCATTGCCAGAGCATGTAAAGGTGATAGACCTAAGCGCCGATTTCAGATTGCGCGATGTCGACACTTATAAAGAGTGGTATGGCCATGAACATTATGCACCAGAGCTGCAGCCATCTGCCGTCTATGGCTTACCTGAGCATTATAGAGAGCAAGTTAAAAGTGCACGGCTTGTGGCTTGTCCTGGTTGTTACCCAACTGCTGTGCTTTTGCTGCTCATTCCATTGCTCAAAGCCAAATTGCTCGATGAGAAATCATTAATCATCGACGCAAAATCTGGCCTGACTGGTGCTGGACGTGGCCTAAAACTAAACACATTATTCGCCGAGGCAGGCGAGGGGATGAGCGTTTATTCCGTCACAGGCCATCGCCATGCGCCTGAAATTGAACAAGAGCTTAGTGTTGCTTTGGGTCGTGATGTTATGGTGACTTTCACTCCACATCTCATCCCGATGAGTAGAGGCGAGTTTATCTCGACCTATGCTAATTTAGCCAATGGTGCATCTGTACAAGATTTGAGAGAGTGTCTGAATGACGCTTATCAAGATGAGCCATTTGTACGGCTTCTGGCTGAAGGGGCGAGCATTGGCACGCAGCATGTGCGTGGTTCAAACCAATGTTTATTGTCCGTCAATAAAGACCGTGTCGAGGGACGGGTGCTTTTATTCTCGACCTTAGACAATCTCGTCAAAGGCTCTAGTGGGCAGGCCATCCAGAATATGAACATTATGTCTGGGCTGGACGAGGCATTGGGGCTTAACCAGCAGCCTATGTTTCCATAATTTATATAACTTTTGAAATTGGTGAGGTATTGTTGACAAGAGAAAAATCACCATACCTGTTTTTCTTCATTCCGCCTTTAAAAACGTGTTTAGTGTCCATATATTGAAATTCAATTATGACATTTCGCCCGATAAGATTTTCAATTGGTACAACTTTCAATAGCTTTTCTGAGAATTTTTCGTTAGAGAAATCTATTTGAATAATTGGCCAATCCTTATCCAAAAAATAATCATTCGCATCGTCAATTTGATTAGAGCCTACGGGTGACAGGTCTGTTTTAATTTCGATTGTATTTTCAACTAGATCGATATGTGTGTTTTTAACGCTAATTGTCCCACCCTCATTAGAAACCCGAAAATAGAATTCTATTTTACCAATAATCTTCTGAACCATTACCTATCTCCAACAATTTAAACAACGTATCTGAAGTTAGCATTATTTAATCACTTAACAAGCTATGGTTCAATCTTTTCGATATCGCTAAATATAATAGACAAGTCCATTGATAATCGAGCGTAAAAGGAGAATGGCAGGCAACTATAGGGTAATTTTTAGCTATCAACCGCCGTGCTGACCGAAGATAACCGATTATCGTTCATTCTAGTTATATAAGGCTCGGTTGCGGCTTTCGGTGCTTATTCTACTCTGCTTTCGCATTGGTGCCAACAAAGTGGCTTTTGCCACTATTATCGTCCCGATCATTGCCTTAATGCTGTCACCCATTTTCGCATCCTATTGATGGTCAACCGTGAAATATATCGGCGTTGGGCTTACTCCAATTGGGAATGTTGTCATTCTTGGCAGATTTGAACGCAAAAAAATAGGCCAGTTGCGTTCACTGGCCTATCAAGTATTGCTTTTATCTGTCTTATTTTGGCAGCAACACTTTGTCTACAACATGAATAACGCCGTTAGATTGTATCACATCGGCTATGGTGATGAGTGAAGCGTTGCCATTTTCATCCCACAGCCACAGCTCTTTGCCCTTCATCATCACTGTCAATGTATCGCCGCTTACCGTGGTCAATTCATATTTACCTCCATTTTTCTCGGCCCATTCCCACAAGTCTTTAGCGCTGATGCTGCCTGATACTACATGCGCGGTTAGTATTTTAACCAGCATGTCTTTATTTTCAGGCTTAAGTAAGTTTTCGACCGTGCCAGCGGGCAGGGCGTCAAAGCCTGCATTTGTCGGTGCAAACACTGTAAAGGGGCCATCGCTCATTAAAGTATCGACCAAGCCAGCGGCTTTAACCGCTGCTACCAATGTTGTGTGGTCTTTGGAATTCATTGCGTTTTCGACAATATTCATTTTCTCATACATGGCAGCGCCGCCAACCATAGGGTTTTGGGCAAATGCGGTTGATGAAAAAGTAAAAGCCGCCAATAAAGCCAAGGGCATGCCGGCGCGAAGTGTAGATTTGAACATTATATATCTCCGATAAGTTATGATGTCGTTAGTGACATGAATAGTTACGGAGAGGCTTTCGAAAAAGTTTCAAAATAAATTAATTTTATAGAAATTGTAATTTACCAGAGGCAATTACAGGGCCAGTGGGTGCGCCTGTTGGCGAGCCGCCGAGCGGCTCTAAGCTAACGGCGAGTGTACCATCTTTGGCGAAATTATTTTTTAACTCAGCCGTTACCAATAGCTTGGCTTGGCCATCAGCATCTAATAATCCGAGCGAACGCGGCACGCCATCTGCAGGTATCAGCCATAATTCAGCTACTTTGGCGTCTTGGTCTTGTGCAAAGCCTGCATTGATAACCAGAGCGCCTGTTTGGCTATTAAATTTAGCTAAAAATGCAGGCGCATCACCAGTCGCGGTTAAACTTGCCACTAAAACTTGTTGGTTTTTACTCACATTTGCTGTCGAAATTATAAAAGCAATGGCTATGACTGCAATGGCGCTAGAGGCAATCGACAATCCGCGCCAGAAATTCAAGCTAGCCCATATCGAAGTTTTTTCAGATGGCATAAGCTCAGCTTCAATTGCGTTCCACACCTTGCCGCTTGGCTTGGCCTCAGCAACTTCATTCAAAAGCGGGTTTAGCCGTGCTTGCCAATCCTCGACCAAGTTTCGGAACTCTAAATCGTTGTCAAAACGCTTTTCAGCACTCTGCTTTGCTTCACCTTCAAGCAATCCCATGGCGTATTCACTGGCTAAAATTTCATCTTTATCGCTTAAATTATTTGTCATTTGTCAAACACTCCTTCAGCAATAACAGGCTGCGCCTTACCCATGTTTTGGCGGTGTTTACTGGTATCTTTGCCCGTTTTGCAGCTTCAGCATATGACCAGCCATTTAGGTATATTTGTTTTACAATGGATGCGTGTTTGCCATCCAATTCATCAAGACAACCTGCCACGCGTTTATATTCACTATTGGCAATCGCGCTCATCTCGGGCGAGGGCAGGCCGTCTTCTAAATCCAACATATCATCTATATTTTTAGCGTTAGGCTTGCGGCTTCTATAGGCATCAATCGCTTGGTTGCGGGCAATGGCCGCCAGCCAAGTTATACCATTTGCTTTGCCGATAGAGAATTGCACAGCTTTGTTCCAAACTTTCACATATGTTTCTTGCAATGCCGCCTCGGCATCGCCTCTGTCATTTAAGATACGTAAGCAAACGCCAAAAAGTTTCGCATTGCTTCGCTCGTAGAGAACTTTAAACGCCTTACGGTCTTTCAGTGCAACGCGAGAAATTAGCTCGGCAATTTCATCTTGTTCAGTCATATGATTCAAATATAGCTAATAATCTCATCATAACAGTTTGGCGTTCTTTTAAAATGAACGCAATTGATATTTAAACTCTTTGCAGCCATTATATTCGGCTCGCTGTCATCAATGAACAGGCTTTCTTCGGCTTTAAGCCCAAATTTTCCCAGCGTATATTCAAATATTTCTAGGTCAGGTTTGATCATTTTAATCTCAGCCGAAATAATGATGTCGGTAAAACAGCCGAAAAAATCACGGTCTTTTATATGAGCATAACTATCATGAGACATGTTGGATAGGCAGTAAAGCCCGTGACCATCTTTATGTAATTGATGTACCAACGCGGCGGATCGCTCGATGGTCACTAACGACTGCTTCATTTGCGCAATGCAATATTTTACAATCTCTTGGCTCATGCCGCTGCGCTCTGCAACATTGGCGATCACTTCTTGTTGGCCTTTGGTGCCTTTGTCCAAAGCCAACCAGTCGGCATGGCCGAATAACTCAGCCTCTATGTGACGCTTTTCTTCGTCACTAAGTTCAAACCCAGCGATAAATTTTTCTGGGTTCCAATCTATCAACACATTGCCTAAATCAAATATAAAATTCATCTATTTTCCCTTTTTGAATCCTGCCACAAGGCTTCTAACTCGTTTAAATCTGTATCTAAAAAATGTTTATTCTGTGTTTTTAATGCATCTTCTATGTGATTAAATCGATTGATGAACTTATCATTAGTGCTTTGCAAAGCTGCATCGCAATCCAAGCCCAAATGCCGACCATAATTCACTAAGCTAAACAACAGATCACCAAATTCCGCTTGCTGTTTGGCTTTGTCGCCAGTTTCTACTTCGTCATAAAACTCAGCCAACTCTTCGGTAATTTTATCTTTCACTTGGCTCAGGTCAGGCCAATCAAAGCCAACAGTCGCCGCTTTGGCTTGTAATTTTTGTGCATGTTTTAGTGCAGGAAAATGTGGTATTTCATCCAATAAATGCCCATCGCGTTTTGGTTTTGCGGTTTTTTCTTGATCTTTAATTTGTTGCCACAGGCCATCAGTTAGTTCGATCACCTGGCCATGTTCATTGGCAAATACGTGTGGATGACGGCGGATCATTTTGTCGCAAATATTCCACACCACTTTGTCAAAATCAAACAAGCCCATATCTTCGGCAATTTGTGCATGAAATAACGGCTGCAATAGTAAATCCCCAAGTTCTTCAGCCAGCTCGTCATAATCTTGTTTATGGATGGCATCTATCACCTCATAGGCTTCTTCTATGGTGTAGGCGCCTATGCTTTTGAAATCTTGTTCTAAATCCCACGCGCAACCTGTTACTGGCCTGCGCAACTCGCGCATAATGTAGCGCAGCCCATCCATATCATATTTTATGGGTGGTTTAGGCGGTATTTGATTCATGTTTAGGCCTTTGATTCTAACTGCACAACTTCATAACCCGCGGCATGTATGGCCGATTTAATCTGGTCAGCATGCTCGGCATTACGTGTCTCCAACATTAAATCTATTGAAGCGCCTTTGGCTGGCACGTCCAAGAATGTGCGCCGATGTATCACTTCTAAGATATTTGCACCAAGTTCGCCTGTTAAGGCTGAGATCTCGGCCAAAACCCCTGGGTGGTCAGAAATCCGAATGCGTAAATTAATAATGCGGCTCGAGCGTTCAAGCTCGCGAAATAATATAGATGCCAACATACGGCTGTCAATATTCCCACCGGTGATTACCAAGCCAACATTCTTGCCTTTAAACCGCTCTGGTTGTTGCATTATGGCTGCAAGCCCCACTGCACCCGCGCCTTCGGCTACATTTTTTAATTTTACCAATAGTTGGTTGACCGCTTGCTCAATCTCTTCTTCTTCGACCACGATGATGCTCGAAACATGAGTGCGCACAATGTCCACCGTGCGGGCGACTACATTTTTAACTGCAATGCCTTCGGCCAAAGTATGGCCGTGGCAATCCACCTTCACGCCATTTAAGGCGTTGCGCATGGTTGGGTATAGGCCAGCTTCAACCCCAATGATTTCAATGTCTGGTTTGATGGCTTTGGCGGCAATCGCAATGCCCGAAATAAGCCCACCACCACCAATAGGCACAACCAAAACATCTAGATCTGGCACATCTTCAAGCATTTCGATGCCAATTGTGCCTTGGCCTGCAATTACCTTATCATCATCAAATGGGTGAACGAGGGTTAGCCCTTCACTTGCAATCAACTCATTTGTTACTTTTTGGCAATCAGCCAGAGTTTCGCCATCCAACACCACCCGCGCGCCATAAGCTTCGGTCTGTTCAATTTTTACAAAGGGGGTTGTGGCGGGCATTACAATGGTGGCCGCTATGCCAAGGCGCTGCGCATGGTATGCCACAGCCTGCGCGTGGTTGCCCGCGCTCAGTGCCACAATGCCGCCATCGCGCTCGGCTTGGGTGAGGCTTTCAATTTTTATCAAAGCACCACGGGCTTTAAAGCTGTTGGTGCGTTGCAAATTTTCATATTTTATATGAAGTTTGGCTTCGGTCTGGTCGGAAAGACGACGCGAATAAAGAAATGGTGTGCGCACAACGGTTGATTTTTTAATCAGCTCATTGGCTTGTTTTATATCTTCATATGTAACTGTCATATCATACCCAATCTAGAATTATTGCTTTATAGAATATCATTTTTAAAATAAATGCAATATCCTACTTTCTATTTGCAAGATTCTTGCGTTACTCATAACTATATTTGATGTATTTAATGTTCGACTTGTTGCTCTGAATCATTCATTATCCCCAAACTTAATATTCACTGTTTTGGGGAAAAGTAACTAATGAGCAATTTAAATGTAAGTTTTTTGGGGCTGGGCGTTATGGGCTATCATATGGCAGGCTATTTAGCCAAAGCGGGCCATAATGTAACAGTCTATAACCGCACATTCGCCAAGGCCGAAAAATGGGTTGCTGAATTTGGCGGAACAGCCGCAAAAACACCTGCAGAAGCTGCAAATAATGCAGATATGGTGTTTGTCTGTGTTGGCAATGATGATGATTTACGAAGCGTCACAACGGGCGAGGGCGGTGCATTTGAAACCATCAAACAAGGTGCTATATTTGTCGACAATACAACGGTAAGTGCCGCTGTCACCCGCGAGTTATATGAAGTTGCTAAAGCCAAAGGTGCCTCATTTATTGATGCTCCCGTATCGGGCGGTGAAGCAGGGGCAATAAATGGTAAACTCACCGTTATGTGTGGCGGCGATGAAGATGTTTTTAACAAAGCCGAACCTGTTATTTCGCTCTATGCTCAAAAGGTCAAATATCTAGGCGCATCAGGCAATGGTCAACTGACCAAAATGGTCAACCAAATTTGCATTGCGGGCATATTGCAAGGCCTTGCAGAAGGCGTTAATTTTGCTCAGAAGGCAGGGCTTGATGTTGAGGATGTGATTGAGACTATCTCCAAAGGTGCAGCGCAAAGTTGGCAAATGGAAAACCGTTATAAAACCATGAATAAAGGCGAGTATAATCTTGGTTTTGCGGTTGATTGGATGGTTAAGGATTTGGACATCGTGCTTGGCACAGCTAAAACCCTAAAAGCCGCTATGCCTGCCACTGCGACCATCACCGAATATTACCGCGAAGTGCAAAATATGGGCGGCAATCGGTGGGATACATCGAGTTTGCTCAAGCGCCTGCAATCTTTCGATAAATAGGGTTAGAATATGGAATGGCAAGACAATGGCTATGTAATTTCGACCAAAAAATTTGGCGAAAATTCAGTCATTCTCGATGCTTTCACGCGCGAACGTGGCCGCTTTCAGGGCATGGTCAAAGGCGGTATGGGGCGCTCTAAACGGAGCGTTCTACAGGCGGGTAACTATGTCAAACTCACGTGGCGGGCAAGGCTTGAGGATCAGCTGGGGCAATATCAAGTCGAAGCCATCAAGCTTAATACGGGCTATATATTGTCATCCAAGCTCGCCCCTTTAGGTCTTTCGTCTTTATGTGACCTGCTTAAAAAACTACCCGACCGCCAAGCCTATGCCCAATTATATGATGGCTTTGAAACGGTACTTGAGCATTTAATTGAAGATGAGAATTGGCTGCCATTGCTGATTAAATGGCAGGTTGGGTTTTTGCAACAAATGGGCTATGGGCTAGATTTGAGCCAATGCGCTGTGACAGGCACAACTGAAAATCTTGCCTATATTTCACCAAAAACGGGCAGGGCGGTTTGTGAAGATGTTGGACTGCCATATAAAGGCAAATTATTCACCATCCCGCCGTTTATCATCGGCGATTTTGAAACAGAAATTTCGCCTGATCATCTATTTGAAGGCATGAAGATTACCGAATATTTTATCAAGAAACACATTTACGATGTGCAGAATCTTCCGTTTCCTGAAGCTCAAAAACTGCTTATTGATCGGGTTTTTAAGATGACCAAAACTGCTACATAACGCCAAATGACAAGATTTCTGTTCATTTAACAAAATGACACTATAAAATAGTTTAAAAAAATGGTTAATTCAACTAATGAGCAATGACAATGACACAATCGAATCAGATAAGCCGCTTTCCACCCGCGTAAATTTGCGCGAGGCGTTAGAAGAGCGCTATCTGGCCTATGCTCTCTCCACCATCATGCACAGAGCCTTGCCCGACATTAGAGACGGCATGAAGCCCGTGCATAGACGCCTACTATATGCCATGCATAAGCTCAAGCTTGACCCAAAATCGGGCTTTAAAAAATGCGCCCGTGTGGTGGGCGATGTCATCGGTAAATATCATCCGCATGGCGACCAATCAGTTTACGACGCTTTGGTGCGCTTGGCACAAGAATTTGCCGTGCGCTATCCACTGGTCGAAGGGCAGGGCAATTTTGGTTCTATCGACGGCGACAATGCCGCGGCGATGCGTTATACGGAATCCCGTATGACCGAAGTGGCCAGTCGCTTGCTCGAAGATTTAGATCAAGACACAGTTGACTTTCGCCTCACTTATGATGGCGAAGAAGAAGAGCCAATGGTGTTGCCAGCTAACTTCCCCAATCTGCTTGCTAATGGCTCAACCGGTATAGCTGTGGGCATGGCAACCAGCATTCCGCCGCATAATGTTGCTGAAATTTGCTCTGCCGCATTGCACCTGATTAAACACCGCACCGCCTCAGTTGAAACCCTGATGAAATATATGCCAGGGCCTGACCTACCGACAGGTGGGGTGATTATCGAGCCGCATGCAAACATTCTTAAAGCCTATGTCACGGGTCGTGGTAGCATCAGGGTGAGGGCGGCTTGGCATAAGGAAGAATTGGGTCGTGGCGGTTATCGCATTGTCATCACCGAAATTCCCTACCAAGTGCAGAAATCAAAACTTATTGAGCGCATTGCCGATCAATTGTTTGATAAAAAAATCCCATTGGTTGGCGATATTTTTGATGAATCAGCTGAAGACATTAGGCTGATTATTGAACCCAAAAACCGCAATATCGACCCGTTGTTACTTATGGAATCGCTGTTTAGAGTCAGTGATTTAGAAACCCGTATTTCCCTCAATATGAATGTGCTGACTGATGGCTTGGTGCCCAGAGTGCTGCCGTTAAATGAGATTATCTTAGGCTGGATTGACCATAGACAAGTGGTTTTGGTGCGTAAAAGTAATTATCGCCTCGAAAAAATCGCCCGCCGCTTGGAAATCCTATCTGGCCTGATTGTTGCGTTTTTAAACTTAGATGAAGTCATTCGCATCATCCGCTATGAGGATGAGGTTAAGCCAACGCTTATTGAAACTTTCACGCTGACTGATGTGCAAGCCGAAGCCATACTCAACATGCGTTTGCGCTCATTACGTAAGCTCGAAGAAATGGAATTGCGTCGCGAAAATGACGAGCTTTGCTTGGAGCAGGCGGGTTTGCAAGAGCTGGTGGATAGCGAAGATCTGCAATGGAAAGTTATATCTGACAGCATGAAAGAGCTGAGAAAACAGTTTGGCGAAAAGACCAAGTTGGGCAAGCGGCGCACTCAATTTGAAGTCGCTCCAGATGTCGATCTGGACAGTGCTGAAGCGTTTATTGAAAAAGAATCTATCACCATCATTTGCTCGGCAATGGGGTGGATACGCGCACTCAAGGGTCATCAGGCCGATATGTCTAAACTTACTTATAAAACAGGTGATGAGCATAAATTTGCTTTCCATGCTGAGACAACTGATAAGATTCTTATATGCGCTACAGATGGCCGTATCTATACCGTTGGGGCTGATAAATTCCCCGGTGGGCGAGGGCATGGCGAACCATTACGCTTGTTAATTGACGTGGCACCAGAAGTTGAGATTTTCGAAATATTCATCTATAAAGCTGATCAAAAACGCTTGATTGTTGCTTCTGATGGCCGCGGTTTTGTGGTCAACGAAACTGATTTATTGTCCAATGCCAAACGCGGCAAGCAAGTGCTGAACGTTAAATCACCTGTGACGGCAAAAATTTGCACGTTGGCCGATGGCAATCATTTGGCAGTGATTGGCCTTAACCGCAAACTACTCATTTATAAAACTGATGAAGTTAACGAGCTGTCCAAAGGCCGTGGTGTGATGCTGCAGCGTTATAAAGATGGTGGCGTGTCTGATGCCATTACTTTCAATATAGAAGATGGCTTGCATTGGTTTGATGCTGGTGGCCGTAACCGTACTGTCACAGAGTTGGATGATTGGATAGGCGTACGCGCCCAAACGGGCCGTATGCCACCACGTGGCTTTCCTGCTAACAATAAATTCAAGCAATAATATGTAATGGATATATGCCATAATCCCCATATACCTACTCTCGTTATCTAAAAAGTTTCCATAATATATATTATGCGCCTATTGCATATATATCAAAACATGTGATATGACACAGTATATGAATGGCGTTATGCTGATTGTAGATTTTGACCACGGAGCTTCTATGCCAGAATTATCAACGTTAGCATTATTCACCGCCGCGTGCTTTGCCATCGCCATCACGCCTGGGCCAGATATGCTGCTCATCGCTTCACGAAGCATCGCCCAAGGCCGCTCGGCTGGTTTCGCTACATATGCAGGTACAGCAACCGGCGTATTCTGCCACGCTACCGCCGCAGCCTTCGGGCTGTCACAATTATTCATCGCCTTGCCGTGGGCTTATGACGCCGTGCGTTACGCCGGTGCTGCATATTTGCTTTACCTCGCGTTCAAAACCATCACCTCAACCAGCAACAAAGCCCCGTCCTCGGCCGAGAAAACCAGCTTTACCACTCAGCAAATGTTCAATCAAGGCTTGCTCACTAATCTTCTCAATCCCAAAATCATCCTATTTGTGCTGGCGCTGTTTCCACAATTTGTCGATCCCATCATCGGTTCAGTCGCACTACAAATTGTTATCCTCGCCATTCTGTTTAACTTTATTGGCTTACTGGTTCTCAGCGTGGTCATCCTGAGCGCTAGTAAAATGGCAGACAAAATGAGTGAAGCCTTTTCATCCAACAACCGCTTCAAACACCTGCCGCAATATCTGCTGGCGACAGTGTTTGCAGGACTGGCAACCCGTCTCTTGTTAAGCCAAAGATAAACCAAAATGCACGGGCATATCCAATGTCGAAAACTACAATTATCATGATGCAAGAAGCTCTACCAAACTCATGGAGCTTAGAATCCAATAGTTTGTGGACGAAGAAAACCCTGCTGCAGGCCATTGCGGTGTGACTGCTTTGCTGGCTCTAGCTAGGCGTTTTCTGGCTTAACAACCCGCCCTATTCCCAGTTAAAACAATCACCAATGAGTGTGATTTTTGGGTTTCTCGGTGCCAAGCACGGCTTCCCAAAAGCGTAATTTAAAGAAAACTCGCGGCGCGCCAACTGGTAATATATGATAAATTTTATGGCCGTTTGCGCGGTAATATGATGCCGCTTCTGGCCATATGGCCTGCGCGACGCCACGCTTACACCATGATTTTTCAAGTAATTCTAATAGATGTTTGTTATAGCTGAATTTCCGAAATCGTATAAAATCATACAATCGGGCGCGTATATCTAACATGGCGACAGCAGCAAATATCCAGCCACCCCAATGCATATAAATTGCCGCAATGGTTGCCAAACAAAATAGTGACAAAGGTCTGCTTATTGACCAAAAACCGTTCACAATAAGAGTGATTGGTTGCATTTTCTGTTGATTTTTTTTCATAACCGCCTCTATTACCATCTTTAAGATATAGATAAGCAATTGGAAATTACAAGAAAAAAGGGCGCATAAAGCACCCTTTCCTCTCGCTGTTACATCTTTATTACCCCTGGATGAAACGCCTGCGATACTCACTGCCGATGTAGACAAATATACCAGATACCGCCAAGCCTGCCAAAAGTGACATCCACCTCACGTGGCTGATAAAATGCCATAACATTTCGGGCAGTCTTTCAAGAAAAATTGTGGCGCCATGTATGTTTCGACCCTCATCAAAATCCATATCCAAGCTCGTCATGCTTGCATTAAATGCTGCATCCGTTCCGATTGAGTGATCAACTATATTTTTAAATCTATGCTCAATAAAATCACCTATATAGCTGGATTGGAAGGCATCAAAACTAAATATCTCTTCCATTGTAATCAATACAAGTGGAATGACAAACGCGAGGGCGATAGCCCATTTCTTAAAGAAAACACTCAACATTGCCACCCAAGCGTAGAATGGTGCCAACCATAACAGCACAATAACCAAAACAACCGCTAGATGGACAAACAGTTGCAGCAATGTAGAAAGCGCGGTCCACGGTGCTATAAAGCTTACGAAATCACTGTAATTAATCACACCAATAATGTAAGAGGCCACACTCGAAACCACCACCCAGCACAAAATAATCAGTGGAATGACAATCGTACCCGTAAGCAGTTTAAGTAATAAAATCCGCAAATCGCTCATCGGTAGAGATTTCCAAAATAGTAGGCCATTATTCTTACGGTCGGCCGAAAATGCATCAGCGTAATAGAAGAATAAGGTGATCAGCATATATATGATGAAAAATGCCGTACCTGCCATAAATGCCATGATAAAGACTTCATGGAAAGGTATGTCACGATCAAAATCTTCTATTCCTAAAAATAATGTTTGAAACGTCACCAGTACGAAAAACAGGGCTATCAATATAGCCGGTGCAAAAAACAATGAGCCTTTATGCTCTATCAGTTCTTTTTTAACAATTGCTATGTCAGCTTTTATATTCATTTTTTATCTCCCTACTGTTGCATCAAAGCAACGAATAAGTCACTAATATTTGGTATTGAAACTTGCCCATATTGGGCTAGTTTTTCGGCATCAACTTTGTCGAACATCATGACCGTTTGGCCAAATTGCTTGTCTTCGTAAATTGGTTTTAATTCACGCGCAGCATTTGCATTTTCTTCATTGGTCAACAGCTGCGAATATCGTTCACTTATCTCTTCCATCGGGCAATTTAAAATCAACTCCCCTGCCCGCACAAACATAATGTTCGAAAGTAAAAACTCAATTTCATCAACTTGATGCGTGGTAATGACAATGGTTCTGCCATCGTGCATATAGTCGTCAATTAGTTGTTTGAAAAAATTCTTACGGTTGATGATGTCCAAGCCCAAAGTCGGTTCATCCAACACCAAGATTTTAGCATCAATAGACATTACCAAGGCCAGATGGAGCTGAGCGAGCATACCTTTTGATAAAGATTTAATCTTAGCTTGAAGCTTAATATTCGAGTTCTGTAAATATTCATGGGTTTTCTCCTCATTATATTTAGGGTGAATGTCACTCATCATTTTGATAAGCTGCTTCACTTTTAAAAATCGCGGCAGGCTTGCCACATCCGAAATAAACGCAATGTCTTCCATTAATTTATAACGTTCATCATAAGGCGATTTACCCAAAACACTGATTTCACCTTCATAATCAATCAAGCCCAAAATACTGTTCAAAATGGTGGTCTTACCGGCACCATTATGGCCAATAAGGCCGTAAATTTTGCCTTTTTCAATGCTGAAACTTATGTCCTTCAACACTTGTTCTTTGCCAAAACTTTTCGACAGRCCGTTGACTGTAATAAGCTGTTCCATTATGCGCCCGCCTCTTTCTTAATCAATTCTTTCAACTTAATCCCTAACGATTCCAAGCGTTTTAAAATTTGTGGCCATTCATCAGATAAGAATTTTTCACGCTCAACACTGAGCAATTCTTTTTGTGAGTTYTCCATAACAAACATCCCCAAACCACGTTTCTTTTCTATAATTTGCATATCAACTAGCGATTGATATGCCTTTGTTACGGTTAAAGGGTTTACCGATAGCTCCGTTGCCAATTGGCGCACAGACGGTAATGCCTCACCTGATTTTACATTTTCGTTTAAAATCATTTCGACAATCTTCTGCCTAATTTGCAAAAATATCGGCTGATTTTTATTCCATTCATACATTGAYTGAATCATCCTTCTGTATATTGGTGTRTTAGATAAGTAGTACACTATAAACGTGAGGTCAATGGAAAATTCCAAAATATTTAGTTTTAGATTGTAAAACCCCATCACTGCCCCCATATTAAAGCCAACACAGATAAGGAAAAACACATGAAAACCTGGCTCAAAAAAACAAGTAAGCTCATCTTCACCTCTATATTTATTGGGGCTTTGGCCTTTGGTGGTGCAAGCACAGCCCAAGCCGAAGAGCCAGATCTCATCTTTAAAAAATCAACAGTGTGGAAGTTTCTAACCCCAGATCATAAACTGGCCGTCTATGCGATTGACGATCCAATCATCAAAGGCGTCGCCTGCCATTTCACCATTCCAGAAAAAGGTGGGGTATCCGGCATGTTCGGTGTGGCCGAGGAACTTTCGGACATTTCATTGGCTTGTCGCCAAGTCGGCCCGATAGAGTTTAGCGAAAAATTCGAGCAAGGCGATGTGATGTATCGCAAAAAACGTTCAGTCTTGTTCAAGAAGATGCGCATCGTGCGCGGCTGCGATGCCAAACGCAATACACTAGTATATCTAGTATATTCCGATAAAATCATCGAAGGCTCGCCCAAAAACTCAACCTCAACCGTGCCGATTATGCCATGGGGCGATCAAATGCCCGCACGTTGCGAAGATTATTTGGAATAGAGCTTTTAAACATCACATTTAAAAAAAGGGCAGCCCTTCATTGCGCTGCCCTTTAATTTTTATCACTTACTTTCTGGCACAGTGATCGCCAATGCCCGTTGCACCGCAGGCCGTGCCAACATCGCATCATACCAGCGCTTCACATGTTTAAAATCATTCAAATCTTGGCCTTGATTCTCGTGCGAACGCGCCCAGCCAATAATTGACATGTCTGCAATAGAATATTCACCCGCCACAAATTCAATCAAAGCAAGCTTACGATCCAGCACTCCGTAAAGCCGCGCTGCTTCATCCGTATAACGCTTAATGCCATAAGGCACTTGCTCTGGCGCGTATAATCTAAAGTGATGCGCTTGGCCAAGCATCGGGCCAAAACCACCCATTTGCCACATCAGCCATTCTTCGACCGCCACACGTTGGCGTTCATCTGTTGGGTAAAATTGTCCGGTTTTGCGGCCTAAATACTGCAATATAGCACCAGATTCAAATACCGAAATTGGCTCACCACCCGGTCCATCAGCATCAACAATTGCTGGCATTCTATTGTTTGGTGCAATTTTCAAAAATTCCGGCTTAAACTGATCACCCGTACCGATATTGACA
>NVQL02000035.1 GCA_002400495.2 Alphaproteobacteria bacterium | reverse complement strand
ATCTGCTGGTGGCAGCATTGCCAATGCCAATGCGCGGTTGGCGACTGTGCTTAACTCATCTGTAAGACGGGTTATGGGCGGCGAGAGCTTGGTATCTGTAGTGCGTGATAAACGTGCTGAATTGATGCTGACAATCAAAGCGCAGACCAATGTCGAAGCGGCTGATTTTGGGGTTGAAGTGGCGGATGTTAAAATTCGCCGTGCTGATTTACCTGAAGCTAACTCAGCCAGTGTGTTTAGCCGTATGCAAACCGAACGTCAGCAAGAAGCTGCTGAATATCGGGCGCGTGGTGCTCAGCTTGCGAAGCGTATTCGTGCTGAAGCTGATAGAGACGCGACAGTGATTGTGGCCAAAGCCAGCCAAGAAGGTGAAATTCTTCGTGGTGATGGCGATGCTGAAAAGAATAAGATCTTTGCCGAAGCTTATGGCAAAGACCCTGAATTCTTTAGATTCTATCGCTCGATGCAAGCTTATGAAACTGGCCTCGCTGGTGATAATACCAGCTTAGTGCTATCGCCTGATGGTGATTTCTTTAGCTATTTTGCTAAAAGCAAATAATAGCGTTTGAACAATATTTTAAAAAGCAAGGTTTCGACCTTGCTTTTTTTATGCCCATCACATTTTTGTGAGTGACTGGCCGCATTTATGCCCTATTTAACGGCATATTAGAGGATAGATTCTTTTGTATTAAGAATCCTCATAAATCTAAGGAGACTAACTCAATGAGCATCGCTATTGAAATCGCGACATTTGGGCAACAAATTATACATAAATCTACAAAAACGGCGGCTGTCGCATCCATTGTCATTATGTCAGTGTTTAGCTTTAGCGCCGTACAAGCAGTCGGCTTGGGCCCCGACACCATTGCTGATATGGTCGAGAAAAATCTCGACGCGGTGGTGAATATTTCGACCACAAGACTGGTTGATGCTAGACGCAGGGTTGAAATGCCAAATATGCCAGAAGGCTCACCTTTTGAAGATCTGTTTAAACAGTTTTTTAATGAAAAATTATTTGAACAAAATGGTGAGAATGGTCAAAATAAGGACGAAGATGGCGAAGCACCAAAACGCCCACAACGACGGGTTGGCAGTTTGGGTTCTGGCTTTGTAATTTCTGACGATGGCTATGTGGTGACCAATGCACATGTGATTGCTGATGCCGAAGAAATTACGGTTATCTTTAACGATGGCGAAGAGCTTATGGCCAAAGTGATTGGCACGGATGAAAAAACTGACATTGCTTTATTAAAAGTTGAAGCCGAAGTTGATTTGAAATTTGTCGAATTTGGTGACAATAAGAAATTGCGCATTGGCTCTTGGGTGGTGACGATTGGTAACCCATTTGGTTTGGGTGTATCGGTTAGTGCTGGTATTGTTTCGGCCAAAAACCGTGACATTCGTTCTGGCCCTTATGATGATTTTATTCAGACTGATGCTGGCATTAACAAAGGCAATAGTGGTGGTCCGTTATTTGACCTAGAGGGCAAAGTTGTGGGTGTGAATACTGCACTTATTTCGCCAACTGGTGGTAGTGTTGGTATTGGTTTTTCTGTTCCTGCTTCTACCGTTGAGCCTGTGGTTGCACAGCTTAAAGAATTTGGCACAACGCGCCGTGGTTGGTTGGGTGTGGTCATTCAAAATGTATCGGATGACATTGCTGAAAGCTTAGGTATGGATGAAGCTAAAGGTGCATTTGTGTCTAAAATCTTCCTTGATAGCCCTGCTGAGGATGCGGGAGTAGAACGCGGCGATGTGATCATTAAATTTAATGATCAAGATGTTGAAGACCAATCGGCCTTACCGCGCATTGTGGCGAATACTGAAATTGATAAAGACGTAACCGTTGTGGTGATACGCGATGGTGAAGAGCTTGAATTGGCAGTTAAAGTTGGCCTGCTTCAAGAAGGTGAAGAAAAAGCCTTGGCTGAAATTAAATCGGATAATGTGAAAACTGATGCGGCTGAAATATTGGGTTTAGAACTGCAAGAATTGAACGATGAGATTATCGAACAATTTAAGTTAGATCCTGAAACCAAAGGCCTGATGGTTATGGGTGTTGAAGCCGATAGCGATGCTGCCGAAAAATCTGTTCGCCCTGGTGATCGTATTTTAGAAGCGGCGCAGACTGAGGTGAATACCTATGCTGAGCTTGAAGCTAAGATTGCTGAAATGAAAGATAAAGGCCGCAAGTCTATTCTTTTGCTGATTGAGCAAAGCAATGGCAATGTGCGCTTTGTGGCATTGCCAATTAAATAAAGCTAGCCTAAGGTTGATGGGAAGGGCGTGGGCTCTTCCCATTTTTTATGTTGAGGAGAATGTTATGAAGAGGTCTCATATTTTGAAGCTTGGCATGGTGGCTTTTTTGTCATTGGGGCTGACATCTTGCTTTATTTCTGATCAAGAAGAAGCGGATGTGGCTTTGGCCAAATGGCAAGGTAAGAAGATAAATGATTTTTTCTTTGCCTATGGTAAGGGCGAATTTCAGGCGCAAAATAGTGGTGGGGCTAAAGCTTATCGTTGGAAATCTGCCTCGCGGCGGGTTGAAATTGTTGGCGTGAGCTATGCGGTGCGGGTTGAGGATAGTTATATCCCCGGTCGGTTTTATGAAAAAATTGTTTATGCGCCGAGTTCGTATCGGAATTATCAATGTGTTTTGCGGATTGAAACCAGTGCGGGTGGGGTGATTAGAAGCTTGAATAATGTGACTGGTACTGGTGAATGTGCGAGATACTTTTCGCTGAGTCAGGCGGAGATTGATGCTTTGCTTGAGGCGCGGAAGTAGGGTTTCTGAGTTTAAGTTTTGTTTTCATTATGTGGGGATGTGCAGGGCGGTGCCCTTGCCGATACTCGGGTACTTCATTTATACGTTCGCCTTATGGCTCTCTGTTGACACTTACGTGCGCTCGTTGCACTCGCTAGTTACCGCGCGTGGGCTGACTGGGGCTGCGAACGGCTACTGGACGCGCTCACCGAAATGCAGGGGTGTCTGGAGTTTTGCGGTTAGTTTGGTTTTGGTTACACATGTACGGAAAGCATTTGGGTTAGTTTGGGGCAGAGGAAATTGATGAATTGTTGGCGGATTTTGTGGTTGTTGTTGGTTGATTCTAGCATCCATAAGGTTGAATCGGCTAGTGGTGGTAATTGGTTTATATGGTCTAGGGTTTGTAGTTGTGGGGGGATGTTTAGGCTATTGCGTATGGTGAGACCAAGGCCTGCTTCGGCGGCCGCCCAAATGCTGAGCATATTGCCTGAAATATAGTCTAGTTGCCAATTTAGATTTTGGTCTTTTAATCTGTTTTGTGCCATGTCTCTGTAATGGCAGGGGGCGGGGGGGACAATGAGTGACAGTGGGGTGTTGTCGTTAAATATATAATCCTTAGCGCCGATCCATTTGGTGGCGAGGCTGCTGATGAATGTCGCGTCCTCAATTTTAACTGCGCTGAATAAGAAGGCTATATCTAATTCGCTTTCTCTTACGCGAATAGAGAGATTGTGATTGGAATCAACATGGGTGATGATGCGTATATTGGGGTAGGCGCGTTTATATTGGCCTAATAATTCTGGAATATATTTGAGGCCTAAATCTTGGGGAATGCCTAATCTTAATACGCCTTCTAAATTGCTGGATTCGGTGGCGCTGATGGCTTCGTCATTGATGGATAATATTTTGCGGGCGTAGGTGAGCATATTTGTGCCCGCTTCGGTTAATTTGACGCCTGATTTGCTGCGGAAAAATAGTTTTTGGCCGACCATATTTTCTAACTTGCTGATTTGCATGCTGAGTGCGCCTTGGCTGCGGCTTACATATTCGGCAGCGAGTATTAGGCTGCCATAATCTGCTGCGGCTACAAAACTTCTTAATATGGCGATGTCTAGGTTTTTCATGTATTAGTTTTTCTAAATTAATGTATTTTATTTATCATCTTTTCTAAATTTAAAGTCAAGCTTAATGTGTGTCTACTTTATGAAAGGAAAAAAGATGAATATTTTTTTAAAAGATGCCAAGAGCATATTGTTACGCGATAAAGTTTCAGCCAGTGAGGTGAAAAATATTTCGCCCAATTTGGAAATTGAAATTAACAAATTAAACGCTGATCAAGAGCCGCAACCAAAACCAAAAAAATATGCGAAATTTGGTTTTAGAATGTAGCTAATGGATAAATTCTTCGGCTTTATAGCCTTGTATATAAAGCAGGGCTGTGAGGTCGCAGTGGTTTATTGCTACTTTTGCTTGCGCTGCTACTATTGGTTTGGCGTGATAGGCGATGCCGAGGCCAGCTTTGGTGACCATGGCTAAATCATTGGCGCCATCGCCGACGGCTAGTGCGTCATCAAGCTCTATGTTACGCAAATTGCAAAATTCATTCATGCTGTCTAATTTTGCCTGTTGGCCTAATATTGGTTCGCCGACTGTGCCATCGAGCTTATCATCAATAAAATTGAGGGTGTTGGCGCGGGTGGTGTCAAAGCCTGTTTGGTTTTGTACTTGTTCGGTGAAAAAAGTGAAGCCGCCTGAAACCAAAGCGGTATATGCGCCGTTGGTTTTCATGGTTTGTACGAGTGTTCGGGCGCCTTGATTTAAAGTGATCTTTTCATCAAATGCGGCTTGCAAGGCACTGCGTGGCATGCCTTTGAGTAGGCCAACCCGTTCTGTTAATGCCGCATTAAATTCAAGTTCACCATTCATCGCCCGTTCGGTAATCTCTGATATTTTTTCGCGAATGCCAACAAAATCAGCAAGCTCATCAATGCATTCTTGGCCAATCATGGTGCTGTCCATATCGGCGATTAGTAGTTTTTTGCGGCGGTTGTCATCGGTGTGGAAGGCATAATCAATCGGCAAAGGGCTGATTAATGATAATATTTTGGTTTGTATGCCTGCGGGTAATTCGTCGTGTAATATAATGTCCATGGCTTCATTTTCGGCCAGCCAAACTGCTGCCATAAAATTTTCGCCAATCACTTGTTTGATTTTTAAGATGAGCTCATCTGAAATTGCCTTTTTACTTTTTGGCGTGATTAGGGTAATTAGATGAGCCATGAGCAATCCTTTTTTAAACCTTGGCGATCATATCCGCATTGATGCCGATCATAAACGCAATGTCATTCTTATTGCAGGCGCAACGGCCAGTGGCAAGTCTTCAATTGCAATATCCCTTGCCAAAGAATTTGACGGGGTGATTTTGAATGCTGATAGCATGCAAGTCTATAGAGAATTGCGGGTGATATCGGCGCGGCCTTCTGCTGAAGAAGTTTCTGCAGCTGAACATCGGTTGTTTGGCCATATGTCGGCGGCTGAGCCTTATAGCGTTGGCCATTGGCTTGATCAAGTGAGTGTTGAGATTGTTGATGTGCTTAAAAGTGGCAGGACGCCGATTATTGTGGGTGGCACGGGATTATATTTCACCAGCTTGGTTGATGGCATTTCGCCGATACCAGAGATTGCGCCTGATATACGAAGTCATTGGCGCGGGCAGCAAGATGGGTTGCATGAGGCGTTGGTGAAAATTGACCCAACACTGGCTGAGCGGCTTGAGCCGAATGATAGGCAGCGCATCACTCGTGGTTTAGAAGTTTATCACAGTACAGGTCGTACATTGTCTGATTGGCAGGCAAATGAGCCACTTAAGCAGTTTTTACCTGCCATAGATGGCCTGCACTTGCATAAATTTACGTTGCAGCCTGAGCGGCAATATCTTTATGACCGCATTAATCAGCGATTTGATATGATGGTTGATTTAGGAGGCATTGAAGAGGTGAAGAGCTTAATGGCTATGGGTTTGCCTGCTGATATGACGGCACTAAAAGCCATTGGCGTGCGGCAGATAAATGAAGCTTTGATTGGCAATGTGAGTACGGATGAGGCGATTGAAAAAGCTAAAACCGAAAGCAGAAGATATGCCAAACGGCAAATGACATGGCAAAAAGGTAATTTAATTACCTATAATTCGATTGAGGAGCAACAATCGGAAAGAAAATTGGTTAATATCTTGTCAAAAATATCATTTTAGGCTTGACGTTACTAAAAAATGGCCTTAAATGTGGTTGAATATCTCGCGAAATGGGTTTTGTGGGGGTGTTTTTATGATTATCCATCTTTTCGATGGATAAACCGAAGTTTTTACGATAGAAACACGTAGCGTAATTCGATTGTACCAGTATAAATCGGATTTTGGTTTAAGGATGATGTTATGGCTATTAAAGCAACAGGTGCCGAAATTATTTTGAATGCTCTGAAAGATCAGGGTGTCGATACTTTATTTGGATATCCTGGTGGAGCCGTCCTGCCTATTTACGACGCTATTTATCAGCAAAATCATATTAATCATTATTTGGTGCGCCATGAACAGGGTGCGACACATGCGGCCGAAGGCTATGCGCGTTCTACGGGTAAAGTTGGTTGTGTGTTGGTAACTTCTGGCCCTGGCGCGACCAATGCCATAACGGGCATTGCCGATGCGTTGTTGGATAGCATTCCGATGATTGTGATTACAGGCCAAGTTGGCACGCCGTTGATTGGCACAGATGCCTTTCAAGAAGCTGACATTGTTGGCATCACTCGTTCATGTTCTAAGCATAACTATCTTGTACGTAATGTTGAAGATTTAGAACGGGTTATGCATGAAGCGTTTTACATTGCCTCATCTGGTCGCCCTGGCCCTGTGGTTATTGACGTGCCAAAAGACGTGCAATTTGCTGAATATGAATATACGGGCGAATTGGTTACCGCACACAAAACTTACAAGCCGATTATCAATGGCGCACCTGATGCGATTGCTGAGGCGATTAAGCTGATTAAAAATGCTAAAAAGCCGATTTTCTATACAGGCGGTGGCGTGATTAATTCTGGCCCTGAAGCTAGTGAAGCGCTGCGCGAATTTGTTGAACTTACGGGCGCACCCGTTACGTCGACCCTTATGGGTTTGGGCGCTTATCCTGCGTCTGGCGATAAATGGCTGAATATGCTCGGTATGCATGGTAGTTATGAAGCCAATATGGCGATGCATGATTGTGATGTGATGATATGTGTTGGTGCGCGGTTTGATGACCGCATCACTGGGCGTATTGATGCGTTTGCGCCGCATTGCAAAAAAATTCATATAGATATTGACCCAAGCAGCATCAATAAAATCATCCAAGTTGATGTGCCAATTATTGGCGATGTGAAATCGGTTTTGACCGATATGATTAAATTGTGGAAAGCTGGCAATTGCAGCAAAACTCAGCCTTCGCTTAAGCCGTGGTTTAAAGAAATTGATGCATGGCGGGCGCGTAATAGCTTTGCTTATAATAAGACTGATGATGTGATTGCGCCGCAATATGCGATTGAGCGGTTGTATGAGCTGACTAAAGATAAAGACACATATATCACCACTGAAGTTGGCCAACATCAAATGTGGGCGGCGCAACATTATAAATTTGACGAGCCGAATAGATGGATGACATCTGGTGGTTTGGGCACAATGGGTTACGGCTTGCCAGCAGCTCTTGGCGTGCAAGTGGCGCATCCTGATGCTTTGGTGATTGACATTGCGGGTGAGGGCAGCATTCAAATGTGCATGCAAGAAATGGCCACTGCGATGCAGTTTGGTCTGCCGATTAAAATCTTTATTTTGAACAATGAACGGTTGGGCATGGTGCGCCAATGGCAACAATTGTTGCATGGCGAGCGTTAYTCRKCKACCTATAGCGAANGCATNACCYGATTTTGTRATTATGGCWMAAGCRTTTGGYTGYYTAGGCTTGCGKGTTTCWGACCCWGMTAAGCTWGAYGAYACGATYAARRAAATGMTYGCCTATRAYGGMCCYGTRYTGGTWGATGTMRWGGTMGAAAAACATGCAAATTGCTTGCCGATGATMCCATCKGGYGCRKYGCATAAYGAAATGATWTTAGAAGAYGTGYTGGCWGAYACTGAAGTRTCWGACGCTGGCAARMGRWTGGTATAGGNNNDMAVRAWATGMMARATRATMAACATACACTTTCTATATTGGTAGATAATGAAGCGGGCGTTTTGGCGCGGGTTATTGGCCTGTTTTCAGCCCGTGGTTATAATATCGAAAGCCTAACGGTGAGCGAGATTGACCAAGTTTCGAACATGTCACGTATTACAGTGGTGACAACGGGTAATGAAAAAATCATCACCCAAATCAAACAACAAATTGTACGGCTTGTGCCTGTGCATAGTGTGGTTGACCTGTCATTAGGTGAAGCGTCTGTCGAGCGTGAAATGGCTTTGGTAAAAGTCGCTGGCGTTGGCCAAAAACGGGTTGAAGCGTTRCGTTTRGCYGAKGCATTCCGCGCYCATACWGTGGAYGCGGCGGTGGATAGYTTTATTTTTGARATWACWGGCCGTACCGATAARGTGACACAATTTATTAATTTRATGAAGCCKTTRGGCTTGGTYGAAGCYTCACGWACYGGCATTGCCGCCACATCACGTGGTGCWKWRGCGGTTCACRCMGAATAGARWNTAGAARMMNAAATTGKWANAAATTRAAACGTATATWWAAAGGATAAAACTATGCGCGTTTATTATGATCAAGATGCAGATATCAATCTGATTAAAGGYAAAAAAGTAGCGATYGTTGGCTATGGTTCACAAGGTCATGCGCATACGCTTAACCTRCGTGATAGCGGCGTTAAAGACATTGTTGTGGCTTTGCGTAGYGATTCAAAATCAATCAAAAAAGCCGAAGGCGAAGGCCTTAAGGTTATGAATGTTGCCGATGCTGCCAAATGGGCTGATGTGGTGATGATGTTGACACCTGATGAGCTACAAGCTGACATTTATTATGCTGATTTGCATGAAAATATGCAAGAAGGCGCTGCGCTTTTATTTGCACATGGTTTGAACATTCACTTTAACCTTATCGAAGCCCGTAAAGACATTGACGTGATTATGGTTGCCCCTAAAGGCCCAGGTCATACAGTGCGCGGCGAATATCTAATTGGTGGCGGTGTGCCTTGTCTAATCGCGATTGATCAAGATTATTCTGGCAATGCGCATGATCTTGGCCTTTCATACGCGTCTGGCGTTGGTGGTGGCCGTGCTGGTATCATCGAAACGACTTTCCAAGAAGAATGTGAAACTGACCTGTTCGGTGAACAAGTTGTGCTTTGCGGTGGTTTGGTTGAATTGATCAAAGCTGGTTTTGAAACATTGGTTGAAGGTGGCTATGCTCCTGAAATGGCTTATTTTGAATGCCTACATGAAGTTAAATTGATTGTTGATCTTATCTATCAAGGTGGTATCGCCAACATGAATTATTCAATTTCAAACACAGCTGAATATGGCGAATATGTAACGGGTCCTCGGATCATTACATCTGAAACTAAAGCTGAAATGAAACGCGTGCTTGAAGACATTCAATCTGGTAAATTTACTCGTGACTGGATGCTTGAAAATAAAGTGGCACAGACTAGCTTTAAAGCGACACGTGCTCGTTTAGCGGCTCATCCAATTGAAGAAGTTGGCCGTAACTTGCGCGAAATGATGCCTTGGATTGCTAAAGGTGCGTTGGTTGACCAAACTAAGAACTAGATTTTGAATTAGGTGTATGATTTTTAAAGCTCCAATCTGGTGACAGGTTGGGGCTTTTTTGTGGACGTTTGGTTTTTTACGTTCGCTTTGCGCTTTGTCGCTTCGCTCGATGCCTGCACTGCGTGCGTTCGCTCCGCTCTCTTGCTACGCCTAACGGCGACGCGCGGTCGCGCTTGCCTCACCCTACGGGTTCGGACTTTTTTACCATGAAAAGCACACTGAGTAAACTATATGGCACCTATATTCGGAGTTTCACCAAACTCGAGCTCACTAAGCATAATGCGGTTAGGTTGGGTGGTGTATCTACCGCTGATCAGCGGCTGAGTGGCTTAAGCTAGAGAGTGGAGCGAACGCACGCAGTGCCAAACATAATGCAAACTTCCAGAGCATCAGCTAGCAGCCAACTGTCTTTTTACAGCCAGCGGGTATGCTGAAACTCAGTGCTTGCCCAAAATCATTTGCGCGGCTTTCTCGGCAATCATAATTATTGGGGCGTTGGTGTTGCCGCTGGTGATGTTGGGCATAATTGAGCCGTCGGCGATGCGTAGGTTTTTGATGCCGTGTACTTGTAGCTTGTCGTTGACTACGGCCATTTCATCATCTGGCGTGCCCATTTTGCAGGTGCCTACAGGGTGGAAAATGGTGGTGCTGATGTCGCCGATGGTTTTTAGTAGTTCGGTATCTGAAATAATTTCTGCGCCTGGTTTATATTCGGTGGGGGTAAACTCGCTCATTACTTTGGTTTGCATGAGTTTGCGGGCGTGTTTTATGCTGTCTATTGCGACCTGTTTGTCGTCTTTATGGCCTAAATAATTGGCTTTGATTGTGGGGGCATCATTGACGTTATTGCTGGTGATGTTCACATAGCCGCGGCTTTTGGGGCGTAGGTTGCAGACCGAAATGGTGACGGCGGAGAATTTATGGAGTGGTTCGCCGAATTTTTCTAGGCTTAAGGGTTGTACGTGATATTCGATGTTGGCGCGTTGATGGGCATCGGATGACTTGGTGAAAATGCCGAATTGGCTGGGTGCCATGGCGAGGGGGCCAGAGCGGTTGATCATATATTCCATGCCGATTTTAAATTTGCCCCATAGGGTTTTGGATATGTCATTTAATGTTGTGGCGCCTTTAAGTTTGAATATGGTTCTGATTTGTAGATGATCTTGCAGATTCTGGCCGACACCTGTTAATTGATGGATGGGTTTAACGCCAACGCTGTGCAAAAATTCGACATCACCTATACCTGAAAGCTGCAATATTTGCACGCTGCCGATTGAGCCTGCGGAGAGGATGATTTCGACTTTTGCCTGCGCGGTTTTCATCACGCCATTTATTTCATAGGATACTGAGGTTGCAACTTTATCGACTAGGTTGATTTTATGCACCATGGCCTTGGTTACGATGGTTAAATTGCCGCGATGTTTAATTGGGTCTAGGAATGCCCGCGCGGCGCTATAGCGTGAGCCGTTTATTTGGTTTACATCAAAATAGCCGCAGCCTTCATTGTCACCGTCGTTAAAATCTTCTGTGCTTTTTATGCCAATCTCATTGGCGGCATGTTCGACATTGTTTAGAATGTCCCAGCTTAAACGTTGTTCAACTACGGGCAGCTCGCCCAATTGGCTATGATTTTGGTCTTTTAAGCGGTGATGGTTCTCGCTTTTTTTAAATAGAGGTAGAATATCTTGCCATGCCCATCCTTGATTGCCCAATGCTGCCCAATTGTCATAATCTTGGCTTTGGCCACGGCTGTAAATCATGCCGTTAATGGCGCTGCAGCCACCTAAGGTTTTGCCGCGTGGGTAGGGCAGGGAACGGCCATTTAAACCTTCGTCGGGGGCGGTGTTATAGCCCCAATCAATTACTTTATGGCTCATGAAATATAAATAACCAACTGGCACTCTAATTAGTGGGTGGGTGTCTTTTTTACCCGCTTCAATGAGCAGCACTTTATGTTTGGGGTTGGCCGATAGGCGGTTGGCCAAAACACAACCAGCGCTGCCTGCACCGATGATTATATAATCCCATATTTCAGCCATTATTTCCCCTTTTTTTTAAGATAAGTGGGGCATAATTTATGACTTATGTCAAACTCAATATTAGGGTTTTGTTAATCATATTTGCAGTTAGAATTGTTGGGGTGGGCCAATGACTTACTACGTTAATATGTTGTAAAATGTTTTGTTATAAAGTTTTAATACTAAAGATAAGGTCCCCCGCTTATGTTAGAAAATTTGACAAAATTAGCCGAAGTAGAATCCAGCGAAAAACGCCGTGAATTAATGTCTGGCATTGCCACGTTATTTATTTCGAATAAAGACAATATAAGCGACAATGAGAATAGCCTGTTTGGCGATATTTTGACAAAATTACTCAATGTCATAGGTGATTCCGATAAAGTTGATATAGCAAATGATTTTGCCGAAACGCATAATGTGCCGATTGGTTTTGCGATGGCTTTGGCGCAAGAAGCGCCTAATGTTGCTACGCCTATTTTAACAAAATCAAGAGTATTTTCGGACCAAAACTTAGTTGAAATTAGTGAAAACACGAGCCAAAATCATCGTTTGGCTATTTCTAACCGCGAACAAATTAGCAGTTATGTGACAGATTCGTTGATTAGCTTTGGTGAGAATGTTGTTTTGCGATCCATTTCTGTCAATGAAGGTGCTCAGGTTTCTCATTCAGGTTTGCGTAAAATGGTTGAACATTCTGAGGGCGATAAAACTTTATTGTCAAATATTATCAACCGCGATGGTTTATTTGATCAACTTAAATCAGTGGCCAAGACATTGGCTAAATCTGCCCAAATGCGGTTAGCTAAATTATTGGCGGATGAGCATCCCGAAAAACTATCGGCTTTGATGCAAATTGCCAATAAACATTTGGCAAAAGATCGGTCGAGTCATCGGGCTGATCAAAATCAGGCCAAAACTGATTTGCAACATATTGCCGATGGCACATTGGATAAAGATGATGTGGTTATGGAATTTGCGCGTAAAGACAAGCCGTTAAAAATCGCCACATTATTTGCTTCATTTACTGATTTGAAAGAAAAATATATTGCCAATAGCATGTTGCAAATTAACGCTGATGCGCTGATTGTTATGTGCAAATCGGCAGATGTTGGGGTTTCTGCAGTGCGTGAAATTGCTGAAATGCGCTGTCGTATCTTAAGAACTCCGTCTTCATCAGTTGAAAAATTTGTCAAAGATTTTATGGAATTAGATGAAAATGATTCACAGCGCACTATGCGTTTTGCGAATTTAGAAGTGAGTTCAAAAAACAAAGCACAAGCTTATTAATAGATAACTTATTCATTCGACCAGTATAAAATGGCTGTCGGTGGCGGCTATGCGTTGTGCCAAAAGCGGTGCGTAAAGCCCACTTTTATACCAATCCATGGCGTGTTTTTTGTCGGGGAATTCTAGCAATACAATGCGTTGGCAATCTGGTTTGCCTTCTAATGTGGTGATGGTGTCTGAGCTGGTTAAATAGCGGCCTTTAAAGGCGGCTATTGAGGTTGCCGTTGGCTGCTGATAGCCTTGCATGGCATCAGCATCAATATTATTTAAGCGCGCGATAAAATGCACAACCATATGTTATTCCCTCATATTCATGTGAATATAAGGGAATATAGCGGCTACCAATCTTGGCGTCCAAGTAATTTTTCGCCCAATGGGTTTAATGTGGCGGGGCCATATTTATTTTTCTCCCATTCACGCGGGTCACCCGGGAAGGCGCTGCGTGGTGGGGTGTCGCAATTCTCAAAAGAGCTTACGCGTGCGGCTTTAAATTCGGCATTTTCTGGCTCGGCAGGGAACATGCTTATATATTGTGCCATGCGTACTTTGTCATCTGATGTGTTGGGCGCAACACCGTGAGCTAGCAATGAATTGAAAATCAGCAAGTCACCTGGTTCTAGCTCGACTTTTATCGGAGTTAAGCCTTGCATATCGGGGAAATAGCTGTGGCGATCTTCGGGTTGGGTTTTAACCCATTCATCAAAATGTTCAAACAAATAGGGCACGCACTGAAAGCCGCCAATGTCACCATCGCCTGTTTGGTGAACGAGTGACAAAACACCTTGTACACTTACTGCTGGTACGTCTAGCTTGCTGTCTACATCCCAATGGATGAAACCTTCGGATTTGCGGCTGCCTTTATTGGGTGTGTTTAAATTAGCACGGTCAATGGTTGCCCAAAGCTCTTCTCTGTCCCAAATGTCGACAAATGCATCATAAACTTTTTGTTGGCTTCTATTGTCCCATAAAGTTTGATTGTGATAAATTTCTACCATGCCTGCATTGTTTAGCTCTTTCATGGCATGCTCGCGGCGTTGCTCTGCATACCATGTGCTTATGTCGTTTGGGTTTTTATCTTCAAATTCCCAAAGCATGGCTTTTAGCGCTTCGACATTTTCTTGTGGCACAACATTTTTTACCACCACAAAGCCTTTTTGTTGCCAATCGGCAAAATCTTGCTCAGATAAAATTCGCAAAGGTAGTTTTTTCTTTATGTCTTTTAGCTGGGTTAGAGCCACTTCACTAATTCTGTGGCCAGCGCGTTTTTCTGTTGTCGCGTCAATAATGTCTTGCATGTGTTTTTCCCTTTTGCCTTGTTTGATATAGGTCAAGCTTAGTGGTAAATATGCTTGCATGTTGTGGTTTTTGGTCTAATATTAATACTATTCGGGCGTTTTTTGATAAAAATAGTAGAATAATGAGCGATGAAACTTAATTTAGAGAAAATCCCACCTGCTAAAACCTCATCATGGATGATGATGAATAGGCAGTTAGATGAAGCCATTCCGTTTGAATGGCACCATCATAAAGAATATGAATTAACGCTGACGCTTAACTCGCGCGGGCAGCGCTATATTGGCGATCATATTGGTGAATATGCCAATGGTGATTTGGTGTTATTAGGTCCCAACCTGCCGCATACGTGGCATTCTAGTTCGAAAATAGATAGTGAAAAACCACATCATGCGGTGGTTATGTGGTTCACCCGCGAGTGGGTGGAAAATCTGTTTGCTGCCATGCCTGAATTACAGGTGATTGATGATTTGCTCGGGCGGGCTAGCCGTGGTGTTTGGTTTTCGGCCGAAGTGGCGAATGCATTACAGCCGTCTATAATGGGGTTAATCACTCAGTCAGAGGCCGAAAAGACCATCAGCCTGATAAATATTTTACAACAGCTTAATATGGATGCGGAATCTAAAAACCTCGCCAGTCCGATTTATACGGAGCAACAAACCAACTCATCTGAGCATATGCGGATAGACCGTGTGCTGGAATATATCCATGCTCATTATCATGAAGAGTTAAAGATAGACGATTTGGCTAATTTAGCGGCGTTAAGCCATTCGGGCTTTTACCGGATGTTTTTGCGTTATACGCATCATAAACCTAGTGATTACATCATCCGTTTACGTATTGGCAAGGCCTGCGCGTTGCTGATAGAAAGCCAAAAACCTATTGCAAGCATAAGCGATGAGGTTGGCTTTTACTCGTTAGCTAATTTTAACCGCCAATTTAAACGCATTAAGTTGGTTACACCGCGCGAATTTAAACGCGGTTATGGGAAATAACAGAAATAAGAGATGGCAATAAGGTTTTGATAATGTTTATGAGTTATGTTTGGGTTAACTATACCCCGTTTTCAAATTCAACAAAGGATATTAAGCAATGAATATTGCCAAAATAGTGACTATCTCTGTGCTTGTAGTGTCATTGACTGCATGTATGACAACCAATAGATCAAGATCAGCAGATGGTGACGGTAAAATATCAAACTGCGTTATTTTGTGCTTCCAATAGGCTGATAAACAGAGGATTTGATGGGGTTTGAGCCACCGAGCTGGTGATTAATAGCCAGTGGTTGCACCCCCAAAAAACCAATCCTTTTAAACACAAGCTGACATGCCGCCATCTACATAAAGTGTGATGCCGTTGACATAGGTAGATGCGTCTGATGATAAAAATATCGCGGCGCCGACAAGTTCTTCAATATTGCCCCAACGCCCTGCTGGGGTGCGTTTTGCTACCCAAGCGCTAAACTCAGGATCATCCACTAGGGCTTGGTTTAGCTCGGTTTTAAAGTAACCAGGAGCAATGGCGTTGATTTGTAAACCTCTGGAACCCCAATCTGTTGCCATGCCTTTGGTAAAATTGGCCACAGCGCCTTTAGAGGCGGTGTAAGGTGCAATAGATGGCCGTGCCAACGCGGTTTGGATGGAGGCAATGTTAATGATTTTGCCCGCGCCACGTTTGAGCATATGCACTGCGCAGGCTTGGCCCACATTAAATATTGAATATACATTGGTGCGCATTAAATCATCAAAAGCATCGGCGGGGAATTCTTCTAGCGGGGCACGGTGTTGCATGCCTGCATTATTGATTAGAATGTCAATTGCGCCTGTTTCAGCTTCAAATTTATCAATGGCTGTTTTGCTGGCTTTATGGTCGGTCACATCAAAAATAAGCTCATAAACGGTGGCGCCTGTTGCGCGTATTTCGGCGGCGGCTTTGGCGACGGTATCGGCGTTGCGGCCATTAATGACCAGCTCGGCACCTGCGCTGGCAAGGCCTGTCGCAAGAGCAAAGCCAATGCCGCGGCTTGAACCCGTTATAAGGCAACGTTTTTGGTTTAAATTAAATAGGTCGAGTGAAGACATGGTGTGAATCCCTATATTTATAGATGTTTATATAATTTCATTGTGCAGTGTGAACGTTAATATTGTCAAGCCATCATCTGGTTGTTCGGGTCTTAAGTCCTAATTCCATTGAGTTAATAAATATCGTTAATTATATGTTAATGAGATTCATCCACGATGCAAATATTCTATGGCAATACTTAAAATTTTTAAGTAAATTCTGTAAGTTTGTTTCATAAAATATGATGATTTTCCGGGGTGGGGGAGCCTGAAGCAGTATTTGTAGCTACTTTTTTAATTAAGTGGGGTCAAGCGCGCAATCAACAAATATCTGCAAGGTAGCTGATATTTAAAGCGATGTATTTTAACATTATTAAATGATGTTGAACTGAATGTAATTTTTTGAAGCGAAAACATATATGTTTAATAAACAAAATAGTGATGTGATAGAGCCAGAATCTGTGCAAAATGCGTTACAAAAAACTTCACCAAAATCTAATGAGATAAAGCCAACAGACAATCAATTGAGCCTTAATGATCATGAGATTATTGTTTCAAAAACCGATTTGGCGGGTAAAATAAAGTACGTGAATGATACATTCATTAAAATTTCGGGTTATAGCGAAGTTGAAATGATGGGTGCGCAACATAATGTGGTGCGCCATCCTGTTATGCCACGGGCTATTTTCCATCTATTGTGGGAGCGTTTGAGCCGCGGTAAACATGTTTTTGCCTATCTGATCAATCTTAGCAAAAATGGTGATCATTATTGGGTGATGGCACATATTTGCCCAAGTTTTGATGCTGAGGGAAGTGTTATTGGTTATCATTCGAGCCGCCGTAAACCAGATATGAAAATTGTCAACGACATCATTATACCGCTTTATAAGCAGCTTTCGGACATTGAAGCTAGCGAGACTAGTAAAAAAGCCGGGCTAGAAAAATCAATTGATGCGTTTGACAAAATTTTCAGAGCTGAGGGAGTGAAATATAATGAATTTATCCTATCTCTCTAAATTAACAATTGCTTGTCTTTCGGTCACTGCATTGGTTTTACTCGACGCCACTTTGATGGCAATTGAACATGGTTGGACGGGCATACATTTATCGTTTGCAGCTATTTTCTCCATTCAAATTATGATTCTTATGTTTGGTCTTCACGCGATTTATAAGCATCGGCTTGGCATAAAGCATGCCAATTCTGTGGTGCGCGGTGTGGCGGCTGGTGATTTTGAAAGACGCATATTATTTATTGATGACAATGCCGAAATGAAAGAATTTTATTGGTCTATCAACCGATTGATAGACAATACGGATGTTTATATTCGTGGTTCTAGTGCGGCGATGACCGCTGTGGGCAATAATAGATATTATCTAAAGGTTAGTGAAGTTGGTATTGATGGTAGCTATTTATATGGCGCAAGAACCATTAACGCGGCGATGGAAGCTATGGGGGCGCGGGTTGGTGAATTTTCTAAAGTCACAGGCAAATTTGAAACCAATGTTGAGGCGGTTATTATGCAGCTGAATGATGCATCTGAGCATTTGGGTGAAACGGCTAAGGACATGCAAAGCGTTGCTGATAATACTATGGACAGAGCTACGGGTTTAAGCAGCTCGGCTGATGTGACTTCGGAGAATGTGCAGACTGTGTCCAGCGCGACGGAAGAGCTTTCTAGCAGCATTCGTGAAATTTCAGCGCAGGTCGAAACGTCGGGGGCTAAAATCACTCAGGCGGTGGAAGAGATAAATGACACCGAAAAGAATATGACTGAATTGAGCGAGTCGGGCAGGCGGATTGGTGATGTGGTGGCGATGATTACTGACATTGCGGCACAAACCAACTTGTTGGCGCTTAATGCCACGATTGAAGCATCACGTGCTGGTGAGGCTGGGCGTGGTTTTGCGGTGGTGGCGAATGAAGTTAAATCATTGGCTGATCAGACCTCTAAAGCCACAACTGAGGTGAGTGATTTGGTGGCTAGCATTCAAACGGCTACCGAAAAAGCTTCGGCTAGTTTTGCCAATGCGGGCAAAACAGTTATGTCGGTTGATGAGATTATTAAATCTATTATTGAAGCGGTTGAACATCAAAATGTTGCAACGGGTGACATTGCCAAATCAATTAATGAGGTGTCAAGTGGCAGCCAAAAAATGTTGGCTGATGTGAAGCAAGTGTCAACTGGCGCGGTTTCGACACAGAAATCGGCATCTGGGCTGACCAGTGCAGCTTCGGGCATTTCGATGCAATCTCATACATTAAGTGATGAGGTGGATAATTTCCTAAAAGAAATTAGAATGGTTATCTAGCTTATTGACTTGATGATGAAGGATTTACCTTACAGGTCTGAAGATCCGTTTAAGTAGGTGTTCATGGTGTTTGGATATTCCCGAATGTCAGTAAGAATAAATATGCTTCATATACAAGTTAGTTAATAACCTATATACGCTAGGTATTGTTTTAATGAAGATTCTAGGATTCTATTGATGACTACACCACCAAATGCCGAAACACTTACTCATATAATTGAAGGACTTTTGGATTTTCAAGCGGAAACTGAGAACATGACTTTCAGTCAGCTGGTTATCTTGTTGGAAATTGGTAAATACCCAGCAGGTGTGGCGTATGATGATATTGCCCAAACTCTTAATATACAACGCAATGGAATAGCGAGCACCGCGAAGAAGTACGATTCGTTAGTATCCCGTGTTGTGCGTATAGATAGACGTGTCATTTTCAAGCTAACACCGCAGGGCAACCTCCTCATAAGTCGTTTTAGCAATATTTTATCTGATAAGTAATTTGTTGTTGTTTTCAACTCCAAAGACACCCGGGGTTCGCTATATCCACCACAGACCTTCATAGGAAGGTCTCAGAGCTTATTGACGCGGGTGTTTTGTACAAGGTTATAGATCACCTAATATTGAAACTGTGACCAGTACGGGCAAGCTCATGTTTGCTGTATTGGCTGCTATAGCTGAGTTCGAGAATGACATTAGATCTGAGAGGCAAATGGATGGCATTCAGAAGGTCAAAGAGAAGGGTGTTAAGTTTGGCAGGAAGACCTTGATTACTGATGAGGTGAAGTCTCAGGTGCAGCTTATGAGGTCTG
>NVQL02000014.1 GCA_002400495.2 Alphaproteobacteria bacterium | reverse complement strand
GGGTCTAAAATCAAAGCGGCCGCCACAATGATGATGGTGCCAATTAGCATTGAGCCTGCGCTCATGGTGACAGCGGGTAAATTGGCATATTTGCGCACATAAAGCGTGGTGAAGGCGTAACATAAAGCCGCGCCCAAAACCGCCGATTGGCCGATAATGTGGCTGCCTATGCCATTTAGGACTGCGGGGCCAAATAAAACCAGCAGACCCACAACGCCAAAACCAATGCCGATTAATGAATTTTTGGTGAGTTTTTCATCTTTATGCGCCAAAGGAGCAAGTAGGATTGTGACCACAGGTGCGATGCCCATTAACAGAGCTGCTAGCCCACTTTCGACGTGTAATTCGCCAAAGCTGATGAGTGAAAAGGGAATGATGCTGCCAAATAAACCACTGACCGTTAGCACTTTCCACGATGCTAAATCACGCGGGAGGGACAGGGATTGGGCGCGCAGAACGACTAATAAAATGACGGTGCCGATTGACATGCGCATGGCCACTAAGGTGAGCGGGCTGATGCTTTCGACTGCAATTTTAATGGCTAAATAGGAGCTGCCCCAAACGGATGCCAATATAATCCATAGAATGATATTTTTCACTTTTTAGCCTCTTAATATGATTTCATTCGCTATTGTTTTAGTAGCAAATATATTGCTACACTTTTAATAGTAAAAAGCAAGTCATATTGTGCAATGATTTATGCAATTTCATGCAAAAAGGCGGCTCAAAATCATTGAACCGCCTTTAGATTGTTTGGTTGTTGGCTTAGTAGCCAAGTGCCAAAGATGTGCTGCGGCGCGGGTCACCTGCGCCATACATTGTGCCTTTGTCATCAATTTGAATGCTTTGAATGGCACCTTGGGCGCTTTTTTGCTCCACTTTATGACCCATGGTTTCAAGCATTTTTATTGTGTCATCGCTGACGCCTTGCTCGATGCGGATTTCATCGGGTAACCATTGATGATGAATGCGTGGTGCGTTGACGGCCGACTGGATGTTCATGCCATGATCAATGACATTCATCAACACTTGCAATGTGGTTGTGATGATGCGAGAGCCGCCTGGGCTGCCTGTGATGATGGTATTTTTGCCATCTTTTTTGACAATGGTAGGTGACATAGAGCTTAGCATGCGTTTTTCTGGCTCGACTTTATTGGCCTCGCCGCCGAGTAAGCCGTAAGCATTGGCGACACCTGGTTTGGCGCTGAAATCATCCATTTCATTGTTGAGCAAGAAGCCTGCTCCCGGCACAACAATACCCGAACCATAACCGAAGTTAATGGTGTAGGTATTGCTGACCGCATTGCCCATATTATCGGCAATGGAGAAATGAGTGGTCTCATTGCTCTCATAAGTAGGTGCATCTCCTGGTTTAATGTCTTTGCTTGGCATGGCGATGGATGGGTTGATGGCTTTGCGGGTTTCGGCCGCATAAGCTTTTGACGTTAAGCCTTTAAGTGGCACTTCGACAAAATCGGTATCGCCTAAATATTCGGCTCTATCTGCATAAGCATGTTTCATGGCTTCGGCCATTAAATGAATGGTCTGAGCTGAATTATGACCGTATTCGCGGATCGGGTAGGCTTCTAAAGTGTTTAAGATTTGCACAATGTGTGCGCCGCCAGAACTTGGTGGTGACATAGAATAAATGTCGTAACCACGATATGTACCATGAATTGGCTCGCGTTCGCTGGCTTTATAGGCTTTTAAATCTTCGAGCGTAATCTGGCCATCATTGGCTTGCATATCGGCGACGATTAAATTGGCGGTTTCGCCTTCGTAAAAGCCTTTTGTGCCTTGCTCGGCAATGCGTTTGAGCGTATTGGCAAGATCGGTTTGGACAAATAGATCGCCAGCTTCATAAAAGCTGCCATCGGGTTTGAAGAACATTTTTGCACCTGCGGGACGGCTTCTTAGGCGCTCCTCGCGGCTTTTAACGCCTGAAGCAAAACGCGCAGGAATGATGAAGCCTTCCTCGGCCAATTTAATGGCGGGGGCGAGGCTATCGGCCAAGCTCATGGTGCCATATTGCTCTAGAGCCAAGGCAAAACCAGCGACTGTGCCAGGGACACCTGCGGATAGATGGGTGAAGCGGCTGCGGTTTTTGACCACTTCACCGTTTTCATCTTGGAACATTTTTTCATAGGCAGCTTTTGGGGCTTTTTCGCGATAATCGATGGCGACCACTTTGCCGGTTTTTTCGGAGCTGATGAGCATAAAACCACCACCACCAATATTGCCTGAGCGTGGTTGCGTGACTGCGAGAACAAAGCCTGCAGTGACGGCAGCATCAATGGCGTTGCCGCCGTTTTTAAGCACATCTAGTGCCACTTCGCTGGCTTTTGTATGGCTGGTTGCCACCATGCCCTGCGTGCCCACAACGGGTGCGGCGCGTTGGCCTTCAAGTATAAAATCTTCTGCAAAAGCTGACGGAGACAGTAATGTGGCACTCAAGGCCATTATAAAAATAGTTTTAACTTGTTGATTTAATTTAAATATTCTAGAAAAATTCATTTTGCCCTCCCAATATATTAGTTTACGTTACGTAACTTAACTATGGTGGCAGGCTTTGTAATAAAGTCAATCTTTTTGAATTTAATCTTCGATAGTTAAATATTTTAAATGGGTTGAGGCAGATGTTATGGTGATTCAAAACACGAAATAAAATAGCTAGGAAACCACCAAATTTATGTTAATCGACTATAAGTTAACAATATTTTAACCTAATAAAAGAGCAGATTGCTACAACAAGCCACCCGATTTGATTTCATACATGCATAAATATTTATGATGTTTTTAGTTTGCGCAAATGGCCAATGCCGAACGCTTCATATAAACCATCTGTGGTGTTCTTAAGGGCTTCATTTAGGGGTTCAACCGCATCTGCCATGCCTGTAAAATCTACAATATTGCGGAATTTGCGCGTGCCAGCTTGGGTTTCAATCACTTGTAATATCATATCGGCAACACGCTGCGGATCTTGATCGGGGTTGGCTTTTAACATTCGTTCAAAATCACTTAAAGATTGCTCAGGAATGTCGGCAAACTCGCCAAATTGCGCCAAACGTTTGGTATCGGCTGGTTTTGCGTGGCTGGCTATGAAACTTGTTGCGAAACCACCTGGTTCAATCAAAGCCACGTCCACGCCAAATTGCGAGAGCTCGGCTTTGGCAGTTTCGCTTAAAGATTCGAGGGCGAATTTTGTGGCGCTATAAGGGCCATAGAATGGAAGAGATATTTTGCCTAAAAGGCTCGAAATATTGATAATGAGACCCGAAGCTTGGTGGCGCATGGTGGGCAATGCGCCGCGCATGACCCGATGCACGCCAACCACGTTAATGTTATATAAATCTAGCATTTGTTGCGGGGTGAATGCTTCTTGAATGCCGTGTGCGCCTGCGCCTGCATTGTTAACCACCACGTCCACACCGCCTAACATTTCGATCGCCTGTTGCATGCCCTGCTCAACGCTATCGCAATTGCCAACATCCATATTTACGATCAAAGCTCCTGCCGCGCTAAGCTCATCTGCGGCGGCTTTGTTGCGGGTTTCGATGTCGCGCATGGTTGCGACAACTTTGTGGCCAGCCTTTAGCAAGCTATTGACCGCTAAGCCTCCAAACGCGCCGCTGGCACCAGTGATGATGATTTTTTTTGACATGTTCATCTCCTATTTGAATTAATGACGCTCATATAACCATAGAGTTGTTTTGAACCATAACTTATAAATAAGCTTATGGTTCAAGAAAACAAAATGATTGGGTTGGATAATAAATGATTGCGCTGGCTGATTGGCTATAATAAGTTATGCATTAACGATAATCTAAATTGTAAGTATTCTTCATGCCTCTTAAAATAAAAACTCTGTCATCTGACTGGATGTTGTCTTGCGCGACTGACGTTGGCGCTAACGCCAAAGGCCGCCCGCCCCTGCCTGACCAAATTGCTGCCAGTATACCCAGTGTTGTGCATTTGGATTTGATGAATGCGGGCTTGGTTGCTGATCCGTATATTGACCTGAACGAAATTCGCCAAGATTGGATTGGGTGGCAGGATTGGACATATGCGCTTGAATTTAATCATACCGCCAACGAAATGACCCGTCATGACTTGGTATTTGATGGTTTGGATACGATTGCTGAGGTTTGCTTTAATGGCAAAATATTGGGGAAAACTGCCAATATGCATCGTAGCTATCGGTTTGATATTTCTGATGCTTTGTTGGATGGTGCCAATAAGTTGGAAGTGCGTTTTATATCACCACGGCGTGCGGGTTTGGCGTTTGAAAAACAATATGCGCATCGGCCTAATAATTACCCTGGGCCGTTTAACTATATGCGCAAAATGGCCTGTGATTTTGGTTGGGATTGGGGCCCGAGCATGGCGACATCGGGTATTTTTAAGCCTTGTTATATTGAGTCTTGGTCGGGTGCGCGGCTGAAATCTGTGCGGCCTGAGGTGACATTGGTTGGCGATACTGGCCATGTGAAGGTGAAAGTTGAGATTGAGCGAGACGGGGTTGCTGATGACGCGTTAAGCCTGAATGTTGAGGTTGCAGGTGTGAAAGCCAAAGTGGCGATTGCGGCGGGTGAAAGCCATGGTGTGGTGGCGCTTGAGGTGAAAAGCCCGCATGTTTGGTGGCCACATAATTTAGGTGGTCAACCGCTTTATGAACTTGAAGTTGGCTTGATGGCAAAGAAAAAGATTCTCGACACGTGGCAGCGGAAAGTGGGCTTTCGCTCTATACGGCTTGATACCAGTAAGGACGAGATTGGCAGGGCGTTTACCTTGGTGGTTAATGACGTGCCGATATTTGTGATGGGTGCCAATTGGATACCCGATGATTGTTTTTTGCCGCGGGTGACTGCTGAGCGTTATGCCGCTCGTATTGACCAAGCCAAAGATGCCAATATGAATCTGTTGCGCATTTGGGGTGGTGGCATTTATGAGAATGATGAATTTTATGAGGCTTGTGACGAAGCAGGCATGTTGGTGTGGCAAGACTTTTTGTTTGCTTGCGCGGCCTACCCCGAAGATGGTGACTTACCTGCTGAAATTGAAGCCGAAGTGCGGGGGAATGTTGAGCGGTTAATGCCCTACCCGTCTCTCGTTTTGTGGAATGGCAGCAATGAAAATATTTGGGGTTATTTTGATTGGGGTTGGAAGGAAGCACTTAATGGTGAGACATGGGGTGAAGGCTATTATCTTGATATATTGCCTAAAATTGTTGCTGAGATTGACCCGACACGGCCTTATTGGGCGAGCAGTCCCTATTCGGGCAGTATGGATGTTCACCCGAATGACCCTAACCATGGGTGTACGCATGAATGGGATGTGTGGAATGAGGTTGGGTATGAGAATTATGCCCATAACATACCGCGGTTTGCCTCTGAATTTGGCTGGCAGGCGCCGCCAACATGGGCAACATTAAGCCAGAGTGTGCATGATGAGCCGTTGACACCTGTTTCATCGGGCGTGTGGCATCATCAGAAATCGACTATTGGTAATGATAAGTTAATTCGCGGGTTGCAAGGCCACTTGCCGATTCCGAATGAGCAGCCTGAGAGTATGGATGATTGGCATTATATCACCCAGCTTAACCAAGCGCGGGCGCTTAAATTTGGCATTGAGCATTATCGCAGCCATCGAGGCCGCTGTATGGGCAGTATCATTTGGCAGCTAAATGATTGTTGGCCTGTGACATCTTGGTCGGCGGTTGATGGTTATGGCCGCAAAAAGCCGCTTTGGTATGCGATGCGCAATGTTTATGAGCCGCATTTGCTGACCATTCAGCCGCGTGGTGACGGTTTATCTGTGGTGGCGGTGAATGAGCGGACGTTGTTTTGGCGTGGACCTGTGAATATGAAGCGGGTGAAATTTGACGGCACCGTGCTGGCTGAATATGAGCATTGGCGTTTATGTGTTGACCGTTTGGAGGCTGGTGAATATGCGATTCCTAAAGATGTGATGACGGCGCAAAACCCGCGTGAGGAAATGATTATTGCCACTATGCATGACAGCACGGCGTTTTACTTTTTTAATGAAGATGTTGAGCTTGATTTACCTGAAGCTGAATATGAAGTGAAGGTTGAAGACGTGGATAGTGATTATTTGGTACATATTACCGCCAAGTGCTTTTTGCGAGATCTGTGCTTATTTGTTGACCGTATTCATGCTGATGCTGAGGTTGATGATATGTTGGTCAATATGTTGCCTGATGAGACTAAGACTTTTCGGGTTAGCTCGCCTGTGGCAATCACGGTTGATCAGATAAAATCACCTGTGTTGAGATGTGTCAATCAATTGTCAAATATGGATCAAGGTAACATTAAAACTGACAAAGGCTTTGACGAAAGTACGGACGGCGTTGGTAATTTTTAGTGAGTTTAAGTCATTTAAAATTGGTGTTTAACCAGTCGGCAACTTTTACGATTGTCCGCTGGTTATTGACTAAGCCCAAATGGTCTGCATCACGCACTATTTCATAAGCACCACGACTGTTGTTTTTGGTGAAGACTGGTTGATACTGATCTGCTATGAATGCGTCATCTTTTTGCCCCACTAGCACCAAAAACGGCGCATTGATGGCTTTTATATCAGCTTGATAATCATCATGAGGGGCGAAGCCTGCATTCATCCGATGGCTATATAATTGAGTTATCATTTCACCAAACTCATCTTCAATTTCGGTTTTGGGCACAGCAAAGCTCATGATTGGCAAATGGTTCAGCACATTCATGCCAACGCCATTTAACATACTTAAACCAATGAAGCGGCCGATCGCCAAATGAGCCCAACCGCCTGTATCAGATCTAGTGGTTGGTGCATCATATTTTAAAAATGGCGCTAAGAAAATGTAGCCGCTCAGCGTGTCTGCATATTGGCTACCTGCCATACGCAAAGCAAAACCACCGCCTGATGAATGGCCACCCAAAATTATTTTTGCGTTTTGGTTTTCGGCTTTCAATACCGCGATTAGGTCTGCAATGTCATCTTCCAACTGATCAATATATTCTATGTCACCGCGTTGCAGTGGCGATGGGCCATGCCCCCGCATATTTGGTACAATCACCTGTGCGGCGCTCATTTGGCTTAACTCTGTCGCCAATAAATGAAACTGTATGTTATGTAGAGCAGATGCGTGAATTAAAATTAGAATCGGGGCTTTGGCCTGATCAGATGTTTGATAATCCCGATAATTTAACTCCGCTCCCGTTCGAGATTTAAACAAAACCGATTCTGGTAAGTCGGAATAATTTATGCCTGTGGTTTGCGCAAAGCTTAAAGTTTTATCGGGTTCGGGAACTATTATTTCGGGGCTGGAAAAAACCACCAAACTAAATGCGATTGCAAAATAACCAATCATTATTGCCATCAGGCTTTTGCCAATGAATGAAAACATGTTTTTCTCCTATTTGTTTGTCTCAGGCTAGTCTGAGACAGTTATGTCAGCCATCTAACATTCGCCAAGCCTGTTATTCATTCGTCAAATTGTTAAATATTATCAATTGCCATTTTACGATGCGTGAAATAAACTCTAGAAAAACCAAAAGGGGGCTTAAAATGCAAAAAATTAAATTATGGAATGGAATTGAAGTACCGCGCATTGGCGTGGGTTGTTGGGCGATTGGTGGCACGAAAAGCAATGACGGGCCTTCGACATCTTATGGCAGTGTTAATGATGATGACTCGCGTGCGGGGCTTAACCGCGCTTATGAAATGGGTGCGCGGTTTTTTGATACCGCATCTGGATATGGCGCCGGGCATAGCGAAATATTAATTGGTGAAGAAATTTCGAAGCATGAAGATGCGGTGATTGTGACCAAATTTGGCTATCCGATTGATGATGTGAAGAATATATCTGGTGCGCCAGATGTATCGCCGCAGGCCATTCGAGAGAATATTGAAGGCAGCCGCCGCCGCTTAAAGCGTGACACATTGGATTTGGTGTTTTTGCATTTAAACGGTTATGACGTTGATGATGCGGTTGAGGTGTTTGATACGCTTGATGAATTGGTGCATGAAGACAAAATTGCGGCTTATGGCTGGAGTGACGATAATGCCAAAAGTATTGCGCAGTTTATTGATCGGCCGCATTTTGGTGCGGTGGAGAATGACCTTAATTTATTTACACCTGCAACTGAAATGATGAGGTTGATTGCTGATAAGGGCTCGGTTTCTATTTGCCGCTTGCCGCTGGCTATGGGGTTGTTATCGGGTAAATTTTCGGGTGGTGAAAAATTGCCAGATAATGATGTGAGGGCGCAAGCTTTTGATTGGTTACGTTTTTTCAAGGATGGCCAACCCAGCCCAGAATATTTGAAAATGCTTGATGCCCTTAAGGATTTACTTACATTTGGTGGGCGTACTGTGGCACAAGGGTCTTTGAGTTGGATATTGGCCTATTCGCCGCATGCTTTGCCTGTGCCTGGTTTTAAAAACACCAAGCAAGCCGAAGAAAATTTTGCTGTGGCCAATATGGATTTATTGCCCGATCATATTATGAGTGACATTGCGAAGATACTTGGCTCATTTTAAACCCAAATGGGTGATGAAAGTTTAATAGAAAAATTCAGAACAGGTGGCCCCGCATATCCTATTGGGGGAGTATAGGTAGTAAGACCACCTGTTCAGACAACGATCGCAACCGATCGGTTTGGTAACAATAAGGTCAAGATAAGTCGTTAGTCGCGCCAATGACGTGGATGTACCATCTAGATTCAGCCACCACTTTAGAATTCCCACGACGCATTAACCTTAATGAAAATTATAACTTAATCGTAACATTAAATATTTTAAATGCAATCAATTAATTTTATTATTATCCATCTGATATTGCATATTGTTTGGCTTCTTGCGCGGCCACATTTGCGGCGGACGAATATTCATCATTGGTGAGTAATATTTCGTGCGCCCTCTCCATATGATGGGCAGGGACACTTGGAAATAGATGATGCACCAAGTGATAACAATCATTGCGGGGGAAAAATATTGACCGTAAGAACCTATTCATAATGAAATTTCTGGATTTATACAGGTCGTCATCCTTATGCAACAGGCCAGCATGATCGACACAATCTGTCCAATAATTAACCGCACTGAACATCCAAACAAATGGAATGATCAGGAATAACAAAGCTGTCAATGGAGCCAAATATAACATAGCGGCAAGAAATGCCATGAGCAGCACTTTAATCATGCCATAAATCGCGCCGTCTTTAAATGTCATACTGAATGAAAAATATTGCGGGAAATGCAGCCCTAATATTGGGGTCATAACGTGGCGTAGAATGGTTCTAAAACTCAACGCTTCTTCAAATCTAAACTGCTGTCGGCTCTGAAAATCCAGGTCAACCTCATAGTCACCGAGGCTGCGATGATGCGACATATGCTCAACTTTATAGTCAATATACGAGGTAAAAATACAACTTGCGGCAATTTTGCCCATTATTATGTTATATTTTCTGCCTGTGCAAAAACTATAATGTGTGCATTCATGCACAATATTATTTAATGCCCGAAAGCGTGTGCCTAATAAGAATATAATGGCAAATATCGCTAAGCTTTGCAAAGTAACGGGATGGCCTAAAATATAATACCCCACTGCAATCAAAGAGAAAATCTGAATAATATAAAAACTAAGCATTGCACTTGCTACTATATTAGAATTTTTACTGAAGGCGATGAACTCACGTATAAATACCTGTTTAAGTTGTTTACTAGACATGTGATTTGTCTCCCGTTTTGGTTAAGGAATCGCTTTTTTTTAAAAAAAGGCGTATTTTTTGTTTAAGTTGTAATAAAAATTCAGTACAATTAAAGATGCTAATGCCACATTAGGATTACTTAACATATGCTAAACTACGAATTATTGATGGGCCTGAAAGCCGTGATCAGCGAAGGCAGTTTTGAAGCTGCAGCCAAGTCACTTAACATCACCCCATCTGCTGTTTCGCAGCGCGTCAAATTGCTCGAAGACCGACTTGAAGCGTTGCTGATTATTCGCGGGAAACCGTGTACCGCAACTGAATATGGTTACGCCTTATTTAAACACACCGAACAAATTGAAGTTTTAGAGAAAAACTTGTTTGATACATTGCCCAAAAACACCGCTTTAAACGCCGCTGGTGCGCTTAACTTAAGAATGGCTGTGAATGAAGATAGCATGGCGACATGGTTCCCTGCGGCCATGGGTGAGATCAGCAGATCGGGCAATTTTTTGTTTGATATCATCATTGATGATCAAGAACAAACCACCAACTTATTGCGTAGAGGCGATGTGGTTGCGGCCATTACCGCGCGCAAAAATCCGACCCAAGGGTTTCAAAATTCTTACATTGGTTCTTTGAGATATGTTGCAATTGCAAGCCCCAAATTCGTCGTAGATAATTTTGCTAATGGCATTATTAGTCCAAAAAGTATAAGTGCTGCCCCGTGCATAACTTTTAACCGTAAAGACGAATTGCCGACAAAATGGATCAAACAGGTCTGCAATAAAAACGTAAATTGCATGATTAATTGGATTCCTTCATTAGAAGGTTATATCAAATCTTGCGTCGAAGGGATTGGTTGGGGCATCCATCCACTCATTTTGGTAGAAGAACATATTCAAAACGGCACATTGGTTGAATTGGTGCCTGAATCCTATATCGACATTCCACTTTATTGGCAATATAGCTCTAGTTACGGTAAAATTATGACCGATATTTCTGAAAAAATTGTCACCACAGGCAAAAAACTTTTGCATCAGTAGTTTTTAACTGATTAATGGCTGCGTATGTTTTTGTATGCGGCCACATGGGCTTTGGCGTTGTCACTAACCTGATCTGCTGACATACCGACTCTATAAACGCCTGTGCCGAGGCCAAAACCTGCTGCGCCTGCCGCTACATAATCGGCCATATTGTCAATATTAACACCACCAACCGCAAAAATTGCCACTTCGTCGGGCAGCACCACAGATATGGCCTTTAAACCCTTCACTCCCAAGCTATCGGATGGAAACATTTTAAGCGCATCTGCGCCTGCATCTATGGCTTGGAATGCCTCGGACGGGGTGTAGAAGCCCGGCAAAGAATAAAGCCCGCATTGCTTGGTTCGCTTGATGACCTCGACATTGGTATTGGGCGAAACCACAAAGCGCCCGCCTGCCGCCTGCACTTTATCGACCTGTTCTGGGCTTGTCACTGTGCCTGCGCCGATTAGAATCTCATCACCCAATGCGTCTGCTATTATTTTGAGGCTTTCATAGGGGTTTGGAGAATTTAGCGGCACTTCAATTAGGTAAAAACCTACATCTTTAATGGCGGTTGCGATGGCCAACACTTCATCTGGCGTGACGCCACGGATGATGGCAACTAGCGGCATTTTGGCCAATGCTTGTTTAAATGTTATTAAATTCATTATTTTACTAAATTCATTGTTAGAACCTCGTTGCGAATTTAACATATATGACATGCCGCAGCTAGCCCTAAAGGCGGTCATTTTATGCTATTTAGACTCGATTTTCATTGGTTAAAAATATTATTGGTTAGAAAATATTGATTTAGTTTTGACGCTATTTTGCATAAATTGATTGAACATTCGATTGAGTGTTTCTAGGTTTAATTCTGCTAAATTCTTGTCGGCATTTATATAGCCTTCGAAAAGTTCGTCATTAATAACATTTTTGGCAATCGAATGAGCAATGCCCTCATTAGAATCGTTAAATTTACGCAATGCTTCCTTGGCTTCAGCAATGCCAGTTTTGAACTCTTGAGAGCTGAAACCGTTGGCTTTAACCTCACTCAACACCTGCTGAATGATGCTGATTGATTGCTGTTCATTTTGCGGTAAAGCGGAAAAGTTAATTTTTAATGTAGCTGGATTTACTGAAAGCTTTTGTATTATCAGCCCTGCATTCACCCCATAAACCAACCCTTGTTTGGTGCGTAATTCTTCAAATAAGCGTTTCTTTATGATGGCAGACGCGATAAAAATTGCGTTTCGGTTTGTTAATTTTTTATCAAATCCTTCATTCATGAAACTCAACTCGACGGTCGATTGATCTTTTTCGGCTTCCTTGCTTCTTAATTCAAAATCTAGTTTTGTGGTTTTTACTATGGCTTGCTTCAGTTCAACCGATTTGGTCGGAAGGGAGGCAATGTATTTTTTCAGGTAATTTTCGATGATGTTTTCATTAAAATCACCAACAATTATCAAATTCCAGCGGCTCATGTCGGTGAATAAATGATCATAGACTGCCAAAACATCACCTGATGTCATGGTTTTTGCCACTTCGACATTGACCATTAAGTGATCGCCACCTTCTGTATAAATACCCTTTACCGAATTGACAAAATACCGACCCTGCGGTGAGCCGAGAAATTGCTCGAGCTGGGTTATGAAAGCTTGTTTGGCGGCGGTAAATTGACCTTCATGCACAACAGGCCTGATTAATGCTTGATGCAGCAGATTAAAGGCTTTTTCTTGGTCTGGCTTTTTCTGCACATTCATTTTTATGCCGTGACGCACCAATTCTATATACGGCCACATTCCCAAACCATTTTTATTGAGATATTCGAGTAATTGCTGTTGCCCCAAGCCGCCAATGCCATTTGTTGACAATATTTGCAATGCAATTTTACTAGCTGGTACGAGGTTGGCAGGCAAAAATTCTACGCCGCCTTTGGCCATTAATTTTATGCTTATATGCCCACTATCATCGCTTCGTTGTTGCAGAAAAACATTCATGCTGTTGCTGAGCTTTAGATATTTTATGGCACTGCCTTCAATGATGTTTTGTTCAACAATTGAACCAGATTCGCCATCATATTGAGCGATTTCATCGACTTTTCTGGGTTTGGAGTCTGATGGACTGAGCGCAACGGCTTGATCTTGGTTAAATTCATCAAGCAGGATGGTTAGCTTTTTCTGCTCATCATTGGTGACAGGGATGGGCGTTAACACCAACATGCCAAGTTGCTGGTTTAATAGTTTTTGAATGTGAATTTTTACGTTGTCTTGATTGGCCTGAGATATGAAATATCTAGCTTGATCGGCTTGTTGTTTCTGACTTGTATGTTGTACCCCATAAGCGACATCACTATAAAGCTGATTGGCAATACCGACTGCACTGCCTTTAACTCCATAAGGTGATGTCGGATTTTTGGCGCGCACGTCAATATAGTCAATTTGATTATCAAATTGTGATTTATCAAAACCTTGCTCGCGTAATTTGGTAAAGTTCTGCGTGATGAATTCTAATGCGGCAATGCGCTGATTAGGAGCATGTCGCACCGTTACAATCACAAATGGTTTGTTGTGGCGCCATGTGAGGCTTACCTTTAAAAGCGGGAATTGTTTGCCAGCCGCGTCATTAATGCGATGCAATTGACTGTCGATGCCACCGACCACGAAGTCGTTAAATATAACTTGTTGGAATTGATCGGTGGTTTTTAATGCATAATCTATGTCATCAATGGGGATGTATAAATGAACTTCATTGTTGGGATATTGATCATTGTCAATGAAATGAGCGCCAGTGGGTAAATTGGGTTGCGGGTTTTGGGGTTTGGTGCGTTCGGATTTGGGTAAATCATTAAATATAGCTTCGATTTGCGTGGCCATTTTTTGTTTGTCAAAATTGCCTGCCACCATTAAATGCATAAATTGTGGTTGATACCATTTATGATAGAATGCCTTTAATTGTTTTGGGTTAGCTAGCTCGATAATCTGTCTTGTGCCAATTGGATCTTTGTCTTCAAAAACACCCGTTGCATCGTATAATTTGGCAATTTTTTGTTGGATATTGTTGGCTTTTTGTTGGCGCAAAAGCAGTTCTTGAATCACAATGCCGCGTTCTAAATTCACATCTATATCGGCAAATAGAATGCCACCTGCAACGTCTCTAAATAATTTTAAATCTGTTGTCAGGCGCGCTTCAGTCGCGTTGATCTCATCAATAAAATACAGAGTTTTGTCATAATCGGTGAATGCATTGCTATGTTGGCCAAAATTTAAGCCACCGTCTGATAAATGTTGCTTTTTTTGCTCATAGGTGAAATTTTTGCTGCCTCTAAATGCTAAATGTTCAACAAAATGCGCATAGCCTTTTTGGCTGGCATCTTCTTGAAATGAACCAATATCTACCATAAAGCGAAAACTCACTTTGGCGTCGTCTTGATCATTTTTGGCTTCAAATAAATGATAGCTAAAGCCGTTGTTTAAGGTTTTGGTCAAGACTGACGGGTTGGTTTGGATTGTCGGTTTTTCTGGCGTGCCAAAACAAGCGGATAAATTTAAAACTAGAAATATCAGCAATAGATTTTTGAATGCCATTTATACTCACTAAATTACAAAAATATTAAAAAAAAATGAGATGAAATGTTAGTTTAAAATATAACTCATAAACCACCCCCTGTTAAATCAATTCATTTTTAAACAAGGCAATTATACTCATTAAGTCAATATGTATTTATGGCTGCATATGGTGATGGATTTAATGTAGAAGGCGGTTTAAATAGGTTAATCAATAAGATCCATTGATTAATTATTCTTATTATAATAATTTTTGATTAGTGAATATCTGTTGATAATGTTTAAGTTTCAAGTCTGGCTGTTTGTCAAAAATTCTTGACGCAAAATATTTTTTTGCACTTTGCCCATCGTATTGCGTGGTAGGTTTTCTAGAAAATAAATTTCCGCAGGTCGCTTGAAGCGCGCGAGGCGGTTGGTCATGTGGCTGTCGATGGCTTGGCGATTTTCTTCACATCCCTGTTCAAGTATAATGGCGGCGATGACTTTTTCGCCGAAATCGGCGTCGTCAACGCCAAAAACTGCGCTTTCTAGGATATGTTGCATGGCATCTAATTCGGTTTCGATCTCTTTGGGGTAAATGTTAAGGCCGCCTGAAATTATCATGTCTTTATCGCGGCCGATGATGTGAATATAGCCGTCTTTATCTATGAGGCCTAGATCGCCTGTGATGAAGAAACCATCTGAAGTGAATTCGGCTGCGGTTTTTTCGGGCATGTTCCAATAGCCGACAAATACGTTTGGCCCGCGCACTTGCAGCATGCCAATTTCGCCTGTGGGCATTAATTCGGTGGTTGTTTTAACCGCGATGCGCAGCTCGGTGCCCGGCAAAGCCATGCCGACGGTTCCTGGGCGGCGCTCGCCATTTAGTGGGTTTGAGGTGTTCATATTGGTTTCGGTCATGCCATAGCGTTCTAATATTGCATGGCCTGTTGTTTGTTGCCATTGGTTGTGGGTTGCGGCCAACAAAGGCGCTGAGCCAGAGACGAATAGGCGCATATTTGCGCAGGTAGACTGGTTGAGCCCCGCTTCGCTAAGCAGGCGGGTGTAGAAGGTTGGCACGCCCATGAGCACTGTGGCTGTGGGCATTAGTTTTATGATCAGCTGACTATCGAATTTTGTGAGCAGAATGACTTTTGCTTTGGCCAAGAAGCTGAGATTCAGCGCCACAAATAGCCCATGGGTGTGAAAAATTGGTAAGGCATGGATTAAAACATCATCTTTTGCATAACCCCACACTTTATATAGTGTTTGGGCGTTGGACAATAAATTGCCATGGGTTAGCATTGCGCCTTTTGATTTGCCTGTGGTTCCAGAGGTATAGAGTATGGCGGCTAAATCTTGGCTGGTGCAAAGCTCGGTTACAAAATTTTCTGACTGGGTCAAGGCTTCTAAATCTAGGCTGCCATCGCCGTTGGGGCTTAGCGTGACCACGAAGCTGTTTGTGGGGGCGCAAAAAGCTTTTGTTTCTTCTAAACGTGAAGGGTCACAGACAAATATTTTAGGTGTTGCATCGCCGACAAAATAAGCGGCTTCTGCTGCGGTATAGGCGGAATTAATTGTCACATAAATAGCGCCTAAGCGGATGGTTGCTAAATAAAGTGCAACGGCGTGGTGCGACTTTTCGGTTTGCGCCATAAGGCGGTCGCCTTTTTGCAGGCCGTGGTTTTTCAGCGCGTTGGCGTATCTGGCTGACATGGCGTCTAGCCCTGCAAAGGAGATTTCTTCGCCCGTGGGCAGGCTGATGGCGATTCGGCTTTCATCGGGTGAAATTAAATGACAAAATAGGTTGTGGTTTGCTTCATTCACGCGGTGATTTCCTCCATGGGTTGGCCTTAAGGCGAACCTATCACGGATTTGGATATAAACGGAAGAAAACTGCTGGTGGCGAGTGGTTTTAAGTTGCGGATAGGCCGCGTTCAACCATGGTGCGCATCACTAGATCGGCATCTTCTTTCCACCATTTTTCTGCCGAAAAAATCTCGACTTCGGTGAGGCCATCATAACCTTCGCGTTCAACCCATGAGCGAATGAGCGGGATGTTAATCACACCGTCGCCCATCATGCCGCGATCTAGCAATAAATCATTGGTGTTTTTATGCCAATCACAGACATGAAAAGCCAATAATCTATCTTTGCCGGCGCGTTTTATTTGGGCTTCTAGCTCGACATCCCACCAAACGTGGTAGACATCTAACGCCACGCCGATGCCATCGCCGAGGCGGTCACAAATGTCTAATGCATGGCGCATGCTGTTGACGCAGGCGCGATCGGCGGCGTACATGGGGTGTAGTGGTTCGATGGCAATGGGCAGGTTGAATTGCCGCGCATATTCTAAGGTTTTGGCGAGGCCCTCTTCGACCATCTGATGTGATGATTGCAGGTCGGTTGTGCCATCGAGGACGCCACCGACCACCATGACCAGACAGTTGGCACCAATTGTTACCGCTTCATCAACGGCTTGTTTGTTATCGTCTAGCACAGCATTTGTTAGGCTGCCCTCTGCGGTGAACCAGCCACCGCGGCACAGGCCTGTGACTTCTAAGCCGTGGTCTTTGATCATTTTGCTGGCTTCATCAGCGCCACATTCTTGCAATTTATCGCGCCATGGTGATATGCCGCCAATGCCATGGCGGGCGCAGCCTTCGATGGCTTGTTGTAGGTTGCATTGCTCTTTAACGGTTGCGGTGTTTAATGACATTTGGGCGGCAGTGGGCATGGTTAAACCTCTATTCCATAAGTTAAAAAGACAGATTTTGCGCGTGACGCGGCTAGGTCAGGGTTGATAAGTGCGCCTGCTGTGTCGGCTAGGCGGATAAGCTCGGCAAGGTGAAGCGCAGATCGGGTGCTTTGCTGGCCGCTTATCATGGTGAAATGATCTTGAAAGCCGTTTAGGTAGGCTAGAAATACAATGCCTGTTTTGTAAAAACGGGTTGGGGCTTTGAATATGTGGCGGGAAAGCGGCACTGTGGGTTTGAAAATATTGTGATAGTCATCGATGCGGCCTTCGCCCAAAGCGGTGAGTGCGGCTGCGGCTGCGGGGGCAATGGCGTCAAAAATACCTAATAATGCGTGGGAATAGCCTTGTTCATCGCCCTCGATTAAATCTGGATAATTAAAGTCGTCCCCTGTATACATCAATACGCTCTCTGGCAGGCGGCGGCGCATTTTAATTTCTTTTTCGGCCGAAAGTAGTGAGATTTTTATGCCGTCAATTTTTGCGGCATTGTCGGTTACGATATCGACTGCGGTGTCCATTGCGGTGTCGTGATTGTCGGCGCCCCAATAGCCTTGCAAGGCAGGATCGAACATTTCGCCGAGCCAGTGCAATATGGCCGGTTGTTTTAGCTGGCTTAATATATGGCGGTAGACTTTTTTGTAATCATCAGGGCTTTTGGCGCAGGCAACTAAGGCGCGGCTGGCCATTAATATGACGCGCCCGCCAGCGGCCTCTACGGCCTCACATTGCATTTCGTAAGCCGCGATGACGTCATCAATGGTGACATCTGGACTTGGTGTTAAATGATCGGTGCCTGCACCGCAGGCGATGAGGCCACCGCCACGGGCATTTCGGGCGGCGATGGAGCGTTTGATGAGCTCGAGTGATAGCTCCCAGTTTAAGCCCATGCCGCGTTGGGCGGTGTCCATGGCTTCGGCAACGCCGAGGCCGCGGCTCCAGAGCTGTTCTCTGAATTCAATGGTTTTATCCCAGTCTATTGCGGGTTCTAACCATGGGTCGATGTCGGCGAGTGGGTCGGCCACCACATGAGCGGCTGCGTAAACCGTGCGGTTATAGCTTTCTGGCCTGATGACGTGGTTTTTTGGTGTCGATAGGTTGAGTATGGTTTGAGTTCTGTTGGCTGTGGGTAGATTTAGGGAGGTCATAAATTAAAGCTCCAATTTTGGAATGTCGACCCAACGGCGCTCTGCCCAGCTTTGTAAGCCGCACTCTACCAATTGCACGCCTTTTGCGCCTTCGTACAATGTATATTGCCAAGGTGCATCTTCGACGATGTGGCGCAGAAATTGTTCCCATTGGACTTTGAAGCCATTGTCAAACACTTGATTGTTGGGGACTTCTTCCCAGCTTTCGAAAAAATCTAGGGGTTGTGGTTGGTCTGGATTCCAAACGGGTTTGGGGGTGTTGACCCGGGCTTGGGAATAGCATTTGTGCAAGCCTGCGACGGCTGAGCCGTGAGTTCCATCGACTTGGAAGGTGACTAAATCATCGCGTCTAACCCGCACGCACCAAGATGAATTGATGTGGGCGATGATGCCGCCTTCTAGCTCGAATGTGGCATAGGCTGCGTCATCGGCATTGGCGACATATTCGTTGCCGTCTTCGTCCCAGCGTTTTTTAATGTGGGTTGCGCCCATGCAAGATACTGATTTAACAGGGGCAATGACATTGTCCAGCACATAGCGCCAATGACAGAGCATGTCGGATATAATGCCGCCGCCATCGGCTTTTCTATAATTCCAACTTGGGCGTTGGGCGGGCATCCAATCGCCTTCAAACACCCAATAGCCGAATTCGCCGCGAACTGACAGGATTTCACCGAAAAATCCAGAATCTCTTAGGCGTTTGAGCTTTTTTAGGCCTGGGAGATCTAATTTATCATGCACGATGCCGTTTTTGATGCCTTTGGCATCGGCATAGCGCGCAATATCAAGCGCTTCGCTAAGAGATTCTGAAACTGGTTTTTCGCAATAAATATGTTTGCCTGCATCAATGGCTTTTTTTAGCAATTTAGGCCGTAGCTTGGTGGTGGCTGCGTCGAAGAATAAAATATCATCGGGGTTGGCGAGGGCGGCATCTAGGTCTGTGCCATAGCGTTCTACGCCCAGTTCTTTTGCCAAAGCTTCTATTTTTTGGGCGTTACGGCCAATGAGGATTGGATCTGGCATTAAATATGTGCCATCGGAAAGCAGAAGGCCGCCTTGCTTCATTATGGCCAATATAGAACGGATTAAATGTTGGTTTTTGCCCATGCGGCCTGTCACACCATGCATGATTATACCTATTCGTTGGGTCGCCATTTTATATCTCCTCGCTGTGATAATTTTTTGCAACTAACTACTTAGTTACATCTTAAAAAATAAAAATACTTGTCACTTATATTGAGAGTTTTTATTTTTTAAGATGTGCCAAAATCATTCTTTCAGAAGAGCGCAAATGTTGCTCTAACCATTCTGAACTGCCGACATCAACCCCAAACACAACGGGCAAAGTATAGACGTTAGAAATGGGAAAATAAAATAATGAGGCGATGATTATATATAGGTTTGAGGGGTTTACATTTTCTCTGAACAGACCCATTTCCTCACCCCTTTTCAGCACTTTAGTAAGCTGGGTTATGAGCGGGGATTGTAAGCCTGCAATGCCTTCCATATTTTCTATGGTTTGGCCGCGGCGTAAATTTTCGGTGGCTAGCAACCTTAAAAACCATGGAGATTTTAGATAATGCTCCATGGTGAACCGCATTAATTTTCGAATGGCTTCATAAGGCTCTAATTGTTCAAGCTCTAATTCTTCTTCACCCATTCGGATTTGTCGATAGGCTTCTTTAAGTGCACTGGCATATAGGGCTTCTTTGTTGGAGAAATACCTGAATATAAGTGATTTGTTGGCATTGGCTCTGGCGGCAATTCTATCGATCCGCGCGCCGCTGTCGCCATATTCGGCGAATTCGTGCATGGCGGCTGATAGGATGTTTTTCTTGGTCTGCTCGGCATTGCCAGCCGCGCGTTTTACGACTTTAGCTTTGGCTTTTTTCTTGTTGTTTGCTGGCTCAATCATTGGTTCAGTCATTGGCTATACCCACTTTTTTCCATCCTGTATATAAAGGGTGATCGGCATCAATTGGCAAAGTCGCGGTTGAACCAGTTCTATCGGCGTGATAAATTGCGGTGATCAGCTCCATTGAGTGACGCGCGTCTGCAACACTTGGCGGAGAGGCATCGGGAGCGTTTATGAGTGCCTTATATACATCACCCATAAGGCCGTTAAAACGCTCTGGCGTGTGTTGAATTTTTGCGAGCTCTTCATCGATTTTTGCTTGTAAGGCCTCGTCTCTGGCAATAAAGCTCCAGTCCCCTGCCCCAATGGTATAGGGCTGCAGGCCACTTTCAATGGTTACATGTTCGAAGCATACCCGTATGCGAGACATATCGCCGACATTGCCCAAGGTGATTGATGAGGTGGCCAAAGCGCCTGAGGCCATTTGCATTGAAATTGCCGCGCAATCCTCGGTTTCAATGGGGTTGACCCGCACGTCTAGAAATGCGGATACTTTTTGCACTTCGCCTAACATTTGGGTGGCTAAATCATGGATATGGGTGGCGTGGCTGACGATTGTGCCGCCGTTTTCGCCCACCCAAGTGCCGCGCCAATCTATGGCATAATATGGGGCGCGTCTATCCCAATGGGTTTCGAATGAACCGACAAAGGCTTTGCCGAGTAGGCCTTGGTTTTTGAGGTGTAAAAATCTTTGATAGCCTAAGCCGTAGCGATATTGAAATACGGGAAATACTTTTTTGCCGACAGATTTGGCTTTGGCGATGAACGCATCGGTTTCTTCGAGTGAGCCGACAAATGGTTTTTCGCACACGACATGCTTGCCTGCATCTAAAGCTGCCATCATGACGGGGTAATGCAAATGTGGGGGTAAGCAAACATCGACTAGATCGACATCTGGGTTGTTCAGCACTTCGTCGATTTCGGCGACGATTTGGCAATCTGGTAGGTTTTTAGTGATGCCCTTGGCGCGTTCGATGTCTTTATCGCAGACCATAATCACTTGGTATGCATCTGGCCAATGGCAATAGCCGTCTAGATGCGCAGCACCAATGCCTGCGCCGATGATGGCAATGTTAAATTTTTTATTTTCACTCATAATCCCACCCTCGCGGCTTGATTTTGTGCTTTGATTGCCAATTCCATCACTTTAAATGCATGTTGTTGTGGCATGGCTGTTGCTGTGCGGTTTCTAACGTCATTGACCAAATTTTCAAAATATGGCAGGCCTGTTCCTGTTGCATTAATATGTTCACATGTTTGATTGTTGACTAGGAATAGGTGATTCTTGCCCGCGCGGCCATCAATATCGACATATTTACGCAATTCAATATAACCTTCTGTGCCTAATATGGTCAAACGGCCATCGCCCCATGTGGGTAAGCCATCTGGGGTGAACCAATCGACACGAATATAGGCTTGTCCTTGATCACTGCGCAGGAGGATATCGCCGAAATCTTGCAGCCCTTGGGTATTTGGGTTGGCATAATTGCCAACTGAACTGGCGATCACTTGGGCTTCATCAGAGCCTGTAAAATATAGGAATTGATCAATCTGATGTGAGGCGATGTCACATAATATACCGCCATATTTTTCGACGTCATAAAACCAATCTGGCCGCGTTGGTAAATTTAGGCGATGGGGGCCTAAGCCTATGGTTTGCAGCACTTTTCCGATTTTACCAGCTTTGATTAATTGATCGGCTTTGGTCACCGCTTCGACCTCAAAGCGTTCAGAAAAATTGACTGACCAAATGCGGCCTGTTTCGGCAACAACTTGTTTGATCTCAGCTAATTGCTCGAGGGTGGTGCAGCCAGGTTTATCGACCATCACATCTTTGCCATGGCGCATGGCTTCAATGGCCAATTGCGCCCGCTCGTTTGGTATGGCGGCGATTAATATGAGGTCAATCGACTCATCTTCTAGAATTTGTTGCTTGTTGGTAACCCGCTCCAATTGTGGGTATTCGGTGGCAAAATCTTTAACGGTGCCGACGGGGTCACCCTCAGTCCACCACTTTTCGCAGGTTGAACCGATTTTTTGCATGTTGTTTAGCTGGCCATATATATGGCGATGTTCTATGCCTAATATGCCTAATTTTAATGGTTTTTCTGTCATATATCTCTCGCTTAAGCGTTTTTTGCTTGGATGCGTTGGCCATCGGCATCGAAATAGTGGCAATCTTGCGGGTTGGCTGATATCGAAATTTTTTCACCGAGTTTATAGTTTGATTTGCCTGAGGCTTGCACCATCAAGGTTTGGCCTGTGGCGATTTTGACATGTAAGAATATTTCGCTGCCTAAATATTCAACCAGTATAATTTCGACGTCCAAATTTAATTCGGCGGTTTGATTTATTTTAAAGCTTTCGGGGCGAATGCAAACACTTATATTTGGTGTGGTGGTGGCTAAATCGACATAGGAGAATTTGCCAATATTGGTTATGTTGATTTGTAAGCCACTCTCATTTGAAGATGCGGTGGCGGGGAGCGTGTTGATTTTAGGCGAGCCAATAAAACCTGCAACAAACAGATTTTGCGGGTTGTTATATAATTCGTACGGCGTGCCGACTTGCTCAATTTTGCCAGCGCGCAATACGACAATTCTGGTTGCCATGGTCATGGCTTCAACTTGATCATGGGTTACATAAATCATCGTGGTGCCAAGGCGGTTATAAAGGCTGGCCAGTTCGACCCGCATTTGCACCCGCAACTCAGCATCTAAATTAGACAAAGGCTCATCGAAAAGAAATAATTCTGGCTCGCGGACAATGGCACGGCCAATGGCCACGCGCTGTTTTTGCCCACCTGATAGTTGCCGTGGTTTTCTGCCTAACAATTCGCCGATTTGCAGGATGTCGGATGCTTGTTGCACGCGGCGGTTAATCTCGGCTTTTGGCATTTTTAAATTGGTGAGGCCGAAGGCGAGGTTCTTGCGGACATCCATGTGCGGATAGAGCGCGTAGGATTGGAATACCATGGACAGATTACGCTGTGAGGCGGGTAAATCATTGACAATTCTATCGCCAATTGAAATTGTGCCATCTGAGATTTCTTCTAAACCTGCAATCATGCGTAATAATGTCGATTTGCCGCAGCCTGAAGGGCCAACTAAAACCAAAAACTCGCCTGAATGGACATCGAGATTAAGATTTTCGATGACCTCTACAGTGCCGTATGATTTACTAATGCCTTTTAAAGACAGTCCAGACATATATTTTACCTCTACTTACAACAATTATTTAAGGCCGCTCATCGCGATGCCTTTGATGATTAATTTTTGGAAAATCACAAAGAATAATAATACCGGGACTAAAGACAGTATCGACATGGCAAACATTTGCCCATAGGCTGATTGGCTGTCTTCAGCGACAAATAAACGCAAAGCCAGTGGCACGGTATAATTTTGTATGTCATTCAAATAAATCAGTGGTGCGAGGAAATCTTCCCACACCCAAATGAATGAGAAAATACCCGCGGTGGCCATGGCTGGCATTGACAATGGCATGATGATTGCCCAATAAATCTTATAGGGTGAGCAGCCGTCAATTGAAGCGGCTTCATCTAGCTCGCGCGGCAATTGCCTGAAGAATTGCACCATTAGGAAGATGAAGAATGCATCTGACGCCAAGAAACGTGGCACCACCAGGGGCAAATAAGTATCAATCCAGCCTAGTTTTAAGAACATCACATATTGCGGGATGAGCACAACGTGATAGGGGATCATTAAGGTCATCATCATTAAGGCGAACCAAAATTTACTCCAGCTAAATGTGAGGCGGGCGAATGCATAGGCGGCAAAGGAGCAAGATATTAAGTTGCCGATTACCGACAGAATGGTGACCAATGCACTGTTTGAGTAGAATTGAGTGAAGCTCACCTGTAGGCGCATCCACCCTTCGGTATAATTGCTCCAAATAAATTCTGAAGGCCAGATTGACAATCTGCCAAAAATTTCATTTTCGGGCTTTAGTGAGCTGGCAAGCATCCACAATAAAGGATAGAGCATGAATAAGGCAAAAATTCCTAGGAATAAATGTTTGCGCAAGCCTTGTCTGTTCTCGCGTTTTACCCGTGCGGCACGTAGTTTTTTTGAAACCTCAGCCGCATCGGCATTTTTATCATAGGTGGTTATAGATTCAGCCATGTTTAATCCTTCTCATTTTCATAATGCACCCAATATTTTGAGGCAAAGAATGAAAGGGCGGTGAAGGCCCCGATGATGACCAGTAATGTCCAAGCCAAAGCTGATGCGTAGCCCATTCTGAAGAATTTAAACGCTTCGTTGAACAGGTAAATTGTGAAGAATAGTAATGAGTCTGCAGGTGAGCCATCGCCGTTGGAAATGATGAATGCGCTTGAAAATGTTTTGAACGCTTCAATGGTTTGCAAGATGATGTTGAAGAATATAACGGGGGCTAATAGAGGCAGGGTTATGGCGAAAAATTGGCGTGGTTTGGAGGCGGCGTCAATTTCGGCCGCTTCGTATAATTCTGGCGAAATGCCGCGTAGACCCGCCAAGAATATGAGCATGGGAGAGCCGAATTGCCACATGGCTAGCACCACTAGGGTGTAAAGCGAGGTGTCTGGATTGGCGATCCAGTTGGGGCCTTGAATGCCGAACATGCTTAAGAATGCATTGACCACGCCGTCAATATTGAAAATTTGGCGCCATAGAATGGCGATGGCGATTGAAGCGCCTAAAATGGATGGTAGATAATATAATGCTCTATAAATGCCAATGGCTCGAATGCCTTTGTCTAGAACCATGGCGATCATTAACGCGAAGGCCAAACGGGCGGGTACGGCTAAAATGACATAGGTAAACGTAACCTGAAGAGACTTCCAAAACCGTTTGTCTTTGGTGAACATATATTCATATTGTGACAGGCCGACCCAGCGGGGGTCGCCGATCATATCATATTTAGTAAAAGATAGATAAAGTGAAACTAGAATCGGCCCAAGTGCTAAAAACAAGAAGCCGATCAACCATGGTGATAGGAAAACATAACCAGGTGCATTTTTTGCTAGAAACTTACGCATAGATACCTAAAATATTTTTGAGTATGGCCTCGCCGAATTTTAGTTCGGCGAGGGATTTAGTTGAAGTTATGAGGCGCGATCAATGATTGAATTGGCTTCATCAATGAAGGCAGTAGCGCCATCTTTAATTGATGTGTTGCCCAAAATCACATTGGTTGCAACCCGCACATAGGCATCTTGTGTTTCGCCAGCACCTTTTGGTGGTGGAGGTGACAATGTACCCACTTTGGTTTGAATCGCATTGAAATAATCCACTGATACCTTTTCGGCATCAGAGAAATTTGGTGCCAAAGCATCACGAACTTTAGACGAAGCTGGAATGCCGCGCTCAAGGCCTAGAACAGCTGTGGCTTCTGCGTCATTAACCCACGCATTCATATATTGAACGGCTAATTCTGGGTTTTTGGAATCGCGAGTCAGAGCCATAAACATTGATGGTTTAATGAATTGACCTGGATCGCCACCATCCATATGCGGATGCATTGCGGCGCCAATTATATCTTTTGATAAAGACTGAACGCCCACAATTTGGTTAGACCACATATACGACATGGCGGTTTCTTGCGTGACAACGCCAGACTCAGCCATTTTGGAGCCTAATTTACCCACAGAATGTTCGGCATCTGGTGCTGCGCCTGATGCGCGCATTTCTGCCCAATGTTCCCAGAATTTTTCTAGATCAGCAACTGTGCCATCTACTGTGCCTTCTGGGCCATAGAAAGGTTTGCCACTTTGACGAGACCAAACTTCCCACATAACATTATCTAATGTCGCATCATCAACACCATGCACACCATCAGGTGTGGATTCGCTGATTTTTTGCGCCACGGCCATTTGGTCTTTATGAGACCAATTGATCGGATCGAATTCAGCACCTGCGGCTTCAACCATAGCTGTATTATAAATACAAACTTGAGAATTTGAGCCAATATTTAGGGCGTATAATTTTCCATCGACAATGCCGCCAGATATGGCGCTTTTGTCAAAATCATCTAAAAATAATGTGTTGTTGAAATAATCATCGAGCGGCAAAAGAGCGCCACGGCGCACATATTCAAACAGAAAACGATAATCCATTTGCACCAAATCTGCCATGTTTTTACCAGCAGTTTGGGTGGCCATTTTGGTCCAATAATCGCCCCAGCCAACTGTTTCGCCCGACACTTCTACACCAGCATTTGCACCTTTGAACAGATCAATAACTTTATATGTGCGTTCATCACGCGATGGGTTGCCCCACCAAAAATGCCGAATGCGTTCATCTGCCGCGAAGGCTGATGTGCCAAACATAGAGGATGCTGCAACGCCGCCTGTACCGATAGCCATCCCTTTTAGTATTTTTCTCCTGTTGAATTTTTTCATTCGTTCCTCCCAAGGTGAATTAAAAAAATGGCTTTATGCCACTTTCGGTAGCGTAAACACCGAATTCAAATTTGTCAACTAACCAGTTAGTTACATGTTTTCTATTTTCACTTTTGGGCAATGTGATTAAAAAAAAACATATATATATTAGTTGGTTATTATAAATAATTAACAAAGTTGACGCCTTGAAACAACGCCAATGATATAGAATATTTGGCTAATTAAGAAGAATGCCAACGGTGATGTCGGCATAATTTCTGACCTGTTTCGCATGATGAAACAGGCAATTAACGCCGAAGCATAATGTTAGTTTAAAACAAATCTTTTACAATTTTTTGGCTGGCGCTGATGCGCTCGCCGACATTTTCGAACCGTTGGCTTAGGGCGACAAATAGTAAATCTGTCACCGCAAGTTGGGCTGTGCGGGTGGCGATAGACGCGCTGCGTACCAGATTTTCATCGGCCACACAAGTGAGTTTAATGCCGTTTTCAATGGTCGTTGGTTTGGAGCCATAACCAAATAAAGCAATGATCGGCACGTCTAGTTTTGTGGCATGTTCAATGGCAACCGTTACCTCTTTGGCGCGGCCCGAATATGAAATGGCAATCACCAAATCATCGGATGTTAAGCTGGCCAAATTGGCTAATTGTATGTGACTATCGCCGCTAAATAGCACCGCTTTGCCAAACTTTGTTAGCTTGCCTGATAGGTCTTGCGCGACCAGTGATGAGCCGCCAACGCCAAATATAATGATGCGCTGCGCCTTAAACAGCAAATCGACAGCGCCTGCTATGTCATCACTATTGCTCAGGCGCATGGTTTCGGACAAAGCGGCTACTTTGCTTTCATAAAGTTTTTGCGCCACCGCGCCCATTGGATCATCCGAAGAAATATTACGATGCACCTGTTGACGGCCTTCGCCGTGTGCAAGTTCGGCGCTAAGTGCCAATTTGAGCGCGGGATAGCCTTTATAACCAAGCGTTTGACAAAATTTAACTATGGTTGATTGACTGACATTGCACTTTTGCGCCAAAACTTGCGAAGAATATAAGGCCACTTGAGACGGCGATGCCATAATTTCAGCCGCAATGCGCCGTTCGCTGGGTGAAAACCCCTCGTTGCGGGCATTTAGGCGGGTCATCACATTAAGCGCCTCGGCATTTGTCATAAATTTTCCTTATTTTATCATTGTATACTAACAATTATTCCTGTCTATAAAAGAAAATAAATAATTTATTGACAATGTATATTTGGAATAATATATTCTTGGCATGAATATGAATCAGAATAAAATTGATCAATTATCCGAAGGCATTGGGGCTTTATTGTCTGAAAGCAGCAATGAGGCTTCATCGCATTTAGATGAAATGTCGCCGCTAGAAATTGCCACATTAATGAATGAGCAAGACAAGCTGGTCGCAGCAGCGGTGCAAACCCAGCTGTTTCCAATCAGCAAAGCCATTGAAGCAGCGGCGGAAGCCTTGGCGGGCAATGGCCGCATCATTTATGTTGGTGCTGGCACCAGTGGCCGTTTGGGAATATTAGACGCATCAGAATGCCCCCCCACTTTTGGCGTCACACCCGACCGGGTTGTGGCGCTAATTGCAGGTGGCCCTGACGCCATGTTTGTGGCGCAAGAAGGTAGCGAAGATTGTTATGCTCAAGGCGCACAGGATTTAATTGACATTCAGGTAACACATAAAGATGTGGTGATTGGTTTGGCGGTTTCTGGCCGCACGCCCTATGTATTGGGCGCGATTGAAAAAGCCAACGAGTTTGAGGCGACAACCGTTGCCATCACTTGTAATGAGCGTTCGGCGTTAGAAGAGGTTGCGGCCATCGGCATCACGCCGATTGTTGGTGCTGAGATTTTAACTGGTTCAACCCGTTTAAAATCTGGTAGTGCACAAAAAATGGTGCTGAATATGATTTCGACAGGCGCGATGGTGCAAATCGGCAAATGTTATGGCAATCGAATGGTTGATTTAAAGGCCAGCAATGAAAAGCTGCAAGCCCGCGCGCTTAAATTGGTACGTGAAATAACCAAAGTTGACACTGCAAAAGCCATCATGACCTTAGAAGCGGCCGAGTGGAATGTCAAAACCAGCATTTTAATGATTAAGGCGGTTATTTCGGCTGAAACTGCGGTCAAAATTATTGCCGAAAATGACGGCCGATTGGCGTTGGCCATCGAAAAACTGAATTTATGAAGGTTAGATACTATAAAGGGAGAGAAAAATGAAAATCAACAAATTATTAATGGGTGCGGTCATTTCGGCGGGCGTCTTTAGCGGTGGCATCGCGTCTGCGACCGATCTTAATTTCTGGAGTTGGCGTCAAGAAGACATTAAAGCCTATGAGGAAATTATCGCGGCGTTTGAAGAAACTCACCCTGACATTCATGTGACTTATACGGCGCATGAGGCGACTAATTATAACACCATTCTGACCACTGCATTGGCAGGCGGTGCGGGGCCAGATATTATTCACACCCGCTCATATGGTAGCTTGGAGCAAGTGGCAGCGGCTGGTTATTTAGAGCCATTAAATGATCAAGTTGACTTATCGACTTTAAGTGCTGACGAGCTGTTGGGCACAACATTGCGGGCGGATGGCAAGGTTTATGCAGTGCCATTTGCATCACAAACTGTGCTGTTATATGTCAATAAAGACCTATTTGATGCCAATAAAGTTGCCATTCCGACCACTTGGAATGAATTTATTGCCGCTTCAGAAGCTTTAAAAGCTGCTGGTGTGACGCCGTTGGCTAATGGTAGTGCCGCTGGTTGGACAATGGAAATTATGTCTGGCGCGTTCATGCCTAACTTTTACGGCAAAGAGTTTTTTGGCGATGTGACATCGGGTAAAACAGATTTTGAAGATGCACGTTTTGTTGAGGCGCTTGAAAAATTCTCTGTGGTCAAAGATTATATGCCAGATGGTTTTGAAGGTGTGGATTATGCCACGATGCAGCAATTATTCATTGCTGGCCAAGCGGCCATGTTTGTTGGTGGATCTTGGGAATTACCTGGTTTTACCAAAGCTGGCATTAATTTCGACATTATGCCCGTGCCAAGTGCCGCTGGCTCAGGCATGGTTGCCACTTTCTTAGATGGTGGTTATGGTGTCAATGCGGCGTCTGAAAACAAAGAAGCTGCGCTTGAATTTATCCGCTTTACGGCAACGCAACCTTTTGCACAAATGTTGACTGATAAATTGGGCAATGTGGCGGCGGTTGATGGTGCTGTGTCATCTGACCCGATGCTTAAAAAGGTGGCTGGATTCCATAATAATGCCACGCCTTACATTATGTTGGTGGCCTTTAGGTTTGATACACCAACAGGTTCAACTCTGTTGCAAAATGGTTTGCAAGAGCTGTTTACGGGCAAGAAAACTGCGGCTGAAGTGGCCAAAGACATTAGCGACGGCATTAAAGCCGCCGAATAAACAAGCAATTTGGGGCGGCTGCTGGCCGCCCTTTATGCCGTCTTGCGGCAAAACATGAGGCAGATCATGGCACATATCCAAATAAATAATCTTCACAAACAATTTGGCGACGTCAAAGTTATACGTGATGTCAATCTGACGATTGACGACAATGAATTTGTGGTTTTTGTGGGCCCGTCTGGCTGCGGAAAATCGACATTATTACGGCTTATTTCAGGCTTAGAAGATTTGTCTTCAGGCCACATAAAAATTGATGGTGAGCGCATTGATCATTTGCCGCCCTCTAAGCGCGGCATTGCTATGGTGTTTCAATCCTATGCGCTTTACCCGCATATGAGCGTTTATCAAAATATGTCTTATGCTTTGCGCGTGGCCAAAGAGAGCAAAGCCAGCATTGACAAAAAGGTGAAACAAGCTGCCGAAGTGCTGCAACTTACTGAATTGTTAGATCGTAAACCCAAGGCTTTATCGGGCGGGCAGCGGCAACGGGTGGCGATTGGCCGCGCCATTGTGCGCGATCCGAAATTATTTTTGTTTGATGAGCCTTTGTCCAATCTCGATGCCAAATTGCGGGTGCAAATGCGCATTGAATTGACGAAATTGCACAAAAAACTCAATGCCACGATGATTTATGTGACGCATGATCAGGTCGAGGCGATGACCATGGCGGATAAAATTGTGGTGATACGCGATGGCATTATTGAGCAGGTTGGCGCGCCGCTTGAGCTTTATAATCACCCTGCCAATCAATTTGTTGCGGGCTTTATTGGCTCGCCGTCGATGAATTTTATTGACGTGAAAGTTATTGGCAAAAGCGATGCTAGCCTTGAGCTTGAGCTTAAAAATAAAACGAATATTCACATCCCCTGTGCGGAGGTCGATTTGCATGCCATTGGCGATAAAATGCAAATCGGCATTCGTCCCGAAAAATTAATTCTTGATGAAGCATGTGATGCCATGCAAGATGGCGAGGTTTTTGCCGTTGAGCGGTTGGGCAATGAAACCTATATTTATATGCACACTGCCACAAATAATGAGATTGTATTGCACGCTGCGGGTGATAAGCCTGTGACAGAAGGCGATCATATTTCGGTTGGTTTTAAGGTTGCGGATTGCCATCTATTTGCCAGCAATGGCGAGGTGGTTAAATGAGTCTCGCTAGTGATCATGATATAGACCTGATTTACCAAAAATCGCTTAGAAAGCGCAAGAATATGCGGCGTTTATGGTTGGCTTTTTTGTTGTTGCCGCCGATTTTGATGCTGCTTATCTTTGTATTTTTGCCAATGGCTTCGGCCGTACTTTACAGTGTTTATGACTGGAAAGGCCTGGTGCGAGGAGAATTTATCGGGCTGGGCAATTATTATGATGTGTTGTTTAAACCGCGCGAGAGCTGGTTTTTATTCAATGCGTTCAAAAATAACGTGGTGGTTTTTATCAGTTTGATGATTGTGCAAAACGGGTTGGCCTTGGTGCTGGCATTGTTGCTCGCTCGCAAGCCTGCGGGTTATCGGTTTTATCAGGTGGTTATCTTTTTGCCAGTTATTTTGTCGACCGTCATTATTGGTTTTCAGTGGAAATTATTCCTCAATCCGATTTTTGGTTTGGTCAATAAATTCTTGCGCATGGTTGATTTGGATATGTGGGCATTGCCGTGGCTCGGCCTGCCCGAAACTGCATTGGGATCAATGATTTTGGTCAATACTTGGCATTGGGTTGGGTTTCCGACCTTGGTATTTTTGGCCGCCATCCACCGCATTCCTAAAGATTTAATCGAGGCGGCACGACTTGACGGCGCTAACGAATGGCGCATTGCTAGGGACATTATTTGGCCGCTGATGGCACCTGCCGTCACCATCATTGTGGTGCTGACTTTCATCGGTTCGTTCAACTGGTTTGAAATACCGTTTATTATGGGCAGTTTAGAGGGCTCTCCGGCTTATTCTACTGATACTTTAGGCCTGTTATTCTACCGCACTGCGTTTGGTTCGGTCAGTGCGGGTGGCTCTAACTTTGGGGCGGGCAGCGCGCTTGCTGTGTTGATATTTATATTTATTTTCACTTTTTCGATCATCGTCACTAAATATTTGACCAGTCGTGAAATCGAGATGGGTTAGGAGATAAATATGCAAACCAAGAAAAAAGCAAATTTTAACACGTGGCTGATGCAAATATTTTTAGGTTGCAATGCGGTCATCATGCTTTATCCGATTTTTATGATGGCCATATCGGGTTTTAAAACCAATAGCGAGATTTTTGGCAAGCCGTTTTCTTTGCCATCTAGCTTAAATTTTGATAATTTTCTAGTCATTTGGAACACGACCGATGTGCCGCGTTACTTGCTCAATTCGACCATTGTGACAGGCCTTTCGGTGGTTTTGTTATTGACCATGGGCACCATGGCGGCCTATGCGTTGGCGCGCTATAAATTTCGCGGTAACATTATGATTTACCTGTTCTTCTTAAGTGGACTTATGTTGCCATTGCGGCTCGCTATCATTCCGCTTTTTATCCAGCTTAAATATTTAGGTTTGATTGATAGCTTGCTTGGTTTGATTTGCATTTATACGGCCATGAGTTTGCCAGCTACGGTGTTTATTCTCACGGGTTTTCTTAAAACTCTGCCGTCAGAATTGGAAGATTCGGCACGGATGGATGGAGCGAGTGAAGCGCGGATTATGGTGCAAATTATGCTGCCGCTTATTTCTCCTGCTTTGGTGATTGCAGGAATTTATACGGCCGTGCCGATCTGGAATGACTTTTTCTTTCCGCTTATTTTCATTCAATCACCTGAATGGAAGACCCTTGCCCAAGGTTTAACCAGCTTTTTTGGTGAATATAGCATTAATTACGGTGTTCTTTATGCGGGGTTAACCTTAGCTGCGCTACCAGTGGTTACAATATTTATCATTCAATCAAATCGCTTTATTGCGGGTATGACAGCAGGCGCTATTAAATAATGGATTTAGACGAATTTATCACTAAAGAAATTGCCAAGGGCACTACATTCCCTGGCATTGAAATCCTCTATGCGAAGGGCGATGAAGTTTTATTGCACAAGCAATGGGGTGATGCGCGAGAAGGGGAAAAGCTAGCTAAAAACTCGCTATTCGATCTGGCTTCACTGACTAAGCCTATTGTGATTGGCACATTGTTGATGATGTTGGTCAAACAAAAATTACTGGACCTCGATGATAAAGTGGAAAAATATATTCCCGAATTTATTGGTGATTATAAATCTGCAATCACGCTCGGGCAGTTGGCTAGCCATAGTTCTGGTTTGCCTGCGGATTATAAATTTTACATGAATTTTACTGAATTAAATGCGGCATATGCGCATTTATTTGCCATGCCGTTAGAATGTAAGCCTGGCAGTCAAATGATTTATAGTTGTTTGGGTTATATGTTGCTGGCCGAAATTATTCGCAGGGTGACAGGCAGCACATTGGCGCGGTTATTTGCTGATGAAATTGCCGCGCCTTTGGGCATGAATGACAGCCTATTTACGCCCGCTAAAATTGGCCGAGATGCCGTGCCAACCAGTGTGAATTTGCAAAGCATTGTGCATGATGGCAATGCTCGTATGTTTGAGGGTGAAAGTGGCAATGCTGGCTTATTCGCAACCGCAAGTGATTTGCATAAATATGCTAAGATGTTGTTGAACCAAGATCATCCTTTGAATAATTCGGTATTTTTTCAGAACCAAAATTCGATATCACTCACGCCGCGCACCATAGGGTGGGAACTTAAAACCAGCAAAAATGATGATAGTAGTTGTGGGCCAGATTTTGCCCAAGGGGAGATTGGTTCTATTGGTCATACAGGTTTTACGGGTACATCTATGTGGCTTAACCCATATACAAAAGAGGTGTTGATTGCGCTCAGCAACCGCGTATATTTATCGCATGATGCCAATATTGCCGCTATGAAGGTATTTAGACGGGATTTGCACGGATATTTCGGATGATATATGAGCCAAAATAATGAAAATCTTATTATTGCAGTTGATGGTGGGGGCAGCACTTGTCGGGTCACCATCTGCCGTCTTGATGGCACAATATTAAGCCAAGCGGTTGGCGGTGCGGCCAATTTAACCACGCATTTTGAAACGGCTGTCGCGACCATTGAGAGCACCGTCAAGATGGCGTATAAAACCGCCAACCTGTCAGCGGATCGGACGGGTGATGATTTTATCTATCTTGGTTTGGCGGGGGCTAAATTGGATGGGCTTGCGACGCGGCTTAAAGGCGCGCTAAAATTTAAAGATATTGAAGTTACCACCGATCAACAAATCACCATTCAAGGAGCAATGAGTGATGAAGATGGGGCTATTGCCTCACTTGGTACGGGGTCTTTTTTTGTGTGTCGTCAACAGGGCAAAACGCTGCATGTTGGAGGATGGGGCATGCATTTGGGCGATGAATGTAGTGGTGCTTATTTAGGCCGCGCGCTGTTGCGCAAGAGCTTGCATGCTTATGATGGCTTGATTGATCACAGTCCGTTGAGCCAAAATATCATGCAACATTTTGGTGGCTCGCCGCAGGAGATGATTTTGTTCGCGCGTTCAGCCTCGCCGATGGATTATGGTAGTTTTGCACCCCAGCTGATAGCCGCTTTTGAGCATGGCGATGCCATCGCTCAGCAAATTATGAATGACAGCTTGGCAATTTTACACAATATGTTGGATGTGCTGGAGGTTAAAGCCACGGGCTCGCTTTATATGTTGGGTGGTTTGGGGGCGATTTATCAAAAATTATTGCGCCCTGAATATCAACAAATTTGCTGCTCGCCGAAGGCCGATGCGATGGCTGGCGCTATTATTTTGGCGCGGAAAAAATGGCGTAAAAAAGAGGAAAATTAAGCGAGTTGCTTATATTTTCCTCAATGTTTTACTCAGTTATTTGGCCTTATATTGAAGACATTAAAGTTTCTAGCTTGATTTGATCAGCAACAAAACCTTCGATGCCAGTTGTTAGTTTTTCAGTTGCCATTTTATCGGCCTCTAAGTCATTTTTAAATAGAGTTTCATCATATGATACAACAGGCTTAGATGAGGTTGCGGTGTCGGCTGATAAGGCTTGTGACAAAGGCGCATCGACTTTTGATAGCTCCTCAAGTAGGTTCGGCCCAATGGTCAAGCGATCGCAACCAGCAAGAAGTTGAATTTCGTTTATATTTCTAAAGCTCGCACCCATGACAATCGTATTGTAATTGTTGACCTTATAAAAATTATAAATTTCTTTTACAGATTTTACCCCTGGGTCATTTTCGCCAGAAAAATCTTTATCGGTGTGATTGGCTTTATACCAATCTAGAATTCTGCCGACAAATGGCGAGATTAAGAACACGCCAGCATCGGCACAAGCGGCGGCTTGGCCAAAACCAAACAATAAAGTTAGATTGCAATTAATGCCTTCTTTTTCTAATTGTTCGGCGGCTTTAATGCCCTGCCAAGTCGATGCCATTTTAATGAGGATGCGGTCGTTAGCAATGCCTGCTTCATTATACATTTCTATGAGCTGTCTGGCGCTTTTTAAAGTCGCGTCAACATCATAAGACAGGCGTGCATCTACCTCTGTAGAAATGCGCCCTGGGACGATTTTAAGAATTTCAACACCAATCAACACCGCGAATTTTAAGGTCATGTTTGCCAATATTTCGGCATGCCCACCGCCGCGTTTTTCTGCCCAAAGTTTTGCGTCTGCCAATAAGGATTTATAGGCTGGTAATGCACTTGCTTTTAACAGTAATGACGGGTTGGTGGTGGCATCAACAGGCTTGAATTTTTTTATGGCTTCAATGTCACCTGTGTCGGCAACAATTGTGGTCATTTGTTTTAACTGTTCTAATTGGTTTTTCATGTTTTTCATTCTTAAAATGTTGGGTTAGGTTAAAAATTTAACTTTGCATCTATCTTAAATGGCGGTTGCACAAAGCGCAAGAATGTCTAAATAACCTTCGGCATTCTACGCAGAGCACCCCATAAATAACCCATCAATATTTCAGCATATTGAGATTCAGCAGGCACTCCGTTAGCAGCTATAGCCCATACAGGCTCATATGCCAATAAAATTGGAGTTTTTTTGTGATTTTCGTTCGATTTTAGAAAACGCGTTTTGATAATGATTACAAGCACGCGTCAGTTTACTAAATATATGTTTACTAAATATATAAAGGAAAGTGGTGCACCAAGACACGCCTGATTTGAACTTAAACGCCTCATTTAACAACACAATTTCAGGCAACAAAATCAACCAATTATTTGATGAATTGTCTGATTGGAATCATGTGCTGCAAGGCATTGATCTCGATGAAATCCTCGACAAGCACGAGCCATAATCTCCAAATACAATCAAAATCGGCCATTTATTAGACGTTTATCGGAATTTTATTGGAAGTTTATACGAAACATTGGTAATATAAGGAGCAATATAGAAAGCCACACAATGATATTTAGCCCGAATTTCACAATTACTCCCTCGCTCACCAACATTTTAATGGACATTGAAGCCTCAAGGCAAGCCATATCCATACTGCCTATAACACTTACCGTTCTTACATCATTACGAGAATCTGCAAGGCTTACAGCAACCCATTATTCCACACAGATCGAAGGCAATTGCTTAACACAGGAACAGGTTAATGATGTTATTCAGGGCAGTAGTTTTCCGAACAGAGAACGTGATGAGACCGAGGTTAAGAATTATTATTCTGCCCTTGAATATCTGGATGAACTTAAAGCCAATAATAAAACTCAAATTACCGAACAACAAATCAAAACCATTCATGGCTTGGTTTTGAATGGCAAAGAGAAACCAACGCCATACCGCGATGGGCAGAATGTCATTCGCAACGCCCAAGATGGTTTAATTGTCTATATGCCGCCAGAAGCAAAAGATGTTGCTGAGTTAATGGAATCTTTGGTTGATTGGATTAATCAGCAAGTAGAATTGAAAGAATTACCCGTACCGATTGTCGCGGCCATTGCACATTATCAATTTGCGACCATTCACCCCTATTATGATGGCAACGGCAGAACGGCACGATTGCTAACAAACCTAATACTGCATAAATCTGGCTATGGGTTAAAAGACATATATTCCCTTGAGGAATATTATGCGCGAAATCTGCCCGAATATTATAAGGCACTAACCATTGGCGACTCTCATAATTACTATTTTGGTCGCGCTGATGCTGACATTACGAAATGGGTATTATATTTCTGCCAAGGCATGGCACAATCATTTGCGGCCATACGTTCCAAAGCCACCGAAAGTGCATCCATTGGTGAACAAGATAATAGTGGGATGCTCAGGCAGCTAGACCAGAGGCAAAAAATTGTTCTTTCATTATTTAGAGACAGTCAGTTTTTAACGACCAAAGAAATCGCCAATGTATTGGGTGTTCATTCTAGAACAGCATTAAACCTATGTAAGAAATGGGCGGATAGTGGCTTTCTTATTCAATACGGAACAGCCAATAAATCCCGCAAATACGGGCTAACCAAGAAATGGGAGGGTATATTATAGGCGAGAAGGATTCGAACCTGATACTTACATATAAAACAATTACTTAGCACATGCCGTCAACATTTACGAATTCACGAAAAGTAAATTACTCAATAAAATCAACGATATAGAAAATGGTGCACCAAGACACACCTGATTTGAACTTAAATCAACCTTCAAATACGTCCAAATCTACAGAAACATTGAACCAATTATTTGATGAATTATCTGACTGGAATCATGTATTGCAAGATAGTGAAGTCTGCAAAATTGTAGACGAACCTGAACCATAAACTCGTACTTCCATCCACCCACATCAAATTAAATTTTGTCTATATTTAAACTCCACCTATTTCGGGTGGAGTTTTTTTATGCCTGAAAGGTAAAAACTTGAAGAAACCAACAAAACGCATTGCTCCGATTTCTGTCCGTGTGACGGAATCCGAGCGCGTTTTGTTGGAAGATTTTAGCAATGCAGTTGGTATGTCTATTTCTGCTTACATTAAATGGCGGGTATTTGCTCCAGACAGGCCAAAACCAAAATCGCGCTGCAAAGCACCAGTTAAAGACTTCACTGCTCTAGGAAGCATTCTAGGCGAATTAGGCCAGTCACAAATCGCCCCCAACCTTGCACAACTTGCAGAGGCCGCAAAAAGTGGAAGTCTGCCAATCACTCCTGAGACAGAATCTAAATTAGTAAAAGCGGCCAAAGATATTTCTCACATCCGTAATATGCTCATTCAAGCGTTGGGATTACAATCATGATTCTCAAAGGTTCGCAAAGAGCTGGGGCAATGCATCTCGGTAAGCACCTCCTAAAACAAGAGAATGAGCATATTGAAGTTCATCAAATACGTGGGTTCATTGCCAATGATATAATGGGCGCAATGAAGGAATCTCAAGCCATTGCTAGAGGCACAAAATGCAAACAACACGTATTTTCTTTGTCTCTCAACCCGCCAGAAGCGGAAACCATATCAACAGCAGATTTTGAAAAAGCCGTAGACAAGATTGGCGATTATTTAGGGTTGGGTCAGCAACCACGAATTATTGTCATCCATGAAAAAGAAGGGCGCAGACACGCGCATTGTGTTTGGTCACGCATAAAATCATCAGAAATGAAAGCAGTCCAGCTTTCACATTATAAAAATAAGTTACAAGAGAAATCTCGCGAGCTATTTTTAGAACATGGCTGGAAGATGCCAGACGGCCTATTGCATAAGGGGCAGCGCAACCCACTCAATTTTACATTGTCTGAATGGCAACAAGCCAAACGCATAGGTCGCGATGCTAAGTCCATTAAATCTTCATTACAAGATTGTTGGTCAAATAGCGATGACAAGGCAAGCTTTGAACATGCCTTAAAAGATCAAGGCTATTATCTAGCGCGAGGTGATCGACGCGGATTTGTAGCGGTCACTTATGAAGGCGAGGTCTTATCACTCAGTCGCATGACAGGCCAAAAATCTAAAACAATCAAAGAACGGCTTGGTGACGTTGATTTACTTCCAAGCGTAGACCAAATTAAACAATTAATTGCAAATGAGATGACTCAATTAATTGAGCGTTATATTCGTAATCATAAGAATAAATTTCGCGAGAATATCAAGCCACTGGATGATAGACGCACGATAATGACACAAAATCATAAAAGCCAACGCTCCAACCAAAAAATCAAATTAGCTCAGCGCAAGCAGCAAGAGCAATTAAAACGTAGTAACCGTTTTCGCAAAGGCCTTAAAGGTATCTGGGATAGAATGACTGGCAGCCATTCCAAACTTCGAAAGCGCAATGAGCAAGAAACACAAAATGCCAATAAACGTGATGATTTAGAACGTCATAGTTTAATTACCGAACAAATGAGCGAACGTCGAAAAATTCAATATGCCATCAAACAACAGCGCCTAAAATATATTAAAACTGGCCGTAATTTATACAAGGACATTGAGCATTATAGGCATTTACCTGCATTATGGGAAAGCAAGTCGCATCAGAATACGTTGACTATTGAAAGGTAAACAGCATTAAATATTACAAATCACTGTTCTTTAGAACCTATATTATTGAGGTCTTCTTTCAAGCGTATGGGTATATCCATAGTTTCATGCAATATGCTCATTACGCCAATTTTGCCACTTGGAAATTCCCGAAAGTAAATGAAATGGTATTCATACTTGCTAAAATATATCTGTATATTCAGGTCAATTGGAACAGTTAACTTATTTGGCAACTCTTTCCAAATTTTCTTCTTTTCTGATAAATCTTGTAGGAACTTGTGGAGGTCAATTATATATTTTTCTGCTTGCCGAACTCCATGTGTATCTTCACTATATCGCCAAATCTCGTCCAGTTGACGATCTGACACTGGATAAAATAGATAACCAGCCATAGTTAGATACCTTTGTTTCTATTAATTACATCTTGCGCTGAAACAGTTTTAAATTCACTTTCATCTGCACGTAATGCAGGTTCTAAATGAGTTTTAAGCCAATTCCATGATTCAGCACTGGTTTTTAAATCTCTACGGATAAGCGCCCGTATATATTCACTTGCGTTATCGTATAAACCATTATCGCCTATTTGTTGTTGCAAATGAACTTGCAGTTCACCTCTGACTCTAATGTTTAAATTTTCCGAGGGCATATTCTGAGCTCCTAAAATAAATTTCTTCTATGTCATTATACTTGCTGTAAAGATATAATTCAATATAATTTACAAATATGCATATCGGTAAACTAGATTTTGACCAGTGATATTAATTTCAGGGTAATCCGCTCTAAGCTCACGGCTAAGGACAGCATAATCAATATATGATTGGATGTCAGTATTTCCCCTCATCAAAAAGGTCTATACCACCAAAATATTTCAATCCTAGAAAGATGAAGTGGCTTGTAAAGTCTTCGATTATTTTGCTGTAATCCACTCTTCAGGTATTAATTTTTCACCGTCACGCCAAACCGCAACTTCATGGATACCATCTATATCACCATATATCTCGCTATCAACATGGTCTAGAATTATACATTGCCAGCTATTTCCGCTTGAAATTATTGAGTTTGCCAAGGCCGAAAACATCCATTTCACCGCAATAACATCTTCATCAGGAATATCTTCCCGTGCATCATCCAATTCTTTTCCTCTACTTAACTTTGGAAAATACACTTGGCTCGGTTGATCTATAATCACAAAATTTGGGATTGGTGAATTATCTTGTGTAAGAAAGAACTCCTGTAGTGAACACATTAGAGCGAGATGAAATGAGACCCAATTTGATGCGCTGCCAACTTCTGCCAGAAAATGCCAAAACCCATCTTCACTCAGTACCTTTATATTTAACTCTTTAGAATCAAATATTGGCGCAACTTCTCTATATTGTTCTTCGACATCGAGCTCCGCCAAATAGGTTAGCATTTTTTGAGAAATCTTTTTTTCTGCTGCCTCAACTTTAGCCTGAATAGCTGCCAGATCAACTATTCCTTCTAATTCCTTTATTTCTTTTTCTAATTCTTCAATTGGGTCATCCAATTCTGCGCCACTTAATAACTCTCCGAACGTCTCTAACGAAGCCTGTAACCGTCCTAAAAATAAGAACATTTTTTGTTGTGTATGAAAACTATCACGTGCAGCTTTGTTTTTTGCAAGCACTTGATCAAATCTTTTCTGACCTGCAAACTTTTCTTTTAACAGTCTGTCCATTTCCATTTTCAACAAGCCCTCCTCACGAGCAAAAGATTCTGGGATTATTTGGACATTACCAGCAAGGTTTTCTTGTTCTTCAAACACTACGGCTATTTGACTTAATTCTGAATTGGCTGATGGGTGATCATTAGACCCGCATGCAGGGCAAATTTCAGTTTTTTGAGCAACATCTTTTAACCACTTAGACAGATGCAGGCGTTCGTTTCTTTTCGCAACCGAACCACTGTATTCTATCAAACCAATTTTTAATCTTTCAACATCCGATAAGCGCTTTTTAACAGATGCAATATCTGAGCTTAATTTACTACTTTCCCGATTAAACCTAATCAACTCACCGTTAGAAATCTTAATATCAGAAGACGTCGTACGAGAATAATTCGGAATATCATCTACAACACCCTTCGCCAGCTCAAGTAGATATTCTGGCTCGCTTTCCCTTGAAAACGCTGCTTTTAACAGCCCATATTCGGCAGCGACGTTTAGATAGCCTGTCATATTTGAAAACCATTTAATAGAAATCTTTTCTATTTTAGATTTTTCTCTAATAAGGCCATTCAATTGCTTCCTTAAATAGTCAAGACGATGCCTAGCCTCTAAAGTTTTTGAATTTTCTGCTCCAAGAATGTACGGAAACCAATGCCTTAAACGTTGTCTATGCTCTACAGCATGCGTTTTATAAAAAATAATATTTTGATTTGCAATTATGTCTTGATTTTGGAAAACCAATGCCATTAAATCGCGAAATCCTAATCGGCCTTGGAGCGGCACATTGTCGGCGGTTCCATGTAAATTTAATGATGACACACCTGCGATGGCATTAAGTATATGCTTTATTCCATCTATCTTTTCATTTCCATTTTCTATGGTCTTAGGAATAAAAACTAAATTCCCACGTTGTAAATAGAAATCTCTTGAAGGTTTATCTCCATTCGGAACAGCCCTAGCAATTAACATTTGACCTTCATCTGTATGAATAACGACACCATACCATAAAGCATTTGTTCTGATGGTGTCGATTGGGATGTGACAATCACTTGAAGCTAGGCAATAATCTATAATCGGAATAATTGCAGACTTACCCGTTCGCGATGCCCCAGTTATAACATTCACAGTACCAAGTTTAAACTCAACTATTTGAGGTTCAAAATTAATTTTCTTTGGCCAAATTATGAGCTTTAGTATTTGAAATTGCATTATAAATTAACTTTCAAGTATAAAGAAATTGTAGATATATCGTTTTGTGAAAACCATTTGCCAAGAATATGGGCTTTAGCACCATATTTTTTAATGGATGGCCTGACGGCGTTTCCTCTAGTCGGTTTTGTCAAATCATGTGCATATATTTTGCCTGTTTGGCTGTCCCATGACAATAAGCCTTGGGAAATAGCTACATCTATAGAAGAAAGCGTATATTCTTTTTTGCTTTGTACTCGTTCATGAATACTAAGAAGCCGATCATATTTTTTCTTATTTTCAAAACCTCGCGCAAATGATTGCAATCCACCTTTACCATCTCTTATAGATTCAATCATTTTAATATCGGTCAATATAGCCATGGCAATAAAATGTAATAAACCAATAGGTGCGTCACCAGAACGATGGTTAGTCATATATCCATCGGTAAAACTCCAAAGTAAATATGCGCCAACAATTGGGGTATTCCATATACGTACTTCTTCAACAAGTGCGCCCATTTTTACGAATCCTCTTTTTCAAATTTCTCCAACCACTGAGGATGCCACCCTAAGCTCGGTTCATTTGCTAAGGCATGATAAGTCCCAGATACTGTTGACGACGGAGGATCCATATTTCTTATTCTTTGTTTTCTTGTTTGGCACTCAATTAATAGTAACTTCCCTTTATTTTCATCACTTTCCTCGCGACGAGTTATATTTGTTTTATCTCTTGCGTTAGCCCAGAAACGAGATAAATCATTTTCGAATTCAGAAGCTACGTCCAAGTCAATTATTTCTTGTTCAATCCATTTACTTCTATTTACGTCTGCACTTAAAAAATCTAACACGGCTTCCATAAGACCATCACTCGAAATATTAATCGCATCTAATTGCTTTATATATATGGGGCTTTCATTAACATTTCTTTCTAAATCTTCCTTCGAAAAATTGATTTTACTAGCAAAATCAATTAATTCCCTAGCCCGCACTCTTTCAAAATACGCAACATAATTCGAATAAAATTCTTCTTGAGATATGACAGCGTCCCTACCATCTGAGATTTTTTTCTCTACATTATAAAACAGCCAACCCAGTAGAGATTTGGTTAAAAAATCATGGAGAGACTCATGAATTGTTTTTCTATATAATTCTTCATGAATTTCTTCAAATCCATCGGAGCTACCTAACTCAAAATCAAATGATTGGATTATTTTTTCAAATAAGTCTTCGTTTTCATTTATTGATTTATTATAATAAGGCCAAGCATTATGTCCTTCATCTAAATCAGACAGCTCGGACTTTGCTTCTAATATTGCGGCTTTCGCCGCCGTAATATCTTTAGCTGCGCTAAATAAATCTACTAACGCCGCCTTTCCCTCTCTATTTGCATAAAGAACAAATTTTGTTTTATTAATGTCTAATTTCCCAGAATTTACGTCATCAATCCAATTAGCAAATGTTTTCCAAAGATTTTCGGAACGATTTGTTACTGGATTAATTTTTAGAGAAGATTTATCTTCTTCAGAGATTATATTTCCATCTGCATCAACAACAGCAACATCACTAAAAACTTCAATACTAACGCATTCACCTTTTTTAGCTTGCAATAAACGAAGCAATGCCCTCGGAAATTGAAGCATATACCCAAACATCTGACCAGGAGCAACTGAATTCATTTTTATCTCAATCATTGAACATAATAGGAATAGTAGAACGGTAAACTAAATAATACCTATATTCAAGGTTGTATGACAACAACTTCAACTCTTCACTATATTCTTAATTAAATAATGGTTTTATTTCAGATACCCTTTTCGAATTCCTTGCAAAAAGATATCGCTATCAAAGGAAGTTGAATAGCCCGATTTTTCTCCAACGATTAAGGCATTTTGAAGATTGTTAACTTTGATTTCATTTGCTTCAAGTAACTTCAAGCCTGCTTTCAGAACATCATCCATCGAAGCATAACGCCTGTTGCTAATTTGATCTTCAATAAATTTTCTATCATGGCTTCCAAGTGAAACCAAAATATTAAACGACATAATTATTCACCGCAAAAAATGCCAGTATAAAACATATACTAGCATTTAATAGAAAAACTTAAAATCACTCCGCAGCGAGCTTCATTACTGCCGGCTCTTCCATATGCCGCAAAGCATAATCAGCAGCTTTCTGAGCATGGCTAGCGGCGCAAATGATAAAGCTATCGTCACCTCGCAATGCAGACAACCATCCCTTGATATATTGTGCATGATCTTCTCGTGGCTTGGATTCCAAACCCAACGAACCACAAATCATTGCACTGCCCAATTCTGCCACCAACTCCTCAAATGCATAAGCCGTGCTGCCAAAGCGTCCAGACATTGCCCTATTCAAACGGTCTTTACTGCCTGTTGAATGGGCGATCTCATGTGCAAATACGCTGTAATAATGCTCTGGGCTTTTGAACTGCCCAATTTCTGGCATACCGATGAATTCACTTGTGCCACTAGAATAATAAGCGCGGTCTGATAATCTTGTTTCAAGTTGTTCGCCGTTCTTATAGCTTTGAATAAACTGCTCGGCCTTGGCAATTGAATTGTGGTCTTTCAATTTATCTTTAAATCTTTGTTCTGACTTACGGGCATAATCACCCTCAACTTGACAAGAATTAAACACTCGAAAATACTTAATCATCACTGACTTGGTTTTGCCAGTGCGTTCGCCTTCTTCATCTGTTTCGGCAAAGAATTTCCACAAAACGACAAGTTGTGATTTCTCTCCCTTTTTAACCTTACAGCCATGATCTGACCACTGTTTAAATGTTGCCCAGATATTGGAAACATAACCAGAGTTAGATAATAGAACATGGTTGATACCACGATAGGTAGTGCCACGTAGATTTATAGGTGAATGACCGACACAGAACCAAGGCTTGTTATAATCGCCTAAATTCACTTGCTCCAATTGATTGATAATTTGCTTTGTGACGGTTTGGTAAATTTTGTTTTTCATCTTTTTTGTTCCTTTAATGAAATATGGATTGCGCATGCAAACCTGCTTTCGGTCGAGAACGGAGATGAGAGGGCATAAGTGAAATCGATGAAAATTTTAAACTATCTTGGGGGCGACCTTTAGGGGGAACCGAGATAGTTTAAAATTTTTGTCTATTTTACTTGTGGGGATAAAGAGGCAGCGCCTCTTGGCCTCCCCATCCTAAAAAGACCTGTTGGTGTACAACAGCAACGCTATATTGCTATGAATCAAATTTAACGGAACATGACATTGGAATGGGTGGATTAGAATTTGACGCAAACCGAGAGGGGTGAAGCGGGAGAACGGAGTGTCTCCCCTTCCAAGAGCGTGGTACTACCACGCACATCTTGCGCACAGCGTTATCTCTAAATTATCAATACATACTGGTGTTCGAACTATAAATGATGAAACGCGGTTACGGTTCAGTGCACCATGCTACTTACTTGCATTATAATTATGAAAAACAACAAAGATGCCAGTACTGCAATTATTATTTCGATACTAACTGTAAAATAAATTTCAAAATGTCGATCTAAATAGGAACTGTATCTTTTCTATAATTATTTCGATGTTAAGCATTACTAGTGTAAGAAAATAGATTAACACAAGGCTATATAAAGCATAAGTTAGCATTATCATTTTTCGGTTTGATACGGAAAGTAACAAATACTGATCAGTTGGTCTCATTTGATCCTGCCATTGAGACTGTGTGTATGTACTTATCTCTACCGGAGAAAACAATCTGTGTATTAACGTCGATAATAACAATACAACACTAGCCGTTGCGCCCAATGCCAACCTGCTTGCCCATTGTGAAATTTGCTTATGTAGCCAATCAATTTTGCAATCCAATAAAATTGTTTTTGAAAATATATTCTCAGCGCTAGCTTTCCCGTTGATACAATACTCTTCAAGTCCCGTAATATAATCGCTAAAAATTGATAGGCCTGTAATGAGAAGCACCAACATCGCAATTGAGAAAATTGAAATATTCATAAATGGAATTTTTTGAATATTTCTTATCCTACCCCAACTAACTAGTGGTGTGGTGCCTTCAAAGAAATCAGTTACTAAATCTCCGCCAGTATCTGTTCTTATGTGAATTTGGGATAAGCCTTCAAAAACATCCCATTCCCCACTATTATCTACTATTAGTGGCCCCGTACAAATAACGGAATGGAAACTTGGTTTATTTTCAAACTCACATTTTATTATCCCCAGTCCAGAAATATGCAACCCCATAAAGCCCGTTGATTTAAACTTGCATGAATAAAATTGCACTTTCTCAAGATCAACAAAGTTCGAAATTTTATCAAGAGTATATTCACGTTTTCGGATAAAGGTACAATTTTTGAAAATGCATTTTGAAAATTCAACATTTAAAAGAGAGCCAAATTCAACATCTTCAAATTTGCAGTTAAAAAATACTGCAGAATCAAAATTATATTTTTCAAAATTTCTTTTAGTTAATAATTCGTTGTTGAAATTATTAATTTCATTTTTTGTTCGCCTACGATTAAAGATTGTCGAAGACTTTATGTCCAATATCCGTTCTAAACTCACGGAAAAAACCCTTATCTTAGATACCCATCTCGAGCTTGGCAATAAAGAGAATAAAACTCTTCAAATCCACTCCACCTGAAAATTAAGTTTACATATCGTTGTGGGACTTTATAACGCTCTGCATAGTCAAGAGTACTAGCTAATTGTGCTGTTTCCGTTCTATAATCATCTACGCCGGCTTCACTCAACAAATATTGTCTATCGATGGCAATTAAATTCATTGGATATAACAACATCATTGCCAATAGCTCGGCATAGTTTTCAATTCTTAAAGCTGGCGGATAATCTTCATTATCAAGATCAAATATTGAAACAGGTAAAAACACAATATCTTCAATAGCAGTACATATTAATTCAGGGCTATTTGCGTCAGGATGACCGTCGTAATTTGGGTTTTTTTCTTTTCTAGTTTCAAATTCATCTCTTAAAATTACGTGTAGCGCCTCTTTAACAATCAAAAAACGTGTATTGCATTTATTAACAACTCTCTTTTTTCGTCCATTTTCCATTGAATTTATATAAATTTCAGCATGATTACCAAAATTTAAAATATAGCTTGCAATATCCGCTGGGGTCGTGTCCAGAGAAACACCTTCTGGAATTTCAAAATCTTTTGAAAGATCAATATCATGAAATTTCAATTCAGTTCCAGAATACCCCTCAAGAATTTTTAATAAACCAGTCACATCTTTGATTTCTCGATCCATAACTTGAGGAGCAGCTTCCAAATAAATGGCTTTTTCAAACTCAACAAAAAACCTTAAAATGTCTCTTTTGGATAAGAACAAGGCACTCAACTCCTGCAAACTCAATCAATTTGTGCACTTTAAATTTGAAATAATCAAATAACAGATGGAATCATGCTAATAATTGGATTCTAAAAAAATAATGGGGATTTTTGAAATTTCATAAACCAACCAAGCTCTAAAAACTATTCAGAGCTTAAGTAGAAATAATTAAATTAAAAAGATTGGTTTATAAATAATCTGGGTTTACAGGACAAACTTTACCTTCACTACGAAGTCTTAGCCCGTTGTTCAAAATCGCAACGACACCAGAAGTTGTAGTTTCATTACCCACGCTAAGCTTCATTTTCAGATCAACAAGACCTTCTAAACGAAGAGCATCTATACGCATAGCAAATTCATCTTTTAAGTTTAATTTAGGTGTCTTTAACATAACTAGCCCTTAATATTTAATATTATATAACAACAGCTATAATTGAGTAGATGACATCACACCAACTAAATAACTGCAAAATGATGGCCAAAACTAGCTCACCACCCACTCCTTGTCAATATTATAAAATAGAATCTCCAAGTAATACCCGTAAAGGTTACTTCACACACGTTAATATATGATTAAATTGTGACAATTTTATGACCTAAATCAAAACTTACCACAATGAATTCATACGGCTATTAGATAAATTCAACTAATACTAATGTAGTAAAATGAATATCGCAAACCCAAGAGACATAACAGAGGTTTATTACACCTGCTAGATATTTTTTAACGTTGTATAATTAAACCTAATCGTTTAAATGCACGGGTCAAAGTTATGCTAGAAACACTTAATTTTTTGGCGCATGAAGTAATGCTTTCTTTGCCGCAATTAATTTTCTTGAAAGCTCGATAGGTTACTTTTGGAGTAAGGCGATGTGGTCTACCAAGTTTCACACCGCGCCGTTTTGCATCTGCCATTTTAAGCTTTGTACGGCGAGAAATCATAGCGCGTTCATATTCTGCCCAACTAGCCGTATCAATGAACCATTTGCGCCCCTCTGGCGTTCTAGTATCAATATTCTGTGTGAGTGAAAGGAAGGCAACACCATCTGAATCGATAGAATCCAAAAATATAATTGCGTCCAATGTCGAACGAAAAGCCCGATCTATTGCCCACACAACAAATATATCTCCATTTTTCAACGTCTCTCGAGCTTGCATTAATGCTGGTCGTAATTTAGCGGTGGCGCTAATACCCTCATCAACAAACACTTTTTTACACCCAGCGCGGCGCAGTTCGGCAATTTGTTGTTCAGTTGTCTGCTTGTCCGTAGAGACGCGCGCATAACCGATACGCCGACCGATTTCATTTTGATGATTTTGCGCCATACTAAAAATTTCCATGTGACAAAAAGGAACCTTTTTGTCCTGTTGAGTTATTGAGGGTTTTTAAATTTAAAAACCCCAGATTCATTAACGTTTCAACTTTTTGCTACTGATGTTTGATTTACATATATGCTATAACAAAAACCTTCCATTATGATTATGCTAAAATCAGTCTTCATCGCAAGCGTATATGCGGTATTCACGTTATTCTGCACACAGGCATATGCAGCAGAAACATTTAAAAGTTCTGATTTTTTGGAATGGTCGGATGGTAATAAAAGCCTGTATATTCGTACCACTGTTGGAACGGCGGGTTTGATTGCGAGTTACAATGACAAAAAACATCAAGAGTGTTTGGAGACATGGTACATTTCTAATGAAGAGAAAAGTAATAAAGAAATTTACAATGTAATGAAAAACTACCCAGATTTTCATCCACGCGGAGTGATTTTTGCCGTTATCAGAAAACACTGTGGTACATTTGATTATTCACAAAGATAAAATGAAACTATATCTGAGGCTCAGAAATCTCAAAATGTTGAGCATTCTGTATAGTCTTTGATAAATCTTCATTTTGCATTTCTAAGCGCACTAATTCAGGTCGTTGACTTCGGATATTGTCCTTAATATCCATCACATTTTCTTTAGATTCAGGGCTAGTTGTATTACTTAATCTAGCCCGCGCATTTCCAAGAACATCGGTCTGATAAACACGCACTTCATAGATTGAGTTTTCTAGCATTTGGACAGAATTTTTATCCTCAGAATATGTTTCATAAGATGGTTCATTTCCTTGTAGCTCAATTTGAGTTGCTAAATCATCATCAATAATGTCGCCATTTTCATTTTTGAATTTATTGCCTTTGTCCGAAAACACCTTTGTACCATCGGTAAGTTCAGCAGCATTATCCAAACTTAATTGTAAACCCGCTTTTGCAGTCTCCAACTTGGCTTCCAATTTAATCAATGCCCGTTCTGTTGCGAATTCTGCATCCTCAAGGGCATTCATTGCGCCTTCATAGGCTCGGGCATATTCTGGATTGGTTAAAAGCATTATTTCTAATGCGTTTAATCCGTTTAAATTTTTACCCGTCCGTTTTTCTATTAAATGTGCGCGAGCATCCGCAGACAGAAAACGCATGATACGACCTACATCATTACCACCCAATTCATTTTGAAGGTCATCAAAATCCTGAACACGGCGTTTTTCTGCCTGTTCTAAAATACTATCTTCAAAATCGTTTATTTGATTGTCCAATCCACACCCCTAAATTATTTAGACCTTGGTGGTCGGACGTTAGAAAAGTACGTAAACATACCGCCACCTATTCAGTCGGAGACTTTATTCAGCGGCCATCCGACCTCACATAAGATCAATGTTTACGCAAGTTTTCTAAGCTTGACGGAGCGAATATGCGCCCAGATTTCAATACTTACTATTGTACAATAAATTTATGTTTAATGCAAAAATTTGTATTTTATTCTTTTGCTCCAGCACTCAATAATATTTTCTCAACACCACTATGTCCACGCTCCTTCGCAAAGGACAATCCAGTCATTTCCCTATTTTCAACAAAGGAAATTCTATCTATTTTTGCTCCGTGTTCAAGCAACATAGAAACTACCGCTTCATGCCCATACTCACAAGCTGTCAATAAAGACGTATAGCATTGATCAGTTTTAGCCTCAATATCCGCACCATTGCTCAACAGTATCTGCACAATGCTTTCTTTACCATTCTGACTAGCAATCATTAAAGAGGTAAATTTTTTGTTATTCTTCGCCTCAACATTTGCATGATTACTAAGTAACGTCTGCACAGACTCTTTATAACCAATTTGACTGGCAAGCATTAAAGGAGTGTACCCTTTATTATTTTTAGCATCAATATTTGCGCCATTATTCAACAATGTCTGCACAGCACCTTCATTACCGTTAAGGCTAGCAAGCATTAGAGATCTGTATCCTTTGTTGTTCTTAGCTTCCACATTTGCATTATTACTTAGCAAAGCACGTACCGTATGTTTATAACCATTCCTACTGGCAAGCATTAGTGACGTATATCCTTTTTTATTCTTAGCTTCAATATTTGCACTATTATTAAGCAAGGTTTGCACTGTGTCTTCATTTCCATTTAAACTAGCGAGCATTAGTGACGTATATCCTTTTTTATTCTTCGCCTCAATATTTGCGCTATTATTAAGCAACGCTTGCACTGTATCCTCATTTCCGTACCTACTTGCTAGCATTAATGCTGTGTATCCTTTGTCGTCTTCGGCTTCAAGATCTGCTCCTTGTAAAGCGAGCTCCTTAACTATTTCTACATTCCCGTCTTGGCTTGCAAACATTAATGCTGTTGCACCGTCAACTGTTTTTGCATCCACATTATTTATTTGCGTAAGCAGAACCTCAACTATTCGTTGTCGGTTAAACTGACATGCTATCATTAAGGCAGTGACTTGATTGTCCCCACAATATGATGGGTCAATTCCGTTTTTGATCAAGCTTTCAACAACCTCTTCATGCCCATATTCACAAGCTATCATTAAAGAGTTTCGTCCATCTTCAGCAACAGTGTGTACAGAAGCACTTTGATCCAATAAAATTTCTACAACATCATTAAACCCTGAATAACTCGCAAACATGAGTGAACTTCTGCCGTTTGATGTGGTCGCGTCAATATTCGCTCCATATTTGAGCAACGTTTCAACAATAATGTCATGTCCTTCGCTGCAAGCTAACATTAGCGCATTACTTCCATCTTCTGTGACTGCTTCAATGTTAGCTTTCCGCCGAATTAACTCCACTACAATAGCCTCGTTGTCTAATTTGCAAGCTAACATCAGTGGAGTATTATAATCATCATCATAGGCATTAATATCAACGCCAGACTTTACCAGTTGCAGAACAAGTTCATTATTACCTTTTTCTATTGCCGAGAAAATTGGTAATTCCTCAAAGATTAAAGAATGTACTCCTCTAAATGAATCAGGAAAGATAGTGTCTTCATCCCTTTTAAAATTCTTGAATACTGCGTTTTCAAGATTCAATAGCCGTAAATCTACGCCTCTTAAATCCGCCCCCTTAATTTCAAGTCCAATTAATGCGTCGTCAGGTAAGCCCGATAATTTAAAGAGATGCATAAAATTGGAAGACTTCGAATCCTTAACGGCATACATCTTTTCAATCGCATCATTAATTTTTTTCTCAAAATCTTTATTCATCCGATTCCCAACCACTACCAACAAAGTATTCTTTTGTTTCATCTCCAAATAATTCAATAACTAGGTTTTTAAAAATTTGTTCTACAATAATTGCTCTGTCAGGAAGTTCATCACCAACAACATACTTACCAATTCCTTTAAGATTTAGAGCACCCTTACTTATTACGTGTTTCATAGAAAGAGACCCTCTACTCATATCATCTAAAATTCTTGCAAAAAAAACAATCTCATTTTCTGGATCCAACAAACTGCCGCTTAGACTTTGACGGCCTTTTTTAATTGCAATAGTCATTTCCCATTCTAGTTGGTTTTTGTCTCTTGGAAAATATGTAATTTCATACGCTCCATTAGTCCGACTAAATTGTTCGATACTAGTTTTTTCTAGAGATAGACCTTCCGCTTTAAATTCAAGCTGAATTTTATTAAATGACACACCAATTTGATACTCAATTCCATTTTTTTGAACTAAAACATCTGGCTTTCGACAATAAAACGAACCTACTATATCGCATATTTCAGGAGGGGATTGAGGAAAATGAAGTTCGAAGCTGGTTATATTGCTACTTAAGTAATTAATAATTGCTTTTCTGAATAATTCTCGCTCTTTATCATCAACACTCAAATGCTCTGAAATAACAGATTCTTGATCACTTGACGGGTTATGATTTTGCGTCATGTCTTCTACAACTTCATCAGGAAACGACTTATTAAGTCCTACATCTTCATAATATTCTTTCGCTAAGATTGGGTGGTCTTCGCACAAATACATAAGTAAAAGAGGAACAAACATTTGTCGTCTACCGCTATTAACCCCTTTTTTAATTTCTCCAATATACTGAGATTTTTCAAAAACTAGATTTGCTTCTAAGCGCTCTAAGGCCGCTAAGTCTTCTATCTTATTCTTGTCGCCATTGGCTTTATACTCTTTAATTTGTTTAGAATATTTTTTGATGTTCCGCCAATGTTCAATGCGAGTCTCTATTTCAAGCAAAGATTGATATCTTAATATTCTATCTGCGAGCCATGCGTTTCCTCTAGAATCTATGGCCACATCGATTTTTAAAGTAAGGGCTTTTAAAACTGTTTTATTACTTTTTGAAAGCACACCTTCTGTAAAAAGTTTGCAAATTTCATTGCCATCCTGAATATATATTCTATTCACTTTCAACACACGACCCACCTAATAATATTACCAATATTATTACTAAGTTAAACGATATGAAAAATCAAGATTCAAGTTAAGGTTGAGAATCGAACGGTAAATTACCTAAGGTTACTTCACCTGTTAGGTCGCGAAGATATTTAAACTCAAGGATTTCAGCAGTGTCTCCATGCCTTTTTGTGTAAAATGTGCCGTTGCTATTCATTGAATGAACACCGTTTTCAAACCAATATTCTTCAATTATAATTCCAGTGTTTGTGTCTCTAGAAATGCACGCTGCACCTCCAATTCTGTGTTTAATATCTTGTTGATACCAAAGCTCATTATAAGCAACACCAGATTCATGATCGCGCCATATAACGGCAGCTCCATTTTCTCTATTTCGTTTGCCGTGATCAAACCACTCTTCAGTAGAAACCAGCCCCGTCGAAGTCACTTCTAATATTGCGGGTTTGCCATGTCTATGAGCTTTACCTTCTACGAACCATTCCAACAATTTAATTTGATCATTAGTGAAAATTCGAGCAGGTTTATCATCTTCACGGCTCAATAGTCCATGCAAATACCATTCTTCTTGGATTATTTCATTTGTTTCAATGTTTTTGGACACTATTGCAGGTGCGCCAATTCTGTGAACAACACTATCTTTTTTCCACGTTTCCCTAATACAATCTCCAAAATCCTCGTCCCAAACTTCTTCAATCTGTACCTCATAGGTTCCTAAATGCTCACTATTAATATTCATTTATACATTGTATTTTACATTTAATAAATGTGCAATAAAATTTCTTTAACACTCTATAATAATTAGATTATTTGTTTCCCCACTTTTCCCCTTCTCCCCATTAATAACCATTGTTTCCCCTAGTTTAACGATTTTAAGGGAAGTTATTTTACGCAATAATATTTTTATTGATGACGTCACATGTCAATTAAATAGATTTCGAAATCTCCTCAACCTTAAACGCAGATGGAGAGAAAATATGGATACAAGAATTTACAATGTCGCAGATGCAAGCACCCAAGTACAATTTGGTAAGAACACCTGTAGAGTGGTTACCGAAGCTGAATTAACTGATGACTTTATACTGGATGCACTCAACAGCGTAAGAGACATACTTATAGATAAGCCAAGAAGACAATGTGTCAACTTTTACGTCGACAAATACCGTGACTTTGACGGCTCATTTGTAAACGTGAAAGGCGAAGAAATATTTCTTGAAGAAGAGTATGAAAATCTGCTTGAAACTCCATCAGAATGGTTTCGCAGTCAAATTCTTACAAAAGAGCCTTTGGTAAAAGCATTACGTGTAAGAAAAGAAAATCGTTCCCGATTAGTAGCCTTATTCAGCCTGACCCGTTTGATGTTCCCGAACAAGGCGATGTTGTGGGGCATTCGCCCAAGTAATGATAATAGCAAATAAAAATTCGGCGCATCAATCAAATGATGCGCCAACACCCCATTTCAAATTTCGCTGCAGATATTATAGCCTCGAAGGAGAGCAATTATGCCATTTACTACCGTACAAAACAACCAACCAGCCCCAAATATGCGCCTTGTTAAAGGTGATGTTGAAATCGTGAATTTCGATATAACCCAAACGCCTCATCAATATCTAGCACAATATGCGGTCGGTTATAATATTGTGTTGGGCAATCATCACCCACAGTTGAATGCACTAAGCTTTGACGACATTTTAACGCCTGATCACGGCATTACATTTGCGTTGATAAATGGTGATGTATCGGCTGCGCTTTATTATAAGCGCACAAAAAACCTTAACCGAATGTCTTTGGTATTTATGGGCGTTATTTCACTACAGGAAGAAGGCGGTTTATCGTCCCCTATGATTGCAGCCAGCTTTAAAGCCGAGAAGCGTAAGTTCGGCGGTGACATTATGGCCAAAGCTGATGTTAGGATATTGCCCGATGGTGATGTTAATGTTGCATCGGCTAAATCTTTCACTCGAGTTGGCTTCTATCCAACCAAGCAGTTCTTAAAAACCATTCAGCCAGCGAACATGCATTTGCACTTAACGTCTGAGCCTAACAAAAAAGCCATTCGAGGTTTGGTGTTAGAGGCCACTGATAAAGACTTATCAGAAGCCAGCCCAAGAATTTTAAGCGACTGGTATGAAGTGGCGAATGACAATGCCTGACCCTGCTTTATTTGCCTTACTTGCCAGCAGCGCGATTGGTTTCGTTGCTGGCACCATTTTACTTACCTCTAGTTTTTCTATGTTGCTAGGTAATTTAAAAAATCCAATTGCTGGCGACAAAGCGAGCCGCCTAGGTCGCTTTCTGATGGGTCTCGGCAATGCTCTATGGGTTATGTCTGCGCTTGTTTCAGGTACTTACATATTAGTGGCTATGGCAACCATTAACGCCATAATCCATTTTGAAATTTGGCGGCGTATGACTGCTAAATTTAAAAAACACGGTAATGACGGCGACAATTCATAATCGCCGCAAACCACCCATTCCTGATTTCGCCAGCATTACAATCAACATTGCAAAAGGAGAGTTTTATGCACAACGCCATTAATACAACCAAGCTCAACCCCACGAAACAAATCAAAGAAGACTTAGCGACGCTGCAATTGCCGTCGATTCCAATGATCATATCATTGGGTGTGGCAACTCAAGAAGCCCGTCAAAATGAACGCGCCGAGCTATTGAAGCACCAATCGAAACTAGAGAAGGAAATCAACGAAGACTATATCGAATTACGCGTGCTTTCTGGTGCACCAATTGAACCGCAATCAATGCGTGGACATGGTTTCTTTGATCATTTGCGCATTGAAAGCCACAAGATCGAAGAAGAAATTTCAAACCCGAAAGGAAACAAGTAAATGAACACCACCAATATTCCCATCGGTGCGGATGAGTTAGCATTCGCCCGTGGCCTGAAAACAAAAGCCTCACGTTTAATATTTATGTCGCAACTAAAATTTTATCTTATCGGCTTTTGCGCCTTCATTACCTTGCTTTGCTTAAGCATTGAATATCAACTTCTATTCAGCATCATAGATCAAGCATTTGGAGCAGATTTAGAAACCGATCAAACTCCCACTAAAGTGTACATTTTAAGCCTATCTAGTTTAGCGGCAATCATTGGCTTTCATGTATTGATGATAAGAGGAGATGCACCAATTATCACAATTTGGCTTAGAACCATTGCCCGCTTTATGGTTGCCTTTTATTTTGTTGGTATGTTTATACTGCTGGCTACAAATGATCTTGATTCAATTATATCAGGTGATTTTGATGATGCATTTATCAACCTAGATGATGATCAAGACAGTTCGAGCTTTGCCAGTGACGTTTTGACAGCATTGCAGCCCTATTTTGGTTTACTAACATCCTTAGCGTTGGGCGGCCTTGTCTTTATCAACCTAGCTATTACCGATACACTAGTTGGCTACATGCACAGCACTTTTGTGACAGTGATGGAGCAAGTTTCTATATCTCGCCGAATTATAGAAGTGTCAAAACGGTTTTCTAATCGTGCCAGTGAATTAACAAACATCTATCGTCGCATGGAAACTTGGGAAGCTGTGCCCGAAGATCAGATAGCACTTGAAAATGCTGCTGTCGCCGAAGCGGTTATGAAACCCACTTTGCTAACCATCCAGAAACTACACATGCAAATGACGGAGTTGGAAGTGCCTGAGGATGAAATTCACCTTTCTAATGATGAGCCGCTCCCCACTCCACTACCCAAGCCAGAAACTCTTCAAACCTTCATTACCAAGCTCAAAAAGCTAATTGCTGACTTGCCTACAATTTACCTCAACCAAAAATAGGAGAATATTATGAAACTTTTCAACAACAAGCTTAAATTGGCTGTTATCTGCTCCACAATCGCACTTTCTACAATTGCACAGGTGCAAGCCAAAACCCTTCATATTGCTATTGATGTATCAGCATCCAACCCAATGATTTCAAGCGTACCATTTGCTAAAATCATTTCTAAGCGAGTGAGTAAACAGATTTTAGCACTGCCATTAGGCGATTATGTTTCACTCCGCACTTTCGGTCATTTAAAACTTGATAACTTGCAACAATTCGATGTGAAATTGACCCGTAAGGCCAAACCAGAAAAGGTCGCCAAAGCTGTCTCTAAATTCATGAACAGCATTCCTAAGGGCGGCGTAGAGCCACAACAATCTACAGAGATTATCGCCCAATTAGAATGGGGTGAATATGATTGTTCCGCAGGCGATACTATTTTGTTAATCACTGATGGTATTGAAGCGTCCAGCCTTGTTAATCCAAATAAACTATTGGAAGGCAAAGCCAAGTTACCATTGCCTGATGTTGAATATTTAAAGGGCTGTAATGTTCAAATGATCGGCATTGGCAAATCCACCAATGGCTCATGGCCTTCGGTCAATGTGAAAAACCTATTGCGAGAATGGAAGTCCTATATGAAGGCTTCTGGTGCAAATTTCAAAGCCATTCCCAACCCTTAAACATTTCAAATTCAAAAAACGAGCCGCTTCATTCGTGAAGCGGTTTTTTTACGTTATGCCCCCAACTCAAACCAATTCGTCTGCCACATTCATGTTGTAAGCTTTTGAAAGGAGCAATCATGTCAAACAAAGATAAAGGTATATTCGAAAAGGCATTGAGCGGTATGTCCAATGTGTTAGCAGCAATTTTGTGCGTGCTCATTACACCGCAAATTCACAAATACACAGTACACTGGATGAGTGAATATGTTGCAAAATATTATGGTAGCCCGTGGGTTCATTATGTTGATCTAGGCTGGTTCGTTACCATTGCTTTATTCTTCTTTTTCTTCCTTCGGTTGCTATCAATAACGTTCACCAATCTTGGTCTTTTCAAATCAAGAAATTAACACGCAACTTCTATTTTCAAATATCGAAAGGATGTGATCTATGCATAAAGATCATAACGAAGAATATCGCTATGGCTCTGCCCGCTGGGCGACTGAGCGAGAAATGCGCCGTGCTGGTTTATTTAAGGAAAGCGGCATATTCATAGGGTTTCATGGCAAGAAACGAGTGTATAGCGATGGCGACGCGCCAGTGATTGTCGTTGCTGGTGCTGGTGGTGGCAAAATGGCCTCATTCATGGCGTATAATTTATGCGCAGGATCAGGCGAAGAACATGAAGTTATTATAGATTTGCGTGGTGAATTGGCGGCAACCAGCATTCAAAGCTTAATCAGAACAAATGTATATTGCTATATATTCAATCCGTTCAGATTGCATGGTTTGCCGCAAGACCGAATGAATATATTTGACCTTCTTGACCCTATTGATGAACGGCTGCACACTAACGCACAATTGATGGCTGAAAGTATCATTGAATTAAGTGGTGCTGGTTCTGGCAAGTTTTTTGAATTAAGAGCAATCGCTTGGTTAAAGGCCATACTGATTGCCCTCACATTGCGTGATGGATATGTAGATGCAACAACCCTAATGGAGGCAATCAACTCAATTGAGAGTGATGCCATAAAGTGGGCTTCATTGCTTGAATTTATGCTAAATTGCAAGTTTGAAGATGTTCAAAGCATTGCGGGCGAAATGCTCGCCAAACAACAAGATAATCCGCAGCAGTTTGGTTCATTTGTTGCTGAAATATATGCCTATACCTCTTTTTTGAATGATCCCGTAATCAAAGCATCATTATCTGATCCCACCTTCTCATTAAAGGCCATAACCAGCCATGAGCAAATTGCTAAAATATTCATTGTAATTCCTGCTGAATATATCAATCAACTAAGAGCATTGGTTAAGCTCGTTGGTACAAATGTCATGTTGTACAAGGCACAAAGCCCTGATAGCCCAAGGGTGGTTCTGTATGTTGATGAAGCAGGACAGCTTGGACGTGCCGACTTCCTAATGCGTGCATTCACATATGGCCGTGGCCTCGGTTTGAGAGCCGTTGCTTTATTTCAGTCTATTGCTCAAATTAAGCATAATTACTATCCTGAGGCCGTGCAGGAATTTATGAGTAGTGCGGCAACGCGCTTATATTTTGGTGTGCGGGATTTTGATACGGCCAAACTCATATCCGATATGGCGGGCTACCAAACCTTGCAATATAAAACGCTAAAACAAGATGAAGCAGCTAAGAAAAAAGTTGAACAAATTAGAGACGTATTTTTTAACGGCGCAGACCCATTAATTGCGGGAAAAGCCCACCAATATTACGATAAAGTTGAAAACACACGAGATAAACAAACGCGCAAACTGATCACGCCAGACGAAGTTTTAAACATGTCAGAAGACCGTGCAATCGTCTTTATGTCTGGTAAAAATTTACACCCCATGCAAATTGACAAACGCCCTTATTATTTGGAGAGGTCAATGGCGGGATTATACATGCCGAACCCATATCATCCACCAACTGACAAGGTTCTGATTAAAGCAAAGTGGGGCACTCGGTGGAAAAAGGTTATTACCGAGCCTGTGCCACAAGAATTTGCCCATTATCCTCAATATGCAAGTGGTGAATGGAAATATATTGAAGGTTTTAGGCCAAAAATTTAGCTATCACCCCGAACCAGAAGAAACTTCATTTATTTTGCCCTTAAGCGCGGACATTCAGTCCGTGCTTTATTTTTAGGAGAATAATATGAGTGATGACAATGGCGCAAACAATAAACCAGTTTTTGACATATTTTCGGTGCATGAAAGAAAGGATGGTAAATCTCACTTTCATAAATTGGGCACTACATTCCCTCATAAGGACGGTGAAGGTCATACACTTGCGCCTTATAGCGAAGCAATTGATAAGAATGCAAAAATCGTTATTCGCACGACTCGGGAGCGGCTAGAAGCAAAAAAACATGGCAACGAAGCCAAAACTCATAGTCATGATAGCCGTGAACATTGAGTTTTCAGGCCAAACCTGTTTCCAAGGGTTTTAACGCAGCAGTGAGAGACAAGCCTCTCACTGCCAAAATATCGAAGGTCAAACCTGACATTAAAACCAAATCTGAATTGGATTACAGACAGAAAAACCGAATAACACCAAAACCTGAATTAAACTTAACGCCGCCAACTCACCGTTTAATTGCCATGCGTCAACAAACAGCTCAAACAAATGAAAAACGTATCACACAGCTTAGAAATTCGTTAGGCAATGCCAGTAAAAACATGAGACAGCAACATCAGTTGAGCACCCTGAAAGGAGGCACAAAACCCAAATCAAATAACCTTAACTCTCAACCCCGAACAAGATAGGAATAAAATCCTTGCGAAAATTGAAAATTTCACATAAGCTTTTTATAACAACGCCCAAAAAGCATTTAACACAGTTTGCCCGCTATCATCGATAGCGGGCTTTTCTTATGCCTTTTATCCACCCAATCATACAAAAATATTATGCGATTATGAATATCATCGCATGTAAGGAGACCCCACATGACAAATCACGACACCCATAAAATCGCCCCAAATCACAAATCAGCAATTTCATTTCCTACTCTAGAAATTGACTATAAATTATTTGAAGACGAGCTTAAAGACTCCAGCCTCACCGACAATCAAAAACGCGAATACCTACAAATTGTTTGGTCATTTGTGGTGGGTTGCGTTGACTTGGGTTTTGATATCCACCCTGTCCAACAAGCCTGTGAGCAGAAACTAGTAAGCGACAAATTCCTCACCTCTAGTTTTAAAAATGTGGTAAACTCAAATCATCCCAAAGCCAAGGCAAGCAAGCCTTCTATTGAATTTCCAGCCCTGTAAACAGAGAAGGATTAACCAATGACCACCGCACCAATTGAAAACGAACCTGTTAACGCCTTGATCTATTGTAGGGTTTCCAGCAGAAAACAAGCTACCGAAGGTGGCGGACTTGAAAGCCAAGAACAAAGATGCCGCGAATATGCCGAATTGCACGGTTATAATGTTGTCGCGGTATTTCCCGATGATGTCAGTGGTGGAGGTGATTTTATCAATCGCGCTGGCATGGTGGCTTTGCTTGCATTTTTAGACGCACAAGAAGACAAGCAATATACTGTAATTTTCGACGATCTAAAACGATTTGCCAGAGATACTGAGTTTCACATTAAGTTGCGCCGAGAATTTGCTTTGCGCAAGGCCACCATTAAATGCCTTAACTTCAATTTCGACGACACGCCCGAAGGCAAGTTCATTGAAACCATATTTGCGGCTCATGGCGAGTTGGAACGCCAACAGAATGGCCGCCAAGTTACCCAGAAAATGAAAGCCCGCGCCAAGCAAGGCTTTTGCGTATTTAGAGCCGTCGTTGGCTATAAGTATATTAAATCAAAACATGGTGGCAAAATTCTAGTTCGTGACGAACCACTCGCCTCAGCCGTGCAGGAGGCTTTAGAGAGTTTCGCGTCTGGTCGATTTGAATCGCAAGCCGAAGTGAAACGGTTCTTAGAAGGCCAGCCTTCCTTTCCAAAAGACACAAAAACAGGTGAAATCACCTACCAAAGAATAGGCAAGATGCTGACCCAGCCCCTATATGCTGGCTATATCGAAGTTCCAAATTGGGGCATTAGTCTAAGAGAAGCAAAACATGATGGTCTGATTGACTTTGAAACATTTGAGAAAATCCAAAACCGCATAAATTCGGATGCCAGAATACCCGCTCGTGCGGACATTAGCGAAGATTTCCCCTTACGTGGGTTTATTGCATGCAACGATTGCGGAAACGCACTTACCGCTTGCTGGTCAAAAAGCCAGACAGGTAAAAGATATCCTTATTATCTCTGTGCAACAAAACGATGCGTTAGCAACCGCAAATCAATCCCACGCCAAAAACTCGAAAATGAGTTTGCTGCGCTTATATCCTCACTACAGCCCTCAAACGATTTATTTAAGGTGGTAAAGAGCATGTTTAACCTTGCGTGGACACAAAGGCTAACTCAAGCCAAAGCCCATCAGGAAGGCTTTAAACAGCAAGCGTTAGTGGTTGATGAACAAATTAATGATTTATTAGAAAAAATAGTCAACATTTCGAATCTCTCCGTTATCAAATCATTCGAAAAACGCATTGTAAATTTGGAAAGGCAAAAGCTATTATTGGCCGAAAAAGGCAAAAAAACCACTCCAACAAAAGCCACCTTCGACGAATTGTTCGAACTCGCCTTCACATTACTCGCAAACCCTAAGAAAATATGGGATGACGGGCAGTTGGCAATGAAGCGAAACCTGCTAAAACTGGTGTTTTTAGACCGTCTTTCATACTGCCGAAAAACAGGGCTTCGAACTCCGAATTTATCGTTACCATTCAAGATGTTAAAGGGAGATTTTGAGGGTCATAAGTTAATGGTGCACCGGGGAGAATTCGAATCCCCGACCCCTTGATTCGTAGTCAAGTGCTCTATCCAGCTGAGCTACCGGTGCGGATAAACGGTTTCTAAGCCCTTGCGCGGCAAAAGGCAAATGGTTTTTTTTAAGATATTGATTTTATCCCAGATTTTGTGTCTTTATGGTTGTTATGCGTTGTCCGTCTGCGACTTATTGGGCAGTTCAATTAGGAAAATTGCGCCTTTCATGGCTTTGGGCTCAATTAATTTTGCATAAGGCTCATCGCCCTGTAAATCATCTATCAGTTTTATATCGCCGCCATGAGCTTGGGCTAGCTCTTGTGATATAGCGAGGCCGAGGCCTGTGCCGCCGGGGCGCATCGAGCCTTGGAAAGCGTTGAATAGGGATTGTTTGGCGCGTTCCATCACGCCGGGGCCATTGTCGGCAACCACTAGATATTGCATATCTTGCGTGGCGAGATAGCAGATGAATATGCGCGGTAAGGTTTGGTTGGCACTTTGATGGTTTTTTAGAATGTCGGCGGCATTGCGGCTGATGTTTAATATAATGCGAAACAGCTGGTGACGATCGGCATAGATAAGGTCATCTTCATCAATGTTTAAGTCCCACCCGATGTTCTCATCAGCTGAGGTTTTTAAAATATCTAGGCTTAGGGTATCGGCAACATCATCGAGCAATGGCTGCAGGGCAAAAAAGGTCTTTTGCGGCGCTTCTTCTTTGGCTTGGCCATATTTAAGGGTGCGCACACAGAAATTAATGGCACGGTCCAGCGCGGCTTCCATTTTAGGTGCTAGGCGCGCGACTGTTGGGTCTTCGGAATTTTGCAAGCGGTCGCTGATCATTTGCGTGCTGGATAACATATTGCGTAAATCATGGCTGATTTTACTGACTGCTAGCCCCAAAGCTGCCAAACGGTTTTTTTCTTTTAGAGTGGTTTGCAATTCTAGTTGCATTTGCAACAATTGCTGTTCGGCGATGCCCACTTCATCGGTACGTTTTGAGGGAACAATCATATTTTTAGACTGATCAGGGTCTTGGCCAAAATCAACAATTGATTGGGTGATGCGTTTGATTGGCCGCACCAGCAGCCAATGAAGTGCCATATAAATCATCGCGGCGACGATGATGGATAAAATAATCGACAAGCCCATGATGTTTTTGCCATAGGTCCACATGGCGGCGCGCATGGTGTTTTCGTCAATCACAATCTCGACAAAATCACCCGCGTCAAATTTGGTGGCGCCACGTATTTTTATCAGGCGGTTTTCGGGGGCTAATAAGGCATCAAATACCGCCATAATTTGTTGCATTACGCTTTCATTGCGCAAATCAAAACTGGCTTCAATCATTCTGCTATTGGTTGGACGTTGTAAAATAAGTTGGCGCATCTCGCCGCGTTTTAGCGCCACAATTTCGGCACCAACATGGCTTAGCAGCTCGCCTTCAAGCGCCTCATCAACCATATTATCGGGTGAGGCATCCAGTACCAAAGTGGCGATTTGGGCTTTGGCTAGCTTTTCGTTGAGCCAGTTATTTCTAAAATTGGCCAGTGAGGGCACAAAAATTAAAAACTCGCCGAGCAAGATGAAAATAATGGTCAACATAAGCAGGCGACTAGACAGGCCGCCAAAGCCCCATAATTTTGTTTTCGTTGCTTTATCTGTTGATTTATCTGACATAAGTAATGATTAATCTTTTTTTTAAATAAAAGCTATCCAAATTTTCGCAATAAACCTATGACAAAGCGTAGTTTTTTATCTTCGGCAAAGCCCGTATAATAATCTTGCGCGGCGCGTTTGACAATTTCGGCCAAGGTTGGGTATGCCACTGTTAGGGTGGCGAGCTTGGATATTTTAATTTTTTGGCTGATCATTAATGCCAAAATAGTGATGAGTTCACCAGCATTTTCGCCCAATATGGTTGCGCCAACTACATAACCTTTTTTGGTCACATAAAATTGGGCTTTGCCTGTGGTTTTGCCGATGGCGATGGCGCGGTCATTGCCATCATAGCTGGCCGATAGGGTTCTGATCTCGCCGTATTTTTGGGCGGCTTGTTTGGCATCTAGGCCAACATGGGCAAGCTCGGGGTCGGTATAAATCACCCACGGCAGCAGGTCATAACTGACTTTGGCGGGCATGCGGAATAAGATTGACCTGATGACCAAGCCCGCATGATAATTGGCCACATGGGTGAATTGTGGGTTAAACGCCGCGCCTTTTATTTGCGCCACATCGCCAATGGCGTAGATGCGTTTGGCATCGGTGCGCAGCGCGTTATCGACCGATACACCCTTGGAGCTGAACTCAACATCGGTATGTTCTAGCCCTAGGCCATTAACATTGGCACCGCGGCCTGTGGCGATGAGCAAATGCGAGCCGTTTATTATATCTTGTGTGCCGTCTTTGGTCATGATGCTGACGCTGATTTTTTTATCGACTGTGTCGAGTTTTTCGACCTGAGTTTCGCTGTGAAATTCAATGCCTTCGGCTTTGAGCTTGTCTAATATAATCTCGGCAAATTCGGCATCTTGATTGCCCAGAATTTTAAACGCGTCAATCACAGATACTTTACAGCCTAAACGCCGATGGGCTTGCGCCATTTCGAGGCCGATTGGCCCTGCGCCGATGATGATTAAATGTTGGGGTTTTTTATCAAGCTCAAAAATGCTTTCATTGGTGTGATAGGTTACCAAATCTAGGCCTTTAATGGGCGGAATGAAGGCTGATGAACCTGTGGCGATGACATAGCGGCGCGCTTTGATGGTATAATTTTCAACTTCTAGGGTGTCATTGTCGGTAAATTTACCTGCGGCTTCGATGACTTTTACGCCCAAGCCTTCGAACCGCTCGACGCTATCATGCGGAGCGATGGTGGCGATGACATCTGCGACATGTTGTTTGGCGGCTGCATAATTCACATCGGCTTTTTTGAATTTGTTGAGATAAGGCTTTGCGGCATTATGGCTATGTATGCTTTTGGCGACAGAAAGCAAGGATTTTGACGGCACGCAACCATAGTTGAGGCAATCACCGCCCATTTTGGCTTTTTCGATCAGCACGACATCGACACCCATTTGCGCTGCTGCTGAGGCGACGCTGAGACCGCCTGAACCACCGCCTATGATGCAAATGTCAGGTTTTAAAAGCTTTTTGGGTTTTTCGCTCATAACTATTCTCCACTTACTGGTGTTTTGCGGGCTTTTATTTTCTTATATATAATGGGGATTAGAGCCATGCAGCCCATCACTGCTAAACCTATTAGTAATTCGCGGCTGAAAAATTCGGTGGCACTCACTTCAAATGTACAGTTGTTGCTGCCATCTGATAGACATTGTTGGTATTTTTCGTTCTCACTGGCCAATATTGAGCCGATGCCAGCACCGACAAAGCTAAAGGCGAAGGTTGCGGGTATGATGCCGATAAATGTGGTCCATGCGAACGTCCATAATCTGGCGCCGAGTAATGCGGGCGCTAAGTTGACTACAAAAAACGGAAATAATGGCACGAGGCGTAGGAATAATAAATAGCTGGCCGCGCCGTCGTTAAACTCGGCGGCAATTTTTTCCATCCATTTGCCGGCTTTTTGGCGCAATATATCGCCAAAACTGGTGCTGGCAATTGAAAACAGGATGATGGCGCCCGATGTGGCGGCCACGACAATAGCAAACCCGCCAACAATGCCGCCAAATAGCAGGCCACCCAATAGACTTAATATAGACGCACCTGGCAAAGAAAAGGCGGTGGCAGTCATATAAAGCGCAATGAAAATTAACAAGGCATAGATGAAATTGGCATTTACGTAATTTTCTAAATCGGTTTGATATTCGGCAACTTTTTGAAACGAGACATATTGATGGAGACCCGTTGCCCAAATGGTGGCAAAAATGCCTACAAACACTGCAAGTGGCAGAAATTTTTTGATATTTTTGTGCATAATCTACGTATAACCTAGTTTGTATTGATTCTAACGACTAATATAAAGGCTACAAGCGTTTCATTCATCTAACATTTTTGCAAATTTTCGTGATTAACAAGTGAAATACTGATTTTTAAAATATTTATTCACTCTATGCCCAATTTATCCCATGTTGGTAGTTATTTATTGACTTTGCCCAAACATGTATTATAACCCACTCAACTATTTATTAATTCATCTAACTGACATAATTGCCAGTGGATTTCCAGATTTTGGAGAATACAAATGAAACGTACATTCCAACCTAGCGTTTTGGTTCGYAAACGYCGTCACGGTTTCCGTGCCCGCCAAGCWACTAATGGTGGCCTTAAAGTTTTRGCACGYCGYCGTTCTAAAGGWCGTAAGCGTTTATCAGCTTARTTCAATCTGTCATTTGCGCCATAAAGAATGATTGCCAAATGCATATATTGAAAAAAAGATCCGATTTTCTCAAAGCCGCGAAGGGACTGAAATACGTCTCTCGCGGTTTTGTTTTGCAATCGATCAAACATCATGAAAATGTTGAGCAAAACATCAGAATTGGGTTTACGGCATCTAAAAAAGTAGGCAATGCGGTGAAACGCAACCGTGCCAAACGCCGTTTGCGCGCATTGGCGCGCGATGTGGCGCTTAAATATGCGTCAAATGGTTTTGATTATGTTTTTGTGGCACGTAAAAATATTTTAAACATGGATTATGCGGCGCTTGAGCAGGAAGTGGCAAAAGCCACAAAGCATTTAGAGCGGGCTCGAAATAAACTAAAATAGGCAAAAAAGCATGCTCACGGCTTGAGATATAAAATTTACCGCTTATATAAGCGCATAAGGCTCAGTTTACAGTTTATCAATTGGTCATTTATGGCTATAAGGTTGTCTAAATAATATAGTGATATGGTTATGTCACCCATTTGTAGGAATTTGGAATGGAAAATAAGAATTTATTTTTGGTGCTGATACTCAGCTTTGGTTTTTTATTTGGCTGGCAATATTTTGTAGTTGCCCCGCAACAAGAAGTTGAACAAGCGGCATATGAAGAGCAATTAAAGCTTGAAGAAGCCGCAAGTGCCAACGCACCTGCAGCTAGCAATAACGGCACTAATAATAATTTACCGCAAAGCAGTGGCAGCAATTTGCCAAGCGCCAGCAGTACGAATGCTGATGGTAGCGCGGTTGCTGTGGCAACGAGCATTAGCGCAAGCAGCTTATCATTAGATGAGCAAAAAGCTAGAAACCTACGGGTGATTATTGATTCAAAAGGTATTTCTGGCTCTATCGCCTTAACTGGTGGCCGGGTTGATGACATTATTTTAAAAGATTACGCGGTTGAGCTTAATGGCGAAGAACGGGTGCGGATTTTTTCTCCTTCTGGTACGGAAGCGCCTTATTATGCTGATTTTGGCTGGGCGCCGATTGATGGCGTTGTGGTGCCAAATGCCGATACTGTTTGGACGGCTAGCGGCAAGACATTAAGCGAAACATCGCCTGTTACCCTAAGCTGGGACAATGGCGCTGGCTTAACATTTAACCGCATTTATAACATTGATGAAAATTTTCTGATCACCGTTGAGCAAAAAGTTAAAAATACGGGTGCTGGCACTGTTAGTATGCATCCCTATGCTTTGATCTCGCGCCATGGCACACCTGCCACCACGGGCATTTATATCCTACATGAAGGCTTGGTCGGCGTGATGGGTGAAGGTGGTTTGCAAGAAATTGATTATGATGATGTGGTTGATGATGGCCCACAAAGCTTTACCGATACCAAAGGTTGGTTGGGCTTTACCGATAAATATTTTGCCACCAGCTTAATCCCCCCACAAGATGAAGAATATACCGCACGCTATAGCGTGTCGGGCATTCAAAAAGACAATTACCAAACCGATTATCTGCTACAAGCGCGCAGCATTGGTGCTGGCGCTGAAGTGAGCGTGGTCAATAATCTATTTGTCGGTGCGAAAGAAGATGCGGTCATCACGGCTTACCGTGATGTGAACGGCTTTGATAAATTTGACTTGCTGATTGACTGGGGTATTTTCTACTTCATCACCAAACCATTATTTGCGCTGTTGAACATTATTAATGGTTATATTGGTAATTTTGGCTTGGCAATTTTGGCGGTAACGCTGATTGTTAAAGGTATATTCTACCCGTTGGCCAGTAAATCATATGCCTCTATGGGTAAGATGAAGAAATTACAGCCCGAAATTGCGAAGCTGAAAGAGCGTTTTGCTGATGACAAAACCCGTTTACAACAAGCTCAAATGGAATTGTTCAAAACCGAAAAAGTTAACCCGATGGCGGGTTGTTGGCCGATGTTGCTGCAAATTCCGGTGTTTTTCGCGTTGTATAAAGTGCTGTATATTGCCATTGAAATGCGCCAAGCGCCGTTTTTTGGTTGGATTCAAGATTTGTCAGCACCTGATCCAACATCAATATTCAACTTGTTTGGTCTTATTCCGTTTGACCCGCCTTCATTCTTGATGATTGGCGTGTGGCCTATTTTGATGGGCATCACGCAATTTGTGCAAATGCGCTTAAACCCTGCGCCTGCTGATAAAGTGCAAGCCATGATCTTTGGTTGGATGCCGGTATTCTTTACTTTCTTGCTGGCTTCATTCCCTGTTGGCATGGTGATTTATTGGACATGGAGTAACTTCCTTGGTGTCATTCAACAATCATATATTATGAAGAAAAATGGCGTTGATGTTGACATTTGGGGCAATATTACCGCCATTTGGAAAAAGAAACCTGAAGCAGACGCAAAATAATAGGCACGGATATATATGTCGGACGATGAAGTAATACCTAATCTAGCAGATTTTAAACTCGATGCATTTGATACTTATTCGGATGAAGAGATTGAAGCGGCGCGGGTGGCGTTTCAGGCTGAGTGCGAATTTGTCAAAGGCGTGGTCGCTATGGAGGGCTTGCCCGACACATCGATGACCGAGATTGCCTTGGCTGGCCGCTCTAATGTTGGTAAGTCTAGCTTGATCAACGCGTTAACTGACCGTAAAATTTTAGCGCGGACATCTAATACGCCTGGCCGCACACGCGAGCTTAACTTTTTTAACCTCAGCCAAGAATTGCAAATGGTTGATATGCCTGGTTATGGCTATGCCAAAGCGCCCAAAACTGAAATCTCTGCATGGAATGCTTTGATCCGCGATTATCTGCGTGGCCGCACCCAGTTAAAACGGGTGTTTATGCTGATTGACTCGCGCCATGGCATTAAAAGTAATGACATTGAGATTATGAAAATGCTCGATAAGTCAGCAGTATCTTACCAGATTGTCTTGACTAAGTTGGATAAGGTGCCAAAGCCTGAGCAGCAAAAATTATTTGATGATACCCATGAAACACTGTCTAAACGTCCTGCGGCGCATCCGTTTATTTTAGCGACTTCGAGCGCTAAGGAATGGGGCTTGGGCGAATTGCGGGCTGAAATGATGCGATTAGTCTAATTTTTACGATTAGTGACTATAAATGGTAATGACTTTAAATAGTGTGACTATAAATAAATTACTGTAAAATCAACATTGTTAAATCAGCATTGAGTCCATCATGAGCGAAACCAAAAACAAACATTTCGAAATGGCGCATATATTATCTGAAGCGCTGCCTTATATGCAACGTTATGACCGTAAAACTGTGGTGGTTAAATATGGCGGCCATGCGATGGGTGACCCACGTTTGGCCAAGCAATTTGCACATGACATTGTACTTTTGAAACAAAGCGGTATGTACCCAATTGTGGTGCATGGCGGCGGGCCGCAGATTGCTGAAATGTTGGAGAAACTCAACATTAAGAGCGAATTTAAAGGCGGGTTGCGGGTGACGACTGATGAGACGATTGAGATTGTCGAAATGGTGCTGGCTGGCAAAATTAACAAACAAATTGTGGCGGCAATTAACAATGCTGGCGGCGTGGCGGTTGGCATTTGCGGCAAAGATGGTAATTTAATCATCGCCGAAAAGCTGACTAAGACGGTGAAAGACCCTGATAGCGCGATTGAACAAGTGTTGGATTTAGGCCATGTTGGAGCGGTTAAAAAAGTCAATACTGGCATATTGGATAGCTTTCAGGAGGGTGATATTATCCCGGTGATTGCGCCGATTGGCACATCGGAAAGCGGCCAAACTTACAATATAAATGCTGACACTGCGGCAGGTGCAATTGCTGCGGCGATGAAGGCCAAACGCTTGTTAATGCTGACCGATATTGTGGGTGTGCTTGATGGCGACAAAAAATTAATACGTGAATTGCCTGAAGCTCTGGCGCTTGAGCTGATTAATGATGGGGTAATTGCGGGTGGGATGATTCCGAAGGTTGAGAATTGCCTGAATGTGATTAACAATGGCGTTGAAGCGGCAACTATTTTGGATGGCCGCGAGGAACATGCAGTGCTGCTGGAATTATTCACCGACCATGGTGCGGGAACACAGATTACAAAAGTTTAAAGAGGTCATATGGCAGGTTTTGAACATATTAAAAATTGGGTATTTGATTTAGACAATACGCTTTATCCGCCTAAATATCAGCTATTTGACCAGATTGATGTCAATATGACGGCATTTATCGTCAAGCATTTGGGCTTGCCGCATGACGAAGCGCGCAAGAAACAAAAGCATTTTTACCAAACTTATGGCACAACGTTGAATGGCCTGATGAGCGAGCATGGCATCGACCCTGACGAATTTTTAGGCCATGTGCATCGCATTGATGTCAGCGGCATTCCTGCCGATGTCGAGCTGCGCGAACAGCTTATTCGCATCACCGAAGAGCGCGAGTTCAACCGCCGCATCGTTTATACCAATGGCACGCGCAGACACGCAATTAACGTGATGGATGCGCTTGAAATTACTGACCTGTTTGATATTATTATTGGCATCAGAGAAACTGATTTTGTGCCCAAACCACATGCCGAAGCATTTGATAAATTTTTTGATATGGTCGACATCAACCCCAAAACCAGTGCGATGTTTGAGGATTTGCCAAAAAACCTGGTGGTGCCGAAAAAACTTGGCATGACCACAGTGTTGGTACAACCTGCCGAGGCGCAACATCCTGACAGCCGCTGGGCATTTGATGGTAATGACGAACATATCGAGCATAAGACAAAAGACTTGGCAGGATTCTTAGAGCAAGTTATCTAACTCCAAGCACCCCTGTCATTCGGTGAGTGCGTCCAGTAGCCGTTCGCAGCCCCAGTCAGCCCACGCGCGGCAGCTAGCCAAGCCCAACTTGTTTGGGATTGCGCACGCAAGTGCTAACAGAGAGCGCAAGCGAACGTATAAATGCAAACTTCCAGAGCTTAGGCAGGAGCGCCGCTTGGCTCTGAGCCGATAATTTGGCGCTCTATAGGGAAGCACAATGTCACATTCAAACACCCACACTTTCTCTGGCCTGCAAGATATTTATGATGCGGCACGACCGACATATCCCGCCGAGTCACTCACCAAGCTAAAGGCGCTGATAAATAGCGGTTCGGCCGAAATAATCGACATAGGTTGCGGAACTGGCATACTCACCCGCCAACTACAAGCCGCAATGCCAGAAGCAAATATCCAAGGCTGCGACATCAATGCTGACATGATTTCCAAGGCCAAGCAATCCTCAAGCGGCATAAAATTCTTTGAGAATATTGCCGAAGATTTACCGTTTGATGATGACCAATTCAACCTCATCACGGTCGGACAAGCCGTACATTGGTTCGACCGCCCGAAATTTTACCCTGAGATGATGCGGGTGCTAAAAAAAGGCGGCGTGTTGGCGCTGATCGAGAATAACCGCTCGTGGCAAACTGACGCATTTTTTGCTAAATATGAAGACTTGCTTGAAGCCCACAGCCCCAACTATTCCCGCCACTATCGCGACACCGACTATATGGCCGAAATGGCCGACGCTGGTTTTAAAGACGTCACCGCACATGAAAGCATTTGGCAACGGGTGATGAGCGCGGCTGAGTTTACCGACATGTCATGCTCAAGCAGCAAAATGGCTGCGGCACGTAAGGCGACTGATGACGCGGTGCTTGGCGAGTTAAGAAAATTGATTGCGGAATATGTTGATGCCGATGGGAAATTGGCGATAGATTACGTGACCAAAATTATTTACGGGGTGGTTTAACGTGTTGTTGCCATCAACACACTGCCGCCAATGAGAAAACTACCGCCTGTATAGCCAAAATATTTTTGTGCCTTTTGGCTTTTAAAGGCTTTTTTGGCACGCGTTGCAAGTAATGCATATCCCGCAAGTAAAACACCTATTACCACGGTGGATGTCGCCACTAATATGCCAAATTGTAGGAGCATATCAGCTTCTGGGTTCATAAATTGAGTTAAAAACGCCATATAGAATATAATGGCTTTGGGGTTTAAAAGCGCCGCTAAGAAGCCCGATTTAAAACTATCTATTGCGGTTTTTTTGGGCTGTTGTTTTATCTTAAAGCTACCGCCGTTGCGTGCGTCTCTAATTTGGCAATAACCCAAATAGGCCATGTAGACTACGCCTGCCCATTTTACAATCACAAATAGGGTTGCTGATGCCACCAATATGGCGCCAACGCCTACTAATGATAATATAGTCAGAATGACGCTGGCGAACATATCGCCCAGTATACTTGAAAGTGCTGATTTTAGCCCGCGAGTTAATGACAATCCGACAACCAACATGACGCTTGGCCCTGGGATGAGCGTTAGAACAATATTGGCAATTAGATAGGCGACCCAAGTTTCATACGACATATGTTGACCTCGATAAATTTTATTAAGAGGCTAACAAGTGAAATGAATAATTACCAATCAATGGTTTTGATGGGTTTAGACATGGACAGTTAGCTGTCCTGCCTACACTCGGGTACTTCATTTATACGTTCGCTTAAGCTCACTGTTGACACTTGCGTGCGCTCGCTTCGCTCTCTTGCCTACCGCGCGTTAGTTGGCAGCGGCTTCGAATAGCCGCTGTCGCGCTCACTGGATGGCACGTTATTTGGATGCGAGGGCAAACGAGGGCTCAGAGTTTGCAGTTATTAATAGACGTCGCGGACGTAGCGTTTCGATTTTTTGAGGTTGTTCATATATGCCTTGACGCCAGCTTCGTCGTGCTTGCCGTGTTCGGCAATGATGTCTTGCAGGGTTTGGTCAACGTCTTTGGCCATGTAGGTTGCGTCGCCGCATACGTAGAAATAAGCGCCGTTTTCGAGCCATTTGAATAACTCGGCGCCGTTTTGTTTCATGCGGGTTTGCACGTAAATTTTGTCTTTTTGGTCGCGGCTGAAGGCAAGGTCGAGCTTGGTTAAAACGCCAGATTTTTGCCACGCTTCAATTTCGTCTTTGTAGATATAATCATCTGCGGCTTTTCTGTCGCCAAAGAATAGCCAGTTGTCGCCTTTGGCGCCTGTGGCTTGGCGTTCTTCTAAGAATGCGCGGAACGGTGCTATGCCTGTGCCTGGGCCAACCATGATGATGGGTTTGTCGGTATCTTGTGGCACGCGGAAGGCTTTATTGGGGCTGAAATAGACGCCGACTTTGTCATTTTCGCCAACACGGTCGGCCAAATAGCAGGATGCCACGCCTTCATGTTTGCGCTCAAAACTGTCATAACGCACGGAGCTGATGGTTAGATGTACTTCGTCTTCATGGGCTTTGGCTGAGCTGGAAATTGAATAGGCGCGTGGTTGTAATTTGCGTAGCAAGTCGGTAAATTCATCAGCGCCGAAAGTGACTTTCATATCGATGATGAAGTCAATCACATCACGGCCCCAAAGATAGCTGTTTAGGGCTTCTCTGTCGTTATTCTCAAGCATTCTTGCCAGCTCTTCATCGCCAGATTTTTTGGCGACAGCGTCTAAAAATGGGCCTGTTGGCAATTTAATGTCATAGGTGGTTTTTAGAGCGGCGGATAGTTTTTCGCCATTAATTTGTTCGTCACCGCTTAAGCCCAAATGAGCGAGGACTAGCTTCACAAGTTCTGGGTCATTTTGCGGCACGATGTTAAGCGCATCGCCTGCTTCATAGTTTAGGCCACTGCCTTTGAGGCTGATCTCATAATGAACAATTTGTTTGCTTGAGTTTTCGCCTGAGATGACTTTATTGACCAAAACGCTTGCAGGGAATGGGTTTTTACGGTCGAATTCTGGCTTGTCTTTGGCCGCAGATTTTGGTGCGGCAGCAGGGGCAGCGCCCGCTTCGGGGGCAGAACCTGTGTCTTTAATGCCGTCTAAAGCTGATATGCACCATTTGTCGGCGTCTGTTTCGAAATCTACATCGCAATCAACACGGTCAGCCACGCGGGTGGCGCCTAATTCGGCCAGTCTTTCGTCCCAATCGATGCCTGCTTTGCAATAGTCATCATAGGATTTATCGCCCAAAGCCAGCACACTGAAATTCATGTTTTCTAGGCGTGGTGCGTCATCTTCGGTTAAGGCTTCCCACAATATTTCGGCATTGTCAGGCATATCGCCTTCGCCATAGGTTGAGCAGATGATGAGCAAACGCTCAATTTTGGGCAAATCCTCAATTTCGATGTCATCCATATCTAGCAATGTGGCAGTTAGGCCATAGTCGCCTGCTATAGACACTATGCCTTCGCCAATGCTTTCGGCATTTCCAGTTTGGGTGCCAAATAAAATGGTTAGGGGGCGCGTATTTGCGGCCGCAGCATCACCACCAGCTTGCAAAAGTCGGGTGTTGGCACCTGCAAAAAAACCGCTCAGCCATTGTTGTTGATCTTCGTTAAACGGCAGATCGTTATTGTTATCAGACATATATAACCTTATTATTCAGCCGCAGCTAGCTGGTGAGCCGCTTGGTTGGCTTTGAGCACGGTTTTAACCAATTGCTCAGCAAGTGTTTCTCTAAAATCAGGGATATGTCCCATTTTTTCACGGTTTAGGCGGTCTTGCGACATAATCCAAGCCGTTGATCCTAGCGAGTAAATAGATTGAACATCACGCAAAATCAAGCTTTTTTTGTAATCCTTGATGCGTTTATCGGCCAACATAATGGCAAGCTCTTGCTCGCTAAATTTCTCAAGGGCTTTTTTGCATTCTTTGGACAGGGCTTCAATGAGGGCATAATCCTCGGTTTTGACCAAGTTTTTGGCGGCTTTGACCTCGAAAATCGGGTTGACATCAATGCCTTGTTTTTTGGCAAGGCTATGCACGACCTGTTTGGCAATGCGCAGCACGCCATAGGCGTTGAGCAATTCAAAACTTAATGTTGAATCAACCTCTTGGTTGGCGGGCACTTGGCCAGATAAGACCGCCTCGCCTTTGGCAAATGCCTCACGCAAAGGTTTGATTTGATATTCGGCCATGGCATGGGCCAATTCATCAGCCAAAACCTTGCGACCCAATGTTTGCAAATGTTCGCTGCTTTGGGTTTGCTCTAGAGCTAGAGGTTGCATGTAGACAAAATGCTGTTTTTCTTGCGCCCAATTATCGAGTAATTTTTGTGCGATTAGGCTGCCTGTGGCGTCTACATGTTGTTCTAACATATATTTGATGAAAGGCTCATGTGCCAATGCTTCGTCTGAGCCATCGTTCAGATAGCCATAACGCACTGATGAGGCATCATAAAGATGGTCAAATTTTTGCTCGGGATCATATTGGTACGCGTTGCCGCCTGACATGCCGTTGGCAAAACCTTTGCCAAATGTACCAATGTTTAGCACTGAGCCATTGATCATATATTCGCAGGCGAAATCGCCAACGCCTTCGACCACGCTCATTGCGCCCGAGTTACGCACCGCGAAACGATCGCCCGCCTCGCCTTGCACAAATAGCATGCCGCCAACTGCGCCAAATAGGGCAAAGTTACCGATTAAAGTGTTTTGCACGCCTGCTTTAACGCCATCATTTTGCGGCACTTTAACCGCGATTGTGCCGCCACTGAGGCCTTTGCCGACGCCATCATTACAGGTGCCTTCATGGCTCATATTCATGCCAACAATGCAGAATGCGCCATAGCTTTGGCCTGCTGAGCCAGTGGTTTTGATTTTTACGGTGTTTTCACCAAGATGGTAGCGGCCATTATGGCCTTGATAGAGAGATTTAATTTTGCCGCGTTGTTTGTCTGAAAGCTCGTAATTTAATGCACGCTCAATGTCGATGGCTAGTTGGCCGCCGACAGTTTTATGGCGGTTATTGAGAGTGTATTTTTTGCCTTCAAGCACAAGTTCAGCCATTTCGCCTGAGAAGATTTTTTCTTTCACCAGATCAAAGCTCTTGTCATCATGGCGGAATTCGGCTTCAAGATAAATTGGCTCATCGATTTTGACTTCTTGCACGGTTTTGAGCAGGCCGCGTAAGTCTAACGCGCCGACCATTTTGTCATGATCTACCAAATGCAATAGATCGGTACGTCCGCGAATTTCGGCCAAAGAAGCAAAACCAATATCGGCTAGAACCAAGCGCACTTCGTGGGCGAGATTCATATAATATTGTGCCAAGATACGGGCATCACCATCGTAGACTTCGGGATTGGTGGTGAGGCCAACAGGGCATTTAATGTTGCAGGTTTTGGCTTGCACACAGCCGAGCATCATCAGAGCTGCTGTGCCAAATTCAAAGCTATCAGCGCCCAATATGGCCGATTTTACGACATCGACACCAATTTGATGCGCGCCTGATGTGCGCAAAATCACTTTGTCACGCAGGCCGTTGGCAGCTAAGGCTTGATGTACTTCGGCAATGCCGATTTCGGCTGCGCGGCCTGTATGTTTGAGACTGGTCACTTGCGCGGCACCTGTGCCGCCTGTGCCGCCAGCAATGTTGATCACATCAGCGCCGGCTTTGGCCACGCCAACCGCGATGGTGCCAATGCCTTCGGATGAAACCAATTTCACAATCACCCGGCGACGGGTGGCTTTGCAATCATGGATGAGCTGGGCCAAATCTTCGATCGAATAAGTGTCGTGATGCGGCGGGGGTGAGACAAGTTCGACTCCCGGTGTGCCGCCACGCATGGCGGCCATTTCGACGGTGACTTTTTTGGCTGGTAATTGCCCGCCCTCGCCTGGTTTTGCGCCTTGGGCGATTTTAATTTCAACTTCTTCTAGTAAGGGGTCGGCCAGATAGCCTGCCCACACGCCAAAACGGCCCGAGGCAAATTGGCGAATGCGGCTGGCTAAAATAGAGTTTGAACGGGCGAATTCTTCACCGCCCTCGCCGGAGTTGGACAGGCCGCCGACAATATTTGTGCCTTGTGCAACCGCCCGATGGGCAGGCTTGACAAGGGCACCATAACTCATTGCGCCTGAGGAGAAGTAGCGCGTAATTTCGTGAGCAGGTTGCACCTCATCAAGCCCTATTGCGCTGTGCGCCGTCTCGATATGGCTTAGATAATGTAAGAATGCATGTGCGGCTGCGACCGACAAATGATCATCCTCAACGGTGATTTTATAATCAGCGGATGGAAAACGGGTTTTGTAATGCGAAGCCAATTGTTTGAGACGGTCTCTTGAATTGTCATTATCGGCAAATGAAATGTGATAGATGCCAACACTTTGGCATTTTACGTTTAGACCGCGGATGTAATAATTTAAGTTGCCTTTAATGTGCTGGCTGCCCAAAATGGCATCAAATTCAGCTGTGGTTTGGGCGTGTGTTACATCGACAGGCAAAGCCATCACATCACGCAATGTGGCGGGACGCGCTTGGCGTTCTTTGGTCATTTCGCTAGAGAATTGAATGTAAGCTTTGGTGATTTTATGAGCGTCAATTTGCGCGGGTGTACGGGCTTCATAACCAAAATCTTTATAGGCAAAGTTATCGCCTTCATCGCCAAGCAAACGTAAGTGTTTGGGCTCATCTTGCTCAATATAGGTGATTTCTTCTTTGATCATATGGCCATATTCGCGCACCGAGGTGATGCCAAAACTATGGCCGCCACCATCGCCGCGTTCTTTAAATAGGCCGAGGTTTGGCACATTTGCATCGTCGCCTAGTTCGCGGGCTTTATGGTGCCATTCGGCCGCTGATGTGGCAATGTCTGCAAAATGCACGCCGCCAACAGGGGCGTCAATTTTAGGAAAAAAGTGTTTTAGATGCGGCTCTTTGGTGTCTAGGAAGCTAGATTCGAAAAACTCGCCGCCAATATAGCTTTCGGCGGTGCACAGGCCAAATTTGCCCATGGTTTTCATCAATGATTTCTCGATTGATTTTTTGAAATTCTTCATCAAAGCGTTGGCATTGCCTGCGTCCATTTGTTCGGCGCGATGCTGCGCGGTGATGGCAAAAATGGCTGCCGCGCCAAAGCCTAAGGCGGTTGCGACATCATGGGTCGACGCCAACTGGCCACTGTCGGCAATCAGGCTAGAATTGAAACGCAAGCCTGTGCGGATTAAGCGTTGGTTGGCTGTGGCGATTGCCAGTAAGAGAGGGATCGCGGCTTGATTAGCCGATAATTTACGGTCGCTTAAAATGATGATGCCAACATTATCCCGTGCGGCGTCTTCAACCTCGTCACGCAAATCAGCAAGCGCATCTTCCAAGGCATGGGCGTTGAGCGATTCATCGGCGTAATTGGGGGTATATAGGATGTCGATGATGCGGGTTGCCACTGCGTCTTGCTGACAGATTTTAGCAAAATCTTGTTGTAAAAGAATGGGCGATTGAATGACAATTTGCCGCTGATCTTGCACAAAACCTGGCTTGCCGCCCAAAGCCACGCGTAAAGTCATTCCATCGGATTCACGAATTGAATCGAGCGGCGGGTTGGTGACTTGCGCGAAACGTTGGCTGAAATATTGACTCATGCCGCCTTCGGTGCGGGTTAACGCATTGGGTGTGAGGCCATAGCCCATGGCATAGACGCGTTCTGCGCCTTTTTCGAGCATGGGGTCGAGTAGAAATCTGAAGCTTTCATCATTCATGTAATAAGCAATGTGAGCTTGGTCGACGCTTAAGCCTTCGAGGCCCGTTAACGCCGTTTCGTCGGCATCAGCAATGTCTTCAATGTCAATTTTTGCAGCGGCTAAAAGTGCTGCATAATCTTCTCGCTTGCTGAGTTTTTCTAGATATTGCTCGCCTGTATATGAACGGCCTTCAATATGGCTCCAAAACAGCATATCGCCCGCTTCAATACGGCCACGTTTTAGAATCGTTTCGGCGGCGAAATTTATTTGTCCGGCTTCGGACATAACCGCTAAATAATCTTCAGTTTCGACACTGCGCAAGGGGCGCAGACCCAAGCGATCTAGGCGCGCGCCGATAAATTGGCCATTGCCAAAAATAATCGCGGCGGGGCCGTCGTTTTTTTCTTCGAACAAGCTGAAATATTCGAGCATGGCTCTGACATCTGGGTCAAGATCTGGCAGGTTTTCCCATGCTGGCGGCATCATGGCAACAATGGCTTCGACCACAGTGAAGCCGTCATCAAGGATGCGGCGGGCAATGGTTTGGTCGAGCCGAGCGCTGTCCGATTGGCCTTTGGGGAAATGTATGGTTTTGCCTTGTTGCTTGGCGATTGAAGCTTCTGACAAGCGGTTTTTCTTATCGGTATTTAGCTCGCCATTATGCGCCATGCGGCGGAACGGCTGTGCCATCATGGTGGCAGGCTCGGTATTGGTCGAGAAACGCGTGTGGAAGAAGATTGAATGAATCTCATGATCGGGGTCACGCAAATCTTCGAAATATGGGATCACTTCGTTGGAATTGAGACGGCCTTTCAGCACTTGGGTGCGGGCGCTCATTGAGCAGGGGTAAAAACCATCTAGCTCAGCAATGTCATAGCAATCATCTTCAATATCGGCTAAGCAGCGGGCAATTTCCAAATCAAATTCATGCCAAGTGGCATCGGCCAATTTTTGAGGACGGCCAAAAATAACCTGTTTAATGCTTAGTTGAGCACGCACTGATGCGTCACTTAGAATGCTGTTATTCACTGGTACATCGCGCCATGCAATGATTGGCATGCGGTGAGCGCGTAGTTTTTCTTCAACCAAAGTGACAGCGTCTTCTTCGAATTCTTCTTGTTTAGGCAAAAAGAAATTGGCCACGCCAAATTGGCCAAGCTCAAGATTTTCATTGTTGGTTACAACTCTAAAAAACCGCTCAGATAGATCGAAATTCACACCTGCGCCATCGCCAATGCCTTCGGCAGACATGCCGCCCCTATGCGGAATGGTGCATAATGCTTCGTGGGTTTTGACCAAAATATCATGAGTCTGGATGGATTTTTTATGGGTGATAAAACCAACGCCGCAGCTATCGCTATATTTTTTGTGATCGTATAATTTACGATCATCCAAAGTGGCGATAAAATCTTCATTTATAATCGGCATGGTCTTGACCTTTCTTCATGACGGGGCGGGTGATGGGAACACAAGATTATCCTCACCAAAGGATGTGCCTTTTATTTACTATTCACGCTCAGTCAAAACTTAACTTGGTTGAAAAACAGGCTTGGGGTTATTCTTATGCCTGCATTCTATTGAGTGCCAATTTAATGGCTAGTGGCTTGAGTCTTAGACTCAATTTTGTTTAGTTCGCTGTGCCGAAATGGCATCTACTATACATAAATCACTATTAGTTAAGTAACAAAATACCGTGCTATTGTCCAATATGTTTATTTGATGGATGGCCTTAGCGGCTTGGTTTGACGCAATATTTGGTCTATTTACAGCCAAAATCAGCAAAAAACAGGTTTTTTATGGTTAAATTTGCATAAAAATTCCGCCTGCTAGCAAGACCGTTAAGTCGGTTTTTGCAATAGTTATGCATATTTTGCATAGGATATAATATATATTTATTACATTTTTATGAAAAAATAGCCCCACTTATCCACGCCCCAATCTTTTACTGTGGAAAAATTACAAACAAGCACATATTTGCGGTATTTTTTACATATTTTATAGCGCCAACATGTGGTTGTCCCATTGGTATAGTTCGGTTTTAGCAGATTGGGTGTGTAGGCTTATGGCGGTTTTTTGGCCTAGGTCATAAAGGTCAATTTCGCCCATTCCTGAGGCCAGAATGAACTGATATGGAGCGGGTGCAGCGGCCACTGCACAGACGTCATTCATCGCATATAGGCTTAAAAATTGGCCAGTTTTGGTATAAAAACTAACAATATTGCCACGTGGTGAACTGGCAGCAAAAAACTTCCCGCTCTTATCGAAACAAATAGAACCGACATATTGTTTATGACGTTTGATTAGGTTTTGCGGCGCTTGCACAAATTTAAGCGGCTGGGTTTGGCCGACCGTGGCGATAAGCGGCACGTCTTCGGCCAAACCGCCTTGATATTGCATGGCAATGGCGGCCAAGCCTCTTGTGGTGATGTCAATGTGGCGGATGGACAGTTGGTGTAGCTCGGCGGGCAAGTTAACTTTGCTGATTAGTTGGCCGTTTTTGCGGTTTACGAAGGCCAAATTGGGCTGCATATCGGCCAAATTTAGTTTTTGGCGTGGATGATCTGGATGAGTGAGAATGCCGCCATTGGCGATGACCAATGTTTCGCCATCGGCCATCAGCATGATTTGATGCACGCCAATGCCTGCTGATGAAAATTCGCCAATCTTTTTACCGTGTTTGACATCCCAAATGCCGATGACTCCTGTGGCTTCGTAATCCTCATTGTCAAAATCATTCTCGGATGTATATAATAATTTGCCATCGGGCGAAAATACGCCGTGGCCGAAAAAGTGGCGATCTTCGGGAGCGTATAATAGGCGCATTTTGCCCGTTTCATCGATTAAATAGAGTTGATTATTGGGTCTGCGGGCGAAAATGGCTAAGCCGCCTGTTGGGCTTTTGGCGTGGCCGTGGCCTCTATCGGCCAAAGTGAATTGCTGCTTTATCTGACCATCTTCGGTGATTTTTACCGCCACATATTCGCCTTCGGCATTTTTGGCGCATAGTAGGTAATTTTGTAGTATATCGGCCTGTGCCGCCCATGCTGGGGCGCTTAGCGCGGGCAATAATAATGCTTGTGCTGCGGCTGATTTTAGCAATATACGGCGTGAAAGTTTCACATTAATCACCATCTAATGAATTAAAGCCGAGTGGAATGTCTAGAGCCGCGGTTACCTTATCGCCCAATATGGTGCGCAAAATGACGATTTGGGCGATTAAATCGCGGCCTTGTTGCCATGTTTCGGCGCGTTTTTCGCCGTTAAAGGCGGCGTAAAAATCATCGGGCAATGCGGCTATTTGTGCCAAAGTTTGCTCGAAATTTGCGCGCACTTGTTGATCAATTTGCTGGTCGGCTTGGCCTGCTTGCACCAAGGGGCTGTAAATTAAATAGGCTTGATAAATATTACTGATATTGGCGAGTAGATTGGCTTTGCTTTGGCCTGAGCGCCACATTTCTAAGCGTTTGGGTTTTAAGAATTTATACTCTTTGGCGATCGGGCGGCTTAATTTTTGGCCATTGACCAATTCGACCATGGCGTGGATGTTTTTGTAAAGCTGCAAAGTCACTTCTGGCAAGCTGCCGTAAAAATCGTTGGTGTCGGATGGGGTGAGCAAAGCTTCACGCATCGCGCCGCCTTGGCTGAATTCGGCGATTAGCTCATCATTAACGGTTTGTAGGTTGAGCGTGATGGCTTGAAAATATTGGCAGGTATATTGTTTGAGCGCGGCATCATTGGCAGCTAATGTGCTGTCGGGGTGATAGAGCAGCCATTCGATGATGGGCAGGCCTTGCAAGGCGACGCTTATGTTGTGAAAATAGCTTGGTTCTAATTTACTCATGTCCATTTTGGCTAGAAATTTACCCGCTTGTTTTTCGCCGCGGCTATTGGGCCAGAAATAAATGCGTAAATCTCGGCTGTTTTTCTCGAACGCGCCAAACCGCATGGATTGCAATGGCATCCACGTAAGAGCTGTCTTGGCATATTGGGTTTTGACTTTTTGCCATACTACGTCACTACCGACTGTGCAGGCCTTTGTTACGGTGGCATCTAGTGAGGTGGCCGCACGCTTGAAATTGTTTAAATGCAGCACAATATAATCATCGATGAATTTTTGATGCACTTTTTGGGTTAAGGCGTCATCAGCATGGGCTGCTGAAAATAGTAGGCAAAAACCGATGGACATTTTAAATAATAATTTCATCTTGTCACTCCTAAAGCGATTGCACGAAATCGACCAAAGCTTGACGCTCGGTCGCCGAAAGGTTTAAAAATTTGCTTTTTGCGCCAAGCGCTTCACCATCATGCCAAAGTACGGCCTCTTGTATAGTACGGGCGCGGCCATCATGCAATAATTGCCAATGTTTGCCTAGATATTTAGATGCTCCTAATGCCCATAATGGTGGGGTGCGCCATTCACTGCCTGTGGCTTGGCCTTCGGGTCTGTTGTCGGCTAAACCTGTGCCCATATCGTGTAATAGAAAATCTGAATATGGCCAGATTAGCTCGTTATGCAGGTCTTTATACTGCGATTTATCGGAGGTGATGTGTTTGGGCATGTGGCACGAAATACAGCCGGCTTGATAAAATATTTGCTTGCCGCGTAATATATTGTCATTGGCGGCATTCTGACGGTGTGGCACGGCCAAGTTGGCGTTGAAATAGGTGGTTAAATTTAGCAATTCTGCGGATAATTCAAATCCGCCCATACGTGCGGTGTTGCCATTGGGGGCGGTTAAGCATTCGGTTTGGTTTATGGTGCAATCGCCCGAACCGTTGGGGAATAGAGGGTTGCTGATGCCAACATCGCCCGAGAAAGCGGAGGCGACTTGTTGGCGTAAATTGGGTTGGCCTGCCTTCCAGCCGAAACGGCCTAAAGCTAATTTATCCGCCGCGATGTCCCAGACCATATTGGCTTTGCCTGAGATGCCGTCGCCATCTTTATCGTCTGGATCGGCGTGGGCTAAAATTGCGGTGCTGTCGATGGCGTCAATCAAGCCCATGCCGATCATTTGGGTGGCGATGCGGGGTGAGGTCATTACATCTTTATGCATATTGCCATAGGCTAGGTTGTTGATTTTAAAATCTGGTTGGCGGAGTTCTACCACCGTACCATCGGCCAGGGAGACATTGGTATATGTCCATTTTACCGATATTCTGCCTTCGGGGGCAAAGCCTGATGCGCCAATGTCTTGCAATTGCCCGCCATAGATTGGTTCATTGATTGTTTTTGCCACACCAGATGCTAAATCTTGGCGCTGTTGGTCGGTTTGTGGTTTGATTGATAGGCGGATGAGCATGCTGTTGGCATCTTCGTTGGGAAAACCAATATCAGGCACATGGCCACGGCCATTTTTAATGTGGCAACTTAAGCATGAGCGGGCGTTATATAGTGGGCCTAGGCCGTTGGAGGCTTGGGTGGCGGCGGGTGCGGGTGCCCATAATTTTTTAAACATGGCGCGGCCGATGGCGTAATCCATATCGCCATTTATGCCTAATGATTTGGTTGGATGAGACAATGAGTCTCTGTCTAATTTAACAAATTTACCAGTTGTGCCGCCTGGATAATGCTCTCGTTTTTCTGGTTGGGAAAAATCGGTTGTTGGCAATAATAGGCGTTGGCGCTTGGTCAGCTCATCCGAAACAGCGGGGCTGGTGGAAAATAGTAAAAAAATGGCGATCAATCTAAACATAGCACACCGTATAAACGAGTTCGTGCCCAAACGCACCCCCACAATGCATTTGAACACGAATTTTAAGGCAGTTGCCTGCCTAAACTGAAATCAATCAGTTATACTTTTTCAGGAGCATCCAAGCTGTCTGAACCTTCGAACTCGATGCCAGAAAGGCCAAGCGCGCTTACAGCTTTTTCGAGTGATTTAGTTTGGGTTACAAGGCCATCAACAACGGCTTGCACAACTGCATTGCCTTCTGTGTTGCCTTCACCAATCATTTGGTCGTAAGCTTCGATGGTTTCGGCACGTTTGACCATGGCGGCACCCGCAGCCACTGTGGCAGCAATGTTATCCGTTAGCTCTTTGGCAACAGCGGCGTCTTTATCCGCTAGCAAATCTTCGATTGATGGGCCTTCGACCACTGAACCGTCAACACGGGTATAGCTACCTGTGTAAACATTTTGAATGCCCAAAATGTCATAATAATGTGAATTATGCGTGTTGTCAGAGAAGCAATCATGCTCTTCTTCTGGGTCATGCACAATGAGGCCAAGCTTGATGCGTTCGCCAGCTAGTTCGCCATATGAAAGTGAACCTAGGCCAGAGAAGATGGCTGCAACGCCGCCATCAGCTAATGCTGCACGGGCTTCGCCGCTCATTGACCAAGCGCCAACAATGCCTTCTAGATCATCAATAAGTAAATCTGTTGCGGCTGTGATATATTCTGCACGACGGTCGCAATTGCCATTGGTGCAATTTGCGGTGTCATAATCTGTTGCAGCACGAGTACCAGCGCCTGGGCCGGTGCCGTTTAAATCTTGACCCCAAAGCAAAAATTCGATGGCATGATAACCAGTGGCTACGTTTGAGCCGACTTCATCAGCTTCTTGCAATGTATCAGCAAGCAATTCTTTAGTGATTTTGCTGGCATCAACCATCGTGCCCGCAACGTTTAGTTTTGGGTTGGCAATGACATTTGCGGTGTAATATGGGTTTTCGTCAGATTCTGTACCATATGAAGCGTCGACATAATCGATCAGGCCTTCATCTAGTGGCCATGCATTTACCAAGCCTTCAAAATCATCAACGATGGCGTTACCGAACCGGTAAGCTTCGGTTTGTTGGTAAGGGGCGCGAGCAGCCAACCAAGCGGCTTTTGCAGCGCTTAGACTGTCTTCAGTTGGTGTCGCAACAAGTGTCGCAATGGCAGCTTGCAAAGCTTTTGCTGTGCTGAGGCTATCTTCATAACCTGCATGTGCGATGTTGGCATAAGTTGCTAGAACATCTTCGGTGCTTGGCGCGGCAGCGATGGCTGTTGTCGAAAATAGAGTCGCTGCAAGAGCGGCTGCGATGGTAAATTTTTTCATGATATAATCCATTCTGTTTAAAATTGACTAGTTTATTGGTGTAACCGTCCGCAATTAAGAATTGGTCGCATCATATTTGAACTTGATAATGATATGCAAGTTGAATCTTGTAATTTCTAACATTTAACGTGGGATAAGTCCTAGTTTACAATGATACTAATTTTAACAATGAAATCAGATGTTTAATAATTTTTCTATGATAAAAATATTAGGCATTTTTTGTAAATATATTTCAACCACTTAAATGCTTAATTAGAATTGTTATAAATAAACTGTTTTTATTTTCATAAAACTGTCAAATAACTTATGCTATACGGGAAAGTCAATGATTGGCAGGCTTATGCATTTTTACGAAATATTTAAGAAACATATTTTTTATATCCTGATTATCGCTATATTTATCATTGCCTTGTCTAATATTCTCGGTGGCAATATCTGGACACTCACTCTGCTTAATGTGGTTTTGGGTTGTATGGCGTTTGTTTTTTATCGGCTTTATATAGAGGCGACTGAGCAAAAACTAGCGGCTGATGCCCCTGTTATATTGCCAAAATCAGCGCTGGACATTAACAATTACATTGAGGCGCAGGTTTTCCCGACACTGGTTTTGGATGCCAATGATGGCATTATCCATGTGAACCAAATTATGGTTCAGGCGTTTAATGACACTGCCGAAATTAAGCAAAAAGACCAATTGATCGGCCAAGATTTTTCGGCTCTGTTGCGGCTTCCACAGTTGCTTGATGCCTATGATGAAGTGAAGGCTAACAAATTGCCGAAGCAGTTTCATTTTGAACATGTATATAATGGCGAGCGGCAATATTGGGTCAATATTTCGCCGATTGCCTTAAGCGCGCCCAAAAATTCGGCTGAAGATTGGGCATTAACCTCGGAAAAAGATTACATATATGTTTTTACCTTGCGTGATTTAACTATGGATCGCAAGACTGACCGCATGCGGGTGGATTTTGTTGCCAATGCCAGCCATGAATTGCGCACGCCGTTGGCTTCGATTAGCGGGTTTATTGAAACCATACAAGGCCCTGCGAAAAATGATGAGAAAGCCAAGGCTGAGTTTTTGACCATTATGCAAGAACAGGCTTTGCGCATGACGCGGCTGATTGATGATTTATTGAGCTTAAGCCATATCGAAATGAACATTCATACCAAACCTACTGATGATGTTGATTTAAAACAGGTTATTGAACATGTTTTGGACAGTGCCGCGCCATTGGCGGGTGACAAGAATGTAAAACTTGAATTTAATAACCAAATTGGTGGCGCTTTGATTAAAGGTGATGGTGATCAATTGATTCAATTGTTTGGCAATTTACTGGACAATGCTTTTAAATATGGCTTGCGCGGTGATGCCAGTGATAAAATCATCATCCGCCTGTCGCAAACTGGTGATGATGCTGACGCAGAAAACACGGCACAAGACAAATATCTGGTGTCGGTGATTGATTTTGGCCATGGCATTTCGCAAACGGATTTGCCGCGTTTGACTGAGCGTTTTTACCGCGTGTCTAACCAGCATGCCACCAAAGGCACGGGGCTTGGGTTGGCGATTGTCAAACATATCATTCAGCGGCATGGTGGCGAAATTCAATTTCGAAGCCAAATTGACAAAGGCACCAAGGTTGAAATTGCGTTCAGTAAATCAAAATAACTATATTGCCCCATTTGCTTGGCGCCCGCGTTGTCACATTTGGGTGCGGCAAAAAAAATAATGTCATAAAACTGTAATATAAGCATCATATAACCAGCTCAGTTAAGCAAATAGACCTGCTAAAACTATAACCGAAATGAAGTTATATACTAAGTCATTAGGAGAGATTAAATGAATAAATCTATCAAATTATTAGCTGTAGCGGCTTTGGCATTGCCATTGATGGCCACTACCTCATTCGCACGTGATCAAATCCAAATCGTGGGTTCATCTACTGTGTTTCCATTCTCATCATTGGTTGCTGAAAAATTCGGCAAATCCAGTTCGTTCAACACACCTGTGGTTGAATCTACTGGTACAGGCGGCGGCATGAAATTATTTTGCTCTGGCATTGGTGAAGGTCACCCTGACATTTCAAACGCCTCGCGCCGCATTAAATCATCTGAGCTTGAAGCTTGTTTAGCGGCTGGCATCAACCCGATTGAAATTAAAGTCGGCTATGATGGCATCGTGCTTGCCAACTCAGTTGACGCGCCCGCATTTGAGCTGACTAAACAGCAAATCTTTTTGGCGCTGGCTGCTAAAGTTCCTGGCCCCGATGGCAAATTGATCGACAATCCAAACATGACATGGTCGGACATTGATGCCAGCCTACCTGATGTTAAAATCGAAGTGCTTGGCCCCCCACCAACATCTGGCACACGTGATGCGTTTGTTGAATTGGCTATGGAAGGCGGCGCCAAGAAATTTGAATCACTTGCTGCTCTTCGTAAAGAAGACAAAAAGAAATTCCAAGCTGTGGCGCATAGCTTGCGTGAAGATGGTGCGTTCATCGAAGCTGGTGAAAATGACAATCTAATCGTGCAAAAACTAAAAGCTAACCCTGCTGCATTGGGCATCTTTGGTTTTTCTTTCTTGGACCAAAATGAAGACAGCATTAAAGGTGCAATCATCAATGGTGCGGCACCTGATTTTGACAATATTGCTGATGGCAGCTATGGCATTTCACGGGCGCTTTATTATTATGTGAAAAAAGAACATATGGATATAATTCCTGGTCTTAAAGAATATAATGAAGAGTTTTTGAGCAGCAAAGCCATGGGCGAAGATGGTTATCTTTTAGAAAAAGGCCTTATTCCTTTGACCGAAGCTGAGCTGGCTGAAGTGGTTACTGGTTTGACCGAAATGAAGACTGTTTCACTTAAATAGTCACGATGTTTAGGGTGGGTAAGTCTAAAATGACTTACCCACTTTTCTCTGTAATAGTGGGTAAATGACTTTGATTTACGAACAATAAATAGTAAAAGATCAGTCATCACTTACTGGATTAAATTATGTCATATCTTACATTATTCGCATTTTTAATTTGTACCATTATCATTGGTTATTTTATTGGCAACCGCCGTGCCGTTGGCATGCGGCCTGCCGTAAAAAGCAAATTACCTGAAAATAAATTGCATTCATTGCCGGGTTTTCATGGCACATATGTGGCGTTATGGTGCGGCATTCCGAGTTTGCTTTTGTTATTTGCGTGGTTGTTTTTAGAACCCAGCATATTATCTGCCATGTTGGGCAATGCGTTAGGCGATGCGGGCATTGGCCTGAGCCAAGACCAGCTCGAATTGCTCAAAGGCTCTATTAGGCGTGCGGCACAAAATAGCCAAAACCCGATTGATGACACATTATTACCTGTGGTTGAGAGCTATAAAAATATCGTCAACAGCACAGGCATTGGCGGCATGGTGGTGATTGGTTGTGGTGCGATTATTGGGCTGTATTTTAGCCAGAAGAAGATTGCTCAACGTTTTGCGGCGCGGCATAGGGTCGAAAAAATATTCTCGATCATTATGCTGCTATCCTCATTGGTGGCGGTGTTGACTACATTTGGTGTGGTGGTTTCGCTTATATTTGAGACCATTCGGTTTTTTGGCATGGTGTCATTTACTGAGTTTTTATTTGGTTTGCATTGGTCACCACAAATTGCTTTGCGCGATGACCAAGTGGCTAGCTCTGGTTCTTTTGGCGCGGTGCCGATTTTTGCGGGTACGTTGTTAATCACCGCCATTGCGATGGTCATTGCGGTGCCGATTGGCCTGTTTTCGGCGATTTATATGTCTGAATATGCAAGCCCGAGATTCCGCAGTTGGGCTAAGCCTCTGTTGGAAATTTTGGCGGGCATTCCGACCGTGGTTTATGGGTTTTTTGCTGCCCTTAGTGTGGCGCCTATGTTGCGCAATTGGGGGGTGGATTTTGGGTTGGAGATTTCGTCCGAAAGCGCGTTGGCGGCCGGGGTGGTGATGGGGGTGATGATCATTCCGTTCGTTTCATCTTTGTCGGATGATGTGATTAACGCGGTGCCGCAAAGTTTGCGCGATGGCTCTTATGCGCTCGGGGCAACTCGCGGTGAAACCATTAAATTGGTGCTACTGCCTGCGGCTTTACCGGGCATTGTTAGCTCGGTATTGTTGGCCACATCGCGCGCCATTGGCGAGACGATGATTGTGGTGATGGCGGCAGGTTTGGCGGCAAATCTAACTGCCAACCCGTTCCAAGCCGTGACCACGGTTACGGTGCAGATTTTAACCTTATTGGTTGGCGATCAAGAGTTTGATAGTCCCAAAACCTTAGCGGCGTTTGCCTTAGGGTTTGTTCTGTTCATCATCACATTGTGCCTGAATATATTGGCGCTTAAAATTGTGAATAAATATAGAGAAAAATATGACTAATTTACGAGCAGCACATATTAAAAAGCGTTACGCAGCTGAGCGTCGGTTTAAAATGTATGGTCTGTTGGCCATTATGTTTGCGCTTGGGTTTTTGGCCATTATGTTGGTGACGATTACCTTCCGTGCCCTGCCCGCGTTTAGCCAAACTTATGTGAAAGTTGACATTGAATTTAGTGAAAATGTCATCGACCCCGATGGCGCGCGTGAAAAAGTGCAGATTGCCAAAGCTGATTTTCAAAAAATCGTGCGTGACGGGATTTATGCATTGTTTCCTGAAGTGACCAATCGCAAAGAAAAACGTAAATTGAAGAAGTTGATTTCGAGCGAAGCGGGTTATCACATTGCGCGGGTTTTGCTGGCCGATGATCAACCTGATTTTGAGTTTATTGGCACAAAACAAAGTGTTTGGGTGAAATCATCTGATGACATTGACAGTTTTATCAAAGGCCTGATTAGGCGTGATGTTGACGAAAGCCGCAGGCGGGTGAATGACCAGCAGATTGGCTGGGTCGATCAATTGATGGCCGATGGGCGGATTGAAAAACGTTTCAACTGGGATTTCTTTAAATTTGGCGACAGCCGCTCACCTGAAGATGCGGGCATTCGTGGTGCCGTGGTGGGTTCATTCTTTACGCTAATCATCACCTTGTTGCTGAGCTTTCCGCTTGGCGTGTTGGCGGCGGTTTATTTGGAAGAATATTCTAAACCTAGCAAAATGACCGCATTTATTGAGGTCAATATTAATAATCTGGCGGCGGTTCCGTCGATTGTATTTGGTCTGTTGGGTTTGGCGTTATTTCTCAACTTTTTTGGCATGCCACGTAGTGCACCATTGGTTGGCGGTATGGTGCTGTCGTTAATGACTTTACCGACCATCATCATCACCACCCGCGCGGCGCTTAAATCGGTGCCTCCATCGATACGCGAAGCGGCGTTGGGCATTGGCGCGTCTAAAATGCAAACGGTGTTGCACCATGTTTTGCCGTTAGCCATGCCTGGGGCTTTGACGGGTGCGATTATCGGCATGGCGCGTGCTTTGGGCGAAACCGCACCTTTATTGATGATTGGCATGGTGGCGTTTATTGTTGATGTGCCGACAGGATTTACTGACCCTTCAACTGTTTTGCCTGTGCAAATTTATATATGGGCTGACAGCCCCGAGCGGGCGTTTGAAGCCAAGATGAGCGCGGCTATTTTAGTGCTGCTATTCTTCTTGGTGATTATGAATGCAATTGCGGTTTTATTACGCCGCCGTTATGAAAGAAGATGGTAGGCGATTATGAGTGTACAAAAAACTGGAGTCCCCATGTCTGAAAAACAAATTTCGAGCCAAGTAGGTAAATTTACCTCACGTGGTGTCGATGTGTATTATGGCGATAAACAAGCCCTATTTGGCATTGATATTGACATTATGGAAAATAAAGTTACGTCCCTAATTGGCCCGTCTGGCTGTGGTAAATCTACATTCTTGCGCTGTTTGAACCGCATGAATGATGTGATTGACATTTGCCGTTTTGAGGGTGAGATTCTGCTCGATGGGCAAGATATTTATGCGTCTGAAATTGATGTGGTTGAGCTGCGTGCACGGGTTGGCATGGTGTTTCAAAAGCCCAATCCATTCCCCAAAAGCATCTATGAGAATATCGTTTATGGGCCGCGTATTCATGGCATGATTGATGGTAGATCAGATGCTGATGAGATTGTCGAAACTAGCTTGAAACGTGCTGGATTGTGGAATGAGGTTAAAGACCGCCTCAATGAACCTGGCACAGGCCTTTCTGGCGGACAACAACAGCGTTTGTGCATCGCCCGCGCCATTGCGGTTAACCCCGAGGTTATTTTAATGGACGAGCCATGTAGTGCGCTTGACCCGATTGCCACGGCGATTATTGAAGAGCTTATTGATGAATTGAAAGAGAATTTCACCATTGTCATTGTGACTCATAGTATGCAGCAAGCGGCGCGGGTTTCGCAGAATACTGCTTTTTTCCATCTGGGCAAAATTATTGAATTTGGCGAGACAGATCAGATATTCACCAACCCGCGCAACCAGCAGACACAAGATTATATAACTGGCCGTTACGGTTGATTTGAAACAAGGAGATTATGATGCAAAAACATATCGTTACAGCTTTTGAAGATGATTTAAAAGCGCTTAGTCATAAAATATCTAAAATGGGTGGTTTGGCCGAAGAACAGCTGGCTATGTCGATCAAGGCACTGGAAACCAATGATTTTGAATTGGCCAAAAAAACCATTGCCGCCGATAAAGTCATTGATGAGCTTGAATTGGACATTGAAGAGCGGGCGATCTTGGTGATTGCCAAGCGCCAACCGATGGCTTTGGATTTGCGGCGGGTGATTGTGACCATTCGGATCAGCTCTGACCTTGAGCGGATTGGTGATTTGGCCAAAAACATTGCCAAACGGGTGATTGCCATTGATGGCCAAACGCCTAAAAGCTTGGTTAGCGGTTTTCATGCGATGAGCGAATTGGCGCAAAAACTGCTTAAAGATGTTTTAGATGCTTTTGCTTCTGAAGATGTCGAAAAAGCTGTGCGTGTGTGGCGCAAAGATGAAGATTTGGATGCATTATATAACAGCATTTTTCGTGAGTTATTAACCTATATGATGGAAGATACGCGCAATATTAGCTTTTGCACGCATTTGCTATTCGGCGCGAAAAATATTGAACGCATTGGCGATCATGCGACGAATATTGCCGAAAATATCCATTATATGGTGACGGGTGTTTTATTGACCGAAGAGCGGCCGAAAATGGACAATACAAGCACATCAAAATTTGATTTTGATGAAAATTCTAACATCTAGAGTGGTGCTATATGAAAGCCTCAATACTGATTGTTGAAGACGAAGATTCATTGGGTATTTTGCTGACTTATAATCTCGAAAATGAAGGTTATGAGGTGCGGCTTTGCACCCATGGCGATCAAGTTGATTTATTTATTGACGAAAAATTACCCGATCTGATTTTGTTGGATTGGATGCTGCCCGGCATTTCTGGCGTTGAAATTTGCCGCCGCTTAAGATTGCGCAGCCAAACCCGTAACATCCCCATCATCATGGCGACGGCACGTGGTGAGGAGGCGGAAAAATTACGCGGGTTTGATGTCGGTGCTGATGATTATTTGGTTAAGCCATTTGCCATGAAGGAATTGATGGCGCGGGTTAAAGCGGTGCTGAAACGCAGCGCGCCTGATCAAATGTCAGATAAATTGGTCAGTGGTGATATTGTTTTGGATGCCAGCACCCGCCGTGTGACACGCCATATGGCTGATGCAGAAAATAAAACTGATACAGGTGTTGAGGTGGATTTGGGCCCAACCGAATTTAAGCTGTTGCAATATTTAATGCAACGCAAAGGACGGGTTTTCTCACGCGAGCAACTGCTCGACAATGTCTGGGGCCATGATGTTTATGTCGATGAGCGCACGGTTGATGTGCATATCGGGCGGTTGCGCAAGGCGCTTAAAGGCAAGCAAGGCTTTGCCGACCCGATCCGCACCATTCGCGGCGCGGGATACAGTTTTAACGATAAATTTTAAATTCAAATTTTTTGTGATCTGGACAAATAAAAACCTCACCGATTGGATGAGGTTTTTTCGTTTGTCTTAAAATATTAGTCAGCTTATGAAGCTGCGGCTTTTTTGCGACGCAATGTCGGCTGATAAGCCACTGCAGCATGGGCTTCGCAATAAGGGCCAGAGCCATTATTTCTTCCACCGCAGAAATGAAAATCATTGTTGCTTGGGTCGCCTTCTGGCCAACGGCAAGTGTATTCTGTTAATTCAAAGATTGAGATATTGTCGCCCTTTGAACTTTTTACCAAGGCCATTGGTATGATTTTTTCTTTGGGCAGCGGTGTGGCCATTTTAGCCATTGGCTCCGCTTTTAGCGCCGTATTGCCAATGCTGATATTGGGCATTTTGGGCTCTCGGCGTTGGCTGCGCTGCTTTGATGCTGCTGTCCTGCCTGCGCCTTTAGCGGCTCTGCCGCGGGTTGAGGTAATTCTACCAGAAAGACCCAAACGATGCACTTTACCAATCACTGCGTTGCGGGTAACGCCTCCCATTTGATTGGCGATTTGGCTCGCACTTAATCCATCATTCCATAATTTTTTGAGTAATTCTACTCTGTCATCTGTCCATGCCATGAAGACCTCCTTCACTTAAGTTGCCGCTTTTGTTAACCTCCACACCCCCACATAATGTGGTTAACAAAAAGTAAACTACACCATATGCTGAATCGGTGGCAAGCTCACTTGAGCAAATAAACCGCTTTTCCCCAATTAACCTTAAAATTGGTACTTTTCTGCAACGATTGCGCAGTTTTGCTTATGCTTATGCACAGGCAGCTGTGGAGCATATTGCTCGTAATTGGCTATTTCCTTACAAAGTTGCATGCTTAAGCGGATTTTGTTTGTTATCTAATGACTTGACATCGCCTATTGACTTGATTGGCAATCAAGCCGATAGATATGTCAATTCACTAATAAAATAATGAGACTTTTATGAGCGATCATCTGTCACCTACAAAAACCAAATTACCCGAATTTGGTGTGCGCAAATTTGGCCGGGTAAATTGGTTGGGGCTTTACACTCTATATACTAAAGAAGTGATGCGCTTCATGTCGATCTATTTACAGACCATTATCGCACCGGTTATTTCGATGATGCTGTTTTTAGCCATTTTTACCATCAGCATTGGTAAATTTCGGGCGGAAATTAATGGTGTTGAGTTTATTATATTCATTGTGCCGGGCTTGATTATGAACGCTATGATGCAAAATGCCTTTGCCAATAACAGCTCATCACTGATGATGGGCAAAATGCAAGGCAATATTGTTGACATTCTTATGCCACCAATTTCTGCAGGTGAAATGATGTTTGCCATTACCATGGGCGGCGCAACACGCGGGTTTGTGGTGGGCATATCAACCGGCATTGTTATGGCATTTGTGGTCGATTTGGAAATTCAACATTTTTCTATGGTTATTTTGTTTGGCATTTTGGGCAGCATGGTGATGGCATTGCTTGGGCTATTGGGCGGGTTGTGGGCTGATAAATTTGACCAGATGGGTATGATTACCAATTTTATCATCACGCCATTGACCTTTTTATCTGGTACCTTTTATTCCATCAAACAGCTGCCAGAATTTGCGCAAACCATCACTAAATTTAACCCGTTCTTTTATTTAATCGATGGGTTTAGATTTGGCTTTATTGGCCAAAGTGAGGGTAATATTTATGTGACCATATTGGTCAGCGTCGGCACATGTGTGGCGCTGTGGATATGGGGTTATTATTTGATTAAAGTCGGCTATAAAATCAAATCTTAGTTAACTAATTATTAACAACTAATGAATCAACCCGTCAATTTTTTGCCAGGTAAACGCAAAAACCTTCCGCTAGCAAGATTCTTATTGTGCTTACTCGTCGCTATGCTCGCTAGCGAGTTAACCTTTTGTTAACTACGTATACCGTTGTTTTAACATGGAAAATATAGCCCTTATGCCTTGCGCTTCGCCGCCAATGGGTCTTGCAGGACGGGCGGAAATGTTCCAAGCATTCAAATCCCAATGAATATAGGTTTTGGCATGCTCGACAAATTGCTTTAAAAACAATGCAGCGGTTGAAGCTCCTGCCAATGGCATCGAGGACAAATTGTTCAAATCTGCCACACGGCTGTCCATGGTTTTTAGGTAAGCTTTGTGCAATGGCAATTGCCAAATGGGGTCAAATGTTGCGGCGGAATGACTGTTTAATTCAGCCGGAATTTTTTCATCATCGGTGAAATAAGCGGCAATTTCTGGCCCTACGGCGACCCTTGCTGCGCCAGTTAAGGTTGCCATATCTAGCAGCAGATCGGGCGCGGCCTCATCGGCATAAGCTAACATATCGGCCAAAACCAAACGGCCTTCGGCATCGGTATTGCCAATCTCGATGGTCAGCCCTTTATATGATGTCAGCACATCGGAAGGTCTAAAGGCGTTGGCGGCCACGGAATTCTCTACCGCGCCAATCATTACGGTTAGCTCGATCGGTAAATTTGCGCTCATAATCATATAGGCTAGCCCCATCACATTGGCGGCACCGCCCATGTCCTTTTTCATGGTGACCATGCCAGCGGCGGTTTTTAAATCTAGCCCACCTGTATCAAACACCACGCCTTTGCCGACGAGGGTTACTTTGGGTAGGTTTTGGGATTTTTTATCTGGCGACCACTTAAATTCGGCATATCGTGGCGCACGATCTGTTGCATAGTCGCTGGCATCGGCGCTAGCGCGGCCGACTGTATGAATGAGGTTGAAGCCCTTTTTGAGCAAGTCGTCACCAACAATTTCACTATATTTTGCGCCAAATTTTGCGCCAAGATCTTTCAAAGCTTTGGCCAATTCGGCGGGGCCTAGATCATTGGCCGGAGTGTTGACCAAGTCACGCGTTAGGCATATGGCTTCAACTTGCGCTTGGATGGCCGGCAGATCTGCGCTTTTGGGCAATAACAATTGCGGCTTAGGTTTCTCGTCAGATTTTGGTTTATAGCGGCTGAAATTATATGCGGATAGGCCGAAGGCAATATAAGCCGTTTCGGCATTTTCTAATTGTTCATCCAACTTATAAATGCCCGCAGGTAGAGCGCTTAATTTTGCCAATTGAAATGGATCGGCCAATTGGTAAATGTCGTTATCCAGCGAAATATCTTGTTTTCCGACGCCAAAATAAACGCACTCAATGCCGCCATTTGAGTTAGGAATGCTGCATATTTCACCCTCGGAGGCGCTAAAATTATGCAATCTTAACCAGGTTGTATGTTTCGTATCCGTTATAAAATTATTAGAGTAATTTTGTGAAGAAATTAATTTAATGGATATGGCATTTTTAATATCAGAGTTTTTGAGTAAATTCATATGAGCTCGCGGTTATTTTTAACTATGGTTAACACTTTATAAACAAACTCGTCGCATTATGTAAGCCTATATATAGAACTCAATTATAACTGCCCCTGCCATGTACTTTCGGTCGAATTGCTCAACCAATCAGTCAAGATTTAAAAAAAATAGCGTTTTTGCTGCTGTCTGCGCCGCATCTATGCTGCTTGCCAGCTGCACTTCATCGGGCCCAAATGCCGCGAGTGAGATGGCGTTAAACTCCACTGGCAACCCAGAGGTTGACCGGCAAGCACAGGCGTTTCGTTCGGTACAATTGTGGAGCGCGGCTTATGAGGCCAATTCTAATGATGTCATCAATATCATTGGCTATGCGAAAGCTTTGTCGGGCATTGGCAGTGAAACGCGGGCGATTAAGGTGCTTGATGATGGCGCGGTTAAATATCCAAAAGACCCATCTATTCTGCGCAGCCATGCCAAAATATTATCCAAACAGGGTTTAGTGGGCCCCGCTTTGCGCAAAATGCAAGCCGCGTTAAAATATGCGCCTAATGAGTGGCGGCTTTATAACGATATAGGCGAGTTACACAGTAAAATGGGTGAACAGAGCTTGGCGATTGATAGCTTTAAACGCGCACTCAAACTCAACCCAAACAACCCCAATATTCACACCAATATGGGAGTGACTTATATGTTTAATAAGCAGCTCATTTTGGCAGAAAAACATTTAGGCATTGCCATCAAACACCCCAATGCCACCGCTAAAATGCGCCAAAACTATGCTTTTACTTTAGGCTTACAAGGCAAATATAAGGCGGCTCGTAAAATGTTTTTGCAAGATTTAACCCTAGAACAGGTGAATGCCAATATAGTACAACTCAAAACCATCAATGGTGACAGCTAATTCATCTTTATAAAACTTGCCTTATTAGGTTTTGTTAACCTACAATATTGACATTTTTTTAATTTATACCTTATATTGTGACAAATTCGTAATTTATACCTATATTACGAGTGATTCGTTATGAGATTTTGTAATCATGTTAGATGAATTAAAACAAATTATTGGGGCTAGCGTGTTGGCCATTGGCTTTAGCTTTTTACCCTCTATTTCCTTGGCGGTTGATACAGTTGAAAACATCACACTCCCCGCGCAGGAAAATTGCGCTGAAGCTGCCTATATTTCCGATCAATGGAATATGAATACCGAAAAACTTAGTAAAAATGATAATTTGGCTTATAAAAAACTAATTTGCAATTCAAACCGTGAAGCGTTTATTCTTATTAAGAAAAAAGACGCAAATTTCAGTTATGAACTGGTTGACCATTTAAATAAAAAAATTAGTGAAAAAGCTGACAATATGTGTGCCGTTATCGATAAATATTGCACTCAATGAGCGCTCTGACCATAGTCGATTTGTGCTAAATACAGGCCATGAGCTGGCGCCACTTCACCACATTCTGCGCGGTTACAAGCTTTTAATGCCAGATCAATTTGTTGTGCTTCCCATCGGCCTTCGCCAACATTTTTAAGACTGCCGACAAATGAACGCACTTGATTGTGCATGAATGAGCGGGCCGAAACTTCAATTTCAATATCTTCTTCGTGACGCGTTACGTTCACTTTATTGACGGTTTTTATGGGCGATTTGGCTTGGCAATGCACGCTGCGGAATGTGGTGAAGTCATGATGGCCTATTAAATATTGCGCGGCTTGTTGCATGGCTTTTGCATCCAGTTCTTGGCGAACATGCCACGCCAAGCCAAGATCTAAAGCCAATGGCGCACGGCGGTTGATGATGCGGTATATATAATGGCGCTCTGTGGCCGCAAAGCGGGCATCGAAATTTTCATCTACCAATTCGACCGATAGGATTGAAATGGCATCAGGTTTTAGGTGATAATTAACCGCCTCACGTATTTTTTGTGGGTCCCACTGATCTGTCAAATCCATATGCGCCACTTGGCCCAATGCGTGCACGCCCGAGTCTGTGCGGCCAGAACCATTAACCCTTGGCTGCTGTTTGGTGAATTTAGCCAATGCAATTTCAATTTGGCCTTGCACTGTGCTACCAGTGTCTTGAATTTGCCAGCCAAAAAACGCCGCGCCATTATATTCAATTGTTAATTTATATCGAAACATTTTGAGCCTTGTCTTTTCGTCACTCAGCCATACTAAAAAAGCCTCTCCATGTAAACAGAAAGGCTTTTTAATTGTTATATATTTAATGTCATTATTGCGGCGGCAATATTGTGAAAGTTTGTAATTCCTCAACAGGGGTGTTGCCTGCAGCGCCTGATTGGGCTCCATTATTGGCAACGACACTGCCGCCCGCAGCATTTGCCGCCCCGTAGGATATGCCACCAACATCGGAATCTACTGTGGCTGCGGCTTCAGCTGCGGCATTGCTCATTTGGCCCATTTTGGACATCACTTGGCCAAAATTGCCAGCAAATGCCTCGGCGTCATCATTGGGGTTGATCACCCGCTCGCAATAAGGCGCGCAGGAATAGCTCCATTGCTTGCCGGCTTTATAAAGCGTTAAATTGCCGTTTTGCTCTTCTTGCACGGCAATGTCGTAATTATGCATAACGTCACCCGCTTCATCTAAAATGATGATGTTTGTGCGGCCACTGGCTTTGCCGACTAAAACCAAAATATTATTTTCTTGCGGAGTCACATCGGCTAAGGCTGGGTTGCCGATGATAATGGTCATCGGGGTTTGGGTTAATTTTAGAATGCTGGCTTTATTCACTTCAATGCGCAATGTTTCGGCCATGGCGGGGGTGATTATAATGGTGCTCATGACACATAAAACCGCCAAACTAACTTGTGCGGCATGTTTTTTTATACATGATAATAAATTTATAAATAACATATAATACAACCCTTTGGTGACATAAATTCAACTGAATTACCACCAGATCTACCTGTTAAAGGTGAACGAATTACAAAGGTTTTTCAAAAAATGTCTCAAATAAATACATTTAATTAGAAGTCCTAAAAGTTTGGGTAAAAAAATCTTTGAGCGTATAGATGAATGACCAATAATTAAAAGAAACTATACTAAAATTACACTATTAATTTGAAGTCTTCGTCCCGTTAATTGAGTGTTAACTTAATTATTCTTCGAAGTTAATTCATTTTTAACTATAAAAATGCTTATAATGCCATTGTATGTTTTAATATGCTATAGTTGTAGTCCTTATATCCTACATTTATATTAAATTGTTGCGATTAACGAGTCGGTAATACTTGCTAATTATATTGGTACGTGTTCAGCGATTAAATGCATTAATCCTGACGGTGCTTAACAATATTGTGTATGGAGTATATTATGAAAAATTTAGCAACACGTTTTATAAATGACGAATCTGGTGCAACCGCTATTGAATACGGCCTTATTGCCGCGGGTATCGCTGTTGCGATTATTGCCGCTGTGCAAACACTAGGTGATGACCTAAGCGCTATCTTTAGCAACATTGGTACATCTATCAAAACAGGTGCAGATGCATCTGGAACTGCATCATAAGCAGTTACATATTTACATGAAACGGCATCAGTTTTCTGGTGTCGTTTTTTTTGCCTAAACGTCCAACCCTTTATTCTATGGTATAATTCACCTGTTTATTGACAGCAAAGTTAAGGATTGATTTACCATACCGTGCGATATTTTCCTCAATTGTTTAACGTGAGGAAAAATGGATAACTTCTTAATCATTTTTATAAAATATTTTTTCCCTGCCTTGATGGTGGGCATAATTCTCTATGATTTTTTTATGATGATCATTCCAAATGGATTAAATATTTTGTTATTTTTTGGGTTTTTGGGCCTGGCTCTGATGAATGGCTTGTCGGTCGAGATTATTGGTTGGCATTTATTGGCGGCGTTTGTCACTTTGGCTGCCGGGTTTACGGCGTTTGCTTTCAACTTATTTGGTGGCGGGGATGCCAAAAGCATTGCCGCGATTGCCGCTTGGTTTGGTTGGAATGTCGAGACCTTGATGTTTTTATTGCTTACAGCGGTGTTTGGCGGGGTTTTTGCGGTTGTTTTAATTTTCATCAGGTCACGCAATATTGGCGATATGTTGCCCATTAAATTTAGTTCGATAAAATGGGTGGCATCTATTATCACACCCGAAATGCGCATGCCTTATGGGGTGGCGATTGGGGCGGCAGGGCTGATTATATATTCACCGAAAGTTTGGCTCACTTGAAACATAATTTGGCGCACTTACAACACAAATTAGCGCACATAAAACAAAAAAAGAAAAATTTAAACGCTTCAGTTTAAAGGGATGGTTAAATGAATTTGTCAAAAATACTCATAATTATAGTGGCGTTGGGCGTTGCCATCGGCGCCATGATGTTTTCTAAAAGCCTGATCAGCCAACCACAACAAGTTGCTGACGTGCAAGTGGTTGAGGAAATCGAAAAGACTATGATTCTGCTGGCCAAAACCATGATGCCGATGGGCCATAAAGTGAGCCGAGGTGATGTTATTTGGCAAGACTGGCCAAAAGACATGGTGCATGAAAATATGATCACCCAAGATAATGGTGAAGATATGATGCAAAAAGCTTTGGCATCTATTGTTAAAATACAAATTGATGAAGGCGACCCCATTCGGTTTTCAAAACTTATCGACCCTAAAAATGGTGGTTTATTATCGGCAATTTTGGCGCCTGGCATGCGGGCGATTAGCACACCAATATCGCCAGAAACAGGTGCTGGTGGCTTTATTCTGCCCAATGACAAAGTTGATATATTGCTAACCAAGCAAGACAAGAATGATCAAAATAAAACCAAAACCATTTTGGTCAATATTAAAGTGTTGGCGATAGACCAAACCATCAGAGAAGAAGACGGTCAACAAGTGGTTGTGGGGCGAACTGCCACCTTGGAATTGAGCTCGGCACAATCTGAAATTTTGGCATTGGCCAATAATGAGGGCAGCGTCACGCTCAGCCTGCGGAGCCTTGCAGACCGCAATTTAAACGAAAACACCCCGACACAGCTCAAGAAGAAACTGACCATTCTGCGTCATGGGAAATCATAAAATGGTGAAAGTAATGTATAGTGAACCAAAATCATACAGCTTTAAAAAAGCTTGCTTCATGTCGCTTATGGCTGGATTGTTATTCATGTCACAAACCAATATGGCTTTGGCTGATGAAGATTATATCAAAATCAAAAATTCAAAAAATGTGGTCACACGAACGGTTAATTTGGGTAAAGATAAAACCTTGGTGATTGACTTGCCGCGTAACGCCCGCGACATTCTGATTGGCAACCCCGAAATTGCTGAAGTTGTGGCACGGAGCGCCCGTAAATCATATGTGATCGGTAAAACTCTGGGTTCGACCAATATTATATATTTTGATGCCAGCAACCGCCGCATTGCCAATATCATTATCAATGTTGAGCCTGATGTGGCGGCGTTGGCCCATTTATTTGAGGAAAAAATGCCAAACAGCCGCATTCATGTCGAGGCAATGAACGGCAATATTGTGCTGTCTGGGCAGGTGAAAAGCGCCTCACAAGTTGGCCGCGCGGTGTCTATTGCGGGTAAATATATCAACAGAGGCGCGGTCACCACCGCCGATCAGTTGGACACAAAAAATGTCATCAATATGCTGACATATAATGCCCGCGAACAAGTGATGCTTAAGGTATCAATTGTTGAAATGCAGCGCTCCAGCGTCAAACAATTGGGCATTGATTTATCAATATCGGGTGGCATTGGTTCATCCTCCATATCTTTTAACAACAACAATCCTTATACGTTAGGCAGCACCTCTGGCGGGGTTGCAAGTTCTTTATTCTCGGGCGGCACATCTGTCACCATTAAAGCGCTGGAAACAATTGGGGTGGTCAGAACATTGGCCGAACCTGTATTGACCACCATATCTGGCGAGGCGGCAAGCTTCTTGGCGGGCGGTGAGTTTCCCGTTCCGTCTGGTTATGATGCGGATACTGACACGGTGAGCATTGAATATAAACCAATTGGCGTTGGCCTGACCTTCACCCCTGTGGTGCTTGATGGCGGGCGGATTAGCCTTAAAGTGAGCACCGAAGTGAGCTCGATTTCTCAAGAAGACGCGTTTGCCATCAACAATAATTTAACATTGCCATCGATTAAAGTGCGGCGCGCAACCACCACGGTTGAATTGCCAACTGGCGGCTCATTGGTATTGGCTGGGTTGATACAAGAGTCTACCAAGAAAACCATTTCGGGCATTCCATTTTTTAAAGATGTGCCAATTATAGGAAGCTTGTTCCGCAGTGTTGATTTTATTAATAATGAAACCGAATTGGTGATCATTGCCACACCATATTTAGTCGACCCTGTGGCTGATCACGAATTGGCCCGCCCTGATGCGGGCTTTAAAGTTGCCGATGATTTCCACGGCTCATTTATGGGGCAAATTAACGCCATTTATGGCAATGGTGATGCCAGTGGCAGTGCGTCTAACACTAATTTGGCAGGCGATTTTGGTTTCGTGGATGGAGAATGAAATGAAAAATATCTATACAAATAAAGTGTTTAAAAAACTAACCATCATCGTGGCTTGCTTGAGCTTAAGCGCTTGCTACCAGACTGTTCCCTCCACAATGGGGCCAGGAGATTTAAGCCAACCAGAATATAAAAGAAACCATCCGATAAGCGTAAAAAAAGGCATGGCCGAAATAAATTTCACACTGCCAAAAAAATCTGGCGGCCTGTCACCAAACCAAACCGCAATCGCGGCGCAATTTATCATAGATTATATGGATAAAGGCCAAGGGCATTTTGAGATTTGGCGGCCAAAGGGTCATTTAAATAGCCAAGCGATCAAATCGGCTCATCAAAAAGTACGTAGCATTTTATACGAAGCGGCCATTCCTGCCACGGCGGTTACCTATCATTCTTTTGATGCAAATGGCAGCGATGACGCGCCATTGGGGTTGAAATTTGAACGTTATTTTGCCACTGCCAGTAAATGCGGCAGACAAATGGGTAATTTATCTCAAAACTTCAAAAATGAAAATTATAGCAATTTTGGTTGTGCCTATCAAAATAACATTGCCAAAATGATCTCGAACCCAAAGGATCTTTTGGGCCCTGCCACCATGAGCAGCGCTTCAGCTGAAAGACATCAGATTATTTGGGCTAAATATATTCAAGGCACATCAACAGGTGCCACGCGCTCCGAAGCAGAAAAAGTATCCATTAGTGAGGTGGCAAGATGAGTGATGATGATTTTTTTGACGATCTGCCGACCGATATGGACATTGCACAAAGCGATGTTGAACAATCGGCGCCAATCGTGCGCGTTGATCAACCTGTGCCAATGCAGACTTCGGGTGAAGACAATCTAACTTCCGCGCTCTTACCCGTCGTATCTGACCCGAAGCAAGTGCCATCGCACCTGAGTGCCGATGTCACGCACGGGCATGCTATGGATCAAAATCACCTGAGCCCTGCGGTAGTGAGTGGCAATGTGGTGAGTGGCAATGATGCCAGCCAAAAAATATTGCAGATCCCACAAATTTCGATCCAAGCGTTTTACGAAACCACGCCCACCGCGCAATTGTTGCAAATGAGCGCTGGTGACCGACGGATGTCGCGCACCCATATCACCATGCAAGCTGGTGGCATTGTGGCAGCTAAAGCTTTTTACCAAAACATTCCCACGCCCAATTTAATCATCATCGAAAGCCGCTTGGCACATAATGAATTATTATTGGCGCTGGATGATTTGGCCTCGGTTTGTGATGCTGGCACTAAAGTTTGCATTATGGGGCATGAAAACGACATTATGCTTTATCGTGATTTGGTGTCCAAAGGGGTGAGTGATTATTTGGTATTGCCAACATCGCCGCTTAACTTGATCGAATGCATATATAATATTTATCACGACCCGCAAAGTAAGCCATTGGGCAAAAAGTTTGCGTTTTTTGGCGCCAAAGGCGGCGTCGGTTCAAGCACTTTGGCGCATAATATCGCTTATTCGATTGCCTATAACATTCAAGACAGCGTTACGGTTGTGGATATGGATTTTGCGTTTGGCACATTGGGGCTTAATTTTAACCAAGATCCAAGCCAGAATATTGCGGAGTTGCTAAAAACTCCCGATCGGATTGACGAAGCGACCATTGATAAAATGTTGTTGCGGCACGGTGGGTACCTGAATTTATTGCCCAATATGACATCGATTGAAAAAAGCACTGAGATTAGCGTGGCTGCCGTGGGCAATATGCTGCAATGCATGTCACAAAGCGTGGCCAATTCTATCATTGATTTGCCACATGTATGGAATGATTGGGTTAAATCCACTCTGGTTCAGGCCGATCAAATCATCATCACCGCCACACCTGATTTGGCCAGTTTGCGCAACACTAAAAATATTATTGATTTTCTTAAAACCTCACGGGTGCAAGATAGTGACCCGCTGATTGTGATGAACCAAATGGGCATGCTGAGAAAACCTGAAATTAAAACCAAAGATTTTGCCGATACGGTTGGGGCATCGGTTGTGACTGAAATTGCCTATGACCCAAAATTATTTGGCACAGCGGCTAATAATGGTCAAATGTTGCAAGAATTTTCTAGAAATGAAAAAATATTGGGTCAGTTGGATGATTTGGCTCAGTTGATGCTGCACAAAAAAACGCAGCAAGTTAGCGCTAAGAAAAACCTGTTTGATATGTTTATGAAAAAGAAATCTGCATAAAGGTTTAGGGGAATAAATATGTTTGGAAAACGTGATGAATTTGGTAGTAAGCCTGACGCTCCTGCTGCGCCTAACCCGCCAGTTGCTGCACCTGTAACTGTGCCTGCGGACATGCAGCCTGAAGTCCCTCTCCTGCCGTCATCTGCCCCGCAACCTCCTGCTATGCAACCCCCAGCTATGCAAGCATTAGGAGGAATAACGGAGCAAACACCAAGCCAACATGTGAAGCAGCCATTAGCACCTGCATATATACCTGACATTAAGGTGCAAGCTGAGGTCGCAACACATATCGCCACTGACAAAACACCTGAATATTACGCCACTAAAAAAACCGTATTTGATACATTGATCGAAACCATTGATATGAGCCAATTGGCCGAGATGGACAATGACACCACACGCGCTGAAATTGCTGACGTGGTCAATGAAATTCTGATCATTCAGGGCGGCGTGATGTCGATTGCTGAGCAAGAAGAATTGCTCGAAGATATTTGCAATGACGTGCTGGGTTATGGCCCGTTAGAGCCATTATTGGCACGTGATGACATTGCCGATATTATGGTCAATGGCGCTGATAAATGCTATATTGAGGTGAATGGCAAAATGCAATTGACCAATATTAAATTTCAAGATAATGAGCAATTGATGAATATTTGCCAACGCATTGTGAGCCAAGTGGGCCGCCGCGTTGATGAAAGCAGCCCGATATGTGACGCGCGATTGATGGACGGCTCGCGGGTGAACGTGATTGCGCCGCCCTTGGCGATTGACGGCCCAACATTGACCATTCGTAAATTTAAGAAAGACAAGCTAACCTTGGCCAATTTGGTTGGTTTTGGGTCTATTTCGGCTGATGGCGCAACGATTTTAGAGATTATCGGCCGCTCGCGCTGTAATGTGCTGATTTCGGGTGGTACAGGCTCGGGCAAAACCACATTGCTCAATTGCATGACGCAATTTGTTGATCATGATGAACGGGTGATTACCTGTGAAGATACCGCCGAATTGCAATTGCAACAAGATCATGTGGTGCGCTTAGAGACCCGCCCGCCTAACCTTGAAGGCGAAGGCGAGGTGACCATGCGTGACCTGATTAAAAACTGTTTGCGGATGCGCCCAGAACGCATCATTGTTGGTGAGGTGCGTGGCCCAGAAGCGTTTGATTTATTGCAAGCGATGAATACTGGCCATGATGGCTCGATGGGCACATTGCATGCCAACAGCCCGCGCGAAGCCATGTCGCGGATGGAGAGTATGATTACCATGGGCTATAGCCTGCCCAGCATCACCATTAAAGAAATGATTGCGGGGGCGATTGACATTGTCATCCAAGCCTCGCGAATGCGTGATGGCTCGCGGCGCATCACCCATATTAGCGAAGTGATTGGTATGGAAGGCGATGTGGTGGTTTTGCAAGATTTATTTACCTATAGCTTTGAGGGTGAGGATGCCAATGGCAATCTCATTGGTCGACATGCATCAACAGGCATTGTCAAACCACATTTCTGGGACAAAGCCCGCTATTATAATGAGCATGAAAAACTGGCCGAAGCGCTCACCAGAAGTGCAGCGCAGGAGGATAATTTTGCTTAGCCTTGACCCACAAATGGTGCAATTGGCCACCATATTTATCGTCGCTGCCATTGTGCTGGGGGTGGTTTATACCATTTTGAGCAGTATTTTTGGCAAATCAAAAGCCACTATACGCCATAAAAACATTGGCCGTGCGCAACCACAGGCTCATGCTAGCCGCGATACCATGCTTAACAATCAGCGCAATGACCAAAAACGCAAAGAGATTCAAAACAAACTCAAAAAACGCGAAAAAGATAAAAAAAATAGAAAAATATCAATGCCGCAACGCTTATTGCAAGCTGGTTTGGGCATATCGATTACGGGTTTTTATATATTGAGTGTGGTTTGCGGTGTCTGTTGTGCTTTGGCTGCTCTTATCTTTACGGCCAGCCCGATGATTGCAGGCGGGGCGTTATTTGTTGGGGCATTGGGTGTTCCACGAATGATGCTAAATTGGCTTAAAAAACGCCGCCAAGCCAAATTTTTAAAAGAATTGCCAAGTGCGATTGATGTGGTGGTGCGGGGTGTACGCTCTGGCCTGCCGCTCAATGATGCGCTTAAAATGATTGCTGAAGAATCTGTCGAACCGTTACGCGGTGAATTTGCATTGCTGATCAACGAGCAAAAAATGGGCATCACCATTCAAGAGGGCTTGTTTCGGATGAATGATCGCATTGAATTGCCTGAGCTTAATTTTCTGGCGATTGTGGTCAATATTCAACAGACAATGGGTGGCAATTTATCTGAAACTTTATCTAACCTATCCAAAATCATTCGCGATCGGCATAGAATGCGGGCTAAAATTGATGCCATGTCAACCGAAGCTAAATCAAGTGCGGGGATTATTGGTTCATTGCCGATTTTGATTATTGTGGCCATCTCTGCCATGTCGCCGGGTTATTTAGACCCGTTATTTGACACCCAAATGGGGCATTTTATAATCGGTGGTTCGATTTTTTGGATGGTGTGCGGTATCTTGGTGATGCGCCAAATGATTAATATGAAAATTTAGGGGCGGCATATGGATGGTTTTGTTAATTTCATGACAAATTCTGAAAATCTGATCATGATGGTGGTTGGCATCAGCTCGTTCATCACCATTATGGTATTTGTTGGGCCCGCTTTGCAGAGCAATAGTTTAGACACGCGGATGAAATCTGTGGCCGATGAACGCAAGCGTTTGCGCGAGCGGCAATTGGATGAAATTAACAAGAAAACCTTGCAACGCACGCCTGGCTCCAAAGTTAATTTTATGAAATCGGTGGTCGAAAAATTTAATTTACGCAAAGCTTTTGAGAGTGAAGAAACCGTTGATAAATTACGCAATGCAGGGTTTCGGGGGCAAACACCGATTTATGTATTTTTGTTCTTTCGCATGGTGATGCCGATCATCCTGTTCATTGCGTCGCTGATTTATCTGTTTTTTATCAATCGTCATGATCAAACCACCACCATGTTGTGGTGTTATTCGTTTGGTGTTGCGATGGTGGGTTTTTACTTGCCCAATATGTATATTTCCAACGCCATCTCTAAACGCAAAGAGGTTTTACGCGAGGTGTTTCCCGACACTATGGATTTATTGCTGATTTGTGTTGAATCGGGCATGGCGATTGAAGCGGCATTTAACAAAGTGGCTGCCGAAATATCAGTACAAAGCGTCGAAATGTCAGAAGAATTGGCGTTGACGACGGCGGAGCTTTCTTATTTATCCTCACGTAAGGTTGCTTATCGCAACTTTGCCCGCCGTACAGGGCTTGATGAAATTAAAGCGCTGACCACCAGCTTGGTGCAAGCCGAACAATATGGCACACCATTGGGAACGGCCTTGCGCGTGATTAGCCAAGAAAATCGCGATGCGCGGATGACCCGCGCCGAGAAAAAGGCGGCTTCTTTGCCACCCAAACTCACTGTGCCGATGATTGTATTTTTTCTGCCAGTTATTTTTGCGGTGATTCTGGGCCCAACCATTATGACTGTGGCTAAAAATTTCTAGCTAAACACTTGCTCAAACCCCCGCACTGCGTTAAAAGTCTTGCGAAAGAATTTTATTTAAATATAGGTTTCTCATGAGTAAGAAAAAACAAAAAACATTTCGCCCTAAAGCAAGACTACCGCGTGGCTTTGGTGATGTGAATGCTCATGAAGTGCGCACGATGGCCGCGATGATTAAAACCATTGGCGAAGTGTATGAATTATACGGTTTTGAGCCGCTTGAAACTCCTGCCTTAGAATTTGCTGAATGTTTGGGTAAATTTTTGCCTGATGCCGACCGCCCCAATGAAGGGGTGTTTGCGTTGCAAGATGATGACGAGCAGTGGATGTCATTACGGTATGACCTGACCGCGCCGACCGCACGGTTTGTGGCTGAAAATTATGACGCGTTGGCCAAGCCGTTTCGGCGTTATCAAACAGGCACGGTATGGCGTAACGAAAAACCTGGCCCTGGGCGATTTAGACAATTTGTGCAATTTGATGCCGATACGATTGGCAGCGCCGAAATGGCGGCAGATGCCGAATTGGCGATGATGTGGTCGGACGTGATGGAAAAGCTCGACATTGCGCGTGGTGATTATGTCATTCGGATGAATAATCGGAAAATTCTTGATGGTGTGTTGGATAAAATCAATTTGCTGGGTGATGATGAAGCTTCGGCCGCGACCCGCCTGACTGTGATGCGGGCGATGGATAAATTAGACCGTTTGGGCAGTGATGGCGTGAGGCTGTTGCTCGGCGAAGGCCGCAAAGATGAAAGTGGCGATTACACCAAAGGTGCGCAACTTGATGCGGCATCGATCGACAAGGTGATTGCTTTTGTTGAAGCGGGTAAAGACACTAACAAAGCCACATTGACGGCGTTGGCCGAATTGATTGCTGGCAGTGAAATTGGTGAAGCGGGTATTGCTGAGTTGGCCGAAATTGATGTTTTGACTTCGGCTGCAGGCTATGCGGAAGATCGGATTTGTTTTGACCCGTCTATTGTGCGCGGGCTTGGTTATTATTCTGGCCCCGTGATGGAAGCCGAACTGACCTTTGAAATTAAAGACGAGAAGGGCAATTTAGTGCGCTTTGGCTCTGTGGGTGGTGGCGGCCGTTATGACGGGCTTGTGGCACGTTTTAAGGGCATTGAGATACCTGCAACGGGTATATCTATCGGGGTGAGCAGATTATATGCTGCGCTCGATAAATTGGGTAAACATAAAGCGGCAAGCGTGCGTGCGCCGGTGATCATCACGGTGATGGATAAATCTGAGCGGGCGACATACCAACAAATGGCGATGGATTTACGCCAAGCGGGCATAAGAGCCGAAGTTTACATGGGCAGCAGCGGTATGAAGGCGCAGGTAAAATATGCCGACAAACGCGGCGCGCCGTTGGTGGTCATTCAAGGTGAAGATGAACGCGCCAATGATGAGATTACCATTAAGGATTTAGTTGTCGGTTCAAAAGCCTCAAAAGACATTACTGATAACGAAGAATGGCGCACTAGCCAAGTGGCGCAAATAACTATAAAATCTGCTGATTTAGTCAGTAAAATACAAGAAATTTTAGCCAAACCCCATCATCAACATTGAAACTTTTTAAAAATTCAAGTTCAATGTAGATATAAAGGGTCATAAAATGACAAAAAATACTGTAAATGAAAAAATTAGTAAATTAAGTGCTGATTTAGGTTATGTAAAAGCCAATCCTGATATTGTGCAGGGCGCTACGGCTTATTTTGATTTGTTGGGTGATGGTTTGCGCCGCCGCCTTTATGTGGTGCAAAATGCGATGAATGCCAGTGCCAGCCAAGATTTTGTGCTGCGACCAGAATTTACCATATGCATAGCTAAAGATTATATTCGAAGCCTTGCTGGTGGCACGGTAAAGCCTGCAAAGCTGGCTTATTCGGGGCCTGTATTTCGCTCTGATGATCAGCACCAGTGTAAACAGAGCATTCAATCTGGTATCGAGATTTTTGCGGCTGAAGATCGTTTTAAAGCCGATATTGAAACCATTGAATATGCTTTGCGGACCATTGACGAGCTGGGTATAAAAAATGTGCAATTGCAAATGGGCGATTATGAATTGTTTTTCAGCCTGCTGAATAATTTAAACATTTCAGACATTTGGCGTAAAAAGCTAAAACGCTTGTTTTTATCGCACAATAATCTGGATGATTTGCTGCAGGCATTGGCCAAGCCGCAAGTGGCTCCCGTTAACAATGAACGTGCCGCGTTTTTAAACGCCATTGAAGGGCTTGAGGTGAATGCGGCGCAAATGCTGGTTGAGAATGTATTGAGCTTTAGCGGCATCGACTTAATTGGCGGGCGCAGCGCGGGCGAAATTGCCGAGCGGTTTTTGGAGCAAGCGGCTTTATCCGCCGCGCCTGAATTGCCGCAAGAAGCGTTGCAAATCGTCAAAGCATTTTTTGCCATCAGTGGCAAAGCTGATGACTGTCTCGCAAGACTAACTACGTTGAACCAAGAATATAAGCTTAGGTTAGATGATCAAATTGAAGCTTTGGCGGCGCGGTTTAATGCGATTGACGCGTTGAACATTAAAGGTTTTGCCAAGCATGAGATATTATTCAACAGCCTGCTTGGGCGCGGGTTTGAATATTATACGGGCATGTTGTTTGAGATTATTGACCTTGGTGACCGCAGCGACAAGCCGCTTATTGGTGGTGGGCGTTATGATACGTTGGCCAAACAATTGGGCGCGGCGCAGCATATAAATGCGGTTGGTGCTTCGATGTGGGATGCGCACCTCGCTGAGTTGTTGGAAGGGGAGACAAAAAATGTCTAATTTAATCATTGCCATTCCAAGCAAAGGCCGCTTGCAAGAAAATACTCAAGCGTTTTTTGAAAAACTAGGGCTTAAACTGAAACGCACCCAAGGCGCGCGCGGGTATCGCGGCACATTGGAAGGCTTAGATAATGTTGAGATTGCGTTTTTAAGCGCCTCTGAAATTGCTAAAGCGTTAGATGAAGGCCACGTGCATTTGGGGGTGACGGGTGAAGACCTGTTGCGCGAAAACATCCTCAATGCTGATGAAAAGATTGAAATTCTTAACCCTTTGGGGTTTGGTCATGCCAATGTGATTGTGGCCGTGCCGCAAAGTTGGATTGATGTCAATGTGATGCAAGATTTGGACGAAGTTGCCAATCGTTTCCGTGATGATCATGGGCGGCGTTTGCGCATTGCGACTAAATATAACAATCTGACGGCTAACTTTTTTGCTGATCATGGCATTGAGAATTATCGGTTGGTGGCCAGCGCGGGCGCGACAGAAGGCGCACCTGCTGCGGGCAGTGCTGAGCTGATTGTCGACATTACATCGACGGGTTCGACCCTTGCGGCCAATAATCTAAAAATTCTATCTGACGGGGTTATTTTGCGCTCTCAGGCCAATTTGACATTGTCATATACGGCAGATTGGGATGATGATCAGTTATTGGTGCTGGAAAAATTACTCAACCTGACAGCAGCAGAGCAATCTGCCCGCCAGAAGCAAGAGATTAATTGTGCGTTAGACGGCCTGTCTGCCGCTAATATCAAGCATATGGTTGATAATATGGGTTGTGTTTTGCCCTTTGGCGATAAGGCCGACAGATTGACCTTGGTGGCGGATAAAAGCCGTGTGTTTGAGGTTGTTGATTATCTTAAATCTTGCCAAGTTGATTATATCAGCGTGTCGGATTTAAAATATATTTTCAACGCCGATCAGCAACAATTTGCACAAATTAAACAACGGCTTTCAACCAAATAAAACAAAATGGCCGATGAATTTTTATATTCATCGGCCATTATTGTAGGTTTTTGTTGAATTATGAATCGCGCAATTGGCCGCCAACGGCTTTGCCAACTTTGGCAACCACCTTGTCCATAATCGCGGTAATCTCTTCGTCAGTTAGAGTTTTATCGCTCTGCTTGATGCTGAACTCAACCGCCAAAGATTTTTTACCTTCGGCCATATTCGCACCGTTATAAACGTCAAATAAGCTCACGCCGCTTATTTGCTTTTTGTCAGCGCCTATCACCGCGTTCATCAGCTTAATGGCTTCGACATTGTCATCAACAATGAATGCCAAGTCGCGTTTTACTTCTAGGCGGTTAGACAAGTTTAGCGCGCCTTTGCCAATTTTTTTCTGTTTGGCTTGAGGTATCGCATTCAGGGTAATTTCAAACGCCACAATCACCTCGTTAATGCCAAAGGCTTTGAGGATGCGCGGGTGGACTTCGCCAAAATGGGCGATGATGTTTTTGGGGCCAAGCTGCAATGTGCCACTGCGGCCAGGGTGATAATGAGCGGGCGCATTGGTGGTGATTTGGAATTTTTCGGCTTTTTCGCCAATGCCATTTAACGCTGCCATCACATCGGCTTTGACATCATATAAATCGACTTTGCTATTTTTGCCTGCCCAATGGCGGTCTTGGCCTGCCAATGTGGCGGTGCCGCGTCTGATGCCCGCTGCGCATATTTTCTGGTCGGCATTTTCTGCGCCCAAAAATATTTGCCCCACCTCGAACATGGCTTGGTCATTAATGCCACGGCCTGCATTGCGCACCGAGGCGGCTAGCAAGTTTGGTAATAAAGATGGCCGCATGGTCGACATTTCGACCGAGATTGGGTTGTCCAATATCAGCTCTGCCGCGCCGCCGCCAAACATTTTGGCTTGCTCTTCAGGAATAAAACTATAAGTCACCGCTTCTTTCATACCACGGGCGGCCAGCACACGGCGGCTGCGTACGGTTTTGTCTTGCAAGGGTGTCAATACTGGTTTGCTGACCACCAATGTGCGTGGCAAGGCTGTGGCAATCACGCTGTCAAAGCCGTAGATTCTGATCACCTCTTCGACTAGATCTTGCTTGCCGTTAATGTCTGGCCGCCATTCTGGTGCTAGCACATCTAAAACATCGCCTGATCCAGTGACCTCAAAACCGAGGTCAGTAAGGATGGTGATTATTTTATCTGTTGGCACATCTACAGATGTGATTCTTTTAACCTCAGCAATTGGAAATTCTATGCGTTTGGCGCGGGTTGGCGCTTGGCCAGCGACGACAACATGGCTGATTTCGGTTTTATCTGTGCCACAAAAATCTAGCACCAATTGGGTGGCTTGCTCAATGCCTTCGATGCATGATTGGGTATCAATACCGCGTTGGTTACGATAACGCGCATCGGATTCAATGCCTGTTTGGCGGCCTGTGATGGCGGTGACGATACGGTCGAAATAAGCCGATTCGATGAATACATTGGTGGTGTCTAATTGTGAGCCAGAATATTCGCCGCCCATTACGCCTGCAAAGCCTAATACGCGGGCATCATCGGCAATCACTTGCAATGATTCGGTGGCGGAATAATCCTTACCATCCAAGGCGGTGAAGGGAGCATCATCTGGTTTGCCCATGCGCGCGACAATGTCGCCAGTGAGTTTATCGGCATCATAAACATGCAACGGACGACAGCGATCGTAAGATACATAATTGGTGATGTCGACCAAAGCTGAAATGGGGCGCAAACCGATGGCGATTAAACGCTGTTGCAGCCATTTGGGGCTGGGGCGGTTTTCGATGTTTTTAATCAAGCGACCTGCAAATTGTGGACAGCCGTCACTTAATGAGCCAATTTTTTGTTGGCTTTCGAAGCTGCCTGCAATGGGTTTTATGACGCTTGGTTTTAGTGTGCCTAAACCTGCCGCTGCTAAATCACGTGCAACGCCATAAATGCCTAAGGCATCGGGGCGGTTGGGGGTGATGGCGATTTCAATGACGGGGTCATCAATGCCTAAAATGGGGGCAAATGGCTTTCCGACTTCAGCATCTTCAGGCAATTCAATGATGCCGTCATGCTCGTCAGATATACCCATTTCACGTTCGGAACACATCATGCCGCAGCTTTTTACACCGCGGATTTCGGTTGGTTTGAGCAGCATGCCGTTGCTTGGAATTGTCAGGCCTTCGCGGGCGAATACAATTTTGATACCAGCACGCGCATTAGGTGCGCCGCAGACGACTTGCATGCTTTCGCCATCGCCAATGTCTACCGTGCATAAACGCAATTTATCGGCGTTAGGATGTTGAATCGCATCCGTAACATAGCCCACGGTGAAAGGCGCTAGTATGGCTGCGTTGTTTTCGACACCTTCGACTTCGAGGCCGATAAGGGTGAGTGTTTCGCAAATTTTCTCTAGGCTTGCGTCTGTATCTAAATGGTCTTTTAACCAGCTTAACGTAAATTTCATCGGCTTAATCCTCCGGTTAAAGACGGAATGTCGAAGGGGGCGAATCCGTAATGGTCGATCCATCTTAGGTCGGCATCAAAGAAGGCGCGTAAATCTGGGATGCCATATTTAAGCATGGCGATGCGGTCAATGCCCATGCCGAAAGCAAAGCCTTGATATACATCAGGGTCTAGGTCGCAATTTCGCAAAACGTTTGGATGCACCATGCCGCTGCCTAAAATTTCTAGCCATTCATCGCCATCACCAATTATGATTTGGTTGCCTTTGCGAGTGTAGCCAATGTCAACTTCATAGCTGACTTCGGTGAATGGGAAATGAGAGGCGCGGAAACGCATTTTTAGATTGTCAATTTCGAAGAAGGCTTTGAAAAATTCTTCCAATGTGCCTTTTAAATGCGCCAATGTGGTGGTTTTATCAATCACCAACGCTTCGACTTGATGAAATTGTGGGGTGTGAGTTAGATCGCTGTCATTGCGGTAAGTGCGGCCTGGCGCGATGATGCGGATGGGCGGTTCTTGCGTCTGCATGGTGCGGATTTGCACGTTGGATGTTTGGGTGCGCAACACTTTGCGGTCGCCATTCTCATCAGGGGCGAAATAAAATGTATCATGCTCTTGGCGGGCAGGATGTTCTGGCGGAATGTTGAGCGCGGTGAAATTGTAAAAATCGGTCTCGATGTGTGGGCCATCGGCTACGGCAAAACCCATATCGGCAAAGATTGCCACAACCTCTTCCCACACTTGAGAGAGTGGGTGCAAGCGGCCTTGGTTGGCTGGGTCGGCCTGTACTGGCAAGGTTACATCCATGGTTTCTGTGGCGAGGCGTCTGTCTAGCTCTTCATCTTCTAACACGGTCTTGCGAGCGGCTAGGACTTGGTTGACGCGGCCTTTTAGTTGGTTGACGGCGGCGCCAAATGTTTTGCGCTCATCGGGTTGCATTTTGCCTAATGTTTTGAGCAATAGCGAAATTTCGCCTTTTTTACCCAAGGCGTTGATGCGGATGTTATCCAGCGCGGTTAAACCATCAGCCGCTGCAATTTCGTCCGATATTTTTTGTTCCAATTCAGCAAGGTCTGCCATGTTTTTTCCAATATTTTTACATAAAAAAAGCCCTATCAACGTAGTATACACCACGCTCATAGAGCTTTAAAATCTTCAGCTTAGCTTGCTTTATGCAGCAATCGCGGCTTTGGCTTTCTCTACRAGTGTAGCAAAKGCCTCAGGTTCAMGAACAGCTAGGTCAGCCAAAACTTTACGGTCAACCTCGATGCCAGCAACGCTGAGACCGTTAATAAATCGACCATAGTTTAAACCATTTAAGCGTGATGCAGCGTTGATACGTTGGATCCAAAGCGCACGGAAAGCACGCTTTTTATTGCGGCGATCACGATATGCATATTGGCCAGCTTTTTCAACAGCCTGATTAGCAATACGAAATGTATTCTTACGAGCGCCATAGTAACCTTTGGCAGCTTTAATTATTTTACGATGACGGGCGTGAGTAGTAACGCCTCTTTTAACACGTGACATGTTTTAATTCCTTTAAGCTCAGCCGTACGGCATAAATTGTTTGATGATACGCGCGTCAGCAGCACATAAAATTGTGGTACCACGTTTGTTACGGATCTGTTTATTTGTACGTTTAATCATACCATGGCGTTTACCAGCTTGGCCGGCTTTTACCTTGCCTGATTTTGTCAGCTTAAAGCGTTTTTTAACACCGCTTTTTGTTTTCAATTTGGGCATTTTGCTCTCTTCTAATTAGAGGATAGTTGCCTATCCAAGTTACATTAAGCTTTAACAATCAACACGGCAACCCATATGAGCCGGATGACTGATCTGCGGTTTATAAAATGGATACGGATCAATTGCAAGCATTTGTTGAAGTAATGAACTAGAATCTTTTACAAATTCATATTTAAAACTATTAAGTTATTATTATTTTTCTTATTTCGATTTTAAATGCTCTAATACGTCTTTAAGGCAAAGGAGATTATCAATATGTTATATAGCGTGCTTATTTATGAATTCGAGGCCAACGCATCATTGCTTTCGGATGCCGAAAATAAACTTAATCTAGATGCCCATCATCGTTTTCAAGCAGAGCTTAAACAAGATGATCGCCTAAAGCAAGTGGTGCGCTTAATGCCCACATCCACCGCAACTAGTTTAAAAAAATCGACCATAATAGATGGTCCATTTGCCGATACTAAAGAGCAATTTGTTGGCTTTTATGTGTTTGAAGCGGATGATTTGGATGATGCATTGTCGCTTATAAAAATTCTGCCAAACCATGCGACGCTCGAGGTTAGACCCATTATGTATTATGAAGGAGACGATATTGCAGGCAAGTCACCGACCACTATCAGACATCCTTAGCACCGTAAGACCCATCGTAATTGCTGCATTATTTCGTTATTTCAACAATATGGATGATGCCGAAGGT
>NVQL02000034.1 GCA_002400495.2 Alphaproteobacteria bacterium | reverse complement strand
GTAGGCTTTTGCGCAGCAAAAAATAACCGCGAGCGATATATACTCACATATGAGCCATTTTTTGGCGAACAGGCGGATTGGAGCCCGCCACTACTGTGGCGCACCCGCGTAGGCTTTTGCGCAGCAAAAAATAACCGCGAGCGATATATACTCACATATGAGCCATTTTTTGGCGAACAGGCGGATTGGAGCCCGCCACTTATGTGGCGCACCCGCGTAGGCTTTTGCGCAGCAAAAAATAGCCGCGAGCGATATCAAAGCTTCGGAACGTGGAGCGTATCAGACGCCTCAACATTACTTTTAATCCGCACAATGTCATCAACCTTCACTGCCCGCCCATCAGCCACCATACGCAACGCATGCGGGTATAATTGATGCTCAGCTTTCAGCACTCTTGCCGCCAAGCTCACAGCATCATCATCATCCAACACAGGCACAGCGGCCTGCGCGATGATCGCCCCCGCATCCACTTCTAAACACACATAATGCACGGTACAGCCAGTGATTTTCACCCCATCGGCCAGCGCTCGTTCATGGCAATGCAGGCCTTTATAAGATGGCAGCAGGGCAGGGTGAATGTTAATCTGCTTGCCCAGCCAATTATTGATAAATTCTTCAGTGAGAATGCGCATAAAGCCTGCGTTGCATACCATTTCAACATCATGTTTTGCCAGCTCGGCATTAAGCACCGCCTCAAATGCAGGGCGGTCAGCATATAATTTATGGTCAACCACCACGCTTGCAATGCCTTCATCTTTGGCAATTTGCACACCTTTGGCATCAGGGCGGTTCGAAATCACCACGGCCACTTCAACAGGAAAATCATCAGCATGACAGGCCTTGACGATGGCATGCATATTGCTGCCACCACCCGAGATTAAAATGCCAATGCGAAGTTTTTTCATATTTACAGCTCAAATTTGCCAGTATAAACCACCCGTTCAGCGGCTTTATCAATAATCTTGCCTAACACAAAGGCCTGCTCACCATTGTCGTTAAGCACCTTGGCAACTTCATCAGCTTGCGCGGGTTTCACCACCAATATCATGCCAACACCGCAGTTAAATGTGCGCAACATCTCGTCAGCAACAATGCCGCCATGGTTAGACAGCCAACTAAATACTTTTTGCGGTTTTAAATTGTCTAAATTAATTTCAGCACTAATGTCATCACTCAATACACGTGGTAGGTTTTCGGTAATGCCACCGCCTGTAATATGCGCCAAAGCTTTAATACCGCCCGTCTGCTTTATCGCAGCAAGGCACGATTTCACATACATTCTGGTCGGCGCAAGCAACGCTTCACCCAATGTTTTATCCGCATCAAAAGCGCAGGTTTCACTCATTTTTTGGCCAGAAACTTCAGCAATTTTGCGCACCAAAGAAAAACCATTAGAATGCACACCATTGGATTTAAGCCCCAAAATAACATCACCAGCTGCAATGTCTTTGGTCGGCAATATCTGATCGCGCTCAACCGCGCCAACACAAAAACCCGCAAGGTCATATTCGCCTTCACTATACATGCCAGGCATTTCGGCAGTCTCGCCGCCAATTAACGCCGCGCCCGCTTGAATGCAACCTTCTGCAATGCCCGCAATTACCTGCTCGGCCACGCCAAGCTCTAACTTGCCAGTGGCAAAATAATCTAAAAAGAATAAAGGTTCAGCGCCTTGCACCACCAAATCATTGGCACACATGGCCACCAAATCAATACCGACAGTGTTGTGAATATCAGCATCAAAGGCGATTTTTAATTTGGTGCCAACACCATCATTGGCCGCGACCAAAACAGGGTCTTTCATGCCGATGGCTTTCAGGTCAAACAAACCACCAAAACCGCCTAAATCTACATTTGCACCCAAACGGCGAGTTGATTTCGCCAACGGCTTAATGGCATCAACCAATCTATTACCAGCATCAATGTCAACGCCTGCATCTTTATAGGAAAGGCTGTTTTTGCGGTCATCTGAGCTCATATGAAATCCAATTTAACGTTAGATGAGATTTATGTCCTTTTAGCCTTATCAATGCAGGTTTTAAAGCAAAAAATCGCATTTTTCGGCATTTATAACAAATAATGGATGATTTTGGATAAGGTGCAAAATAAAAGTGGCATATAATAGTCACATTTAGGCTTTATCTTATTTGTTAGCCCAATTATATATAGATATCTAACGTTGGTTCATATAATTTGTAAGCAATTAATGGCCTGATGTTATTATCAATTTGAATGTCTGTTAAATCTAGTGAGTTTTGAATGAATAAAATTATCCGCACCCTTATGGTCCTTATCTGTCTGACCGCTTTGCCTAACGCAAGTTTTGCGGATGATGTTTATGATGTCGCCAATATTAAAGTCGATACCACAGGCAAAGATGGCTCCGCCGCCAAAGCCGAAGCGCTTGCCATAGCCGAAAGCAAGGCTGTGGTGATATTGTTTGAAAGAATATTAAGCCCAGACCAAAAAACCCTCGCCTTAAACCAGCTTGATAGCGAGACCCGCTCATTATTGGTCAAAGGCTTTAACGTTAAAAACGAACAAAGCAGCGGCACGCAATATATCGCCGAGATCACCATTAAATTTAGGCGCACGGCGGTGCAGCAATATCTTAATGGCCTTGGCGCAAGCTATAGCGATGTGCAGTCGTCTGTCAGCTTGCTGGTTCCCATTTTAACCGATGCCAATGGCCGCAGCGTCATTTGGGCGGGAGTAAATGGCTGGTCGGATGCTTTGAAAAGTAATGACATCAGAAACAGCCTCATACCACTAAAAATCGCCACCGCTGCCGAAGCAGGCCTGTTGGCGAAAGAACAAGAGATTATCGAAAGAAAACAGAATGCCATCTTCCAATTGGCATCTGTCGCGGGCGAAAGTGCCGAAACTGTGTTTGCCCATCTAACCTTGACCGAACAAATCGCAACGTTAAATGTATCGGGTCTGATTAATTACAGCCAAAGATATTCACTAGCCAATGGCCCAGAGGCTGTATATCAAACAGCTGCGGCTGATTTTTTACGCGCCCTTGAAAGTCAGTGGCGCGATAGCAATATAAGCAGTAAGCCGCTTTCGGCAGAAATTAAAGCCTTGGTTGTATTTGGTAGCTTAGATCAATGGATTGCACTGCGCGCCCGCTTGGGGCTAACCAGAGCCATTACAGAGTTTGATACCGATGCTATGACTTCAGATGGTGCTTTTATAAACATTAAGCACTTAGGCAGTATTGAAGATCTAAGCGCGGACTTAGCTAGCCAAGGCTTAACTTTAATTGACCTTGGTGGTTATTTCGAAATTCGAGGTTAGGCCAAGGTCATTACCGATAGCCAGCCTCAAACAGAGGTATATAATGGCGAAAAAACAACAGCCCATATTAAATTTACCCAATGTCATCACCATTGCGCGCGTCGCTTTGGTGCCGGTGATTATATGGGCGCTATTTGTTGGTGATTTTCTGCTGGGCTTTGTCCTTTTCTCGCTTGCAGGTTTTTCCGATTTTTTTGATGGCTGGTTGGCACGCTTGCAAAAAACCCAAACCAGCTTTGGCGCATATCTAGACCCAATTGCCGATAAGTTACTAATGGCCAGCACCTATATAATGTTAGGCCTATTGGATCATATACCGATATGGTTGATTTTATTGGTTATTTCTCGTGATTTGCTGATCATTATTGGCGTGGCGATGGCGCGCTGGATGGGCAAGGATATTCATATTAAACCGCTTATGATCAGCAAATTAAATACATTGTTGCAAATTTGTCTGGTGATATTAGTTTTGGCTGACCTCGCATTTATACTAAATTTAGATGCGCTGCGAAGCTTCGCCTATATAGCCACCGCCGCCATCACCATAGCTTCCGCCCTTGCGTATTTATATTTATGGGTTACAACTATTCTCAAACAACCAGCCGACTGATTCAAGGTAGATTATGACTTTAAAACAACATTCAATATTTTGGTCTGTGGCCTTTGTCATATTTCTGATATTCCTAAATATATTTTCTTCCATCATGTTGCCTTTTGTGGCGGGCATGGCGATCGCTTATTTCTTAGATCCATTGGCCGATAAATTAGAGGTTTGGGGCTGCAACCGCATGTGGGCGACCACCATCATCATGTCTTTGTTTTCGCTATTCTTCATTCTGGCATTATTGCTCATCGTGCCTTTATTATTCAGCCAACTCACTCAATTGCTGCAAGAAATTCCCACCTATATAGAAAAATTACAAACATTAGTCGAAACCAAAGGCCAGCAATGGTTTGGTGATATTTATAATGAATATTTCCCCAATAGCAGTGCCTCGGGCGAGCTGTCTAAGCAAGTTAGCAACATTGCGGGCAAATTGGCTTCAATTGGCACCGCGCTGATCGGCACAATTTGGTCGGGCGGCATGGCGGTGTTTTCTTTCTTATCATTGATCATTGTCACGCCTGTTGTGGCATTTTATTTGCTGAATGATTGGGACAGAATGTTGGCGCGCATCGGCGATTGGATACCGCTAAATCACAAAGCCACAGTGTTTGCTTTGGCGCGCGATATGAGCAGTGTATTATCCGGATTCATTCGCGGTCAAGGCTCTGTCTGTCTTATATTAGGTGTATTTTATGCCATATGCCTGTCACTTGCGGGGTTAAATTTTGGTCTGGTCATCGGCATCATTGCTGGCATCATCAGCTTCATCCCGTTTGTCGGGGCCATCATTGGGCTTGTTTTATCAGTTGGCTTGGCATTGGTTCAATTTTGGCCAGATTTTTTCCACATTGGGGTGATCGCAGCCATTTTTGCAGCGGGTCAATTTTTAGAAGGCAATATACTCACGCCAAAATTAGTCGGCAAACATATTGGTCTACACCCAGTTTGGCTCATGTTTGCGCTGTTTGCTTTTGGTGTGCTATTTGGCTTTGTTGGTCTATTGTTGGCAGTGCCCATTGCCGCGATGATCGGCGTTTTATCGCGTTTTGTGATTGGCCAATATTTAAAAAGCCCGCTATATTTAGGCACAGGCCAGCAAGAAATGGATTTTGAAATCGTTGATGACAAAGATCAACAAGCTGAGTTAGATAAACTGGACGGCGCGTAAAACACAAATGACCGAACAAAAGACACAACAACTCACTTTAGACCTGTCAAATGACCAATCATTTGATGCGGATGAATATATTGTTTTGCCTGCCAATCAGAAATTTGTCCAACAATTGATTAATGAGGAAAACCTCCCACAAACTTCGCCTTTGACCATATTATTTGGCATGACCCAATCGGGAAAAACCCACTTGGCACATGTTTGGCAGCACCATTTTAATGCCCAATTTTTGCCTGATGAATATTTAAAGGTTGATGATGTCAACATTACAGAATTGGCCAAAATCATCGGCCAAGGCGCCATCATCATAGATGATATCGATCAGAAACCACTATGCGAAAAAACCATTTTTCACATTATCAATATGGCCATTCAGGCTAAGCAGCGCTTGTTATTCACCTCCAGCAAACCGCTTTTATTGTGGGATATTGCCTTGCCAGATCTGTTGTCGCGGCTCAAAGCTGCCAAACATATCGAGATCACCGCACCAGATGACATGTTGTTGGAAACCATTTTAATCAAGAGTTTTGCCGAGAAACAACTCAACGTGCCTGAAAATGTCATTGCCTATATTTTGCCAAGGACTGACAGATCTATTGCGGCAATTGTTAAGCTGGTTGGCAAGATAGATGAATATGCGTTACAAGAAAATAAACCAATAACGCGAACTATGGTTGCCAAAATGTATGATAATGACCTAATATAACGTCATAAACATATGAATGTCATAAACTGACACCAATGTCACATAACTGTTAAAAAACTTAATTAGTCTGCCCGACAGCCATTATTTTTGTCTGTTCGGAGCGCGAATTAAATGAATATTATGAAAGAACCCATTAAAATCACCGATTTAGGAACCATCAACGATAAGCCCGAACGTTTTTACAACCGTGAACTGTCATGGTTGCGCTTTAACTTACGGGTGTTAGAAGAAGCCGAAAACTCAAGCCATCCCCTGCTAGAACGGTTGCGTTTTCTGTCCATTTCGGCTTCGAATCTGGATGAATTCTTTATGGTGCGGGTGGCGGGTATTTACGGTCAATTGCGCACCGAAATTAACGAGTTAAGCCAAGATGGTAAAACCCCGCGTCAGCAATTGGATCAAGTTTTAGAATTGACGCAAGATTTAGTCAGCCAGCAACATGACATTTACACCCGCGTTCAAGCCGAATTGCGCCAAGAAAAATTACTCATTATGGGTGCTGACGACATGTCTAAAACTGATATGGTTTGGCTAAAAGATCATTTTATCAATGAAATTTTTCCGATTCTCACCCCATTGGCCATTGACCCTGTGCATCCTTTTCCGTTCATTCGTAACCTTGGTTTTAGTTTGGCATTGGAGTTTAATAGGGTTGATGAAAATGAAATTGCCCACGCGCTCATTCCCATTCCACATAAAATTAAACGTTTTTTACAATTGCCAGATGATGGTAAATCCAAAGTCAGATTCATCGCCATTGAAACCATATTGACGTTATTTCTAGATGTTATTTTCCCCAATATCGAATTTTCAGGCCAAGGCTTGTTTCGCATCATTCGCGATAGCGACATTGAGGTCGAAGAAGAGTCAGAAGATTTGGTGCGTTTCTTTGAATCGGCGCTCAAACGCCGCCGCCGTGGATCGGTCATACGCCTTGAGCTAGAAGATAAAATGCCCGAAAGTGTGCGAACTCTCATCATCAAAGAATTCGCAGTCAGTGCCGATCAAATCCACAGCTATAATGGTTTTTTTGGCATGGCTCAATTGTCCGAAGTGATTGTCAAACAATGCCCAGAACTATTATTTAAAAATTACACCCCGCGGGTGCCAGAGCGCATTCGTGAATTTAGAGGCGATTTTTTTGAAGCCATCGCCCAAAAAGACATGATTGTGCATCATCCCTATGAAACTTATGATGTGGTATTGGATTTTCTCAACACCGCCATTGATGACCCAGATGTGATTGCCATCAAACAAACTTTATACCGCACCGATAAAAATTCAAAAATTGTCAAAGGCCTCATTCGCGCCGCGGAAAATGGTAAAAATGTCATGGCGTTGATTGAGCTAAAAGCCCGATTTGACGAAGAAGCCAATATCCAATGGGCGCGAGATTTGGAGCGGGCAGGTGTGCAAGTGGTTTACGGTTTAATGAACTTAAAAACCCATGCCAAATTATGCTTGGTGATGCGTAAAGAGAAAAAAGGCTTAAAGCATTACATGCACATTGCAACGGGCAATTATAACCCAATCACCGCGCGGGTTTATACCGACCTTTCACTTTTCACCTGTGACAAGCTGCTCGCCAAAGATGTGATTGATATCTTCAATTATATAACAGGCTACGCCAAGCCCGAAAAATTGCGCAAAATAGCCGTTTCGCCTTACGGTATTTTTGATAAATTGGTCGAACATATTCATCAAGAAATTGCCAATGTAAAACAAGGCAAACCTGGCAATATTTGGTTTAAAATGAACTCTTTGGTTGATGGCGCCATCATTGATGAGCTATATAAAGCCAGTCAAGCGGGTGTACAAATTGACCTCATTGTGCGCGGCATATGCTGCCTGCGCCCCGGTATAAAAGGTTTGAGTGAGAATATTCGGGTTAAATCCATTGTCGGGCGTTATCTAGAACACAGCCGCATTTATGCTTTTGGCAATGGCGCAGAATTGCCCAATAAAAATGCGCAATTATATATGGCTTCGGCCGATTTAATGCCACGCAATCTTTATCGCCGCGTTGAAATTTGTGTGCCGATAGAAAACCCAACTGTGCATCGGCAAATTTTAGATCAAATTATGGTTGCTAACTTAAAAGATAATATGCAATCATGGCGCATAAATACCGATGGTTCTGCAACGAAAATAGTTGTAAAAGCGGGTGAAGAAGAGTTTAGTGTTCATGAATATTTTATGACAAACCCCTCACTTTCTGGACGTGGGAAATTGGTCAACAAACCATATAAACACACCAAGAAAAAGCGAAAATATAACTAGGGAAGCCATATATGAATTCGCAAAAAGATAACAAACATGCGAGTTTTATCGACACAAAACCGCCAATAGCGGTTATTGATATCGGGTCAAACACAGTTAGATTAGTGGTTTATGAGGGTGAATATCGCTCTCCTGCGCCCGTTTATAATGAAAAAAATACCTGTCGCTTAGGTCATGGCTTGGCCGAAACAGGCCGCATGAATGACGATAATGTCAAGCAAGCGCTTGATCTGTTAAAAAGATTCAAAATTTTAATCGACCATATGGCGGTTAAAAAATTATATGTAATTGCCACAGCCGCTGCGCGTGAAGCTGCAAATGGCCCCCAATTCATCACTCAGGCCGAAAAAATTCTCGATCATGAAATCAAAGTCCTAACAGGCCGAGAAGAAGCTTATTTTGCCGCTTTAGGCGTGTTTTCTGGCCATCGCAAAGCCAATGGCTTGGTTGGCGATTTGGGCGGCGGTAGCTTAGAGCTTATCTCGGTGACCAATAACAAAGTCGATGAAAATGGCATCACCTTGCAATTGGGTGCCTTGCGCCTGATGGAAATTTCAAACGGTGATTTAAACGTAGCCAAAACCATTATTGAGCGTGAATTAGACAAAGTCGATTTTTGGTCAGAAGTCAAAGGCCGTAGTTTTTATCTGGTTGGTGGTACATGGCGGGCATTGGCCAAATTGCACATGCACCAAACAGGCTATCCATTAAATATTTTGCAGGGTTACCGTATGGACCCTTCGATGGCCAAAGGCTTTGCCAATTTTGTCAGCCAAATGAATTTCGACATTATCAGCAAGCAAGAATATAATATTTCAAAATCGCGTTTGCAAATTCTGCCGTATGGCGCGTTGGTTTTGGCCGCTATACTCAAACGCGTAGAGCCACAAAAAATTGTGGTTTCGGCCTGCGGCGTGCGCGAAGGTATATTATATGATCGGCTAGATAAAGCCGAAAAGAAAAAAGACCCGCTCATTTCGGCCAGTAAATTATACTCAAAAAATGTCAGCCGCTCTACCGAACATGCCGAGGAATTGATTGAATTCACCGCGCAAATTTTTGGCCCAGAACTTTCCGAAAGCTCCGAAGAAAACCGCCTAAGACAAGCTGTGTGTTATTTAGATGACATTGGCTGGCGCGCCCATCCAGATGTGCGCGGTGTGCAGAGCCTAGGGGTGATCTCTAACGCGGCTTTGGTGGCCATTTCGCATGCAGGCAGGGCATTCATCGCCTACACAGTCTATTACCGCCATGAAGGAGTAAAAGACGGCAATGAAAGCCAATATTTGCGCCCGCTCATCAAACCGCAAAATCTAGTGCGTGCCAGAGTTTTAGGCTTGCTCATCCGTGTGGCTTATGCCATTTCGGGCGTACGCCAAGGCCTATTGCCACGAGTGAAGCTATATATAGATGAGGGCGAATTAATTTTAAGATTGCCCAAGGATTTAGCCGATTTGCGCGGTAAACGGCTCAATGGCCGCTTAGATAAATTGGCTTTTGAAATGGGTTTAAAAGCCAAAATAACCGTTAAAAGCTAACAGGTTTAAAGCGAATGCAGCTTAAGACACAATCCAGATTATAACCCAACCAATAAAAAACCAGAACATCGCGGCTAAAAATACATTCATTTTGGTTGAACCAAGTTTTTTACCCAATAATACTGGCAAAATGACAACAGGCAGCATCAACCATATCATCTGCCCCTCGAGAATTTTATATTGGTCATTAATATAACCAAAAGATATCGCAATTAGCCATGGCAACAGCCCGACTGTCATGCTTAAATTCAGCATGTTAATGCCCGGCTTTCTGTTGACCAGCGGGTTTTTAATCCGCACCTCAATCAGCTCGGCACCGCGTTTAATTTTGCGCCACGCAAAGCGCCATGCCACATAAATAATGCCCATCGCCAAAAAGCTAAGCAATACCGAAACAAGCGAATCTGTCGGGCTGTTGAGTATAAAATCAAGCAGCCCATCAGTCAAAAAATATCCAATAATAGTGATGATCGCAATGGCCGTGCCAACAATCAGGCTGACGCTGTTTGAATTGGCGACATAGATTTGTGTTTGGCAATTGGCGCAGTTAAAATCAATACCCGCCTCGCGCCATGGCAATCGGCTATTGGCTTGGTTACGATGCATCGGTTGCATCGGCATTTTACAAACCGCGCATTGGCGTTCTTCATTCAGTTCAGCATCAACTAATGAAGATGTTTTGCGCGTTTCATTACTCATGTTACCGCCTTAAATTTTAAATATTTGCACAATACCATCTTTGATAGACAGGGCAGAGTGACCATTTTTAATATCCAACGCTGTTTTGCCAAATATTTCATATCGCCAGCCGCTGAGTGCGGCCACATCGGCATTATCACTCAACGCAATTTTTTCTAAATCGGCGCTATTGGCAATTAATTTAGCTGCAACATTTTCTTTTTCGCATACCAAACGTAGCACAACTTTCATCATTTCCAATATGCCGCTATCAGCTTTTTGTCGCGATTGCCCATTGCCCAATTCGGGCAAATCCTCTTCAGGGATTTTGCGGCCAATTTCATATTGCTCAAACATTTTTCGCGCCTTTTCTGAGCGAGAATAACCTTTGGGGATAGACCTTAAACCATCTAACGCTTGTATGTTTCTAGGCCGTTGCATGGCAATTTCAATAATTGCATCATCTTTAATCACACGGTTGCGAGGCACATTTCTATCGCGTGCTTCGTTTTCGCGCCATTCGGCCAATTTCATAATAATGCCAAGATTTTGCTTTTTAATATTACGCATTCTAATGCGCCGCCACACATCCTCGGGCTTTAACTCATAGGTTTTTTCGCTCTCTAATATGTGCATTTCTTCGGTCAGCCAATGGGCGCGGCCATTATCTTCCAGCAATTGTTTTAAATGCTTATAAATGTCACGCAAATGGGTCACATCGGCCAAAGCGTAAACCAGCTGTTTGTTGCTTAACGGCCGTTTACTCCAATCGGTAAAACGTGATGTCTTGTCAATCTGAATGTTCAACACATCGCGCACCAAGCGTTCATAACCAACGCTTTCGCCAAAGCCTGCCACCATACCTGCCACTTGCGTGTCAAAAATCGGTGTTGGTACTTTGCCTGTAATGTTATAAAAAATCTCTAAATCTTGCCGTGCGGCATGAAACACCTTTAAGATATTTTCATCATAAAGAATGTCAAGCAGCGGGTCGAGTTCTATGCCTTCGGCCAGCGGATCGATAATCGCTTCGTGATTATCAGATGCCACTTGCACCAAGCATAATTTAGACCAGTAAGTTTTTTCTCTTAAAAATTCAGTATCAACAGTAATATAAGTTTCGCCCGAAATCTGCTGGCAAAATTCAGCAAGGGCTTGAGTAGTCGTAATAATATTCATAAAAGTCTCAATAGTTTGGGGTAATGTCCCACTAGTTACAGTCTAGATATTTAACAACAAAATTCCTAACAAAATCTAATCACTGGTGAAAAATAACCCAAATAGTCACTCATTCATCACAAAGCCACAAAAAATTGTTGTTTAATGCGTCAAAGGCGTAATTATTTTACTTCAAGCCCTTAACAACCTGGCGCATTGTATATATAAGTCACATAAATTAAATTGAATCGGATATGAACATGCATAGATATCGCACTCACACATGTGGCGAATTACGCAAATCGCACACAGGTGAAACCATTAAAATATCAGGTTGGGCCAACCGCATCAGAGATCATGGCGGTCTATTATTTATCGATCTGCGCGATCATTATGGCATCACTCAAGTGGTGGTAAATCCAGATTCTGAATTCTTCCCCTTGGCCGAAACAATCCGCTCTGAATGGGTGATCACCGTAACAGGTAAAGTGATTGAACGTGAAGGCGCTGCCATCAACCCCAAAATGGACACAGGCGAAATTGAAATAGGCATCACTGGCCTTGAAATTCAATCAGAAGCCAAAGAGCTTGCATTGCCGGTATTTGGCGATATTGAATATCCAGAAGACACCCGCCTTAAATACCGCTTTTTGGATTTACGCCGCGAGCGCATTCATGGTAATATTGTCAAACGTTCACAAATCATCACCTCATTGCGTAACCGCATGGTTGAGCAAGGCTTCACCGAATATCAAACGCCAATCTTAACCGCATCTAGCCCCGAAGGCGCACGCGATTTTTTAGTGCCATCGCGCCAACATCCGGGTAAGTTTTATGCATTGCCGCAAGCCCCGCAACAATTTAAACAGCTGGCTATGGTAGCAGGTTTTGACCGCTATTTCCAAATCGCCCCGTGTTTCCGCGATGAAGATTTGCGTGCCGACCGTGCGTTAGAATTCTACCAGCTCGATATCGAAATGAGCTTTGTCACCCAAGAAGATATTTTCCAAACCGTTGAGCCAGTATTGCGCGGTATTTTTGAAGAATTCGCCGATGGCAAATCAGTCACCAAAACCTTCCCACGCATTCCATATGCCGAATCTATGCTTAAATATGGCACAGATAAACCCGACCTTCGTATCCCGATTGAAATTGTCGATGTGACAGAACAATTTGGCGATGACAGCGTGTCATTCAAAGCCTTTAAAGGCATCGTAGAATCTGGCGGCAGCGTACGCGCCATTCCAGCCCCAGGTGCAGCCAGTAAATCTCGTTCATTCTTCGATAAAATGAATGACTGGGCACGCAAAGACATGGGAGCGGCTGGCCTTGGTTATATTATTTTTGATGAAATTGATGGCAAAATTGTTGGCCGTGGCCCCATTGCCAAATTCATCCCTGCCGAAATTCAAGCCCAAATGGTGGCAAAAGCTAAACTTAAAGGTGGCGATGCATTATTCTTTTCGGCTGGCAAAACCAACACCGCCGCAACATTGGCAGGTGCAGCCCGCTCACGCATTGGCGAGCAACTAGAGCTGATCGACCACAGCAAGTTCGAATTATGCTGGATTGTCGATTTCCCAATGTATGAATTTGACGAAACAGAAAATAAATTAGATTTCTGCCATAACCCGTTCACCATGCCACAAGGCGGAATGGACGCGCTGAATGACAAAGACCCACTAGACATTCTGGGCTATCAATATGACATCGTTTGTAACGGCTTTGAACTATCATCAGGCGCCGTACGTAACCACAAACCAGAAGTGATGTATAAAGCCTTCGATTTGGTTGGCTACGATAAAGACTTCGTCGACACCAACTTTGGCGGCATGATCCGCGCCTTCGAATATGGCGCCCCTCCACATGGTGGCATAGCTCCCGGCATTGACCGTATCGTCATGCTACTTTGCGGCGAAGAAAACCTACGCGAAGTCACAATGTTCGCCATGAACCAACAAGCCGAAGACCTACTCATGGGTGCTCCAGCTGTAGTGTCTGCCAAACAACTCCGCGAACTACACATCCGCAGCGTGATGCCCGAAGTGAAAAAAGAAGAGAAAAAAGACTAACGGCGAACTCAAGACACCAAATTAAAAGCCTCGTTGCATCTGCAACGGGGCTTTTTTTAAACAAAGTTCGCAGAATTTCAGTACAGCACCGAAACTCGGAGCCTCGCCAAACTCTAGCTCACTAAGCTTAATGCAGCCAACTTGGGTGGTGAATTCGCACCCGACCAGCGGCTGAGTGGCTTAGCAAGCACGCGGAGGCGTGCGCCCGCAGGGGCCAAATATAAAGCAAACTTCCAGAGCATCAGCTACCAGCCAACTGTTTTTTTGCAGCCCATACTGGGTAGCACTCCTGCCGATACTCGGGTACTCCATTTATACGTTCGCCTTAAGGCTCACTGTTAGCACTTGCGTGCGTAATCCCAAACAAGTTGGGCTTACTAGCCACCGCGCGTTCGTCGGCAGCGGCTTCGAACACCCGCTGTCGCGCTCACTGCATGGCACGTTGCATGGAAACAAGGGGTAGACGGAAATGCTTGAGCTACTTCAAATACTCAATACTAGGATTTAAATCCCGCACCAGCACATTGGCATCATAAACATTCAAATACTGCTGAAACCGCACGGGTTTCGCGGGCGAAAACTCAATCTTCAACCCAGCTGGGTTTTGCAAAAAATCCGACAGTGGATTTGCCAATTCTGAGCGCCGATCTAAATCAGTCACCTGTGCCGAAATTAACGCCAACCCAAAGAATATTTGGGATTTAAGCACAGCTTCAGTCATCTCCATTTTAGGCGCTTGTTGCGCCACAAAATAATTATACAGGCCGAAATCTTCATAAGTCAGTTCAGCATGTTCAATCGGCAACGCGTCGACATTTCGTTCAAAATTATCAAAATCATAAAGCTCAGCAAAATGTTGGTCAGTCATTGAAAGCAAAATGTCCGACTGTAAATTAGCCAAGCCGCCAAAATTCAAGTTATTAATCGCAAATAAAGCCGTGCGGTTCTCACTCTGATAGTCAAAGCTAACATCCAAAATACCGTTCAAATCTTCTAACTCATAGTCTTTTAGCAATTGAGCCGTTTCAGCGGGTAGGTGGGCTTGGCTTATTTCCATACCCGTTAAATGCGCCCGCCATTGGCTAGGCAAATTGTTAAACAATGCCTGTTTATCATAACTACCATCTGCCACACGGCTAACATTACCGGCTTTATCACGCATCATAAATTCAGCGAAAGACAAGCCATTATAACTCAGCTCTTCATGCAAAATTCTAATTGTATCAGCGTCATTCTGCGCTGCCAACATCCGCTCAAAATGGGGTTGATATGTGGTTTTTAAACCATTGGCAGTGATGGTTTTAATTTGATAATTTTGTCCTTCAAACGTCACATCAACATCACTAAGAGTCGTGTTTTCAATATAAACCGAAAAATCACTAATTGGATTAATGCCTTCAAACTTAACCTCGCCGATTCTAAGCTTAAACTCTTGTGCACCGCCCTCAATGATTAAATTTTTCAGGCTGGCGCTTTGATCAAAATAATCAATTTCCAAGCTTTCATAACCGCTTAGTTCATAGCCTTCAGCCTTAAGCCCATCAATGGCTTGATCGGCCATTTCTAACGATTTACTATTGACAAAAAAGCCAGCGCCTGTGGCAGCAATGGCAATAAATATAATAAGGCTTATCAAGCCGCTGAGCAGTTTTTTCACGTGATACCTGATTGTTTTATGGTTGGTTATAAAGTAGATTGGTCATATTGAATCTGTTTGTGACATTACAATATAAAAAAACATATTTGCAAACTAAGTCAAAAATAAGTTCAGATATACACGTAAAAGGGGATAAAAGTTGATAAATTTATACAGCGATACACAGACCAAACCAACGCCAGAAATGCGTAAATTTATGGCCGCTGCCGAGGTCGGTGATGAGCAACAACTGCTCGATCCTAGCGTCAATATGTTATGCGAAAAATCAGCAACATTATTGGGCAAAGATGCCGCAATGTTTCTGCCTTCAGGCATTATGTGCAATTTAATATCGATCCTAACCCATTGTTCTATGGGCGATGAGGTGATCGCAGCGGACAATTCACACATTATGATGATGGAGGCGGGCGGTCTGGCCCTAGGCCAAGTCAACCGACAAACCATTGATCAGCCATTGGGTATTTTTACCGCCGATGATGTTGAGCAATGTGTCGCCAAACGCCGTATGGGCAGAAACTCGACCATACCCAAAATGTTGGTGATCGAGAACACTCATAATTTTGGCGGCGGCATCGCTTGGACAATGGAGCAGCTAACCCCCGTTACCCAATATGCCAAATCACAAGATATGAAATTGCACATGGATGGCGCGCGCCTGCTGAACGCTTCAGTCGCCACAGACATTTCACCCGCCCACTATGCGCGAGATTTTGACAGCGCCTGGTTTGATTTATCCAAAGGCCTTGGTTGCCCAGTTGGCGCGGTGCTAACAGGTTCGAACCAGTTTATCGAGCAAGCTTGGGTTTGGAAGGTGCGGTTAGGTGGCGCCATGCGCCAAGCGGGCATCATCGCCTCAGCTGGGCTATATGCGTTGGAGCATCATGTCGATAGGCTTAAAGATGATCATATCAATGCTAAAAATCTGGGCACAGCACTCAATGAACTTCAAGGCGTTTCGGTCAATTTAGACAATCTACACACCAATATCATCATCATCGATATATCGCAGACACATAGAAAACCAGTGGATATTTGTGCCAAGTTAAAAGACAATCATGTCAGAATGGTAGCATTGAGTGAAACTGAAATCAGAGCGGTCACTCATTTAGATGTAACAGCCGATGAATGTGCCAAAGCCGCTGAGATTTTCACCAGCATTTTTAAGCCTTAACTGGCTATTATTTTGGATATCAATGTCGAAACCAGAATGGTCACAGCAATGTCGATGAATAACAATATCGAGGCATACATGCCGCTGGTTGCCAGCGCCACCTTAATCACCCGCCATTTATAAATCAGCATGATGAACGAGCTAAAAAAGATAAATGACTTAGCCAGATCGGCGGATAGTCCGAATTGAAACAATATGGATGGCGTGCCAATGATGGTCAAAGTCACCACGCTGCTCCAATTGTCAACAATCACATAACGGATATAATGGGCGCTTAAACCCATTAATTTACATATGAAGAATGTAATGAGCGGCCATAAAAACCAATTGATGATCAGAATAAGGCTTTGCAAACCCATCATCACCTCGCCAAGCTCAATTTTATTGTCGCCAGAATTAAAAATTTGAGTTTCTAACGGCGCCATATAAGTTTGAAACATCAGCACCACAATAACCACAGCGAATGACCAAGCGAAACTTGTCGCATTAACAGAAAAATAGCGTAACGCGTTCTTTTTACGTAATAATATCGCCCAAACACCCGTAATTGCCCTGTCAATTTGCATTAAATTCATCGTCTAAACCTTAAAATAATTGCTGATGATTTCGTGATATATATCCGCTAAAATGGCTATATCTTTCACTTCGACATGTTCATCAATCTTATGCATGGTCGCGCCGACCAAGCCAAATTCTACCACCGGGCAATGATTTTTAATAAAGCGCGCATCCGATGTGCCACCAGCAGTTGATAATTTCGGACGCTTGCCGACATGTTTTTCAACCGCATCCGCCACCAAAACCGTCAACATTTTATCTTCAGTGTAAAACGCTTCGCCCGATCTAAAATATTCAACCTCATAACGCCCACCAAGCTCAGCATGCACGGCATCAAATTTTTGTTTCAGCAAGGCTTCCAAACTATCAAAATCATGGCAGGTATTATAGCGAATGCCAAATTTAATGGTTGCCGATTGTGGCAACAAATTATGCGCCGCATTGCCCACATCAACCGAAGTCACTTCCAAATTACTCGGCTGAAAAAGATTTGTGCCTTCATCCAAAACATCATTGCACAACTTATCGAGCACCACGGCCACGCGTGGCATTGGGTTATCTGCACGTTCGGGGTAGGCGATATGGCCTTGCGTGCCATGCATGGTCAGTGTGCCCAACATGCTACCACGCCTGCCTACTTTAATTTCCTCACCCATGTAAGACGGGTTGGAAGGCTCGCCAACAATACAATGGTCAAGCTTGATATTTTGCTCGTTCAGCCAATTCAGCATTTTGGGCGTGCCGTTAATCGCCACAGCTTCTTCATCGCCCGTAATTAAAAAACTCAGTGTGCCTTTAAAATCTGGGTTAGCCGACACATATTTCATCGCCGCGCTGACAAAACATGCCACCCCGCCTTTCATATCTGCCGTGCCACGGCCATATAATTTTCCATCAGCAATGTCGCCAGAAAATGGTGCGTGTGACCAATCTTCAGCAGGGCCAGTTGGCACCACATCAACATGGCCAGCAAAGCATAAATGCGGCGTGCCACTGCCTATTTGGGCATATAGATTGTCAGTATCATCATAGCCATCTTCACTAAATGGCAATTTGGTAATGGCAAAACCCACCTTGCCAAGATGCACCTCCAATATATCGAGGGCAGGGGTGGCAACAGGCGTCACCGTGTCTTCACGCACAAGTTCTTGCGTTAAAGACAGTGCATCTGGCAAATTATCAGTCATATATATCTCGTTTAATCGCGCAAAAGGTCGTTAATAGAAGTTTTTGCGCGTGTTTTAGCATCAACTTTTTTCACAATCACCGCGCAATAAAGGCTCGGGCCTGGTTCGCCATTCCCCATGGTTTTACCCGGCAATGCACCCGGTACAACCACACTATATGGCGGCACATAGCCGATGTGAATTTCACCCGTTTCGCGGTCAACAATTTTAGTCGACATGCCAATAAACACACCCATTGAGATAACAGCGCCTTCGCCAACGCGCACGCCTTCAACAATCTCGCTACGTGCACCAATAAAGCAATTGTCTTCAATAATAACCGGCCCAGCTTGCAATGGCTCTAACACACCACCAATGCCGACACCGCCAGATAAATGCACATTTTTGCCAATTTGCGCGCATGAACCAACCGTCACCCACGCATCGACCATCGTGCCTTCATCGACATAAGCGCCCAAATTTACAAAGGATGGCATGAGGATAGCGCCCTTGCCAATGAACGCCGATTTGCGCACAATAGAACCAGGCACTGCCCGAAAGCCAGCTTCGCGAAAACGATTCTCGCCCCAGCCCAAAAACTTGCTGTCGACTTTATCCCACCAAGTCGCACCATCAGGCGCGCCTTCCATAATCTTCATATCATTCAAAACAAATGACAGCAAAACGGCTTTTTTAAGCCATTGGTTGACCACCCACTTATCACCAACTTTTTCGGCCACACGGGCTTTGCCGCTATCAAGCAACTCAAGGGCTGCATCCACCGCTTCGCGCACTTCACCTTGAGTGGTCACGCTATAATCGGCACGGTTGTCAAACGCATCATTAATGATATTTTCGAGGCTCATAATTCTATCCATTCGTTTTAAATATTTGCGCCGAGATTACTCATATCAAAGGTTAATTTCAAGTGCTAACCTGTAATTTTCCGCATCACAGTTTCCAACGCACCCGCTTTAAAAAATTGGCTCCAAATGTTGCAGCCTATCACCGCCACAAAAACAAATAAAACCGATGTGAGCAGGCTAACATTCACCGTGCTTTTACCCGCTATGCCAGTCATTTCCATTAACCCCATGCCCAAATATATGTGCAGAATATAAAGCGTAAGGGTTTGCCTCCCAGCGATACCAACAGCTTTGACTATTGAAAATTTAGCAAATTTTTTGCAAAAAATTATTGAAGCCGCAATCACCGCGCAAGCACTGGCAGATGCGCTGATCATATAAAGTATGGTGGCAGGCACAGGCCCCATAGAAAATACGGGGATGAGTTGCATCAACGGCTCATCGCCACTGTTAAATAGCGCGGTGATAATGCCGCTCGACAATGAATAGCCTATAAGCGTCACCGCCAAACCCCCGACAATCATTTTTATCTGCAATTGTTTTGATGTGAGGTTCAAGCGGCTGAGCAATACACCAAACAGCAAGAAACCAAGCCATGGAATGACAGGATGCCAGCCATTGTAAAATAAGTTTCTTAGGCCACCCTCTACGGTGAAAAAATCTTCATAGTCATAAGTTTTCCAATCCCAGCCCGCATCAAAATTTAACATGAGCAACATGATTGTGGCCGCGGCCAGTATGCCGATAATCAAGCTTTTTATTACCCGACCGCTCAGCGGCGCTAAAAATGCAGCGAATAGGAAATAAACACCATAATAATGTAAAATATCAGCGTTGAAAATAATGGAGTTCAACATGCCAACAGCGAAGAGAAACATTCCGCGTTTAAGCGTGCCAACAGTAAAATCCCTAGTTTCACCATTATAATTAAGCTCGGTGATTTTAACCGTTAAGCCAAGCCCAATGCCAGCCAAAATAACAAATAAAGCAGCAGCACGGCCTTCCAATGCGTCAAAAAACCAACCAACGGCCCCAAATGTGCCAACACCTGCGGGCAGCATAACAATTTTAAAATTGACCAAAACCATACCAAAAAAAGCCAAAAACCTAGCAAAATTTAGGCCTTCTATACGCCCTAACCGATGCGTTATGCTTTCGTTAACCAGTATTGTTGTGCTTTTCATAAGTATATCTATATAAATTCAGTTAGTTTTCGAAGTTTTACAATTTGTTATATTTTGTCGGTTACCATGTATCAAATTCTATGGTCATTTCAGTTGGGGTTAGTGGTTAATGACGAAGCATAACGCATTATTTAAAACTTTGGATGAGTTGAACATATTGATATTAGAAGACAATATGTCAATGGTCAAAATATATAAACATATTTTGGGCAATTTTAATGTCAAAACCATTTCTATTGCCAACAATGTCGAATCAGCCAAAGAATTGGTGAAAATCGAACAACCCGATCTGATCATTTGTGACTTTATCCTCAATGGCAATGACAATGTTAATAACGGCTTGGCCTTCTTAAGATGGATCCGGCAAGTTGAAATGGCTCCATCCTGCTTCACCCCTGTGTTAATGGCAACAGGCCATGCTTCGCGCCGCATTGTGCTTGAATTTAACAAATATGGCGCATCTGCTATTGTGGTGAAACCCCTGTCACCCGTTATTCTCAAGCAAAGATTAGAAAACATATTGTCTGATACCCGCGCTTATATTGTCGAAGCTGGACGGGTTATTATTGATGGCTCGGTAAAATATACCAAACCCAAAACCCAAGATAAATTGGTTTATGACCCCGGTTTCTTAAGCCGCTTGGTCAAAAATGATGTTAATTTGAACGAGCTAAAAGAGAAAAAAGACAAAGTTCAGCTGGAAGTTGAAGAAGAAGATATGTTCGCAAAAGATTTCAATGCGCATTTCCTCTAGGCTTATTCTATTTGGGTAAATATCATATATTCATTGTGATATTTTTGACTATAAAAAATCTATTCAATTTACACAAAAATAGATATGGCTTATATTAAATGAGTGAATCGACGGATTCGTACGATATAATTTTGATATTGAAAGCTATTATGGGTATTTTTACTGAAATTTTCACTTGGTGGAATGGCCAAACAATTGGCACCCGCTTTTTCACATGGAAATACGGCGTCAAAGTGGGTGAAGACCAACTTGGCAATCAATATTACAAACAAAAAAAGGGCCCCAAACGCTGGGTCACTTATAATGGCTATGTTGAAGCCACGCGCGTACCACCAGGTTGGCATGCGTGGTTACATCACACAGTTGATATCCCGCCATCCGAAGAAGAATATGAAGCCAAACCTTGGGAAGACACCAACCCGCAAGCCAATATGACTGGCACCACAAGGGCCTATCGGCCACAAGGTTCTATTTTAGCAAGTGGCAACCGCGCCAAAGTGTCTGGCGATTATGACGCTTGGTCACCCGAAAAATAACTCATTTCAGCCTTATATTTGCCATCATAATTTCAGATAAAAGATGGATTATGGCTATAATTGAGAAAGCAATATCAGTGAAATTTTTCAAATTCTTTACCGTCGCAATTTTCATCTCGGCCACAAGCGTGGCTTATGCCGAGCGTATTAATAACGAAATTGCGGTTTTTAGTGCCTTAGAAAAAGTTACCGCCATCATTCAAACCATTGAAATTCCTATCAATGAAACCAAAAAGTTTGGCGTGTTTGAAGTGACACCTCGGGTTTGTTATTCCCGTTCAGCCACCGAACGTCCCAAAACCACATCTTTCATCGAAATAGACGAAATCTCCACTGACGAAATTGAAAGAAAACGTATATTCACTGGATGGATGTTCGCTTCAAGCCCTGGTTTACATGCCGTTGAGCATCCTGTTTACGATATATGGCTCATTGATTGCAAACGTGCCGCAGCTGAATAGATTTTAAATATCAGCCAATAAATTGCCATTGGTGGGAAATTTTTCAAAATTACCAACATGGTGCAAGGCATTATCTAATTTCTGCAAATAGTCAGTTTTTGGAATTTCAATCACCCCAAAATTTTCTAAATGCTTTGTCGTGAATTGTGTATCGAGCAGCTTAAAACCTCCAAATTTCAATCGTTTAACCAAATGCACAAATGCAATTTTGCTGGCATTGGTTTCGCGTGAAAACATGCTTTCGCCAAAAAATGCAGCACCAAGTTGCACGCCATATAGTCCGCCAACTAATTTATCTTCATTCCAAATTTCAACACTATGAGCCAAACCCATTAAAAATAACTCAGAATAAATATTTATAATCTCATCATTAATCCAAGTTTGAGGACGGTCAGCTGTCGGTTCGGCACAGGCAGTCATCACGTTTATAAACGCACTATCATAACGAATTTCAAACGGGTGGTTTTTAATGCATTTGATCAAAGATTTTGAAATATGTAATTTCTCTAATGGCATCACCCCGCGCATATCGGGCGACAGCCAAAACAACTCGTCAGCCGCAGCATCATCCGCCATCGGGAAATAACCAGAAGCATAAGCCTCAAGCAAAAACTGAGGCGTAAGCGCCTCAGTTGATTGTTTGTTTTCATCGTTATTTTCGAACATATCTATAACGATCTTTCCATATTCAAAAACTCTTCCAGCCAATGAATGTCATAATCGCCATTGATAATGTCAGCATTCATCGCCAATTTTTCGAATAATGGAATCGTGGTCTTAATGCCAGGCCCTTCAATCACAAATTCTTTAAGCGAGCGTCGCAAACGCATCAAACATTCATTACGCGTATTGCCATGCACAATTAATTTACCGATCAAACTGTCATAATAAGGCGGAATGGTATAGCCAGAATAAACCCCGCTATCAACCCGCACACCAAGCCCACCAGGCGCATGATAATTTTCAATTTTACCAGGGGCAGGGGTGAATGTTTCAGAATCTTCAGCATTAATACGGCATTCGATGGCATGGCCATTAAATTTAATTTCCGATTGCTTAAAGCTCAACTTAGCACCACCCGCAACGCGGATCTGCTCACGCACCAAATCAAGGCCAGTAATGGCTTCGGTAATCGGGTGCTCAACTTGCAAACGAGTGTTCATCTCAATGAAATAAAATTCACCGTCTTCAAACAAAAACTCAATAGTACCAGCACCCAAATAATTCAGGTTGGCCATAGCCTTGGAAACAATTTCACCAATTTTCACCCGTTGTTCATCGTTCAATGCGGGTGATCTGGCTTCTTCCCATACTTTTTGATGGCGCCGTTGTAACGAACAATCGCGCTCGCCTAAATGCACAGCATTGCCAAATTTATCGCCCATAACCTGAATTTCAATATGGCGCGGCTTGCCCAAAAACTTTTCCATATACATGGCATCATCGCCAAAAGCAGCTTTTGATTCAGCCCTTGCAGTTGCCAAGGCAGGAATAAGATCTTTTTCGGTTTTTGCCACTTTCATGCCGCGGCCACCACCACCAGCGGCGGCTTTCACAATCACTGGATAGCCAAGTTTTTTGGCAATCTTAAGCGCTTCTTCATTGCTTTTTATCGCGCCTTCAGAGCCAGGTACGCAGGGTATACCCAAGGCTTTTACAGTCTTTTTGGCTTGAATTTTATCACCCATAATACGGATATGCTCAGCCGTTGGGCCAACAAAAGTGATGCCATGTTCTTCTAAAATTTCTGCAAATCCGGCATTTTCAGATAGAAAACCATAACCAGGATGCACCGCATCAGCACCGGTAATTTCACAGGCCGATAATATGGCAGGAATGTTCAGATAGCTTTGCGCCGCAGCCGCAG
>NVQL02000033.1 GCA_002400495.2 Alphaproteobacteria bacterium | reverse complement strand
TTGCAACAAGATATGACAAATTGGGTCAAATGTATCTTGCGATGGTTAAATTAGCATCAATCAGAATTATTCTCCGATTTTATGAGTCTACGGCCTAGTATGAGCATCAATTCGAGTAATCAATCCAGCTTTTACCATTATTTGAATAAATCCTCGCGCCACAATAGCTACATTGGGTTCAGGCAAGCTTATATCAAAATCATAATGAAAATGAACATCATCCTCACTTGATATTTCATATATCACGATATTTGTGGTGTGGCGTAAACTTTTGTTTCTAGATACGAATTCGTCCCAACTAAAACATTCATCGAGATTTAAAACATATTGGAATTTTGGCGAAACTAAATTTCCAAGCTTCTCCATTTCATCTGACATGCAGCCATTAACGAAATACTGAATTAGTTTCATATTATTTGACATACGCATTCACCTCGTCTTAAGCAGTTAAATATTTAAAATTTTTAAGACTATATATTAATTAATCAAGCAACTTAAATATATAACCCAAAACTGCAGCCTTATATTGTGGAGATATGAATAAGAAATAAGTATAAATCAAAAACAGCACCAAACAAAGCCTTAGATAAATTTAAGCAAAATATGCTTAATAACAACTGACTCTTTTACAATCGCGCAAAATCGCGCGCATCACCTTGAGCTAAGAGGATTTTCTAGGAAATGCCCAAAACAGCTGGCATGGCACTAATTAGCAATGGTTTTACAGAATGGCAAAAGCCAACCAGCAAGGCTACAATTGGCCTGGTCGTCGCACGAAGCGTGCAATATTGGGTATTTTAGCATAAAAAAGCCCACCAAACTTAACGTTTAGTGAGCTTTTTTTCTAGGCTTCAAGCTTCAAGCTTAAGCCGCGTTTATTTTATCAAGGAATAGCACAATATCGCCTTCCAAGGCTTCCACTTGCGATTTCATATTGCTAGCAACCTGCGTCACTTCTTCAGATATAGTCTGCACAGCCTCCACACTGGTGGTCGCCACATCCATAGAACTAGCACTTTGTTGCGATAAGTCAGATGCCGCCGAAACATTGTTGGCAATCTCCCCAACCGCAGCACTTTGCTCCTCAACCGCTGCAGCCACGCCCATCGAAGCTTCAGATAGATTCACAATAATATCATTCATTTCAGCAACCGTTTGCGCAGCCGATGCACCATCAGTTTGAATGCGATTAATCTGAGCCGCAATTTCACCCGTCGCTTTACCTGTTTGATCAGCCAACGATTTAACTTCATTAGCAACCACAGCAAAACCGCGTCCTGCATCACCAGCTCGCGCCGCTTCAATAGTCGCGTTTAGCGCCAACAAGTTAGTCTGTTCGGCAATCTCATTAATCAAGTTCACCACAGTTTCAATCTTCGCAGCACTTTCAGTCAGCGCCTTAAGTTTCGCAACCGTTTCACCAGTTTTACCAATGGCTTCTTCAACAATAGCAGCAGATCCCGCCGCTTGAGACGAAATTTCAGAAACCGCAATAGACATTTCTTCCGTCGCCGCAGCAACACCAGTTACATTCATCGATGTTTCACCAACATTTTCTTTCACCACTTGGCTTTGCTTGGTAATTTCATTCGCAGATTTCATTAGGTTAAGTGACACACTCTCCAATTGATCCGATGCAGCACCAACATTAATCAACTTCTCACTAGAAAAGCCTCTAAACTCCTCAATCACCTCAACCAATTCTGCTGCTTTTTGAGCTTCCTTAGCAAGTCTATCATGCTCGATTTTGGAGCTTTTCATTTTTTCTATAGCTGAATCTTTAAAAACCAACAATGCCCGCGCTATCATCCCAAATTCATTTTTAAATTTGGTAAAAAGAATGTCGATATTTAAGTCGCCCTTAGATAAAGTCTCCATTAACTTACTCAGCACATTAATTTTAGAACTAATATTAGTGCTCACCATAAGGCCTAATATAGCGATAATTAATATCACCACCGCAACAGCACCGTAAATAATCAACATTTCCAAATCATGCGCAGCTTCAATCATAGCAAGGTTTTGAATATTTTCCCGAGAAACCTTGTCAAATCGAGCAGAATATTCAACCAATTCAGGTTCAATAGATGCAAAAATCTCATCAAATTTTTCAATTTCTTGCGTGGTCTGTCTTTCAAGCACAGCCCACTCAATAAACAAAGCACTATAATTATTAACCATAGTGGTTAACGATCTTTTTTCAGTAACCGTTAAGCTAGATGTCGCAAGGCTTTTCATAAACAAATCAACACCATGCTTAAAATCATCCAAATACACTTCTTCATTATGCAGCATAAAGCCAAATTCATCCAAATGCATCATTTGCAATTCAACTGTCAATATATCAAGGGTAGGATCATTATGCTCAATCGCCTGTATTTCCTTCAACAATTCTTCAGTCTCGTGGGTAACTTTTCTCAACTCACCATGAATACCACTATCTTGGGTAATGCCAAGTTTTATCTCCATTTCAATTACTTTTTCAAATTGAATTTGGCTCGCTTGCAAGCCTTTGATAATATGCCCAATGCGCTGCAATTCATCTTCTGTGTCTGCAATCGATTCAAACAGATGCGCATCATGCAACGCTTCTTCCGCCGCCACATTAAATTTTTCGATATTGATCGGGTCAAAATGCGCCAGATAGTCTTTTTCATAGCGCCGCATGCGCAAACTATCGCTATATATTTTGTTAAACACATGCGCTTTGCTAGATGCATGGCTAGTTTGGTGATTAGATGCCGCCACAGTTGTCGCTTCAAAATACGAAGCAAACGCGAGTGCCAAAAGAGCAATAATGCTCAAACCTGTAACCATGGTGACCTGTCGGCCAACCTTAATATTATTTAGTATCCTAGGAGCTATGTTAAACATGCTTACCTCTCTATAAAGTTCCACCCCCCCACATCAAAGCTTAGCCAAAGGTGGTTAATAAGTTGATAACGACTAACTTTAGTAGTAAAAACAAACAATTTCTTAACCAAAACAACACACAATCCCACAGTGTTAAACCATGCTTTTCCGCCCATTTCCGCCCATTCAATTAGTTATACGCCCCCCATAAATTGTGCTAGACTTTCCCAATAAGGAGCCGCAATAATGCCAAATATTTTCGCCAATAATTTCAAAACAACCCCCTTTTGGCACGAGCATGTCACCGTCCCGCCCCTCACCAACACCCCCATACCAAAACAATCAGATATTTGCATTATCGGCGCTGGCTTCACCGGCCTCACAACCGCCCTACACCTATTACGCGCCGGCAAATCCGTCACCATATTCGATGCCCAAAAGCTAGGCGATGGCGCCAGCGGCAAAAATGGCGGCATGATCGGCCCCAGCTTGCACAAATTAGGCCTAGATGGCCTCACCAGCATTTATGGCGCCAATAAAGCCCACGCCATATTGCAAGAGGGAATCAACGCCATAGAATATTTCAAAAATTTCATTGCAAAAGAAAACATCCAGTGCGATCTCGCTATGACAGGCCGTTTTCGCGGCGTCAACAACCAGCAAGAGCTAGATAACCTAGCCCGCGATTGCGAAAAACTAAGCATCCTAAAAGGCTTCCAATACAACCTCATCCAACATCAAGACGTACAATCTGAAATCGGCTCCACCAACTATCACGCAGGCGTCACCTACGGCCTAGATGGCGGCCTAGACCCCCAAAAGCTTCTTATCGCCCTCACCCAAAAAATCCTCAACCTCGGCGGCCAAATCTTCGATCAAACCCAAGTCACCGACATCCAAAAGCAACCCAACAACCACCGAATCACCACCCCCAAAGGCAGCCTCACCGCAGGCCAAGTGGTCATCGCCACCAATGGCTATAGTAAAAAATTCGGCAAACCCTTCCTCGCCCATTTCTACAACCGCGTCATGCCCATAACCTCCGCCATGATCGCCACGCAAGAACTCCCAACAGAGCTCATCACCCGCCTCTTCCCCAAAGCCCGCATGCACGGCGGCAACCACCGCTTGGTGCAATATTACCGCCCAAGCCCCGATGGCAAACGCGTATTATTCGGCGCCCGCGGTGTAGATTTTCACGACCGCGCAAATAAAAACGCCCAAAACCTAAAAACCCTGCTCAACAAAATATTCCCCGAGCTTACACAATCAAAAATCACCCACTCATGGTCAGGCAAAGTCGCCTACACATTCGATCACGTCCCCCACCTAGGCCAACATGATGGCCTATATTACGCCATGGGCTATTGCGGCAGCGGCGTCACCCGCTCACTATACCTAGCCAAAAAATTATCAATGCAAATTTTGGGTGAAGAAAATTTCCAGACCGAATTCAACAGCCTAAATTTCCAAACCAAGCCATTCTACAATGGCACCCCATGGTTTCTACCATTCATCATCAAATGGCACGGTTTCCTAGATAGGATCAGCCAATAGTTTTCTTAACCCTATCAACAAACCGCTCAACCCGCCGCTCGTCCAAATTTTCACAACCATAAAGCGACATAACTTTCAACTTACAATTTTTGGCACAAGTGCCCACAATCGCAAACCGCAAAATACGGCTTATCGGCCGCCATACAACCAGCCAGTCCACCCACCAAGCCGAACCCAATGTCGTCACCACATATAAATGCTTCAAACCGCTCAAATGCGGAACAATCGCCCCATTATCCACCGCATGCTTATAAGCATAACCAGGCGCCCACACACGGTCAAACCAACCTTTTAACATCGCAGGAAAACCAAACCACCATGTCGGAAACACCAATACCAGCATTTCCGCCGCTTGCAATTGCTCAATATCAGCAACCAGCTTTTCGGCGTTAAATTCGCGGGCATAATAACTCAACCGCTCCGCCTTGCTTAAACGCGGCTCAAACGCATCAGCGTACAGGTTTTTCAACACAACCTCATGCCCCGCATCGCGCAAATGCTCAATCACTCTAGCAGTCAAATAACCGCACAAGCTATTGTCAACAGGATGCGCCATAACCACCAAGCATTTCATCACTCAAACCTCCAAATGGTAAGCATCAAGCTTCCCCATTTAAATATAATATGTCAACTTAGCAAATGGGCTAATTCTGCCGCGCCCGATCCGCGTCTTTTTGCGCCAATTTGGCCTCACGCCGCGCTTCAATAGTCTGCCCCACATCACCACCAATATGCGCCTCACCATGCTGACCACTCAGCGCAATCTGTTTCTCACGCTGCGTATAACGCGCAGTTTGCGCACGGGTTTTCTTGTCATGGCAATGGTGGCAACTAATGCCCTTAATATAATGCTCGCTCATCATTTCTTCTTCAGTAATCGGCATCCGACAAGCATAACATTGGTCATATTGCCCCTTTTCCAGCTTATGCTTCACCGCCACACGGCTATCAAACACAAAACACTCGCCTTCCCAAAGGCTCTCTTCTTCAGGCACATTTTCCAAATATTTCAAAATCCCGCCTTCAAGATGATAAACATCCTCAAACCCCTGCTGCTTCAAATAAGCCGTAGATTTCTCACACCGAATCCCCCCCGTGCAAAACATCGCCACTTTCTTACCCTTAGCATTGCCCAAATTATCCTTCACATAATCAGGAAACTGCCTAAACGTATCAGTCTGCGGGTTCAAAGCATTCTTAAACGTACCAATCCCCACCTCATAATCATTGCGTGTATCCACCACAATCACCTCAGGGTCAGCAATCAAATCATTCCAATCTTCAGGCTTCACATAAGTCCCAACAATGTCATTCGGGTCAATATCCTCAACCCCCATCGTCACAATTTCTTTCTTAAGCTTTACCTTAGTCCGATAAAACGGCATCTCATCATCAAACGATTCCTTAGTTACCAACCCTTCAAACCGCTCATCCGCCCGCAAATAAGCATGCAATTTAGCCACCGCCTTAGCCGTACCCGCCACAGTCCCATTAATACCCTCTTCGGCCAGCAACAAAGTCCCCTTAATATTCTGCGATTTCATAAATTTCAACAACGGATCGCGCAACTCTTTATAGTCAGGCAATCTAGTAAAATGATAAAGGGCAGTTACGATAATTTTAGGCGTATCAACGCCAACAGATGTCTCAGACATAGTATATTTCCTTATGCGATCTGGAACGTAAATCCAGAGCAGATTGAATTTTCATCAGCTTATATCAAAACTATGCCCACAAATCAAACCTCAATTGTTTGATCCATCTCAATTCTTATTCCAAATACCATCCATTAAATCATGATGTTCTCGGCGGGTAATCCCATGCTCAATACTCGCCAACACCGCAAACGGGTCACGCCTTAATTTGTTGGTAGGAATCCACAGCCCAGGCAATGCAGCACTTCGTATCATGCCATCACGGTCAGGCTTAACTTTTTTAAACTTACCCGCAATCAGCCTATTCCATTCAACCTTCTCACAGTCTTCACTCACAATCACATATTCCTGCACACCAGCCTCTTCGTAAGCCAATTTACGCTGTTTAATTTCAGCAGATTTAAAATCATTATAAACATCAATAATAAAATTTGGCGCCCCTTCAAAATAAACAAATTCAGAGTCAGGTTGGCTTTGTTTATGCGCTCCAGAACCGATGGCCACCACAATATCAGGGTTATAAAGCTGACCATTATATTTAAAACCAGCATTAATTGCAGTGAATAAGCCAACAGTTAATATACGGTACCTATTCACATACATACCCAAATCAATAATCGTAGTGGCTTTACGTAAAGACCAAACATCCATCATATCTCTCCCCATATTATGGCTAGGTTAAACCAAATAATATAAAATTCAATTCTCGATATAAAAACTAACCGTCGTCACCACCCGCACGTCTTTTTCAATCTTGTTGCGGTCACCATATTCCTCGCCCGCATCCGTAATGTTAAACCCGCCTTGCCGCGCACTTCTAATGCCGCCCACTTTCGCCCCCACATTCTCAGCAAATGTCTCAGCCGCAATCCGCGCATTTTCAGTCGCTTCTTTCAACATATCAGGCTTAATGTCATTCAGCTTCGTAAATTGATAAGTCGGCCGCTGATTATCGATACTAACCCCTTGCGCAATCAACTTACTCACACTCACCCGCGCCTTGCCCACCAATGGCACATTGTCAGTGCTAATGCTCAACAAACCGCTTAAGCTATATTTCACATCCACAATTTCTTGCGCGTCATTTCTAAATTCTTGCCCATAATAATCCGCCGAACCAATGGCAATCTCTTCATCACTAAAACCAATTTTTTTAAGCTCATCAATAATAATTTTCTGATGTCTTTCATATTTGCTATAAAGCGCCGCCATCACCGTGTCTTTACCACCCTGCACCTTAAACGAAACATTCCAATTCGCTCGGTCAGATGTCACCCGCCGCTCAGCCAAACCTTTAGCCTCGGCAGTGTTTATCCCAACTTTAGATTTATAAATCGTCTCAGATATAAAATAACCACCAGTTGCAATGCCAGTTGCCATTAAAGCCCCTGCCAAAGCCAAACCCAAAACATTACTATTTCCCATAGCCATCTCCCAATCAAAAAAGCACCCCACCTAAATTAGGTGAGATGCTATATCATTAGATCGTAAACTAGACGAAATTAAGATCAACTAAAGCTGCTCATATACCACATTGGCAATGGCTTCCATCTGCACGCGGCTCATCTTACCCGATATGGCATAACCAAATTCTTGGTCAATCCAATAAAAAGTCTGAATGCCATCTTTTTGCGCAAAGCTAAAACTAGTGTCTTCATTGTTTTTATTCTGCCCAATCACCAAGGTCAACCGCTCACCCGTAATGTCCTCATACATCAACATCGCACTCGGTTTACCTTCAAGCGGCAATATACGCCCACCAAACAGGTTAAACCCTTTACTGGTTAAATCAGGCGGGGTTAGTTTTTTATCAATGCGCTTACCAAGCCAAGCAATCAAATGCTCCTTGTCATCAACAGAACGCACTTCAACAGGATGCTTCTTTTCGCCAGAATAAATGGCAAAGCTAGCCCGCGAAACTTCTGGTAAATTTTGCACATAAGCAAAACCATCCATATCGCTCTGCCGTTCAGCATATTGCAATGTACCCAACGACCCCGTAATGCCGCCAATAATCAACATCGGAAACGCCGCAGCAATCATCCGCCAGTCAAACCATTGTTTTTTAGGCTTAGCATCTTGTTCAGCTTGTTCAGCTTTCTTCGACATCGCCATAATCAACGCTTCATCATTTTCATAACTAATGTCAGTTAAATCTTCTTCAGGCATCGCAAACATGTGTTGCAAAGCTTCATTCTGCTCAAACCATTTCTGCACTTTGGCCGCGTCATCTGGGTGCTCGGCCAGCCATTGTTCAACCACAACAGTTCTTTCGTCACTCAACATGCCGTCAACAAAGCTGTGCAGGTCATTTTCGGTAATAGCCATATTTATATTTTCCACTATGATGGCCTCCTAAATGAAACTATATTATGCCCGTCCAAAATCTCTGCAATCATATTGCGCGCTCGCGATAATCGGGACATAACGGTTCCCATGGGGATATTCAACATTTTCGATATTTCTAAATAACTGTAATTTTCTAACACCACTAACATTAAAACCGCCCTATTGTCTTCAGGCAATTGGTCAATAGCCGTTAAAATCTTATCCATTTCAAGCGGATCACTCACCGCGTCATTAGAGGCAATGCTCACTTCATCAATCGACACCGTTGGCGGCGAATTGGTTTTTTTCCGCAGCCTATTTCTAAATTGATTGGTCATTATCGTCATTGCCCAACTTTTTATGCTGCCACCACGCCATTTGCTTTTATTGGCAAAAGCTTTTTCCAAACAATCATGCAACAAATCCTCCGCATCGCCAACCGATGCACTTAAGGACAATGCATATCGACGTAAATTCGGTAAAAGCTGCAATAGATTTTTCTCAAAATCATCCATAGATTTTATAGATCTCACAAATAAAGTTGAGGTGCATTCAACAATAAATGCACCCCTCTAAACTATATATCCATAAGTCTATAGTGAGTCTTATTTTTTTACAACAAACCAAACGCCACCAACTTTATTACCGGTTGTGTCGCCTTTAGCAGCATCACCTTGCCAAAGATACAAAGGCCAGCCTTTATGCGCCCATTGCATTTTGCCGTCTTTACGTTCTATTTTGCTAAAATCACCTTTAGCATCATCATAAGAACCAGCATAAAATGGAGGCCATGCAGTTGCACAATCATCATAACAGTTAGATGTGCCTTTTTTGTCTTTCTTAAATGTATATACAGTCATGCCTTTATCGTCAGCAACTACGTTGCCCAAACCAGTATCCACCCAAGTTGGTGAACCAGCAAATGCTACTGTTGACATTGATAGGAATAATGCTGACGCGATGATAATTTTTTTCATGTTAATTTCCAATTTTGTTTTAAGTTTAATTAAGCCACAATGATTTGTTTCTCCTAAGGTAAGACAATCACCAGCCCATTTTATTCCCACTAATTTCAACTTTTTCTAATTTAATTTTATTACTTAATAAAAACAGCTAGTTACAAGACGATAAAAATTCAAATAAATATTTGCGAGTCAACATATTTAAGTTATATTGCTTAAAAGAAGGCGAATTCTAAGGTTTTACAATATATGGCGACTTTATTAGACAACACAGCAACAATAAGCCCATCAGAGGCCATTAAAGCTGGCGCAGCAGACCGCGCATTAATGCGCCATCCCGAAAAAGCCAAAAAAGCCGATAGCCCCATTTTGCGCAAACCCGATTGGATCAGAGTAAAAGCCCCCGGCTCACCTGTATTCAAAGAAACCAGCAAAATCATGCGCGATAACAACCTAGTGACAGTCTGCGAAGAAGCAGGCTGCCCAAACATTGGTGAATGCTGGAGCAAAAAACACGCCACCATGATGATAATGGGCGATACCTGCACCCGCGCCTGCGCCTTTTGCAACATCAAAACAGGCATGCCAAATCTACTCGATGTAAAAGAGCCATATAATGTCGGCCAATCCGTCAAACAACTCGATCTCAACCATGTGGTCATCACCTCAGTAGATAGAGACGATCTAGAAGATGGCGGCGCTCAACATTTCGTCGAGGTCATTCAAGCCATCCGCGAAGCCAGCCCCCGCACCACAATCGAGGTACTAACCCCAGATTTCCTCCGCAAAGAAGGCGCAGTCGAAGCCGTAGTTTTAGCCAAACCCGATGTGTTCAATCACAATCTAGAAACCGTACCCTCAAAATACCTAAAAGTACGCCCAGGCGCCCGCTATTTCCATTCTTTACGCGTTTTACAACAAGTCAAAGAAATCGACCCAAAAATGTTCACCAAATCAGGCATTATGGTCGGCCTAGGCGAAGAACGCCACGAAGTGCTACAAGTGATGGATGACATGCGCGCCGCCGATATCGATTTTATGACCATCGGCCAATATCTACAACCAACCCGCAAACACATCGCCATCAGCCGCTTTGTCACGCCCGATGAATTTAAAAGTTTTGAGCGCATGGCCAAAGTCAAAGGCTTCTTAATGGTAGCATCTAGCCCATTAACAAGATCAAGCTTCCACGCGGGTGAAGATTTCGACGAATTGCGCAAAAACCGCCTTTCTAAAATGGGTATGTAATGCCAAAATATCAGACTGAAATTTTCTTCCCCTATTCGGTACAGAAAATTCACAATATGGTCGCGGATATCGAAAAATACCCCGAATTTTTGCCAAATTGTAGCCATTTAATCATCAAAAACAGCCAAAAAACACCCGATTCTGGTCAAAAAGGCGGCAAAAAACGCGTTTTTTTGGCCGAAATGGGCGTAAAATTCAGTGTTTTTAGCGAGAAATTCGACTCAAATGTCGAAATTGACGATATGTTTCACGAAATAAATGTCACTCTAAATTCAGGGCCGCTGAAAAACCTAATCAATAACTGGAAGTTTGAAACCGCAGACAATAACGGCTGTATCGCCCATTTTTCATTACAAGTTGAAATGAAGAACCTACCACTCAGATTGGCCCTAGCCGCCGCATTTAAAATCGGCGTCAAAGATATCGAGCAAGCATTTATAACCCGTGCCAATAAATTATACTCAACAGACAATTGAAATTAATAATTTAACTTAAGCATATTGATTCTTATCAATAATTTGCTTCAATATTGTCAAAGCTTCACCCACAGTTTTCATCCGAATACCTGAACGATCTTCGCCTCTGAAAATATATTTCATCTCAAATTTATCACCATTTTTTTGCAATGCACATATATGCACCAAACCAACTGGTTTTTCAGGCGTGCCACCTGTCGGCCCCGCAATGCCGGTCACCCCTAAAGCTATGTTTGCATTGCTATTTTCCAACGCACCATGCGCCATTTGATAGGCCATTTCCTTGGATACAGAGCCATATTCCATATATAGATCTTCACTAATGCCCAGCTGTTTGAATTTCATTTCATTGCTATAAACAAAAAACCCGCCTTCAATCACTTTTCCCGCGCCAGAAACCTCAGTTAAGGCCGCAGATATCAAGCCGCCCGTACAGCTTTCCGCAACAATTATACGATGCCCAATTCGGCTGCTTATTTTGATGATGTCTGATGCGAGAGTGTATGTTTTCTTGTCAAAATTCATAATGAATCCAACCTATTAGCCAAAAGCTACAAATCGTCCAAATAGTCCGATTTCAGCGCCACAGTGGCTGTTGCATAAGCAGCGATTCCCTCTTCTCGCCCCGTAAAACCTAATTTTTCACTTGTCGTGGCCTTAACCGCCACCCGTTCCAAATTCAAACCCAAAATTTTAGCCACCGAAGCACGCATTTCATCACGCACTGGGCCAATTTTGGGATATTCACAAACCAAGGTTACATCAACATTCACCAAACGGCCAGATTTTTCCGCAACTCTTTTCACCGCATGGGCTAAAAATTGATCAGACCGCGCGCCTTTCCATTGCAAATCAGACGGTGGAAAATGTGAGCCAATGTCACCATCGGCAATCGCCCCCAATATGGCGTCAGTCAAAGCGTGCAAGCCAACGTCAGCATCACTATGGCCTTTTAATTTCTTGTTATGTGGCACTTTAACCCCGCATAACATAGCGTGATCGCCTTCTTCAAACGCATGCACGTCAAACCCAAAACCTGTTCTAAATTCAATCATATCTTTAACCTTGCTTCGGCCTGTTTAAAATCTTCTGGATTGGTAATCTTCATATTATCAGCACTAGATTTAACCAATTTCACTGCAATATCAAGATGTTCAAATATCGCCGCGTCATCAGTAAACAATTTATCCTCACCCATTTGCGAAACCTGCGCGTGAGCTTTCATAATCGTATTAAAATCAAAAGCTTGTGGTGTTTGTGCCGCCCACAATAAATCTCGATCCAATGTCTTATCAATGGTTTGCGCGCCTTTCACACTCACCGTTTTAATGGTATCAGTAATCGGCACGGCGGCAATCGCACCAAGATATTCATCGCAAGTGCTAATTAACTCATCAATGAGCGAGGCCTCAACAAAAGGCCGCGCCCCATCGTGAATTAAAATATTTTGCGGTTGTAAATGTGAAATAGCCTTCAAACCATGGGTAACACTATATTGCCGCTCTGTGCCGCCAAATGTATGTGGCAATATTTTGCTCTGATCAAGTTCAGCAACCACAGCTTCATATAGGTCTACATCATCTGGATGAATCACCACAATAATACCATCAATTTTATCATGCTCAATGAAACGTTTAAGAGTATGAGCTAAAATCGGTGCGCCACCAATATGCTGATATTGTTTCGGCACACTACCACCAATGCGGCTACCGCGCCCAGAAGCGACAATTAATGCTGCGTTTTTAAGCTTCATAGCCATCCTATCATATTGATATTTTTACAATTTCTATATCATACTCTTTAAGCTTTTTGCGCAATGTATTACGGTTTAACCCCAATATTTTGGAGGCCTTAATCTGATTACCAGCAGTTTGCTCCAAAACGTAACGCAACAAGCCAGGTTCAACTTCGGTTAGAAATTGCCTATATAAATCATCATTCTCCAATATATCTTGACTGTCAAAGCAATTTTCCAGCCACATGCGAATTGAATTATCTAAGTTGAGCAAATTGCCCGACATATCACCATGCGGTTGATAAATCGGCTGTTCATGAGCAATTTCAGCCTCAATAATATCCTCGGTCACCTCGTCCTGCGGGTAAAGTGCCACCACCCGTTTAACCAAATTTTCCAACTGCCTAATATTACCTGGCCAATCCAGTTCACGCAATTTATGAATGGCCTCAGGAGTGAATGTTTTACTACCCAACCCTTGTTTTTCGGCCTGCACCAAAAAATGATTGACCAGATCAGCAATGTCATCCTTACGCGCCCGCAATGGCGGTAAATTAATCGGCACAACGTTAAGCCGATAATATAAATCCTCGCGGAACTGCCCTAAGCGTATAAGTTGGGTTAAATCTTGGTGCGTAGCCGCCACGATGCGTATATTGGTCTTGATCGGCTTCACCCCGCCCACCATAGTGAACTCGCCCTCTTGCAGCACCCTGAGCAATCTGGTTTGGGCTGACATCGGCATATCGCCAATCTCATCTAAAAATAATGTACCGCCTTCGGCTTGTTCAAACCGCCCGCTATTACGGCTATTAGCGCCCGTAAAAGCGCCTTTCTCATAACCAAATAATTCAGATTCAATCAAATCTTTGGGAATGGCAGCCATATTAATCGCCACATAGGGGCCATTTTTGCGCTTGCTAAAATCATGCAACACCCGCGCAACAAGCTCTTTACCCGTACCAGATTCGCCCGTAATCATTGCCGTTAAGTCAATTTGCGTGAGCCGTGCGATGATGCGGTAAATATCCTGCATTGCATGGCTACGGCCAATCAGCGGCAAGTCATCATTGACATTGTTGGCAGGTTTGGCTTTCTTGCCGTCCGATTTCGCACTTTGTATCGCCCGCTGAGCGATCGCCACCAAATCATTCAAATCAAACGGTTTGGCTAGATATTCATAAGCGCCCTTCTCGGCTGCGGTGATAGCGGTTAGCACGGTATTCTGCGCGCTCATAATGATCACGGGCAGCTCTGGGCGGCGTTTTTTAATCCTTGGTAAAAGATCAAACCCGCTTTCATCGGGCATCACCACATCGGATATCACCAAATCGCCATAGCCATTCTCAATCCACGACCATAATGTGCTCGCATTGCTTGCCGCCCGCACCCGATAGCCTGCGCGGGTGAGCGCGTGGGTTAATACCGTGCGGATCGCGGCGTCATCATCAGCAATTAAAATCTCATCCATAATCAACCCTCAGCCTTAATGCTTGTATTTAACAGTGGAAATAATATTCTAAATTTCGCGCCCGATTTATCGCCCACATAGTCAATAACCGCACTATGATCGGCAATAATTTTGGCCACCAACGCCAAACCCAAGCCTTTACCACCCTTTTTATTGGTCACAAAAGCATCATAAATATGCGGCACAAAGGCACTATCTATGCCGTCGCCATTATCTTCTATGCTCAGCTCAAATGGCAGGCTGAGCAATTTATCGCGGTTTGGCACTTTAAGTTTTAGCCCTGCTTTATAAGCCGTGGTGATTTTTATCCGCGCATTCGGCACATCTTCCAGCGCCTCGCAGGCATTCTTAATCAAGTTCAGCAACACTTGAATCAGCTGATCTTTATTGCCGCTAATTTGTGGCAAGCTTGGGTCATAATGTTCAACAAATTTAACATGTTTGCCAAAACCATTGCTGGCTAATTTTTTAACGTGGTCAATCAGCAAATGAATATTGATCGATTCATATTCAGGCAAGCGACCATCAGAAAATTGCTCCATCTGATCAATTAAGTTACAAATTCGGTCAGTCTCATCACAGATAAGCGTGGTCAGTGATTTATCATCTGAATTGGCCGTTGCGCCCAGCAGCTGCGCCGCACCGCGTATGCCTGACAATGGATTTTTAATCTCATGCGCCAAAATTTCGGCCATATTGGATATAGATTTGGTGGCATTGCGGCTTAAAATTTGTGATTCAATCATATTGGCCATGCCGCGCTCGATAAACATAATGCTCATATGCCGCCCTTCGACATCACTGTGGCTTTCAAGCAACCGCGCCTGAATGTCAACGATTTTGGTGACATGCAAGCGCGGGATTTCAAACTGAATTTCATATTCATTAACCGCGATTTGCTTTTGATTCACCTGCTTAATCAGCGCCAAAAGCGGGCTTCCAAACAGCACCAAATTAGCAATATTTTGCCGCAACAAAATCGGCGCACCCATTTCGAAGAAATTCTCGGTGGCGCTGTTGACATATTTTATTTGCCCCGTTTCAGAAATGATCAGTAACGGGTGGGCAATGGCGTTGAGCACCGCAGGGTAGAGACTTTCGTCAAGTCCCATATTTTGATTGGCTACCAATATTTTCTTATTTTCAGTTTTGCTCATTTGTCCATCACTCATTCATCGCCGCGCTTAAAGTTGGTTCAAACGCCGATTGTTTGGCCATTTGTTCGGTAAAAAATGCCGAAATTTGCGCCCTCACCTCTGTAGATTCATCTTGTGAGAATATTTTTATGCGCCATGGTTTTAAATCATTTTTATCAATGACAATATTTTCGAGATACCAGCCCAAATGCTTGCGCGCGATGCGCAAACCCATAAATTCACCATAATGCGCTAACATCATTTCAAAATGTTTGAGCACCAACTCATGTTGCCATCGTAAACTCTTGGCTTTGGGCAAAGTTTTATCGCTTAGATATTGCCCCACATCCCCCACAAACCAAGGCATTCCATAAGCCGCACGCCCGACCATAACACCCTGTGCGCCTGCCAGTTTCATCATCTTATCGGCATTTTTAATATCATTAAGGTCACCATTGGCAACAACAGGAATTTTAACTCGTTTGGCGGTATCGGCGATTTTTGCCCAATCGGCATTGCCTTTATAGAATTGATTGCGGGTGCGGCCATGTATTGTTAGCATTTGCACCCCTGCTTGTTCGGCACGATAGCCAATTTCGGGCGCATTTAGCATATCAAAATCCCAACCCAGGCGCATTTTAAGCGTCACTGGTTTTGAAGTTGCGGCCACGGTTGCCTCGATGAGCCGCAACGCATGATCTGGATCACGCATCAGGGCTGAACCTGACATGCCGCTAATCACCTTGCGGGCGGGGCAGCCCATATTGATGTCAATTATATCTGCGCCCATATCTTCGGCGATTTTGGCGCCTTGCGCCATCCACTTTTCTTCACGCCCTGCAAGCTGAATGACAAATGGTTTAAGATAATCACCGCCTTCGGCTTTGCGCAATGTTTCGACATTGGCTTTGGCTAACTCTTCTGACGCCACCATTTCGGATATCACCAAGCCTGCGCCCAGCTCGTGCGCCAAACGCCGAAACGGAGCATCGGTCACACCTGACATGGGTGCCAACAAAGCGTTATTTTTAAGAATAATATCTGCTATTTGAATCATCGGCGCTCATAATCTAATTTGCCTATTTTTATAGCATATAGTGCAACTAATCAGCAAGTGCCTTTTATTTAATCACATGTTAAATTCCGTAATGGTGGATTTTATTGCATAATTTGCCGATTTAAATTGAAATTTGGTCAGCATTTCGGTTAGTTTGTAAAAATTCGCTTATATTTAAGCGATTTTAAGGAGAAAAACATGTTTAAAAATTCTATGCCCGCCATGGTAACCCCCATGAAAGACGGAAAAATCGACGAAAAGGCTTTGGCCGATTTTATAGAATGGCAAATAAAGGAAGGCTCATCTGGCCTTGTGCCTGTCGGCACAACAGGTGAATCGCCAACTTTAAGCCACGAAGAACATAAACATGTGGTGAACGTGACCGTTGAAATAGCTGCTGGCCGCGTGCCTGTAATGGCGGGCGCAGGCTCTAACAACACGGCCGCTGCCGTTGAATTTGTATTACATGCGCATAAAGCCGGTGCCGATGGTGCGTTGGTGGCAACACCTTATTATAACAAACCCAACCAAGCTGGCCTTTATGCCCATTATAAAGCCTTGAATGATTGTGCTGATATACCTATATTTATATACAATATCCCTGGCCGAAGCATCATTGATTGTGATGTTGAGACCATGAAACGCCTGTTTGAGCTGCCTAACATTGTTGGCACCAAAGACGCCACCGGTGATATATCTCGGGTGACGCAACAACGCCTTGAAGTTGGACATGATTACATTCAGCTAACCGGTGATGATATGTCATGCGTTGGGCATTTTGCCTCTGGTGGTGTGGGCTGTATTTCAGTAACCGCCAATGTCGCACCACGGCTTTGTGCCAACCTGTATGATGCGCTCAATGCTAATGATTTTGCCACAGCGCGGGACATTCAAGAAAAATTGATGCCATTGCATATGGCGATGTTTTTTGACCCCAGCCCCGGCCCTGCCAAATATGCATTAAGTTTGCTGGGCAAATGTGAAGAAGATGTAAGATTGCCAATTTTGCCGCCCAGCGATGAAGTGAAACAAAAAGTAAAGCAAGCGATGATTTTTGCTGGCTTACTCAATTAGACGCCCAATAAAATGGTAAACGATAAATAAAATGGCCAAAAAGAAAAAACAAGACAAAGGCAAAGATTATATAACCGGTGCCGCCACCATAGCTGACAACCGCAAAGCCCGTTACAATTACGAGATTTTGGAAACGGTTGAAGCAGGTATCATGCTGCTTGGCACTGAGGTAAAAAGCCTGCGCCATGGCGGTAGCAACATTGCCGAAAGCTACGCCTCTATGGAAGGCGACGAGATGTTTTTGCTCAACAGCCACATTGCCGAATATAAACGCGCCAACCGCGAGAACCATAAGTTAAGACGGCCGCGCAAATTATTGTTAAAACGCAAACAGATTGATAAAATGCATTCCAAAATTCAGCGAGACGGCATGACCATTATACCGCTGAAAATGTATTTTAACGAACGTGGCAAAGTGAAATTATTGCTCGGGCTTGCCAAGGGCAAGGACAACCACGACAAGCGCCAAACCGAAAAGAAAAAAAGCTGGGCGCGCGACAAAGCCCGCTTGATGCGCGATCGCGGCTGATAGATATTTAGCTTAAACAAATAAAAAGGTTGCAACTCTGACCCCAGAACTGCAACCTCTTTTTACCACATTCAACTTTTAAATTAGCCTCTATCAACTTGACTTGGCTTAACATTGCCTTGCGCATCTTTGCGGCCAATAATTTGCTTTAAATCGTTCAAATCAATAAATTGATCGGCTTGACGGCGCAGTTCATCAGCCACCATTGGTGGACGACTTTTAACTGTTGAAACAATGCTCATCACTTTACCTTTACGCTGCACGGCTTCGGCCAAGCGCCTAAAATCACCATCGCCAGAAAATAAAACGATATGATCAACTTCATTGACAATTTCCATCACATCAACAGTCAGCTCGATATCCATATTGCCTTTGATTTTTTTACGTCCTGAAGAATCTATAAACTCTTTGGTGGGTTTTGTAACCATAGTGAAGCCGTTATAATCCAACCAATCAATCAACGGGCGAATCGGCGAAAATTCTTGATCTTCGACCAAAGCCGTATAATAATATGCCCTAACAAATTGTCCCTTGTTTTTAAACAAGCTGAGCAATTGATTATAATCAATTTCAAAATCCAAGGCTTTGGCAGTGGCGTATAGGTTGGCGCCATCTATAAATATGGCGATCTTTTGTGCGGGGTAGATGTGCATATTAATTTCTCATTTATTAATTAATTGTATATATCTAGTCAGTGAAATTCTCTAAAAACTGGGACTTCTAAAATAACGTTTAAAAAATCAAAAAAACTATAATGATAAAGCCATACTATCTATTGGTAGAACTGCACATTATCCAATAGTAGCATTTATGGTTAAAAACACAGAATTTACACGTAAATTGTGCAAATTGTCGACCTTGAGATGGCCTTTCATTAAGACTTCTAATCTCTATTGGCAATATTAAGGATAACTCATGATAATATTATCGCTTGGCTCCAACTTACCATCAAAATGGGGCAACAGAATGCAGACTTTAGACTTTGCAATGGCGCAATTGAGAAAATATAGAATCACCATTATTAAAAAATCATCATTCTATTGTAGCGCCCCAATGACTTTGACTTACAAAAACAGTTTAAACACTCAACTGGCTGATGATGATCAATTACCTGACCAATATTATATAAATGTAACTCTGATGGTACAGACCAGCAAAGGCGCCGCCCCATTGCTTTATTGTTTGAAACAAATTGAGCGTGCCGCAGGCCGTGTGGCAGGCAAACGCTGGGCCAGCAGGCCGCTTGATATAGACATTATAGATTATAAAGGTGTAATATGTGGGCACGGAGTTGAATATAACCAACGGATACATGCAGGATTTTTGCCGCTCACCCTGCCCCACCCTGGCCTAACCAAGCGCGCCTTTGTGCTGGAGCCGCTTGAGCAAATAGCGCCCTTTTGGCACCATCCGCAAAATGGCAAAACCGCCCACCAATTGATAAATGCACTGAAATAAAAGCCAATGGTGCTATATTGGTGTTATATATGAAAATAACACTTGCAATTATATAGGTTTGGCCCTAGGAAAAAGCTAATTAATTATTATTGGAGAACGCTGCATGGCTCGCGTAACCGTAGAAGATTGTATCGAAAAGATCGACAACCGTTTTGAATTGGTTTTACTGGCAGGACATCGCGCCAGAATGCTTGCAGGTGGTGCAGAGCCAACTGTTAACCGCGACAATGACAAAAACCCTGTAATTGCATTGCGTGAAATTGGCGACAATATGATTTCGGCAGAAGATTTAGAAGAAGAATTTATCCATTCAATGCAAAAATATGTTGAAGTTGATGAGCCAGAAACTGAAATTGTGCCCATGATTTCTGCCACTGGTGAAGTGAGCAACCTTGGTGAAGACCCAGACAAAATTAGCTTTGACCAAATGGGTGAAGATGATTTGCTAAAAGCCATCGAAGCTTTACCTAAGCCTAAATGATAGGCACATACATTAATTAAAATCAGCCTCCAAATTTTTGGGGGCTTTTTTGTTGGTATAATTGAATATAGCGGTATAGATTGAGCCTAGAATCGGAGAATAGACAATGATGAGACAATATGAGTTGGTTGAAAAAGTGTTGGCATATGACCCACAGGCTGACGAACAATTGCTCAACAAAGCTTATATCTATGGTTATAAAAAACATGGCACACAAAAGCGTGCCTCTGGTGACCCTTATTTTAGCCATCCGATTGAAGTGGCTGCTATTTTGGCTGAACTAAAGCTTGATTCAACGGTTGTTGCCACAGGACTTTTGCACGACACGATTGAAGATACCGATGCCACTAGAGAAGAAATTGATCAATTATTTGGCGAAGAAATTGGCTCTTTGGTTGAAGGGTTGACCAAGATTAGCCAACTTAATTTAATCTCGCGCGAAGTGGCGCAATCTGAGAATTTACGTAAATTGTTTTTTGCCATTTCAAAAGACATTCGTGTATTGCTAGTTAAACTAGCTGACCGCATGCATAACATGCGCACCATCATGCATGTAAAGCCCGAAAAACGCCAGCGCATCGCCCAAGAAACTATGGATTTTTACGCACCGCTTGCTGGCCGCATGGGCATTCATTTCTTCAGAGAAGAACTTGAAGATATTTGTTTTCAGGTTTTAAACCACGAAGCCCGCGACACCATCTTAAACCGCTTGCAAGAAATGCATGAAGATGAAAAAGACCTACTCGATGACATTGCTGAAATTCTAAACAAAAAGCTGAAACAAGCTGGCATTGTGGCAAGGGTTTATGGCCGCGAAAAACGCCCCTACTCTATTTTTAGAAAAATGGAGCGCCAAAGCATTTCGCTCGAAAAAATATCTGATATATTTGCATTTCGCATCATCACCCATAGCGAGGATGACTGTTACCGCGCCTTAGGCTTAGTGCATACCGAATGGCCAATGGTGCCTGAGCGGTTTAAAGACTTTATCTCGATACCCAAAAGTAACGATTATCGCTCCATTCACACCACCATTATTGGCCCGACCCGCAAACGTATTGAACTGCAAATTCGCACCGAAGAAATGCAAGAGGTCAACGAGTTTGGCATTGCATCGCATGCTTTATATAAAGAAGACGTATATATAAACAACCCTAAAAACAGCTCCATCCCAGGTAAAGACGCTCACAAAAAATCTAGATCTGGCAGTGTGCCTGTATCTGAAGAATCTAGCGCATTCAAATGGTTGCGCCATGTTATTGAGTCTTTGGAAGACGGTGACACACCAGCAGAGTTTTTAGAAAACACCAAATTAGAATTATTTGCCGATCAGGCTTTTTGCTTCACCCCTAACGGACGCTTGATCGCCCTACCCAAACACGCCACACCGATTGACTTTGCCTATGCAGTGCATACCGACATTGGCAACACTTGTGTGGGTTGTAAAATTAATGGTGTGACCTCGCCGCTTCGGTCAAAATTAGACAATGGCGATGAAGTTGAAATTGTCACTTCCAAAGGCAGCAAACCACAAGCCATATGGGAAAGTTTTGTAACCACTGGCAAAGCCAAATCAGCCATCCGCCGCGCCAATAAAGAAGAGCGCCAAAAACAATATAGTCATTTAGGTCGTGAAATGCTTAACCGCATTTTCAAAAAACTGAAATTAAAATTTACTGAAGATAAATTAACCGCGGCCTTACCAAAGATTGCCTATAAATCGCTCGACGACGTGTTTGTGGCCATTGCCCGTAGCGAAATAAAGCTTAAAGATGTCGCCAAGGCTATGGTGCCGATGTTGCTAGAGCGCAACGACATTGAATTTATGCATGACCAAACCCATTTTGAAATTGGCGCTAGCAATAAAACCACCCCCATGCCGATAAGAGGCGTATCCAAAGACATTGGTGCCATCCGCTTTTCTAAAAAGCACCCGCCTATCGCGGGCGAGCGCATTGTTGGTATTTTAAGACCTGCTGAAGGTTTGGTCGTTTACCCAATCCATAGCGAAGAGCTTGAGGCGTTTGAGGACAATCCCGAGCTTTGGATAGATTTGGTTTGGGATTTAGAAGGGCGTGAAAAACAATGGTTTACCGCACCAATTGAAATCACCTTGCTGAACGAAGTGGGCGCTTTGGCGCAAATTACCAACATGATTGCCGAACAAGGTTGTAACATTTGGAATAGTTACATCGTTGCCAAAGAGGTGGATTTTCACCACCTTTACATGGAAATTGAAGTGAGAGACATTCACCACTTTAATTTGGTAAAAAATTCACTGAAGACACTGCCCATTATTAATGATATTAAACGGGTGGCTGGCAAGAAATTTGGCGAAATCAGTATATAAGTTGAATAAACTCGATTCATGACCATATATAAGCCAAAATATAGTGTAGTCTCCAGAGTGATATAAAATTGTTTTAACTGGATATTTAAATGCTGTTCAAACGGCGCGACAAACTTAAAAAAAGGCAAAAACTAGCAAATTTCTTTGCCCCCACAAAAGGCCTGAGGCGGAGCTTTGTTTATATTTGGCGGCGTATTTGGCGTATCAATGCAACACCTTATGCCATTGCCTTTGGAGTGGCTGCTGGCGGTTTTGCATCTTGCACACCATTTTTAGGCCTACACTTTGTCATCGCCGCTGTGATCGCTTATATTTTTAGCGCCAACCTTTTGGCATCAGCACTCGGCACTGCAATTGGCAACCCGCTCACTTTTCCTTTCATTTGGTTTATCATCAAGAAAATTGGCGACTTTATTTTGGGCAATAAGCGCGTCCCTAATGAGGAAGTCCATATTAGCAAACATATGTTTCTTGACGGTTGGGACGGCATGTGGCTGACCCTTAAACCCATGATAATTGGCGCGGTGCCACTCGGGCTTTTGGTTGGCGGCGTGATGTATTTTATCGTATATCGGGCAGTGGTATTATATCAAAAAGCGCGAAGTCATAGATTTAAATCATAATTATTGATATCACACATAAAATTTATCAATCGATTGGATGCGCTTGTCGCTTGTGATTTTCATTTCATGGATTATAGTTCACTCACTATAAAATCAAGGCAGAGATATGACTGAATTTTTGAGACTAGGCGTAAATATTGACCATGTAGCCACCATCCGCAATGCACGCGGCGGTGCCCACCCCGACCCGTTAAAAGCCGCTAACATAGCCACACTTGCGGGTGCCGATGGCATCACCGCGCATTTACGCGAAGACAGACGCCACATAAGCGACGCCGACATTGCCCGATTGCGCGCCGAAATTGACGCGCCACTCAATTTGGAAATGGCAGTTACCGAAGAAATGGGCAAAATTGCCCTGCGCCATAAGCCCAATGCCTGTTGCTTAGTGCCTGAAAAACGCGAAGAAATAACCACCGAAGGCGGTCTCGACATTGCTGGAAATAACAACCGCATTAACGATTTTTCAAAAATGTTGCAGGAACAGAATATTCGAGTCTCGTTGTTTATTGACCCAGATGAAGCGCAAATTCGCGCATCATCTGATGTCGGTGCTGACATTATCGAATTGCACGCAGGCTCTTATGCACACGCAGTTATTTCTGGCGATCATAAGCTCATCACCCACGAATTAGAAAAACTATGCATTGGCGCTGAACTTGGTCATGAGCTAGGTTTAGAAGTGCATGCAGGCCACGGTTTGACCTTTGATAGCGTTGCTGCTGTTGCGGCCATCCCGCAAATTGTCGAGCTGAATATTGGGCATTTTTTAATTGGCGAAGCCATATTCATCGGGCTTGATGCCAGCATTAAAAAAATGCGCCATTTAATGGACAAAGCCCGCGCAACTCTAGGCTAGAAAAAAATGATTATTGGCATTGGCACAGACATAGTTGAAGTGAAGCGGATTGCACAATCTATCAAAAAGTTTGGCAACAAATTTTTAACGCGCACCTATAGCACTGAAGAATTAGAGCAAGCCCAAAAGCTAAACAACCCAATTGCATATTATGCCAAACGCTTTGCCGCCAAGGAAGCATTTGCCAAGGCCATTGGCACTGGCATTGGCCAAGCGGCGCTATTAAAAGATATATCCACATTGAATAGTGAACAAGGTGCGCCCTATATCCAACTAAGCGGCAATGCCGCAATATTTATTGAAAATTTGCAGAAAACTCATGCTGATAACGGCATAAAAATTCATATCAGCCTAAGCGATGAAAAACAATATGCACAAGCATTTGTTATTTTGGAACGAATATAGTTTTTCTATTGATTTTATTGAGATTTCACTTAAAACAAGCAATGACGGAGCGTAGCGCAGCCTGGTAGCGCACTTGACTGGGGGTCAAGGGGTCGCAAGTTCAAATCTTGCCGTTCCGACCAACATTAAAAACGGGTGGGCAGAAAATTTTGCCCACCCGTTTTTTTGTATTTCTCGCCATCAATCACGCAAGACCCGGTGACAGGGACGCTAACCAACTTTCTTGATTTCCGCTATAAATCCGTTCATCTCATCGCGCAGGCTCTGCAGCACCTCTTCCTGTCTGGAGATTTCGCCGGAGGCTTGTAAAACTTTAACCGCTGCCTGCTGGGTTTCGKCGGTTGCCTCGCGAACAAGRGCAATGCTGGCACTYACTTCAGTGGTGCCGATGGCGGCYTCATCRACATTGCGCGCAATYTCCTGGGTTGCTGTACTTTGCTCTTCAACCGCACTGGCAATTGTTGTYGATATCTCGTTGACCYTGGCAATTGTTTCGCTGATCCCGGCGTTRGCTTCAACAGCAAGTTTTGTCGTATTTTGTATGTTGTCTATCTGGGCGCTGGTATCTTCGGTGGCCTTGGCYGTTTGRGCCGCCAGGCTTTTAACCTCCTGKGCAACCACCGCAAAMCCYTTKCCCGCCTCACCGGCACGTGCAGCTTCGATGGTGGCATTCAAAGCCAGAAGGTTGGTCTGGGCGGCAATGTCGTTAATGAGTTTGATGACATCGCCGATTTTTTGTGAGGCCTCCGTCAGGCTTTCTATCTGCTCACTCATTTGACGCGACTTTTCAACGGCAAGTGCCGTGATGTCAGCGGATTGGACAACCTGACGATTTATCTCTTCTATCGAAGAGGTAAGTTCCTCGGTAGCGCCTGCAACACCTT
>NVQL02000032.1 GCA_002400495.2 Alphaproteobacteria bacterium | reverse complement strand
CAAATAACATACAAGCCATCACTGACGCCATCGCCAGCCCGCCTCTAATGTGCCCCACACAGGCAACTGCAAAGCGGATCATCCGTCCTGCGACCCCGCCATTCGATAAAAATGCAGATGACAGAATGAAGAAAGGAATGGCTAATAATGTATAATGCTCAGTCAATGTATCGATCATTTTTAGGGCAATCGATGCCATCGATGTATCGGTGAAAAACAACATGGTCAAAATGGACGAAAGCCCCAGCGAAATGGCAATCGGCATGCCCGAAAACATCAAGGCAAATAACAAGACGAATAAAACAAGGGTGCTGCTCATTTTACATCTCCTTGTTCTTGTAACTCTAACGCTTCTTCGGCTTCATCGGTTAATTTCATACCGATCATTGCACCCGTAATGTTATCTTTAGCAATGATGGCAAAGCGCACAGACATCAGCAAAGTGGCGATGGTAATAAAGCTATACGCTTGCCATTTTTCGAGCGGAATGTCCTGTAGCTCTAAGCCAATTGTTCTAAATTTCACCATGTAAACCCAACCGCCCCAAGCGATCAGCCAACAGTATATAATGCACAATAAAGCCGCAATAACCGCCACAATGCGTTTGGCATTGTCATTCAGCATATTGGTCACCAGATCCACCCCAATATGGGCGCCAACTTTAACGCAATAAGATGCGCCAAACATCACCATCCAAGCCGATAATAATAAGGTCAGTTCCTGCGCCCACAAAACCCCCGTATTCATAAACCGCGCCAGCACTTCAATAAACACCACCAAAGTCATCGCCACCAACAGTAAGGATAATATATTCTCTTCTAATTTTTCAATAAATTTCATTTCAAGCCCTCCCCGTAATTTTTAATTGGCCAAGCCTATTCACAATAATAAGCTCGGCCTTATTGTTAAAAATTCAACTTAGTTATTTGATGCCACAGCGGCATCAATAACATCTTGGCCAATTTCTCCGGCAAATTGTGCCCAAACAGGTTTCATCGCATCAACCCATTGTGCACGTTCGTCAGCTGTCAATGTGAGAATTTCACTACGGCCACTATCAGCAATTTTTTGCTTATCGCTCATTGATTTTTCAGACGCAACTTTATTGCCTTCAGCAATGGCTTCGGCCATGGCTTTGTTCAATTCGTCACGAATTTCAGCATCTAAGCCATTCCAATAGTCTTCACTGGTCACCACAAGATAATCCAAAACACCATGGTTAGAATTGGTGATATATTCATTGACTTCAAAGAATTTTTTGGAATAAATGTTAGACCAAGTGTTTTCTTGTCCATCAATGGCCTTGGTTTGTAGCAGAGTAAACACTTCAGAGAATGGCTTTTTCAATGGCACAGCATCAACCGCTTCAAATTGTGCGGCCAAAACGTCAGATGACATGATGCGGAATTTCTTACCCGCAGCATCTGATGGCACTCTAAGTGGGTTGCTGGCTGAAAGTTGCTTCAAGCCATTGTGCAAATAACCCAAACCAACCAAACCTTTAGATTTCATCGAAGCCAGCAATGCTTGGCCATGTGGCCCAGATTGGAATTTACCAACTGCATCCATATTTTTAAATAGGAATGGCAGATCATAGACTTGCAATTTTCTGGTGAATTTACCAAATTTTGACAATGATGGTGCGCCTAATTGCACGTCGCCCAACAAGATAGCTTCGAGCACTTTATCATCGTTAAATAGTTGAGAGTTTGGAAACACCTCAACTTTAACTTTGCCCGCCAAACGCTCTGCCACTAGTTCAGCAAATTTATTGGCCATAATGCCTTTAGGTGTATTTTCTGCCACCACATGGCTGAATTTGATCACAATTTCTTCAGCATATGCGCCGCTTGTCACGGCAATCATTGCCAATGCAGATACAGCAATTTTAAATTTATTCATTTAAGAATCTCCCAATTTTAATTTTAAAACACCTGCGCCCTCGTGGCAGGATTGCCAATAACATTGCAATCGCTGTGCCATAATTGTTAAATGCAAAAAATTATTTTTATTATATTGAATCTATTTAGGTTTTAAAGTTTAGGGCGTTTGTTGACCATTTATAGTTGTGCGGCAAACTGCACAAATACTTAATATTTACTTATAATTTGTGCGGTTTATTGCACAAATTATATATAATCAGAACGGTTCAGCTCGTGGCGGCTCAATTTATCATAAAAAGTTTTGCGCGGCAGGCCAAGCTCATCACAGCATGATTGCACATGGCCATTATGGGCGGTTAAACAGGCCATAATTTCCTGCTTTTCATATAGTCTCATCCGTCCAGTTAATGGCATTTTTTCAAACTTTCGGGCTTCATCCTCTGGTGAACTTACGTCATCAATGCCCAACACCAAACGCTCACAATAATTTTTAAGCTCGCGCACATTGCCGCGCCAATCACGGTTTTCAAGTTCAATTAATTTATGCGATATTATGTTTAAATCTCTGATATTATGGGTTTTAATAGACTTATCAATAAAATACTGTGCCAGCAAACGAATGTCAGCTTTGCGCTCATTTAGGCTCGGAATGTTAATCACCGCCACATTTAAGCGGTAAAATAAATCTTCTCTAAAGTTGGCATTCTGGCTTTCTACCAACAAATCTTTTTTGGTCGCCGCGATGATGCGAATGTCCAAATCAATCAATTCATTGCTGCCCAAGCGCTCCAAATTGCGCTCTTGCAAGATGCGTAATAACTTCACCTGCAAATCCAATGGCATGGATTCAATTTCATCCAAAAACACGGTGCCGCCTTTAGCAAATTCAAATTTGCCAATTCTTTGGCTGGTCGCACCGGTGAATGAACCTTTTTCATGGCCGAATAATTCACTCTCAATAATCGACAAAGGCAAAGCCCCGCAATTGATGGCCACAAATGGCGCTTTGGCACGACTGCTTAAAGCATGTAATACCCGCGCGACCAGTTCCTTGCCGACACCTGTTGCTCCATTAATCAATATATCAACATCGGTGCTGGCGATGGTTCTAATCTGTTGCTTTAACCGCTTGCTGGGCGCGCTGTCGCCAATAATCGCATCCATCACATTAAGTGATTGCGGGTTTTGTAGTGCCAAAACTTTTAAATGCAGCAAGCGCTTTTCTAGTGCCTTGGTCAAACAATTCATTAATCTATTGTTATTATAGGGTTTTTCAAAAAAATCATATGCGCCACTTTGCAAACTACTTACCGCAAGCTCTACATCACCATGGCCAGTGATGAGTATCACTGGTATGGCGGCGTCTATGCGCTGTACATATTCAAGCAGGTCAATCCCACCCATCGGCTGCATGCGAATGTCCGAAACTACAATGCCGTTAAAGTCTTTGTTTATGTGTAATAACATTTGGTTAGGGCTGTTAAAACACTCATAACTCAAGCCCGCCAAGTCAAATGACTGGGCGATGGAATTGCGAATATGCTCTTCATCATCAACAAATAAAATTTTGCCTAATTCCATAATCAATCTCTGCTAATTGGAAGTTTAATTTCAAATCTAGCGCCGCCAGAGGGGCGGTTAAACGCTTCTAATATACCGTCATACTCTTCGATGATCGAGCGGCTGATCGAAAGCCCTATGCCCATGCCTTGCTCATCTTCTTTGGTGGTGTAAAACGGTTTAAATATGGCTTCAATTGATTGCTCATCAATCCCCTCGCCCGTATCTCTAATGATAATGGTTGCCAAATCATCATTATAAGATAGCTCAATATTCAATATTTTTATTGTCGATTTTTGCATTGATTCAAGCGCGTTTGAAATTAAATTCATCACCACTTGCTCGATACGCACATTGTTAGCCCATATATATACATCTTCATCTGGCAATGAAATCTCCAGCCGCACCTCGCGCCGCTGAAACCTCGATTGCATAAACCACACGGTTTCTTCAATCACTTTATTAATCGATACGCGGTTTATTTCCGTTGGGCGTTTGCTAGCAAATATCTTTATGTGATGGATTATCGCAGTCATTTTATCAGATAGTTTTGCTATATAGCCGATATTCTGCTCGACCTTGTTAAACTCTTGCTTGCTCAAATATAGCTTAGCATTCTCTATATAGTTAGTAATAGAGGTCAGTGGCTGCGATAACTCGTGCGATATAGCTGCCGACATTTGCCCCAAAGCCGCCAATTTTGCGGTTTGCACCAAATCATCTTGCACTTGCTTTAATTCTGCAGATCTTTCTTCGACACGCCGTTCCAACTCGGCAGCTTGTTTGTTTTTAAACTCCATCTGTTCGGCCTGTAATCTGCGCCGCGACCGAATGGAAACCAGCAAAAAGTACATGAATATAGACAATAAACCCGCCACCAAACCAATGATGATAGAGGGAGTAATGGCGCGCTTTTCATCTGTTAGGCTTGTAATGTCCCAACCAATAATAGCGATCGGCAAACTGGCTTTAATGTAATTTTCACGACCATCAGCATCAAATAATTGCACAATGTTTGAACGGAAAAACTGGTTGAGCGGGCTCATACTCAAATTGCCTAATTGTTTGTCATTATAGCGCCGCGTTTCAGTTATATTCTCTTGTTCGTCTTTGGTCAGCAGTCGGGTTTTTTGATATAAAAATTCAGGTTGGTTTGATAAGAAAACCACGCCAAACTCATCTAGAATCATCAATTTTTGATCGGTATTTTTAATGATATTTTCTAATTTGTCGATTGCCACTTTCAGCACCAATACGCCAATAATCTCTTGGCCTTTAAAAATTGGCTCAGAAAAATAATAGCCCCTTAAATTAGAGCGTGTGCCCAAGGCATAAAATTGCCCCGAAAGCCCCGAAATGGCCTGAATGAAATACGGCCGATAGCTGTAGTTATTGCCGACAAAGCTGCCCTCACTACCCGCATTACTAGCGGCAATGGTCAACCCGTCTTTATCCAATAGATAGACTTCAGATGCCACGGCTATATTGCGGTTTTTTAGCAATATCTTATTGGTGGCGTTTAAAAGATCATTATTATGGGTATTTTCTAATGCAGTTCGGATCGTCGGATGATCGCTTAAAATTTTATTCAACGGCCGCAATTCAAACAGTTTTGATTTTAGAGTTTCCGCATATAATCCAAGCTGCACCAACGAAGTGTCATATAATTGCGCGGCAAAAAACTGATAAGACAGCAGATAGCTGCTGGCAAAAACTACAAAGCCGATGCAGGTTAAATATATAGATTGTTTTACAATTTTATTCATCACTCATACCATCTTTACTCGAACATATATAAACTATATTGATGCGCATCAAAAGTCCGAACATTTGGTTTTTAAAAAAAATGAATCATGTCATTTCAATATATTTTCCGATAAGAATATATTATGAGGAATATTGCTAAATTTTATCTGTCATTTTTGCTGTTATTAATCGCGCCGCAGGTGCTTGCTGTCACCCACCCGATGGATGCGCTGACTGCCGATGAGATAAGGCAAACGGTGGCGATACTCATCGATAAAAAAATTGCCGATGAACATAGCCAATATCCATATATTGGCTTGCTCGAAATGCCCAAAGCTCAGCTCAAAGCTTGGCAATATGGCGATGCGATCAACCGCATGGCCAAAGTGGTGCTGTATAAAGACAATGAGACATATGAGATTAAACTCGATTTAGATAGGTCGCAAATCTTATCGCAAAAGCTCATGGCAAATGTTGAGCCCAGCGTAATGGCACGCGAATGGCACATTGCCCGTGAACTGACGCTCAAACACCCAGAATTTATTGCTGCGCTAAAAACCCGCGGCATTACTGATCTGAACAATATCTATTGCTCTCCCAATCCAGCAGGGCATTTCGAACGGCAAAATTACGGTTTAAAACGCATTTTTAAAGTGCCTTGTTATGAACGTAGCCATTCTAAAAACCACCTTTACGGCCGCCCGATAGAGGGTCTGTTCACCGTTGTGGATGTCGAAGCTAAACAAGTGCTTGGGCTGGTAGATGCAGGCATCATCCCCACCCCACCTGCGATATTTGATTATGAAAGCGGCAAAAACAATCGCCAACCACTCAACCCAATTTTTTCCATTGCGCCTGAAGGCAGTAATTACAGCCTAAAAGACGGCGTGCTGGTCGACTGGCAAAATTGGCAATTCCATATGCGGATGGACAAACGCGTTGGCCCGATTGTCTCGATGGTCAAGTTTAAGGATGGCGATGATCAGCGCGATGTTGCTTATCAAATGTCGATGGCCGAAATGTTTGTGCCTTATCAAGACCCAAGCGACAACTGGTATTACCGCACCTTTTTAGACAATGGCGAATTTGGCCTTGGCTTGCTGGCTAGCTCACTCACTCCAGGTGCAGATTGCCCTGTCAACGCCACCTATTTGACTATAAATATGCCCAATGATAATGGCGAGGTGTTTCAAATAGAACGTGCCGTGTGTATTTTTGAGCGCAATTTAGGCGAGCCGTTATGGCGCCATGGGGTGGCGGGCGAATATTCCAACCAAACCCGCCCGATGGTCGATCTAGTGGTCAGAACCATTCCCGTATTGGGCAATTATGATTATGTGATTGATTTTATCTTTAGCCAAAATGGGAAAATAGATATACGGGTTGGCGCCACAGGCATATTGGCCGCCAAGGGTGTTAAAAGCTTGTCGTTAGATGATGACAGCGCAGAACAAGATACAAAATATGGGGCTTTAATCGCTCCCGCCATTGTTGCGCCATATCACAGTCATCATTTTTCCTTCCGTTTGGATTTGGATGTCGACGGCGTTGATAATAATCTTGTTACCGACATTGTTGCCCCCATCGCCCTGCCCGAAGATGAAATTCGAGCCAGCATTTGGCGGCGCGAGGTTTTGGATATTTTGGAAGAAGGCGGCATTTCACCCAGTCACAGCCACAAACAGTGGCGCTTGGTCAATAAAAACCGTGTAAACAAACTCAAATATACCCCGTCATATCAACTCATTCTCGGTCATCAGGGCACCAGTATCATTCCGCAAGATGATGCCCAACGCCGCGCTTTGTTCACTCTCAACGCCCTTTGGGTAACCAAGTATAATGCGGATGAGCTTTATTCGGCGGGTGATTACCCCAACCAGAGCCTAGGCGGTGAAGGCATTGTTAAATATGTCGCAGATCGAGAGAATATTGACAATCAAGACATTGTCTTATGGCCAACATTGGGTTTTGACCACATTCCGCGGGCTGAAGATTGGCCGATTATGCCGACCATGTTCATGCAAATCAGCATTAGACCGTTTAACTTTTTTGACCAAAACCCTACAATGGATGTGCCACCATTTTTCAAGGGCATGAACCCGACCGCAGCGAGCGTCACTCAATGAACACTTCAGATAATCAGTTCGACATTGTCATTTCGGGCGCAGGCGCTATTGGCCTGATCAGTGCTTTATTGCTCGCCCCGCATGGTGTCAAAATCGCTCTCATCGACCCTAAGCCACTTAAAGTCCTCACTAAAGTGGATGACACGCGCAACATTGCGCTGATGCAGTCATCACTCAACCTGCTTAAGCATCTTGGCATTTTTGACGCGTTTTATAAATTGTCCCGTCCGCTCGAAAAATTGCGCATTGTCGATGCCACTAATCGTTTGTTGCGCGCACCCGAGGTCGAGTTCACGGCGCAAGAATTAGGCTTAAATTATTTTGCGCTTAATGTACCGATGGGCGCTATATTAAAAACTCTGGCGGCACAATTGCCCCAGCATAAAAACGTCAACTGCTTGTTTGGCACGCAAATTACTGACATTAAACAACAAGCTGATCAGTTGGATTTCACGCTGGCCAATGGTAAAAACATCAGCGGTAAATTGCTCATCGGTGCTGATGGCCGCAACAGTTTTGCGCGCCAATCCGCCAGCATCAAAACCACCACAAAAAAATACCCACAAATCGCACTGGGTTTTGCCTTTAAGCATACGCGTGATCTCGGTAATATTTCGGTCGAATTTCATCGTAGGAATGGCCCTTTTACCCTCATCCCTATGCAGAATTTAAATGATGGCTCACAAACCAGCTTGGTCTGGTCTGAAACAGCGGAAAAATCTGAACAAATAAAAGATCTTCCTAAAAATGAATTGGCTGCATTGATTGAGAAAATCACCCAAGGCATTGTTGGTAAAGTGACCGAAATTGGCTATATCGCCGCCTTCCCGCTTACCAATATTAATAGTGAAACCTATGCCAAAAGCCGCACCATTTTGGTGGGCGAAGCGGCACATATACTGCCACCGATTGGCGCACAGGGCATGAATTTGGGTTTTCAAGATGCCGCCATTGCCACTGAATTGGTCATTGATGCATTTAATATGAATGCCGATATTGGCAGCGATGATATTATGAAAAAATATAACCAACAGCGTAAATTGGACATTCATGCCCGTGGTAAAGCAACCGATATGCTTAATGTCAGCCTGATGAGTAATTTTTTGCCAATGCAAATGGCACGTGGCTTGGGCTTATTTGCATTGCAAAAATCCACCAATTTGCGCACTAGTATAATGAAAAAAGCTTTGTCTCCATTGGGTGTCACCCCCAAATCCATGCTCTAGGCTCAACTCATTTTTAGCAGAAAAACATCCACCAAATAAATAACCAATGATATGCTGCCAACCGAAATTATGGTACCAAACAATGTTACCGATGAGACCATTTCGGCCGATCGCTCATATTGTTTGGCCATCATGAATACGTTTAATGCTGTCGGTAATGTCGCCATAATGATCGCCGTAGCGCTCCATATCGGGTCAAATATGCCTAAAGACAAAACAATCACGGCTACCAATGCAGGGTGAATGAATAATTTCATCGCCACCAAAAACACCTTATCAAAACTCACGCCAGTGAATTTGGATAATGATAAAGAAACCCCAAGCGAAAATAACGCGGTTGGAATGGCTGATGCGCCTAATTGATCGGATAAATTACTGATTAAGCTTGGCAATGGCAAATTAAATAATGCGATGATAACGCCCAAAACCGATGCGATTAAAAACGGGTTTTTTAGAATCTGCATTAAACTATGTACGAATCGCTCAAAATTGCTGCCTGTGTCATTTCGCCCTGCAATCAACGGTACCAAAATAAAATGTAACATGCTGTCAAAAATCAATATCAATGTGGCGGGTATAATTGCATCTTCGCCCAACAAGGCTACCATAAGCGGAATGCCCATATAGCCAACATTGCCATAGCTGGCGCTGGCGGCAAGTAAGCTGCTATCGCCTAGCCGTTTTTTAAGCCCAAACACCAAATAAATCATGCTGGCGGCAAATATGCTGAAGGTAATTAGGGTGGTGGTGGCAATATAGCCAAAATTGGCCATTTCCTCAATTGGTGATTTTATCAACAAGGAGAATAGCAAAGCTGGCACGGCTAGATATATAATAAATTTATTCAGCCAAAAAAGCCCTGCATCCGTGCCATCAAATAGCCTACCAAATATATACCCAATTAGAATGAAACAAAAGAACGGTGATACAATCTCAATAAGTATGTTCATAAAAGCCTAATTCATAGAAATAATGGAAATATATATATATGATTGCCACATTTTGTGACAAAATGAAATTTAAATTATAGTAGTTGAGTATTTAGAATGAAAATGGAATCAGCAAAATTTGGAATTGGCGAACGCGTTGTTCATCGGTTGTTTAAATTCTCGGGCATCATCATTGATGTTGACCCAGAGTTTAATAATGATGAGCAATGGTGGCTGAGCATTCCTGCTGAAATCAGACCCAAGAAACAACAACCATTTTATCATCTATTGGCGATGAATGGCGATGAATCCTACAAAGCTTATGTATCTGAGCAGAACTTATTGATTGATCATAACCATATGCCGTTTGAACATCCAGATCTTGAAGATTATTTCGAAATCACCAATGATGGTGATTTGGTGCTGATTGACCAAAGCTACAATTAATTTTATTTATAAAAAAAGGCCATATTAAATATGGCCTTTTGTCATTTCAATTCACTTTACGATTATGCGTACAATCATTCTGGCAATGGTTTCGGTACATCTTCTTTGGCAGGTTTGGCGGCAGGAACTAGCCCAGCTTGCTCTGGTGTTAGTTCAACACCTTTGCTGTTATACCCCACAGTAAAGCCAGCCAAAGGCACCTTAATGGTCACTGGTTTGCCATCAAATTGCAAGAAAGACAGTGTCACTTCATTGCCTTTCTTGAGCTGGTTGATAAAATCATTGCTCAAATCAACTTCTGATTCGCAGGCTTTTTCGTAGCAAATGCTAAATGGCGCCACACGAGTTTTGCCTTGGTCAACCTGAAAACGCAAGCCCGGCTGCAATAAAATTCTGTTAGGCACTTGAATGAACATGGTCTTGCTTTTTGAACTACTAACCGTTTGAATGCGAATAGATGCGAGCTGAATGCGTATTTCTCGCTCTTTATTTTCAAGGATAATAGCTTCTGTCAACAGACATGTACGAATGGATCTAGAATCCGTTACACATCTTTTAAGCCAATGGGTAGGGTCTTCATCAGCTGCAAAAGCGGTATTTATGCCACCAGTCATCAACAGCGCGAAAGCCACCCCTAATGTTTTAACATTGTCGATTGTTTTAAAAGACATATATGCGCTCACTTTGTTATCTATTTTATGAAAAGTCACTTCGACCCAAATCATATTTCATTTGCGCCATTATAGAATGATAATTGGCAAACAATAAGGCACAAATAAAATTATCGTTAATTTAATACAAATACACAGTCTACAGATAAATTGAAACAGTTTTTCCACGCATATAGGCATTTGATAAAGAATCAGGTAAATTAAAAAAAAAGGCTAATTATCGAATGAATATGTCAAATAACGAAGATGAAATAGAATATTTCACCAACCAGGATATTTGGGGTGATGTGTCTATTGACTTGGCCTTTAGGGAAAAGGCACAGAATCACCGCTCGTCCATAGGGCTTTCGGGTTATTCAGTGTGCGATGATCAATTTTCTGAGCTAAGTTATGCCCATATTCAAGCCGTTGTAGACAAAATCGCCCTGCAATTGCTATTTTTCGGCCTTAAAGCGGGCGATGTGATGGCTGTACAATTGCCCAATTCAATCGAGACCCAAATCCTCTATCTTGCTTGTTGGCAAAAAGGCATAGTGGTTGCCCCCCTACCCGCCTTGTGGCGCGAATATGATGTTAAACAAGCATTGATTCGTATTTCGCCCGAAGCTTATATCTGCCCCATTTTGCACGATGGCTTTAATTATACCGATCTCATGTATCAAATCGGCTTTGATATTTCATCGATTAAATTGCTATTTTCTGTGGGAGGCAATCCCATTGATGGCTGCATCTCGCTTGATGAGTTTTTCGCCCATCGCCCCACGCATGATGTAAACTTACTTAAACCAGATGATTACCCTGTGGTCGATGCCAACAGCACCTGTCTAATTAGCTTTGCTAAAGATGACAATGATAAAGAAGCACCATTTTATCATAGCCATAACCAACTGATTGCGGCGACAAAGATATTTAATAGTCTGGCCAAACCCGTTTTAAAAAACCAAATTACCTCACCCTTTCCACCGACCAGTATGGCTGTTTGCGCCCTCACTATAATTAGTTGGGTTTTATCAGATGCAAAGCTCACCTGTTATGATGGCTTAATGGCCACTGAATTTCAAAATATTGATATTAAAGATGCCATCATCTATTTGCCTGCAGCTTTTGATGAGCCTAAATTAATTGAGGCTTTGTTTGAGCAAGGCCTTAATAAATTGGTGTTTATTGACAAGATAAATGCACCTGCCGCTCGCCGACAAATCAGAAACAATATTTTAGATGTCACAGTGCTGGGCGAATATGCCTTTATACCACAATTACGCAACGCTTTAGACACGCAAATACAAGCCAAGACCTATAAATATAGGTTGGTAAATAATGTAAAAGATGAAGTGGTGCTTGGCCAATATCGAGACCATACACAGCAGAAAAAATGGCAAATCTCATGCAGCTTTTTACCAACCAATATAGTCAAAACCGAAGGTAAATTTAATAGCAATATAGAATATGCCACTAGATCGACTAATCAAAAATTAGATGTTGGCAATATGACTCTTAGCTATGCCGATATCGAGCGTGAATTATTGGGCTTTCATGGGGTTGAAGATGCTGCCGTTTTGGCGATTCAAGATAAATTATTGGGTCATCGACCTGTCATCGCTATTGTGCCTAAAGTCGGCGCGGTTATCTTGCATCATGAATTGGTCGAATTTCTAAAAAACAAACAAATTGCGGCTTATAAAATCCCGCATGAATTGTATAAAATCCCCAATATCCCGTGTGATCACAATAATAATATCATTCGCTTAACCAGCAAACAGGCATTACTCAAGCTTGTTGGCCCACAAAAAACTGGCGGTGGAGATGGTTTATTGGCTGTGCAACAAGAGTTGGCAGCTTTGCTGGCCGATTCAGGCTAACTAATATTTGTGGATTTTTCTAAATCGATTCCATAACATGAACGGCAAGCCCAAAATGTAAGTTTTTACATAACGAATGTGCTGAAAATCACCATTTAGAGATACACGCGGCAGCGCATATAAATGCGCTTTATGGCCTGCATATAACATGCCTTTTTGCGTCGTTACGGCCGTTTTATAACCTGCTTGTTGGGCGAATTTAAACTCCCGCAAATTGGCTTCGGCAGCTGATCCATAGGGATAGCAGAAATGCTCACACAGAATGCCAGTTTTATCATGAATGATCTGGCGCGAATGCTCAATTTCAGTTTTTGCATCTGCGTCACTTAGCTTGGCAATCGCGCTGTGGCTCATCGTGTGGGCGCCAATTGTTACCAATTCATCTTGACCGAGCTGTTTAACCTGCTGCCAACTCATGGCCACAGATTTGGTTTCTTCTAATGGGTCAAAATTGTATTTTTGGGCCAATGCCAGAACTGCACCGCGTTTTTCAACTTCACCCATGTCACGCAATTGCCAATATATCTCATTATAGGCAGCATATTTTTCTTCTACATTGCGAGTTGGCTTGTCAATTTTTATGCCAAAAGCATTAAATTCAACTGCCAAATTGTCTCTAATTACTGCGTCTAGGGCGCGCCACCACATAAATAACTTATGATCACAGAGGTCGGTTGCAACATATATGGTAAAGGGACAATTATATTTTTTGAATATCGGGTAAGCATGCTCAAGATTATCTACATAGCCATCATCAATGGTGAATATAATATAAGGTTTTCTGCCTTTTACTGTGCAGTTGTTCAAGCGCCGCTCGGCTTCATCTAGTGAGATGATTTCATAATCATTGGCCTGCAGGTAAATAATTACCTGTTCTAAAAATTCTGGGGTGATTTCGAGCAAACCATTGGGTCTGAATTTAGCTTTGTCTTGGATGGCATCGGGTAAAATATGATGCAGCATGAATATAATGCCATCACCTTGAGCTATTGGTTTAAACAGCCGCGAAAGCCCAGAAAAATACACTATATCGAGCATATTTTTGAGCAAACTAGCGCCAAATAACCGCATAATTAAGCCACTTCTCGGTCAAATTCATACATGTCTGTGCTCATCAGCAACAGGCCAAAGTCAGAGCCTTGAAAATCTTTCAATGCCATTAAAGTGGCTTGCAATTGCTCAGTTGTACGGTCTTGCCAATCAGCGACTAACAGCGTTAAATCTACTTGGCTGTCGATAAAGGCAATGACACGCATTTGGCTGACATCATTTGAATGAATGAGTATCACGTCATAAATCTGGTCAAGATCATCTAAGAACTCTTCCATCTCGACAGATGTAATTACATCTTCAATCAGGCTGATATTGCTACCAGCCAATAGAATGTCCGCGCCAGATTTATTGTCGTTTATCACGCAATCTTCAAAATAACATTTGCCATTTATCACATCGCTAAAACCAAAATTCGTATTGTCGACAATTGATTTAGAGAATAAATGACTGTCGGCATCCAAATCCATAATCAATACGCGCGCGCCTTTCATGTCTAAGATACGGCCAAGATTCATCAGCGCCTCATAAGAATCTTCATCACCCTCAATGCCTGAAATCATATAGCGTTTTTTTGAACCAACATTCGATTGCGCCATCAAATTGTCAACTAAATCAACAAAGCTATCGGCATATTCAGTGTCCAAATGAGCCAGGATATCGTTTTTTAGAAGGTTGTTTTGGCGGTTGGAGTTGGTGCTCAAGGGAATGGCGGCCATAAATGCTAAACCATCAAACACCGATGTACCCTGTGGTAAGTGTTTAGCAATATCTGCATGATTACGGTGCGGTTGATAGGCTTGAGGTTGTTGTGCTTCGCGCTCTCGTTGGCGCGCTTTTTTGCGCTCTGGGGCATCAACTCGAGATTTTGTATTTTTATATGCTGGTTTGGAATGTTGAGATAAAGTTCTAAAGGTGGCAATCACAATGCCTGCAAGCAAGCCCACCACCCCCATAACTGCAATGACCGCGCTGCTGGTAATACCCGATGGTTCTAACGGCACAGCCGCGGCTGAAATAATGTGAACCGTAGATGCATCATAGTCGGTTTTATTTCGCACATCGGCTTCTCTATATTTTGCTAAATATGAACCAAGCAATATGCGGTTTGATGAAGCTTCACTTTTTAAAGCATTCAGCTCGACACTTTGCTCTAACGAGCTGGCTTCGGTTTGTTTTAAGTTGTTTAATTCTGATTTCAAACTATTCTCGCGCTGGCGCGAAATCTCTGCCTCATTGCGCAGCGATAACATAACATTACGCGCTTCATTTCTTATTTGCTCATTCACATTTCTAAGCTCAGCCTCCAGGCTCAACATGCGCGGATGCGAAGGCAATAATGTTTCAGACAACTCAGCAAGCCGGCGCCGCAAAGTGAGAACTTGCTGGCGATATTGTTGGATGACAACAGAGTTTAAAACGTCGCGTGCAGAATCCAAATTGCCATTGCGGGCGAGTAATCTGTTGATCAGATCCGCTCTGGCCACGGTTTCGACACGTTGTCCAGCTGCAGTTACAAGGCTTGCGTTCAGTGCGGTTAATTGTTGGGATAATAATTTCTGATTATTCTGCCCTTCAAATATTCCATTTTGAATGCGATAATCGACAACTTTTGCATCGGCAATGCGCTGTTTGTCTTGCAATTCTTTGACTTTTAATGCCAACCAGTTAGATGCTTCATTATTGGCATTAAAATCTTCATTGGCTTTTTGGCTTTTATAGACTTTGGTGATTGTGCCGACAATTTCAGCGGCCATTTTGGCACTTTCTGAGGTATAAGAAATCTCAATCACATTGGAGTCTGGTAGTGTTTTAACTTTTAAATTTTTGGCAAAATAGGCATAGACATCCGATTTACCTTTGTTTGTTTCGGCGATAAACTCAGGAATTCTACCGAAATGAATGATTTTATCGACGCCTTTGGCCAAATCTAACGATTTTAAATATTGCACTTGGTCACTCACCACACGCTTTGCATCTATGGTTTGAGCCGCCGTACCCGTGCCGCCATTGATGGTCGATAGATTAGTCAAAACCGATTTTCGATCCTCCAATAAAATACGAGCTGTTGAAGTGTATTTAGGTGTGGTTACCATATAAAACAATATAGTAAGAACAACAGATAATGTTACAAGTGATACGATTATTAGCCAGCTGCGCAATATACCCATAAAAAACTCTTGCGGTGTAAAGTCATTGGGTTGGCTTTTTAAATGCGTACTCTGTTTCATATCAAAAAATCTATTTTGGTTCACTCGTGTCTATTTTTGAATCTCTAAGCTAACAATGTTGGAATTAAGTTAACAAAATAAAAATGAGTCAAGTTTTTTAACTAAAGTTATTTAGAAACAATACATAATCAGGTGATTCTCGTCTATGATTGCAAAAAAAAGGTTAATAATTTGTCTCGTTCCATATCTAAAATTATAGTGTTTTTGGCGCTATTACTGGCCTCCTGCACATCAATACCAAGTGGAATGCGAGAATATAATGACCCAATATTAACCGCAAAACCACATACCATATTGGCAGGCGAGCAAATCAAAATAACCGTATTTGGACAAACAGATCTATCAAACACCTATAGAGTTAATGACCGTGGCCAAATATCTATGCCTTTGCTTGGTGTTGTGGCAACTTTCGGCAAGACACCAACTCAATTGTCCGAATATATTGCTTATTTATTGTCGCAGCAATATCTGCGCAACCCCAGCGTTTCGGCCGAAATCACCACCTATACACCTATATATATTGTGGGCGCGGTTAAATCCGCGGGGCAATTTGCATTCACACCTGGGGTGACAGCAGCGGCGGCAATAGCTGGTGCTGGTGGTTTTCTTCGGGGGGCTAATCTGACTAAAGTGCGCCTCACCCGCCGTGATAATGGTAAAGTGTTTGAAGCGAATGTTGCTTTGCAAACTCCTTTGGCAGCAGGCGATATTGTGCAGGTGTTTGGCCCATTAAGCACGACGCAATAAAAATGGATAAAAATGAAATTTCAATAAGAAATATATTATGAAAATACTACACATATTACGCGCGCCAATCGGCGGATTGTTTCGTCATGTCAAGGATTTAGCTGAGCAACAGGCCAATGAAGGCCATCAAGTGGGGCTGATCACCGCCACACCAACTGATAATGATTATGTGAAGCAACTGTTCGCCGACATTGAACCCATATTCTCGCTTGGCATTGATCACTTAACCATCAATCGGTTGCCAGGCCTTTCGGATTACCAAAATATTGGAACCATCAAAAACATTGTTACTGCCAAAAGCTTTGATGTCATTCATGGGCATGGTGCCAAGGGTGGTGCCTATGCACGCCTTGTCAAAAGACAATTAGGCGATGGCAGCAAAATCAAAGTTTTTTACACCATGCATGGTGGCACATTGCATTACAACCCAAGCTCACCAGTCGGTTTTGTATTTTTGAAACTGGAGAAATACCTGCAGCAATACACCGATGGCTTTGTGTTCGAAAGCGAAAATTCGCGCCGCCTATTTGAGCAAAAAGTCGATAAATTAAAAAAGCCTTTTCAAACCATACCTAATGGCCTGTCAAAAGATGAATTTTATAAAATAAAACCTGTGGCAGATGCTGCAGATTTTTTATATATTGGCGAATTGCGTATGCTTAAAGGGGTAGACCTGTTGATTAATGCGTTCGCAAAATTATGTAAGGCGCATAAAGGTTTAAAACTCATCATAATTGGTTATGGCCCAGAGGAAGAGTTGTTTAAAAGCATGGTTGCCAAGGCAGGCATATATGATCACGTCACATTCCTACCGCCCACGCCAGCTGCGGAAGCGTTCAAACTGGCTAAGGTGCAGGTTATGCCATCACGCGCTGAGGGTTTGCCTTATATGACACTCGAAACCATCGCAGCCCAAATGCCACTCATCGCTTCAGACGTTGGTGGCATACCCGAAATTTATGGTGAATATAGCGATTTGCTATTTCACAGCGAAGATGAAGCGCAACTTTTCACTTATATGCAAAACACTCTTGATGGTAAGTCCGAACATATTTCTAAGGTTGTTGACTTGCAAAAATTTGTGAAACAAAATTTCAATGTTGAAAAAATGGCGCGAAATATAATAAATTTTTATACACATTAGACTAAGGTCGAATGGCTGTTTAAAACTATGTAAACCAATGGCATTTAAATCTGGAACTAATTTTAATTGTATCTCCAGAGTGTTTATATGTCAGACAAGAAATCAAAGTATTCAAGAAAAATATTGCGTCCTAAACTGCTGACTATTATACGCTTTACTGATTTATTGGTTATTTTTATTTCAGGTTACTTGACGAATATACTTTATATTTCAAATCAAATATCAATTTCAGCTAGTAATAACCAAGTCTATTTTAACATTGAAATTTTTATGTCAATTAGTGCGGTTTTGGTGTTTGGATTTTTCCATATTTATTCCATTCATGACATCCGCAGCACTCTCAAACATGGCTTACGGGTTATCACCGCTTGGACAGTGGTTTTTGGCTTGTTGGCGACTTATATTTTCCTTAATAAATCAGGCGTCACCTTCTCGCGGGTTTGGTTTATGGCTTGGTTTGTCGTGGGGTTTGCGGCGATTATGATTTCGAGGCTGATTTATCGTCAGTTGTTCAATAAATGGCTTAAACAAGGTCGTTTGGAGCGCCGCGCTGTTGTGGTTGGCGGCGGAAAAGCCGCTGAAGAGCTTATTCATGCGGTCAATAAAGGTTCAGAGGGTGAAGTCAAGATACTTGGTATTTTTGATGATAGATATGATGAAAGATCGCCCGATGTGATTGCAGGATTGCCTAAGCTTGGCGAAATTAGCGATTTGGTAAAATTTGCGCGCGAGACTGATATTGATCTGCTGCTGATTTCTCTGCCCGTATCGGCCGAAACTCGACTTTTGAATCTACTCAAAAAACTTTGGGTATTGCCTGTCGACATTCGCATTTCGGCATTACAAAGTAAATTGCGGTTTCGCCCGCGTTCCTATAGCTATATTGGCGAAGTTCCTGTGCTAGATTTGTTTGATCGGCCTTTATCTGAATGGGATGACATTGTTAAGAATATCGAGGATCGGGTTATCGCAGTTCTCGCGCTCATTGTTCTGTCACCTATCATGGCGATCGTCGCTATTGCGGTGAAATTAGATAGCCCCGGGCCTGTTCTGTTTAAACAAAAGCGTTATGGTTTTAATAATGAAATGATAATGGTCTATAAATTCCGTTCTATGCGTGATGATTTGGAAGATAAAAATGCCAGTAAATTAGTCACCAAAGGCGATCCACGAGTCACCAAAGTCGGCAAATTTATTCGAAAAACCAGCCTTGATGAATTGCCCCAGTTTATCAACGTGCTTACGGGGCAATTGTCATTGGTGGGGCCACGGCCTCATGCGGTGCAGGCAAAAGCCGACAACCGCCTCTATGGCGAAGTGGTCGATGGTTATTTTGCCCGCCATAAAGTTAAACCTGGCATCACAGGTTGGGCGCAAATTAACGGTTGGCGCGGCGAAACTGATACCGAAGAAAAAATTCATCAACGAGTTGAACATGATCTTTATTACATAGAGGAATGGTCAGTCTTGTTCGATCTTTACATATTGGCGATGACCCCGTTCTCCTTGTTTAACACCAAAAATGCGTATTAGATTTTGAACCCGTAAATTATGGCATATTATACCGATCAAATAACCGAGCAAGCCGATGAAAATAAGCTGACTAAATTTACTTATTGGCTATTTTATATCGCCATATTGTCTAGTGGTTATGTCTCGTTCGAGCCTGCACCGTTTGATCTGCTTATCTTGCTCACCATATTTTTAATGTTTTTTACAAATGTGGTGATGCCACGGCAACTCAAATGGGTATTTGCCATCAGCTTTATCAACCTGATGGGTAGCTTTGCGGGCATTGTATATTCGGCGCATTATGGCGATTCATATATGCACATTATTGTCACCACGTATATGAGCTTATTTGCCATTGGGCTTATCTTTATGGTTTATAATAATCCGCATAAAGTGATAAATATTCTCATGAAAGCCTATGTTTGGGCGGCTCTTATATCGACTATATTGGCCATTATGGGTTATTTTCACATTGGCCCAACTTATGATTTATTTACCCTTTACGGCCGCGCCAAAGGTGGGTTTAAAGACCCTAATGTCTATGGCCCGTTCATTGTACCACCTATGCTTTATTTGCTCGAGCGGGTTGTCAGTGGTGATATAAAAGGTAAAATAATTGCGGTTAGCAAATTCAATATTTTGCTGCTAGGCCTGTTGCTTAGCTTTTCGCGTGGTGCTTGGGGGGTGTTCTTATTCTCCACCTTTATCATGCTGGCTTCCATGTATTATACCGCTGTAACCAATCGGTTTCGGGTGTATTTATCACTGTATATCCTCATTTCAGTCACCTTTATGGTTTTGGCATTGGTTGTCGCGCTTAACATTCCGACCATTACTGATTTATTGTCAGAGCGGGCTTCACTTTCGCAGTCTTATGATGTTGAAGAAGGCGGGCGTTTTACTCATCATACTGATGCGCTAAAAATTCTCATCGAAAACCCACTGGGCATTGGCGCTAAAGAATTCGGGTGGAGGCATAGCGAGGATGTACATAATACCTACCTCACTCAATTCCTAATTGGCGGTTGGGTCGCAGGTTTTAGCTATTTATTTATTGTGTTTAGCACCGTAATTACGGGGTTTAAATATTGTTTTCAAACCCATGCCTTGCGTAAATTATTTGTGGTTTTCTACGCCACGTTTGTTTCATTGTCATTAGAAGCGTGGATTATCGATATCGATCATTGGCGCCTTCTTTATATATTGTTGGGGGTGATTTGGGGCGTGATATTTTACCAAAAATATAGCGATGACCCGCAAAAAGAATATACTTAGATAATCCGCTCCACACATTCAATCTATTGAATTGACAGTCCAATATTCAGCTCATAAATTGAAGCAAAACCAGTGGGTAGAATATGTTCGAAATAAATTTAACTTATGACATTATCATTATATTGTTTTTAGCGGGCGGTTTTGCAGGCTTTATAGATGCGCTGGCAGGTGGCGGGGGGCTTATCACCCTACCCGCGTTATTGCTCACAGGCCTGCCGCCCATTGCCGCTATTGCCACCAATAAATTACAAGGCGTATTTGGCACCCTCACCTCATCCATCACGGTCTATAAAAAGCGCGTGGTTTGCAAACAAGATGTTTTTTCCTTATTTTTTGCCTCTTTAGCGGGGGCAGCTTTGGGTGCATTTATCTTATTATTTATCGATGCCGCCAAACTGCAAATAATCATCCCCATTGTTTTGCTATCCATTGGCCTATATTTCGTCTTTGCACCCAAAATGCACGATCATATAGAGCGTAAACCCAAAATATCGCGGCCAATATACCGTTATGTCATTGTGCCACTCATTGGCTTTTATGATGGTATTTTAGGCCCAGGCACAGGCTCTTTCTTTGCCACTGCTGGGGTTGCCTTACGCGGGCAAAACCTCATTAAATCCACATCCATAGCAAAATTTCTAAACCTTGCCTCAAACTTGGCTTCGCTGGTGGTGTTTATCTTTTCAGGCGATGTAATTTGGCTGATCGGTGGCATTATGATTATCGGCCAAATTATCGGCGGTTATCTTGGTTCATTGGCGATTGTTAATGGCGGCACAAAATTCATAAAACCGCTCATCATCATCATGAGCTTCACTATGACGGGCAAATATATATATTCAGTATGGCTTTAGGTTCAAGCCATTGGACTATTTCACTATAATTCAGGGGATATGTTTAAAATCCGCAAATTAATTTTGACAACATCTAATATGTATTTTATACAGCACATCAAGACGGGTAAGCAATTGCCAACGTCGCCGGTTTAGCTCAGTTGGTAGAGCAACTGATTTGTAATCAGTAGGTCAGGAGTTCGAGTCCCCTAACCGGCACCACTTTTCAAAATGTATGAATTTATAACCATTTGTTTTAATTGATATATTTTAAATTTTAAATTTCCATATCCTATTCCATATCGAAAAAACTTGATTTTGCGTATCTTTATGCGTATCTTTTTGCGTATCTTTTATCGTAATTTTGGCGCTAATATGGATGAAATGGACACCAAATATTTAGAACCGCGTGGAAATGGCGTATGGTTTTTTGTTCGAAAAAACCCAAAAAACATTATTCATCTTCTCGGTAATAAAAAAAGTGAGCGGTTTACGCTTCAAACTACAAATTTGCAAACAGCCCAAAAAAAGCGTAATGACTTCTTAAAAAAACAAGCCGCATATTGGGCTCAGCTAAAGCTTACAGGCAAGTCAGATCAGGATTTGGAAGGAAGCTACCAAGCTGTTATAAATGCTGCTAAGTCGGTGCATATTGAATATAAAGACATTGATGACATATTGTCTGAAAAAAGAATCAATACATTGATGACTAGGCTAGAAATCCTAGAGAAAAATAATAGAATTCCTGATCCGAATTTAAGTAAAGCCGTTTTGGGGATTTCTGATAAGCCTAACCCTACCATAAGCAAAGTATTGACATTTTATCTAGACAAGATATTGCCCGATAAACTAAGGACAAAATCACCCAGACAAAAACAACATGTAATAAATCCAAAAAAGCGGGTTATACGCAACTTTATAAAATTGTGTGGTGATATACCAATCTATGATGTGAACCGCTCACACGCCCTTGAATATTATGAATGGCTACAAGATAGGGTTGTAGATGAAGATAATCCTTTAGCTACTGATTCAGCCAATAAATATATTTCACAAATTCGCGGTATTTTTTTAGACTATTATAAATATAATGGTGATGATGATTTATTGGACCCTTTTAGAAATCTGTGGTTTACAGGTGGTATCAGTCGTAAGGTTCTACCTTTCAAAACAAGTTACATTGAAAACTTAATTCAGAACCCTAAAATTTTGGCTGACCTTGCAATTGAAGCTCGTATTGTAATCGCTGCTTTTATCAATACTGGTTTACGTCATAGTGAAATATGCAATGTGCGACCTGATTCAATCTATCTTGATACTCCTACTCCATATGTGGATATTGTGCGTCAGTCGGGTCGAGATTTAAAAACCAAAGAGTCTGTCAGACAATTGCCACTATTCGGCATATCACTTGAGGCATTCAAGTTTATTAAAAACGGCGCTATAGATTGTTATAGAGATAAGAGCGACACGTTTTCAGCCAATGCCAATAAATTTTTCAGGCACAATGGTTTGTTCCCTGAAGTGAAAGACGAAAAGCTCGAAACATATAGGATTTACAGCTTGCGACATTCATTTAGAGATAGAATGATTGAAGCGGGTGTTGATGTAGATATAAGAGATAAATCTATGGGCCATAAAATATATAAACCTGAATACGGAAATTATGGTGAAATTGAACTTAGAATGAAACTATTGAAAGAAATTGATATTGAGTATGACACCGCGTTTTTTAATTAAGCCGATTACTTTATATTAGTTTGGCTCCTTATGGTTTCACTAACTTTTATGTGTTTATAGCTTAACTCGATCGATTGCAGCCTGCAACTCGTCTTCCGTAATCTCAGCGGTATCAAGTATCTTTTTACGTTCGGCCTTAAGTCTCACAAACCACGGCATGGCTTTTTGATTGCCCAAAAGCCGCATTTCACGCACCACTAAAGCCATGCAACGCTCAATCCTGTTCAATGTTTGTTGATCTTCAGGTGAAAGGCTCATTAGTTGGTTGTCTCACAGAATGAACTTTTTATTAGTGTGATTTATTTGACTGTTTTCTCACCTTCTTAAACGCATGGTCGTTGTCTAAAAAGTTGGCGATAATAAACGGAATTAACTCTTCAACGCTTTCTTTGCTTCCATAGGTTTCTTCATAGATTCGCGCATAATCAATCATCGCATCATGTGTTTCTGGATTGAGTACAATGTTAACTTTAACTGGAGTACGCTTTGGCAATTTTGATAGTTTCAAGGTCATAATTCACCCTTTCATTTGTATGGTTTTAAGATGATGTCTTTATGGACAATGATACGTAGCGGATAGCCTGGACGTATCTTTATGGTCGGTTGAACATCAATCTGACGTTCAACTAGCTTCTGCCCAGCTCGATTGATGTTTTTCTCTGATCCATCTTGGATGGCTTGGTCAATATCGCTCTCACCATTAAAGGCAAGCTCTGCGCCAACGCTAAGCAAGGTTGATAAAGAAATGCCAAGAATGAGGTTCCAAGAATGGAAATCAACTTCATCCTCAAGACCCGCATAGCCAGCTTGATCGGTTGCAGGTAGGTTGTCGATTACGACCGACAAGCCATTAGGCAAAATCAAACGCTGCCACACCACCAATGCTCTAGATTGACCAAAGCTCACCTTTGAATCATATTTTCCTATAAGTCGAGTACCTTGTGGAATGAGTAAATGCTTGCCAGTCACTGTGTCATAAATTGGCGTAGTGACTTGTGCTATCACTGTGCCAGGTAAGTCAGAGTTCAAACCAGTGATGAGGCTTGCAGCGATTACAGTCCCCGCCATAACTTGATATGGTGAAACTGGAGTCTGCATTTCAAAAGGATTGTAAATCGAATTATCAGGACTAGCATTTAAGAATGCAGATTTTCCATCTTGCCCATTCTGATCTGTATTTGATTGCCCACCACCACCCTGCCCTAAAATTGATGGTAAGTTCGCGCCAAGTACCTGATTAGCGGTTGCGGCAAAATCCGAATTAAAAACATTTAATGGATTTTGTTGTTGAGGATTTACCTCAGCAGATTTTGACTGTGGCGTAATTTGAAAGAATATCGAAGATTCACGACCTTGTTGTTTACGCTGTGCTAACCTAATTCGTTGAGCGCGTTTAACATCATCTAATGGATCAGCCAGAAATGGCATTGAGTTGTTTAAAGCTGGGGGCGGTGTCAAACCAGCCCTCGCCTCTGCATCCAATACCGCGCCACCTAACTCACCCGGCAATGGCGCGCCAAGTTTTGGCGGCTCATAACCTTGATAGTCTTGCGGTAGGCTATTCAAGTTTTCTGGAGTCTCTTTGTTCTGAATATTATATAATTGCTTGCCCTTCTCACTATCCATCAAGTTGGGTTGAAGCGCATAAAAGGTGGCGGCGAAAATTAACACCATGCCTGTACCAGTCATTCCAATCAGAAGCTTGCGATTTAGCCTTGTGACAGGCCTTGGCTGCGCCCTCAGCTCCAAGTCTTCGGGCGATAGTTTGTCAGTTTTCTTGGCACTTAAAAAATCATCCTTCATTTGGCAACCTCGCCATCTGTGCGGCTGATGCGAACAACCAATTGGGGATATTGGCCAAGACGCAATTCTGCGGCCGCAAATAACTGGTCTACTATGTAAAAGCGACCCTTCATACGATAGTTGACAAGCTGGTTTTCACCTTCTGAACCAACTACGAATAATGGTGGGGCTTCGCCTTGAATGATGCCTGATGGGAATTCGATATAGACTTTTCGACCATCATCAAATACCTGTGTTGGTTTCCAAGGGGCATTATCACCAGCGATTTCATAACGGAACTTTATGCGGTTAAGATCAATGCCATAATCAACCACTTTATTATCAGCTTGATCCGCTTTTGCAGCCATGCGCCGAAGTGAAGTCAGTTCACCATGCGGGTAATTCCAAGAGATTGAAGCCATGTAAGTGGTTTCAAAGCTTTGCATTTCTAAATGATAAGCTCTTTTATCAGTTGTGATGACCAGATTTGTTTTCAAATCTTTCGCCGTTGGTTTGACTAAAATATGAACCTGTGAATCATTGCCAATACCTGATTTTGTATCACCCAAAACCCAACGAACGGTATCGCCAGCCGATACTGACAAAAGCTCTTCACCTTCTTGTAACGCAATATCCGTCACTTGTTCAGGCGCGGCATAGAGCTGATATAAAGCACCTTTGGTGTAAGGGTAAACTTGAATTGCGTTAATATACCCGTCTTTGACAGGCTCTAAACGAGCGGCTTTGTTGGCGTTATTAACTCTTTCAGTTGGTTCTAATTCATCTGACAAATCAATTTTAATATCATCACGAATATCAATTGGCTTCAACTGTCCTGGCAATGCCAAAGGTTCTGGAATTGCCACAACTTCAAATGGCAATAGAGGATCTTGTTCTACAAGTGCTGGCTCAAAATCCTCTGTATCATATGAGATCAGGGGTGGTTTGTTCTTAGTTGCACATGCAGATACGCTTAGAGCCAGTGCGGTTGAGAATAAAAGTTTAGTGGCAAAATTCATTATTTTGTTCCTCCTAATGTTTGAACATCCCGTGACCAGTTAAGGCCGTGAACGTAAAGTCCAAGTGGGTTTTTTCGTAAGATTTCTATGTCGGTTGGTTTCTGGAATATGACCGTCAAAATGGCGGTGTATGATTCCTGTGTTTGGAAAGTTCCGCTCAAATAGTGGCGTTCATTCCATTTCACCTGAAAGCTATCGTCTGAAGCTCTAACCACACTGGTAATCTCGACCGCAACTGAACGGCGACCAATTTCTTTGAAAGGGTCATTTTCTCTGGCATATTCATTCAAGACTTGCGCCGCTTGATCGGTGACAAAATCATATGCCGCCTCCCATTGCTGTTTAAGAACAACGGGGTCAATGGAAACAGCACGAATTCGTTTGATAAATTCGGCCATATGATATGCCGTTTG
>NVQL02000031.1 GCA_002400495.2 Alphaproteobacteria bacterium | reverse complement strand
CTATCACGCCCTGCGTAGATGCCCGAATAGCTCAGTTGGTAGAGCAACGGATTGAAAATCCGTGTGTCCCTGGTTCAAATCCAGGTTCGGGCACCATTTTCCAAAACTATATAAACACCCGCTTGCAGCCAATTAATGATGCAAAAGCAACGGTCATTCAGCTATTTGAAATAAACATCGAATAACCACCCTCGCTGGTGGTCTTTTTATGCCTATATCATAACAAAACCGTGGTGGTGTTTTTCATAAGTTCTTGGAACTTTTGAAAATCCTCTTCGCTGCCTTTGTAATGAATATCGACCCGAATGATGAGCCCGTTCTGCACCATTATTTGAGCAAAGCCATCTGATTTAACGCCTTCATTTGGCGCTGGTAAAATAGATTCAAAATCAAAGTGGAAATGGGCATCATCTTCGCTGGTTATTTCTTGGTTTACAAATTTTGTGGCGGAATTTAAAAATCTCATTCTGGCTATGAATTTGTCAAAATCGATGACGTCGCCATGGTTTAAACTGTAGACAAAACTTGGTGACGCCAAATTGCTCAACTCAGTTTCATTGTTATTTAAAAAACCATCTACGAAATATTGAACCAGCTTCATGTTATTAGACATATAGCTCTTCCCTTTTGATTAGCTTGCCATGCTAGCATCAAAAGATTTAGCCATTATTAACCAAGTTCGATGAAGACCATCCACCCGTTCATGCGGATTTTTTGGGATTAAAGCCCATGGGTTTTTGGTTCCAATTCCAGTTTGGGCGGCATACAGATTACAAGTTAACGCAAGTGGCGCCAATTTGATTGTTAGCTCTCCACACAACTTTAAAATGCCGTTCAAGGCCAGTGCTGACCACTTTTAATAAAAAAGTTTCAAACGATTGATCAATGTCAGTTAGCTTATTTATGTCAGATAATTCAAGACGACAACCAGTGATCGATATATCGATTAAATCAGCATGTATGGCGTTTTTCCCACGATCATATATAATCAAGCATGATTTGTGAACTTTTTTGCGAGGTTTTGCCCTGCGGCCATATGACTTCCTGGACACAACCTTTCGCGAAGAAGCATACACTTCTTGTTTGTAAAAATTACTATTGGTATATTTTGATGAGTGCATAATAATATGGTTCTATATGTTCAAAATACTTCTAATGGAGTTTCAGGTCTATTCGAAGTATAGACAAATCATTACTTTAGGTCGAGCCAATCTCTACTATAGAGTTAATTAATCGTAACCATGTTGCAACCCATGTGGTGATTCAATTTCAATATAACTGCCATTTACGGCTTTATATATTGGTTGGCCATTAGTATAATAACGCGCCTATTTATGCTTAATATATAAATTTGATGGCGCATTTTATCCCGCGCCACCAAGCAAACGCTAGGTTCTATTATTTTCTTGGGTTATTTTTGAGACAGTGTGGTGAGAGAGCGACAAGCATGTGGCAATGAAATATCTCGCAACTATGCCCTTCACCATTACTGGCTTGGTTTCTTGCTACGAAAACTAAAGGGTAAATATATTAAATGGGCATTTTTAGCTAGATTTTATTTTTTCCAGCTCGGCAGCATTGGGCAAGTCTTCATTGTAAGTAACTTCGACATGATCAACCAGGTCATCTTTAATGGTCAGAGTGACAATGCCCGAAACTTCTTTCAAAAACCCACTGTCAGCACTTAACATTTCCAAAATGAATTCGACATTAAATATAACATCGTCTTCACTGGTGATAATTTGTTGCTTGGCTTTTAAATTGTTAAAAAAGCGCTTGGAATAGTCAGTATATTGTTGAAAATTCAAATTTTCGCCAAAATCTAATTTCTGACTGAGCGGGGAGCAGAACGTAAAAGAGGCGGTAACGATGTCGGATAAGTCTTCTGGTTTGGCATGATAAAAATCATTGACAAACTGCTCGACCATTCTTAGATTGCTCGACAAATAAATTTCCTCTTCAGGTAACTATCTGTCTAATTATATAGTCAAAGCATCCAAATTGATATTCTACTAATGACTATAGAAACTGGCGAACTTTATTCAAATTTATCTTAAATTATACTCATTAATTACATGCTATATTCAGCAGTTATAGAGAGAAAATAAACTCTTCATATTCTACGCCCAGCTTGGCTATTATATCATTTAACATTAAGCATGATGCTTCAATCCCAGCTTTACGGCTGGTTTTAGATTTCTCTACAACCAATAATTGTGCGTATAATGGGGCAATGGCGTTTGATATTATCTCTGCTTTGGGGCAACGGCTCAATGAGTGATAGGAGACAATTTGTTGGTTGTCATCATAACTTGATGTGACATGAGCAAATACCCAATAATGATCTCCATTGAGGCAGCGGTTATTGACATAAGCAAAAACATCTTGGCCAGCATTTAATTTTTCCCATAGCAATTTGAAAATACAACGCGGCATGTCAGGATGGCGAATGCTGCTATGCGGTTGGCCCATTAACTGTTTATCACTATAACCACAGACACGCATAAACAAATTATTTACATAAGTTATTTTGCCCTTAAAGGTCAGTTTTGCTGACAATCATCTGATTGAGTTCAAAAAACCTCTCTTGACCTGTCAAATGGGTTTTGTCTGTTGTCATCACAGCCCTGTCAAAAATCTTGAACATTTTCATGCCTCGCTATATTCTGTTGCCCTTATAAAGTGCCGCAAACAAATGAATGAAAACTAAATCCCACTCATTACAGATAGAGTTTTGATTTAGATCAAGTATAGGTTGAGAAATTAATGTGAGTTTCATATAGTGGTTTTATGAAATTCGGGAGATTTTTAATGAGCGTTATTTATTTTATCATCATTGTGTCAATTGCATTCTGGGCTTATGGCCGCGAAAACACTTGGAAAGTGTTTTTTGGCAAAGCCGATATGGGCGCGGTAGATTTTGCCAGCTTGTCGCCCGCAAAAAAAACCAATAATGCGCTGTTTTGCCCCGAAGATTATTGCCCAAAGGCAGAACGCAAAAGCCCGTCGCCCATTTTTGATATGTCGGCTGAAACGCTAAAAGACAAGCTTTTTAACATTATAAATGCCGAACCGCATATGCAACAAGTGGGTAATGATGATGCAAATCACGACTATCGTTTCGTGCAATATACGCGGCTCATGCGTTTTCCTGATACCATTAGAATCAAAATCATCGATCTTGGCGAAGATAAATCAACTTTAGCCATATTTTCCGAAAGCCAAATTGGCCGCAACGATTTTAGCGTCAATTACAAACGTATAAATGGCTGGATGGATATTTTAGAAGGCAAATAAACTGACTGTTTTTTTCAGTTCACGAAGCCGTTTATATTGAGCAAAATCGTCAAAATGACATATCTGCACATTATCAATATGGCCATCGATGGTTGTTGTGATGGTCGCCAAACCAATAAGTTCCACTAGCCTGGCATTTTTGGCCGCGGCAACTTCCAATACAAAGCGCACCGTAAAAACCACGCCATCATCACTGATTATAGATTGGTCTCTGGCTTTTAAAAAATGATAATAATGGTTTGAATATTCTAAATATTGATCAATATTCAACTGATATCCAAAACCTAAAAACTCACTTAAATTTGAGCTAAAAGTGAAACCTTCATTGACCAATGTTTTTAAATCACTCGGTTTAGAATGATAAAAATCACTAACAAATTGCTTGACGATTTGTAAGTTATTGGACAATATACTTCCTTTGAAATAGGTATTGCACAAGCATAACAAGACATTAAAAAATTTAAACCATACTATATATTTAAGACATTATATATAAGGCAACACGTATAAGGCAATCTAGTTTTTAATAATGTTTCTTAGAAGTTTTAAAATAACTGGGTGTAAGTTGGATTTCAATTTGACTTTGCGCTATAATGAAATGTATTTTGATTTTAAGAACTATTATTAACAAGTAAGTAAACTCTGATGACATTTTTTAAACATATAATCACCTCCTCTACCATTATTTTAAGCCTTGGCCTGTCTACACAAATGGCTTTTGCTAAATTCAAAGTGGTCACCACCTTCACCGTCATTCAAAATATGGCACAAAATGTAGCTGGCGATGCGGCCGATGTGGTGTCGATCACCAAAGCAGGTGCCGAAATTCATAATTATCAACCCACCCCGCGCGACATTGTCAAAGCGCAAAAGGCAGATATGATCTTATGGAATGGCATGAATTTAGAGCTGTGGTTCGAAAAATTTTTCGATAATATCTCTGATGTGCCGTCAATTGTGGTGACAGAAGGCATTGAGCCGATGTCCATTTTAGATGGGCCCTATAGCGGCAAGCCCAACCCGCATGCGTGGATGTCACCCAATATGGGCTTGATATATGTCGAGAATATCCGCAAAGCCTTGGTAAAGCACGACCCAGACAATGCAGCTACATATAATAAAAATGCCAAAAGTTACAGCCAAAAACTCACCCAAATGCACGAGCCATTTAAAGCCAAGTTCGATGCGCTAAATGACAATCAAAAATGGTTGGTCAGCAGCGAAGGCGCGTTTAGCTATTTAACCCGCGATTATGGCCTTAAACAACTTTTCCTTTGGCCGATTAACGCCGATCAACAAGGCACACCGCAGCAAGTGAGGCATGTGATTGACGAAATGCGCGCCCATGACATTGGGGTTATTTTCAGCGAAAGCACCATTTCAAACAAGCCTGCTAAACAAGTGGCCAAAGAAGTTGGCGCGCAATATGGCGGCATATTATATGTCGATAGTCTAAGCCAAGCTGATGGCCCCGTACCGACATATTTTGACCTGCTCAATGTAACCGTGCAAACCATTGTCACGGGCTTAGAGGCAACGCAATAATGGCCGATTATAAATTCAACCCCACCCTTAAAGTTGATGACATTACGGTCACTTATAATAATGGCCACACCGCCATTCATGACGCTTCATTTGAGTTGGAGGCCGGCACAATATGCGCACTTGTTGGCGTTAATGGCAGTGGCAAATCAACCTTATTTAAATCAATCATGGGGTTTATTAAACCGATTAAAGGCGCTGTCACCCTGTCTGGCATGGCAGTGAATGCCGCGCTGAAACTTAACATCGTATCCTATGTGCCACAAGCCGAGGATGTCGATTGGAATTTCCCTGTACTGGTTGAAGATGTGGTGATGATGGGTCGTTATGGCCATATGAATTTCCTGCGCATCCCCAACAAAAAAGACAAAGCCATGGTGGCCGAAGCGCTAGAAAAAGTCGGCATGACTGAGTTTAGCCAACGCCAAATTGGCGAGCTATCAGGCGGGCAGAAAAAACGCGTATTTTTAGCCCGTTCCATCGCCCAAGAAGGCCAGATTATTCTGCTTGATGAGCCGTTTACAGGCGTTGACGTTAAAACCGAATTGGCCATCATGGAATTGCTCAAAGAAATGCGCGATGAAGGCCGCCTTATGTTGGTCGCCACTCATAATCTAGGTTCTATTCCCGATTTTTGCGACCACACCGTACTGCTTAACCGCACTGTGTTAGCCGCAGGTGCCACCGCCGATGTTTTCACTCCCAAAAACCTCGAAAAAACCTTTGGCGGCGTGTTGCGTCACTTTACATTGGGCGGCGATGATTTACATGATGATGATGACGCAAGAAGCCTCAGCGTGATTACCGATGATGAACGCCCACTGGTCATTTATGGCAAAGAGACCAAAAAATCCAAACATGCCACATCCGATAAAGATGAGGAAGCATAATGGAAGATTTACTTTTACCTTTCCAATATGATTATATGAATAAAGCGATTTTTGCCGCCACATTCATTGGCGCGGTGTGTGCCATGTTGTCATCTTATCTCATGCTCAAAGGCTGGTCATTAATTGGCGATGCCCTGTCCCATTCCATCGTGCCAGGCGTGGCTGCGGCTTATATGATTGGCGCCCCCTACGTGCTTGGCGCTTTTTTCTCTGGCCTGCTTGCCTCAGCCGCCATGGGTTTTATCAAAGCCAAAAGCAACTTGCGCGAGGATGCCATCATCGGGCTCATCTTCACCTCATTTTTTGCCCTAGGCCTGTTCATGGTGTCGCTCAGCCCGACCTCAGTCAATGTTAAAAACATCGTTCTGGGCAATATTCTAGGCGTCAGCGACGAAGATATTTTTCAAATGGTACTCATTGCAGGCATTAGCTTCGTGGTGCTAATCTTCACCTGGAAAGATATTATGGTGACGTTTTTCGATGAAAACCACGCCAGAACCATCGGCATCAATACCAAATTCCTCACTATTTTATTTTTCACTCTGCTCAGCGCCTGCACCATTGCCGCCCTGCAAACCGTCGGCGCATTACTGGTCATCGGCCTCATCGTCACACCAGGCGCGACGGCTTATCTGCTATGCGACCGCTTCGGGCAATTGATGATCGTCAGTACAATTATCGGCAGCGTCACCAGTTTTTTTGGGGCTTATATCAGCTTCTTTTTAGATGGTGCCACAGGCGGCATCATTATTTTGCTACAAACCCTAGTCTTCATCATCGTGTTTTTCTTCGCTCCTAAATATGGGCTGATCGCTGCCAAGCGAAAAATCAAGCAAGCTAGCGAATTGTTACGCAACCCAGCAAACGGGGGGCAATGATGGCCGAATTTTTCGAATATCTCATCGAGCCAATGCAATATGCCTTCATGCAACGCGCCTTATTAATGGCGGTTTTGGTCGGCCTCGTCTGCGCCATATTCTCTTGTTTCCTAGTGCTTAAAGGCTGGTCACTAATGGGCGATGCCGTTTCACACGCCGTCCTTCCAGGCATTGTAATCGCCTATATTTTGGCCATACCGTTATCCATCGGGGCATTTGTCGCAGGCCTATTCTGCGCCGTTGCCACTGGCTATGTCAAAGAAAATAGCCGCCTCAAAGAAGACAGCATTATGGGCATTATTTTCTCGGGCATGTTTGCCTTAGGCTTGGTCATCTATCTCAAAGTCCAACCCGAAATTCATCTCGATCATATATTATTCGGTAACATTCTAGGCGTACAAGCCGCCGATCTATGGGAAACAGGCATTATCTGCATCGGTACTTTATTACTGATCATATTGCGCCGCCACGATCTGCTGCTTTATTGCTTCGATCAAGCCTATGCCCGCGCCATCGGCCTGCCCGTCAAACTCATTCATTACACCCTCTTAGTCATGCTCTCACTCACCATTGTCGCCTCACTCAAAGCCGTTGGTGTCATATTGGTCATCGCCATGCTCATCGCCCCGGGTGCCATCGCTTATTTACTCAGTAATCGTTTCAGCAGCATGCTCATCATCGCCTCAAGCGTGGCAGTTGGCTCGAGCATTGCGGGGGTATTTATCAGTTTTTATCTCGATGCCGATACAGGCGCGACGATTATTCTCACCCAAACCATTATTTTTATTATCACATTCCTATTTGCGCCAAAGTCAGGTATTCTCAGAAACAAAACCGCAATATAGTGAGGGTAAAAATGGCATGGGTTAAAACCATCAGCGTTAAAGACGCCACAGGCAAATTAGCGCAACTCTATAAACGCATTTTGCGCCCCGATGGCGATGTCGATAACATCATGAAAATACACAGCCTGCGCCCGCATTCGCTCGAAGGCCATATGTATATCTATAAATATGTGCTGCACCATACAGGCAACCAAATCGACAAATGGTTTTTAGAAGCCATCGGCACTTATGTTTCTCACCTCAACAGTTGCGAATATTGTTTCGAGCATCATTATAAAGGCATGGAGCGGCTGATTGCCAACAAAACCAAAAGCAAAGCCATTCGCAAAGCCATCATCGCCGATACGATGATGGACGCCTTTAACGCCAGACAAGTCACCGCACTCAATTACGCCAAAAAACTCACATTAGACATGCAAAATATGGCCGAGCAAGATGTCATTAATATGCGCAATGCAGGCTGGGATGATGGCGAAATTGTCGAAATAAACCAAGTGACCGCTTATTTTTCCTATGCCAACCGCACCATTGTCGGCCTCGGCGGCAGCTTAAAAGGCGATATTATCGGCCTATCACCCAATAAAAATGACAAGCCAGATGATTGGTCACATGATTAAATCACCAAACAATCATAAGCGATAAAAAATGCCACGTTTTACCCATTTACCAGCCGTAACCTTATCTACCGATGGCAAAACCGCAACCATCATCCAAGGTTTTCGCTATGATTTAGGACGCAAAAACAGTGGCAAATCAGTCTATATCGATCAAGGCATGTGTACTGATGGGCTTACCTTACCAAAATTAATGCGCTTCATGCGCCCCCTCGCCCCCAGATGGGCGCATTTAAAGGCAGTATTGGTGCATGATCAAATGTGCAAAGATGGCTATTATATCGAGCAAGATACCCAGATAAAACGCGCCATCAACCAAAAGGCTATTGATGTCGAATTTTATGTCGCTTTGCGCGCCTTAGGCATGCCAAAATGGAAAGCCAAAATCTATTATGCTGGGGTGCGCTTCTATCAGGTCAATTTCAGCGTCCCGACCATTTATATCGAACAAGATTAATCACTCAGTGATGATCACCATGTCAGGGTTAAAAGCTTTATAGGCAAAAGCAAAACTCACCATATAAGGCACATCGCTCCAGTCACCATCCTGCATTTTCTGCACCACTATATTACCAACATCTTTACCGCGCGATATGGTGCGGTTGTCCAAGGCCGAATTTTGCCCCGCTTGCCACGTAATGCGCATATCGCCCACATCTAACAAGTTTATCTGGCTTAAATATTCCAAACTATAAGCCACATCACCGACCACAACCACCCGCGCCAAAGCAGGTATTTTGCCGTCATAATCGCCAGTATATAAAAACGGGCTGATGCTGCTGTCATAGCGATCATAAGGGTTTTGCCCATAACGCCCAAGCAAACGCGCAGGCGGCACCATAATGTCACCCTCAGGAAAACGCAGCTTAAACAAATGCAAACTCTCAAGCCGCGATGCCACAACTTTCAATTTTTCACCCATTAATTCCCCGACAATGCCCGTGCCATTATATTGCTGCCACCATGTTTCGGTCAGACGATCATACATCACCAAATCACTATTATGCAATTTGCCAGTTGTACCAAATTCTACTGTCTTGCCATTCAACACCCGCTCAAACACCACGCTCGAATTACACAGCGGGCAAAAGGTCACCGATATGGGCATGCCCTCAAATGTGTCATTCACAATCTCATGAAACATCAAATAACGCAGCGGATACGCACGCCCCTCGCCATTAATCAACACCGTGATAACAGGCTCAGTTTCAGCAATTTCTTGCTCATTGGCGACAGGCATAAATTGCGGATCATCAACTGATCGAATGCCATCTTTCGGCACCCCACCCGATAATATCTCGCGCAAATCCAAACTGGCGTTAGAAAAATCAGTGTTTGGCCATTCCGATTGCCAATAGCTATTTTCTGCCCATTCAACATTGGCTTTGCTATCAATTTCAACAGCAAAAACGTTAAATGCCATGCCCAAAAACGCAATCGCTAAAAATATATGTTTCATATCTAAACCCTTTATTTTGCAAGCAGCCTATTTCGCGCATCGCCAAATTGCAAATCAATTCAATATGACATTTTCGCGAACAAAAACCCTGTTTGGCGCAGTCTCAGTTGCACCCTGCCCCTACATCAGCCACATTCAGCTCAATCTTACACAGGAAAGAAAAAATCATGAGCCAACAATATATCATTCAAGTCAAGCAATTGGCATTGGCGTTCGAAGATGGCACGGCATTTTCTTTTAACGACATTAATATAAAACGAGGCAAAATCACAGGCATTATTGGCGCCAATGGCAGCGGCAAAACCACTTTTGTCGAGGCAGTCTTGGGTCTCAAAAACCCTTCAAAAGCCGATGTAATGATTGATGGCATGGCGCAAAAAGATTTCTTCACCAGTATGAAAAACCGTAAAAATCTCGGCAGCCAATTGCAAGTGTTCGCGTTTTCCGAGCAGGTTAAAGTCAATGAAATGGTCAAGCTGCATAAAGCCTTATATGGCACCCAATCTAAACGCGTATACGACGATTTATCATTGGCAGAGATTGCCAACAAACGCCTTGATAAATTATCAGGCGGCCAAAAACAACGGGTTAATCTGTTCATGGCCTTGGCGCATATGCCCAAACTCATCACGTTAGATGAACCAAGCTCAGCACTAGATAAAGCCATGGCCGAAAAGCTGATTGATCTGCTTAAATATATGGTGACCGAGCATCAATGCTCGATCATCATGATCACCCACCACCCTTATGAGCTAGATATTTGCGACGAGGTAATGAGTGTTTATGCAGGCACCAAAGCCTATCACGAAACACGAGACACATTCATCAATGAGATTATTGGCGCTTATCACGCGCAGATTTTCACAGAAGAAGGAGAAAAAAATGATAAGAAGACTATCGAAACCGCAATTGATAATATTAAACATATTAAGCGGCATTTTCACCAAAATGGCCAGATAGATATTTATGGCAGCGCCGAAATGGAGGGTGATTTTCTGAGCTTAGTCAAACAACACGGCCTAAAATCCTACTCGTTCGGACAAACAAATAGCGCCGATATTTTAAAAATTTCAACATCTAACGAGGGCTAAACCTATGTCTTTATTCATTCAACTGGCCGCTATCGATTTAAAATCATATTTTCGCAATAGTTTTGCTTTGTTCTTCACCTTCCTATTCCCGGTTTTGCTATTATTCCTATTGATGCTGGCATTTGGCGGCAATAATGGCCCCGCCAAAGTCAGTGTTAAAATATCAGGCGACGGCCCCCGCGCCGAAAAATATACCGAAGATATGAAAAATATTTTAGACTATTCACGCATCATTATTTTCAACATCGAACCGTTGGATGAGACCTCAGAAAACCAAAAAGGCGTGGTGGTCACAATCCCTGAAGACCCCACCCAAAAGGTAAAAATTTTGGTTCAAAAAGACGCTCCCTTAAGTATTTACAACAGCATCTACCCGCTCATGTTGGTCAACAGCATGCAAGAAATTGATTATGAAAAATGGGATTATGTACTGAATGTATTCGAGCCGAGCGAAGCCTCAATAAGCGCTAATTTCAAATATGGCCAATATCTCATCCCCGGCCTGATCGGCATGATCCTCATCTCAACCAGCCTATTCGGCTTTTGCACATTCCTAGTCGAACAACGCGCCAAAGGTGCATTCAAAGCCTATCATCTTTACCCGCTGCAAAAATGGAAATTCATCGCCGCCTTCACCAGCACACGGTTTTTCATATTGCTGGTATTCAGCATGGCATTTCTAGTCGTTGCCGATAAAGTCTATGGCATGAACGCCATTTTTGATTTTGCTCTCATCGGCAAATTAATCTTACTCATCAGCCTCGGCGCATTGACATTTTTATCAATCGCCCTACTCATGTCAGCCCGCATTATGGCCGTCGGCATGGTCACAGGCATTGCCAATCTACTTTTCTACCCCGCCACCTTCGCGTCAGATTTGTATATTCCCCAAGGCGGATTCCCACAAATCGTAAAAACCATTGCCAATATTTTTCCGCTCGGCCCATTCGCGACAGCCATGCGCGACATCACCTACAAAGGCGCTGCGCTCAGTGATATCAGCTATGCATTGAGCTTGATGGGCATCTGGACAATCGCCTGCTTCGGCCTGACATTAATTTTGTTTAAATGGACAAAAGATTAGCCATCAGTTAGGTTGAGTTTCTATTTAAGCGGAGAAAAATATGCACAGCGAACTCAACCTATTTTTAATCTTAAGCTTTTCTCTCATCACTCTCATAAGCCCTGGCCCCGCCACCCTAGCAATCACCGCCACATCAATGGGTCAAAGCCGCAAACATGGCTTAGTCTTAGCCTCAGGCATCAGCACTGGCTCAATCATTTGGAACGTTTCCGCCGCATTAGGCCTAGGCGCCATCATGGCCGCCAACCCCGTATTTGTCGATTTTTTCCGCTATTTCGGCTCAGCCTATCTGCTCTATCTAGCCTATAAAAGCCTACGCTCAGCCTTAAACCCCAGCAAAGCCAAAACCCAAGACGTAAAACCCGCATCATTCAAAACCACCTATCTCAAAGGCTTGGCACTACATTTAACCAACCCCAAAGCCATCCTATTTTTCACCGCACTTTACGCCATTGGCGTCCCCGCCGATGCAACTTTCACCGACCTCGCCATTGTCGTCTTCTGCGTCGCCGCCCAAGCCGCATTGGTCATGCATATCTACGCCTACATATTTTCCATCCCCAAAGTGGTCAATGTCTACATCAAACTAAAACGCTGGTTCGAAACCGTTTTCGCCGTAGCCTTCGGCTTTGCTGGAGTGAAAATCTTATTATCAGATATGGTGTAAATATTGTCAGTCTTTTGGCCGATAAACCTGCCAAGTCGAGACAACAAAATTCATCGGCATAGGCGGCCATGGCGGGGCGAGCAAATCAAAAACTATTGCTTGAATGGATCGTAACCGAGACTGGGTAAATGACGCAAAACAACCCGTAAACCTATGCTGATTCTGGTGTTAATGGCACAAGGTCGCTTAACTGAGCTTTAAGTTAAAATAAAGAGTAAAATTGAAATGTATTTATTCAGTAGTTTTCCCGGCAGATTTACCAAAAATAATATCAATTGAACCAATAAATATTTCCATATTTGCAATAACAACAAGAGCTTTTGAATAAGAAATATAATCGCCGTGGACAGCGGAATTACACATTTTGATAATTGAGCGAGCTAAATCGGACTGGGACTCAGATATTATCTCTTCTCTGAACAAGGTCTGAATAATACGATATACTCCTCGGCCTCTGGTGTTTCTGTATAGCTTTACACCACGATTTTTCAATAGTAAATTGCTTGTCAAAATTTCTAACTCTGTGCGAACGCCTGACAATGCCAAAGCAGGATTTTTACTAGCAATATCTCTATAATACTTCATATCGAGATTACTAGGAGATGCCTGCAATCCCTCTTCCTTCAATAGTGTGTTTGATGTTTTGGCCAATGTTTCACCTTTGCTATTTTGAAAAATATGAACATCTCCATACGCTTGCTCTTCTTCATTTTTAACGGGGGCCAAAGTTGGTTTCTGTTCTTCCTTGATTTTTTCACTAGCTGCCATCGCTTCTTCCGCGCCACTGTCAAACTCTGCTTCTGCTCCCCCGAATTTGGCTGATTTTAATCGCCCAAACAAATTTTCGAGTTGACGTCTAAATCTCAGTATAAAAAAAACTATAAGAAACGGCCAAATTAGAGTCTTTATGTATTCTAATAACAGGGTAAAGAAGCTCTCATCCAAAACTATGATCATCACCAAAAACAACATCAGGAATATAAATATCCTGCATAGAGTAGTTAGTACTATAGCAATTCGTGCCATTAAAACCTCGTTCAAATGCTATTTAATTTATAAAAAACTAACGCCAATACCGCCCGTATGCGGTAAGCCAAGCGCCGCAATCACGCTTTCGCCAATGTCACAAAAACTTTGCCGTGCGCCGATAGGGCCTGCTTCAAGCTTTTTGCCATAGACCAAAATAGGCACATGCTCTCTTGTGTGGTCATTGCCTTCCCATGTTGGGTCATTACCATGGTCAGCGGTTAGAATGATGATGTCATCATCCTTCATCCGTCCATAAAGTTCGGGCAGCCTTACGTCAAATTCTTCTAACGCATTGGCATAGCCCGGCACATCACGCGGATGGCCGAACAGCATATCAAAATCAACAAAATTGGCCATCACAAAATCGCCATCTTTGGCCATCGCTTCGGCCTCTAATGTGGCGTTAAATATGTTGTCGTTTAAATGCGCGCGGATAGAATGGGTCACCCCCCTGCCCGCATAAATATCTGATATTTTACCAACCGCAATCACTTGCCTGCCTGCGGCTTTGGCGCGGTCTAAAATCGTGTCATGGGTTGGGGCGATGGCATAGTCATGGCGGTTGCCGGTGCGGGTAAAATCATCGGCATTATTGCCAATAAATGGCCGCGCAATCACCCGCCCAATATTCAGCTCTTTGGTTAGCTCAAAGGCAATTTGGCAAATTTCATAAAGTCGTTCCAAACCAAAATGCTCTTCATGCACAGCGATTTGAAACACGCTATCAACCGAGGTATAAACAATCGGTTTGCCCGTTTTAATGCTCTCTTCGCCAAGCTCTTTAATCACTGGCATGCCAGATGCATGCTTATTGCCCAATATGCCAGGTATCTTGGCACGCTTGCAAAATTCTTCGATCAAATCATCAGGAAAACACGGTATGGTGGTGGGGAAACACCCCCAATCAATATCAACTTTAAACCCGCCAATTTCCCAATGGCCTGTCGGCGTGTCTTTGCCGTTAGATTGCTCGATGGCATAACCATATTTGCCAATAATTCTTTGGTCAGCAATAAAGTTAGGCGCCAAAAGCCCCGACGAATCTTTACCCGCCAAACCAAGGCCTAAAGCCGCCATATTCGGCAGATTTAAGGGACCAGATCGCACGCTATATCTGTCGGCTTTGCCCCAAGCGCATTGCTGGGCTATGTGCAAAAATGTATCCGATCCAACATCGCCAAACTTGTCGGCATCTGCCGCCGCGCCAACGCCAAAACTATCCAATATCAATAAAAATACCCGTGCCATCTATGCCCTCATTTCTAAATTGGTTTGTCATTTAAAATTTTGTAAATTAGTTTATTTTCGGTAAAGCTATCGTCAATTTCATAGGCTTTCTGCATCAATTCAGCTGCCATATTGGCAGCATCTTCGCTACGCGCTATCACCCGTGCAATCGGCTGCCCCACTTCAACTTTTGCACCAATCGGCAGGCAATCTTCAAAACCCACACCATAATCAATCGGTGCCGATGGGTCAGTTCGCCCCGCGCCCAACCTAATCGCCGCAAGGCCAATGTTACGCGTATTGATGTCAGCGACATAACCAGATTTAGGTGCTGCAATGTCCATCATTACGGGTGCGAAACTTAAATATTTATCCATGTTCTCGATAAAATCTTTCGGCCCTTTCAACTCGGCACACATACGCCCAAACACCTCAGCGGCTTTGCCAGATGATAAGGCATCTTTCACCCGTTGCTCAGCAGCTTCTTGCTCAGTCTCCATACTGCCCAAAATTAACATTTCAGCACAAAGCGCCACCGTCACGTCATAAAGCCGCGGGTCAATATGTTTGCCCGTCAAAAAATCAACTGCGTTTTTCACTTCAACCGCATTGCCAACGGCAGATGCCAATGGCTGGTTCATATCGGTGATAATCGCCGATGTCGGCAGCCCCGCTTGGCGCGCCACAACAAGCAAACTATTGGCAAGGCTTTCAGATTTCTCCAACGTGTCCATAAACGCGCCAGAACCAGTTTTAACATCCAATATCAAACCATCCAACCCAGAGGCCAATTTTTTCGACAATATTGAAGGCGTGATCAACGCATCGGATTCAACCGAAGCCGTCACATCCCGAATGCCATACATTTTTTTGTCGGCAGGCACCATGTTGGGCGTTTGGCCAATCACCGCACAGCCCACACTCTTCACAATGCGCCTAAAATCAGCAGGCTCTGGCACGGTGTCATAACCAGGGATTGAATCCAATTTATCCAATGTACCACCCGTATGGCCGAGGCCACGACCAGAAATCATCGGCACGTAAGCCCCACATACCGCTAATATCGGCGCCAGCATCAGGCTGACATTGTCACCAATGCCGCCCGTTGAATGTTTGTCCAAAACGGGGCCATCAAGTTTCATATCCGACCAGTCCATCGTGTCGCCACTATCGCGTAAAGCAAGGGTCAAAGCCACCCGTTCATCAGTGCTTAAATCATTAAAAAACACCGACATGGTAAAACCCGCAACTTGCACATCGGTAGTTTCGCCCGTCTTAATGCCCGCGATAAAATCAGCAATTTCATCATCAGATAATTTGCCGCCATCGCGTTTTTTACGAATAATCTCTTGTGGTAAATATTTCATCTTTTTACTTTCCTAAACGCCGATTGGTTACACACCATATGGCACCCAGATATTTTTAACTTGTGTTGCCTTGCGCAAAAACGTCTCGCCCTCAGCAATATTGGCATCATGCCACGGATAGGCTTTTCCTTCATTGGTCCAAACCTGCTTAAGATTATGCACACTCGCCGCCTTGACCATGGTGCAACCATCCACCGCGCCAAAATACCAAATGGCATCCACCTCATCATGTTCAGCCAATGTCTTGGTCAGTTCATCCTTCGGCCCCGTGATGATATTCAGTACGCCCGCTGGCAAATCAGACGTTTCCAAAATCTGATAAAAATCAGTTGCCAAAAGCGGTGCAGTTTCAGAGGCAATCGCCACCACCGTATTGCCCATAGCAATAGCGGGCGCAACCAACGAAATAAAACCCAACAAAGGCGCTTCATTCGGGCAGCTAATGCCCACCACACCAATGGCTTCATTCATCGCAATGGCTACCGCGCGAGTCGGTGGATTATGCACCTTGCCGTCATATTTATCGGCCCACGCCGCATAGGTAAATAGGCGCGAAACGCTTTGCTCAACTTCAGCATTAGCTTCCGCCATCGTTGAGTTCGTTACGCTGGCGATACGATTGGCAAATTCAGCTTTTCGAATGTCCAAATTCTCCGCAATATAATATAAAATTTGCGCCTTTAAATGTGCAGTTGTGCCCGCCCAACCTTTGGCTTTGGCGGCAGCTTGCACAGCATTTCGTATATCCTTGCGACTACCATGCGGCACTTCGGCAATTATTTCACCCGCAGCATCAACGACGGGTAGACTATGCCCATTGTCAGGCCGCGCCTGTTTGCCACCAATATAAAGTTTTGGTGTGCGGTCAACATTATCCGATTTGGCATATTCACCAACATTTTTTGCCTTTGGTTCAACCAGTTTTTTAAGTTCAGCATAATATTTAGGTTTTAGATATTCATGCATCCCTTCCATACCGCCCTCGCGGCCATAACCGCTCTCGCGATAGCCGCCAAAACCAACAGCCGCATCAAATTGATTGGTGCTGTTGACCCACACCACACCCGCCTTAATTTTGGGCGCAATGTCCAAACATTGGTTGACATTCTCACTCCAAACGCTGGCTGAAAGGCCATATTTGGTATTGTTGGCCAAAGCCTCGGCTTCGGCATTGGTTCTAAAGGTCATCACCACCAGCACAGGGCCAAAAATCTCATCCTGCACAATGGCGTCAGTTGGCGAGACATCGGTAAATATGGTCGGTTTCACATAGCTGCCGACCTTCGGAATCTCACAGCCCGATTGCCACATAGTCGCGCCTTCATCAACGCCCAAACGCAGCAAATCATTAATGCGTTTATGCTGCACAGGGTCAACAATCGCGCCCATGTCAACATTTTTATCCATCGGGTTTCCGACTATAAATTTATCAAGCCGCGTGCGTAATTTGGTCAGAAATCTCTCGGCAATTGGCTCTTGTAGCAGGAGCCGTGAGCCCGCGCAGCAAACTTCTCCTTGGTTAAAGAATATGGCATTCACAACGCCTTCAACTGCTGCATCAATATCTGCATCATCATAAACAATGAAAGGCGATTTTCCGCCCAATTCAAGGCTTAACCCCTTGTCAGTATTAGCGGTAACAGTGCGAATGTGACGGCCAATATTGGTCGATCCCGTAAAGGCAATTTTCTTGACATCTTTATGCTGAATCAAAGCTTCACCCGCCTCAGCACCAAGCCCAGTGACAATGTTAACCACCCCATCAGGCAAGCCCGCTTCGCTACAAATTTCAGCAAATAACAAGGCACTTAACGAGGTATATTCAGCAGGTTTCAACACCACAACATTGCCCGCAGCCAGAGCGGGGGCAATCTTCCACGCCAACATCAGCAAGGGGAAATTCCACGGGATAATCTGCCCGACCACACCATAAGGCTCATAATCATCAAACGCCTTAGTGCTCAATTGCGCCCAGCCTGCATGGTGATAAAAATGCCGCGCCGCCAAGGGAACATCCGCATCGCGGCTTTCGCGAATTGGCTTGCCATTGTCCAAGGTCTCAAGCACCGCAAATAGCCGACTGTGCTTTTGCAACAAGCGCGCCAAAGCATATAAATATTTCGCTCGCGAGTGACCGCTTAATGCCGCCCATTTGCCTTTAGCACTGCCCGCAGCTTTCACCGCCGCATCAATATCCGCAGCGTTACCTTTGGCAAATGTCGCCAATTTCTCGGTGGTCGCAGGGTTGGTGGCATCTAAATATTTGCCGCCTTTGGGTTTCACCCATTTGCCACCAATATAATGATCAAATTTACCGCCAAATTTGGCAATCCACGCCAAAGCTTCTTTGTCAGATTCCATCGCACTGCCATAATCAAGATTTTTCATTTTTTCCATGATAGTCATGTCCTTATTCTCCTATCATTATGCCATTGGATGGCGGTAAGAAGCGCTATAACGCCCCGTCACACCATGCTCTAATTGACGTTCAATATCATTCAATAAGCTCGATGCGCCAAAGCGAAACAGCTCAGGTTGCATCCAGTCTTTGCCCAATTCTTCGCGCATTAAGCTCAAATATACCAAGCAGGTTTTGGCATCAGATATGCCACCCGCAGGCTTATACCCAATTTTAAAACCCGTGCGTTCATGATAATCGCGTATCATGCGCACCATGGTCAGGCTGATTGGCAAAGTGGCATTAACACTCTCTTTGCCGGTCGAGGTTTTGATGAAATCCGCCCCTGCCATCATGCAAACCATCGAAGCTTTAGCCACATTGGTCAATGTGCCCAGCTCGCCCGTGGCCAAAATAGTTTTCAAATGCGCCTCACCACATGCTTGGCGGTAAGCCACGATTTCATCGTATAAAGTCTGCCAGTCACCCGCCAAAACCAAATGCCGCGAAATCACAATGTCTATTTCCTTCGCGCCCGCTTCAACCGATAATTCTATTTCCCGCAGCTTGGTTTCCATTGGCGATAAACCATGCGGAAAACCCGTCGATACCGCCGCCACAGGAATGCCCGTGCCTTTTAAAGCTGCAACCGCAGTTACCACAAAATGATGATAAACGCACACAGCCCCCGTGGTGATTTTAGCATCAAGTGCACCCAAGGCTTTAAGCGTTTCGGTGCGCACAGGGCGTTTGGCTTTGGCGCATAAGCGTTTCACCCGATCAGCTGTGTCATCACCGCTTAAAGTGGTTAAATCAATGTTGCCAATGGCGTGCAATAACCAAGCTTTTTGATGGTCTTTTTTCACCGCTCTTCGCGTGCCATAGGTGGCACAGCGGGCTTCTGTCGCACTTTTATTGACCCGTATATCGGTCAACCAATCTGGCTCAAATGCCATAATCTCATTGCGTTTTATATTGCTCATTTGTTTACCTGTTTCACTATAATTTCAGCAAAAAGCTTTTCAGTAAGGTTTTAATTTTCTCAGCGCCAATGGCCGCAACCTGTTTGGTCTGGTTGTGACTTAATTTGGTGTCGCTCATGCCCGCTGCCATGTTGGTCAGGCAAGATAGGCCGACCACATCAAGGCCTAAATAACGGCATAAAATCACCTCTGGTACAGTCGACATGCCCACCGCATCGCCGCCCAAAATTCTTAACATTTTTATCTCAGCAGGGGTTTCAAAGCTCGGGCCACTATACCAAACATAAACCCCTTCACTCAATGGAATGCCATTATCCGCCGCCACGCCTTGCATAATTTTACGCAATTCAGGGTCATAAGCATTGCTCATGTCAACAAAGCGTTCATCACCCGCTTGGCCAATCAAGGGGTTCAAACCTGAATAATTAATATGATCATTAATCAACATAATGTTGGCAGGCAGCACTTTTTCGTCCATCGATCCTGCGCTATTGGTCACCACCATTTTACTCACGCCAATGGCTTTTAACACTTCTATAGGCGCGCGCATGGCGCTTGGGTTGCCATCTTCATAATAATGCTTGCGGCCTTCAAGTATCGCGACTTTTTGCCCACCCAAAATGCCTACAATCAAGTTCGTGCCATGGCCTGTTACCGCCCCTGCCCCGTGGCTCGGAAAACCTGGTAAATCATCATAAGAAATTTTTATGGCATCGGTTACGTCATCAACAAGACTGGCAAGGCCAGAGCCTAAAATCATGCCAATGTCAGGTGTAAAATCACCAATTTTAGATGCAATTATGCTGGTTGCTTGCGCAATATTGTCTGTCATTATTCTCTCCGTCTCACTCTAATTTATGCTTCAAGTTTGAACGAATGAGGCAGAACTTCACCRAGTGAATATCTGGTCGTATCACCTGCTGTATTGACCACGCTAATCATCAGGTCAGGRTCRGCAAATTCATTAATTTTTTGCCGACAGCCACCACAAGGGGCAGCTTTCACGTCACCAACAGCAATGATGACAATGTCTTTAATTTGTTTGCCGCCCGCCGCAATCATCGCGGCAATGGCGCCCGCTTCAGCGCATGTGCCTTCGGGGTATGCCGCATTTTCAACATTACAGCCTGCATAAACTTGACCATCATCAGCGCGTATCGCCGCACCCACATGGTATTTGCTATAAGGCGCATAGGCATTTTTCATGGCGTTTTTAGCCGCCACGATTAATTCATGATCTGGTGTATTACTCATATCAACGCTCCTTTACATAGGGCTCACCACCCGCTTTAGGCGGTATGGCTTTGCCGATGAAACCAGCCAATAAAATAACTGTCAAAATATATGGCGTGGCTTGAATGAATTGCACTGGCATTTTGCCAATCAATGGCAAGTCGTAAGTTTGCAGCGGTATCGCCACAGCTTCCAAAAAACCAAATAATAAACAAGCAAATAAAGCGTTCACCGGCTTCCATTTGGCAAAAATCAACGCGGCCAAAGCAATAAAACCACGGCCAGATGACATATTGACCACAAAGCCAGAGCTTTGGGCAATCGATAGATAAGCCCCCGCAATGCCGCATAAAATACCGCATATAATCACCGCGCGATAACGCAAGGCAATCACGCTGATGCCCGCCGTGTCAACAGCCGTTGGGTTTTCGCCGACCGCCCGCAAACGTAGGCCGAACCGCGTTTTAAACAATAGCCAATAAGTAAAACCAACCGCAGCAAAACCCAAATAAACCAAAAAGTTATGACCCGAGATTAGCTCTTCATATATATTGCCAATATAAGGCACATCTTTCATTTCCTCAGCAAAAGGCAGATGAATCGGCAAAAAACGGCCTTCATCGGCCAAAGCGGGGGTCGAGCCGCCGCGTTTGTACCAATAATTCCCCAGCAATGGTGTTAGGCCCGCGGCGATAAAATTAATTGCCACACCCGAAATGATCTGGTTACCCCGAAAAGTAATGGCCGCAACGCCATGTACCAATGAGAGTGCGATCGAAGCAATAATGCCACCACCAAGGCCAATCCACACGCTGCCACTTTCAAACGAAACCACGGCGGCAAAAAACGCCGAAACCAACATTTTACCCTCAAGCCCAATGTCAAATACGCCCGAGCGTTCGGAATATAGACCCGCCAAACAGGCGAATAATAACGGAACAGAAAGGCGAACGGTGGAATCTAAAACCACGATAAATAATTCAAACATTAGCTTGCCTCCCCAACAGATGTGTCGCTTTGCCCAGATGCCAGCGTATGGTAAACATTGAGCATGACCGGTTTAAACATATATTCCAGTGCGCCCATAAACAAAATTATCAAGCCTTGAATCAGCACAATCATTTCTTTGGAAATGGTCGGAATTTCAAACGCCAAATCAGCACCACCTTGATAAAGAATGCCAAATAAAATCGATGCCAAAACAATACCGACAGGGTGATTACGCCCCATAAGCGCCACCGCAATGCCGACAAAACCAAAACCGCCAGCAAATTCAATAATCAACCGCTCGGCCACCGCGACAGATTCATTAACCGCCAACATGCCCGCCAATGCACCCGATATACACATGGTGATGATGATCACTTTGGCCGAGCTGATGCCCGCATATGTAGCTGCTGAAGGGCTAAATCCTTGGGTACGCACCGCATAGCCAAAACGTGTGCGCCAAATGAGCACCCACATGCCAAAGGCACATAGCAAAGCCAAAAAGAATGACATATTTAACGGTGATGATTCAAATTCAATGCCAAACCAGCTCAGCATATCATGCATTTTTGGAATGTTGCTATTGGGGGTAAAACGATCAGTTAAAGGCTGGTTGGTGCCTTCGGGGCTGAGTATATAAATCAACAAATAACTCATTAGTGAACCCGCTATCAGGTTAAACATAATGGTGGTGATCACTTCATGGCTGCCGCGCTTGGCTCTTAGGTAGGCGGGGATAAACGCCCATAAAGCGCCAAAAAATGCCGTTGCGATGATGGCCATCGGAATGATGATGGCCCAATGCAAATTGGGGAAATTCAAACAGACAAGCGCTGCGCCCAAACCACCTAAATAGGCTTGGCCTTCACCGCCAATGTTAAATAAACCGGCATGAAACGCCACCGCAACAGCTAGACCTGTGAACAAAAAATTGGTGGCATAATATAATGTGTAACCGATGCCTTCTTCATAGCCCAAAGCGCCATATATCAAAATGCCAGCCACTTCAATTGGGTTTTCACCAATGATCAACACCACGGCGGCACTGATGCTAATGGCAAAAATTAAATTAATCAGCGGCAATAGGCCAATGTCTATCCATCTTGGCAATGTGGCTTTATCAGACATTATTGCGCCCCTTTATTTGTTGCATCTTGCTGTTGGCTGTCAATACCCGCCATCAGCAAGCCCAAATCACCATCATTGGTTTCAGAGGTGATGCGCTCACCCGAAATATTGCCATCAAACATCACAATCGTGCGGTCAGAAAGCGACAATATTTCATCCAATTCAACCGACACCAAAAGCACAGCCTTACCCGCATCACGCATCGCAACAATTTGGTTATGAATATATTCAATCGCGCCAATATCAACGCCGCGTGTTGGCTGGCCGATCAGCAATATATCAGGATCAGAATTAATCTCGCGCGCAATCACAATTTTCTGCTGATTGCCGCCCGAAAATTTGGCTGATGTTAGCCGCTCATTACGCGGTCTGATGTCAAATTTCTCCATCATATCACGTGCGTCTTGGCGGATAACCCCTGGCTTTAATATCTGCCCGTTGGAATATTTCGGGTCATTATGATACCCAAGAATGGAATTTTCCCATTCTTCAAATTGCAAAACAAGCCCCATTTCATGCCTGTCTTCAGGCACATGCGCGACATCCATGTCACGAATTTGCCCTGCATCAACGCCTTTAACAATGTCGACAGGTTTGCCTTTAATCAGCATTTCGCCCTTGCTGGCTTTGGTGATGCCGGCTATAATTTCTAGCATTAATGATTGCCCATTGCCCGACACACCCGCAATGCCTAAAATCTCACCAGCTCTTACATGTAAATCAACGCCTTTAATGCGTTTTACGCCTTGCTCATCAACATATTCTAAACCTTTAATTTCAAGCAATTTTTCTTTCGGCTCAGCGGGGCCTTTGTCAACTTTCAGCAATACACTGCGACCCACCATCAGCTCAGCCAACTCTTGCGGGTTGGTGTTTTTGGTCACACGATCAGCGATAATCTCACCACGCCGCATCACCGATACATTGTCGGTTATATGCATAATTTCGCGCAATTTATGGGTGATCATAATGATGGTCGTGCCCTGCTCTTTGAGCTGCAGCAAAATTGCAAATAATTGATCAACCTCTTTGGGGGTCAATACGCCTGTTGGCTCGTCCAAAATCAAAATTTCGGCACCACGATATAATGCCTTTAAAATCTCAACTCGTTGTTGTTGCCCCACCGATACATCTTCAACAATCGCATCTGGATCTACGGTTAAGCCATAATCTTTTTGCAGCCGGGCTAATTCTTCGCGCGCATGGCCTTCGCCTTTGGCCAGCATTTGCCCTCCTTCAGCGCCTAAAATAACATTTTCCAATATGGTAAAATTTTCAACCAACATAAAATGTTGATGCACCATGCCGATACCTGCGGCAATGGCTTCTTTAGAATTGTGAATTTGAGTGAGTTTACCGTTGACAAATATTTCACCTTGATCGGCTTTATAAAACCCGTAAAGGATCGACATTAAGGTAGATTTACCTGCACCATTTTCACCAACAATGCCGTGAATTGTGCCTTTTTCAACCTTTAAATGAATGTTTTTATTTGCCTGAACCGCGCCAAAGCTTTTCGAAATATTTTTCAGTTCAATGGCAAAATCAACTTGATCAGTCACTCACAATCCCTCTTTATTTTTGTAAATCGACAATTGTTTGCCGCACAGGTGATTAAACCACCTGTGCGCATTCTGTATATAATCAATAGGTCAGATTTGACCTATATGAATGGGCAAACGCCATCTGTGTCGGTGTTATGCACGTTGATGTCACCAGCAACAATTTTAGCTTGTAGTGCGTCCATAGTGGCTTGTAACTCGCTAGAAATAAGCGCTTTATTATTGTCATCTAAAGCCCAGCTAATGCCGCCTTCGGTGATGCCCATAATTTTTTGGCCAGCTGTCCAGCTATCACTCATAGCCGTAGAGAATGATTCACTTACAGCATTATCAACACGTTTGACCATTGAGGTTAGCACTGTACCTGGGATGATATGGTTTTGGTTGCTGTCAACACCGATGGCTAGTTTGCCTTCGTCTTTAGCCGCTTGTATAGCACCTAAACCTGAACCACCAGCAGCAGCAAATACAATGTCAGCACCGCGTGAGAATTGTGATTTAGCAAGCTCAGCAGCTTTCGTTGGGTTGCCCCAAGCGTCAGCATGTGATGTACCCACCATGTTAGAGAATACGTCTGTTGCGCCGCCAGCTTTGGCACCTTGTATATAACCACATTCAAACTTTTGAATCACTGGGAATACCATGCCGCCAATGAAACTAACTTTTTTAGTGTCAGATTTTTGCGCAGCTAAATAACCCACAAGGTAAGAACCTTCATGCTCTGTAAAGCTTACATATTGAACGTTTGGCATATCTACAAAACCATCAACAATGGTAAATTGTGTATCTGGGAATTCAGCAGCCACAACTTCAAGAGCTGTGCCAAATGTAAAGCCAGTTACCGCAATCGGGCTAAAGCCGTCTTTGGCAAATTTACGCAAAGCTTGCTCACGTTGAGCTTCAGCTGTAACTTCAAATTCTCTCACTGCAATGCCTGTGTCGGCTGTAAAAGCTTTTACGCCTTCATAAGCACTTTCGTTGAAAGATTTATCGAATTTGCCGCCCATGTCATAAATCATAGCTGGTTTGATTTCAGCCACTGCATATGATGCGGTCATTGTGATGGCAGCTGCCATTACTAATTTCAATGTTTTTTTCATTGTCTTCTCCCTTGATATAGCCGTGATGGCTAAATGTTAAATCCAAACCTACTTTAGTAGTAAATCTTACCTTCATCTTATCGCATCTGCTTTAAAAAGCAGAATCTTATCTGCACCTGTGCAGAAAGTTCTGATCTGCATCTAAGCAGCTTTATTCATTGAGCAATTTAACCATTTCCGTGGCTGCCGCCTCGTCGGTGATTAAATCACTTATTACCTCAGCGCGCAACGCCGCAAAAATAGCTTGCGCCTTGTCATTACCACCGGCTAAAGCCAGCACTTGCTTGGTTTTTAAATCACTATAATGCACGCCCAACATAAGTTGGTTAACGGGCACATCAACCATCTGCCCGTCTATATCGATGAATGATCCCAATAGGTCAGACACCGCGCCCTTGGCAACTAATTCTAAACGTTCAGCTTCGCTAATCATGCCGGTGCTGACCACATGTGAGCCTTGGTGCAAAGCGCCAATGCCGATCACAAATAGGTCGGCATTTTGAGCTTTTTCGAGCAATTGTTGTACAAAATTTTGCGATTGAAATTGCTTTTTTTCGGCTGCATTGGTGGCAATATACGGCACAGGCAAAAAATAACCGCGCCCGCCAATGTGGCGCGAGAGTTGCAGCACAACGTCATATGGGTTGGCGGCAAATGAGCGGTAAAGGCTGCCTGCAATTGAATAAGTTTCAACATCTTTGCGGTCAATTTTGCCCAATTGCTTGACGGCGGAGGTGAGCGTGCGACCTTTGCCAATGCCTAGAGACTTGGTTTTTTTATTCTCAAGGCAGGTTTGCAAGAAACGTGCGCCTGCTGCGCCAATGGCGGTGTAGTCGCGGTCGGTGCTGTCGCAATCTTCAATTAGGTCTGGCACCACCATCACGCTGTTGAGGTTAAAGCGATCCATTAAAATGTTTTCGAGCGCGATGCAAGCTTGCGGTACATTTTCGACATGGGCTTTGACCATGCCCAGTCTTTGCGCCAAGTTTATCAAGCGATGCACTTTGATTTTGGATACGCCAAGCCGTGTTGCGATTTGCGCTTGGTTGAGGCCGCCAATGTAAGACAGCCATGCTGCCCGCGCTGCCAGATCAACATTCGGATCTGTTGCGGCAGGTGCTGTTTTTGCTTTGGTTTGTTGCGCCAGCTCTGACAATATATCGCCACTCCCTCAAGTGCTGTATTAAATTACACATGATGAAATTAATTACAAACGGCTACGGAGTCAACGGAAAAGTGGCATTTAGGTATAAAGTCGGCCTCCTCGTTTCCAAAACTCCCATTCATTTCACCCCAAGGGCACTTCCTCGCTTCGCTCACGGCGCAGTGAGCTCAGCCTATCGTGGAAAAAGAGTCCGAAGCCGTTAGGCTGAGGCAAGGCCGACTGGCCGTCGCGCGGTTAGCGCGTAGCAAGCTTGCGGATGCAAGCGCCCGCAGGGGCC
>NVQL02000107.1 GCA_002400495.2 Alphaproteobacteria bacterium | reverse complement strand
GAGCAGGCTTTGGTGGCGAGACGCCAGCAGCATTTTAAATTTAGGGCTGAAACTAAGTTGACGTTTAGCACTGATAGTTATCAGCAAACTGCGGGTTTGACGCATTATTATAACCGCCATAAATTGCATTTTGTGGGCGTGACGCATGACCCGAAACATGGGGCGATTTTGACTGTGTTGACTTGCCCTGGTGATTATCCTGAAGCGCAATTGCAATTTCCGCTTGAGGAAATTATTCCGCTTAACGGTAAGAGTGTCGAATTGCGGGCGGATGTGGACAATTGTGATTTGCAATTCTATTATAAAATGGATGGAATGAGTGACTGGGCGAAGATTGGCCCTGTGCTGGATGCCAGTGTGATTTCGGACGAAGGTGGGCGTGGTGAGCATGGCTCATTTACGGGTGCATTTATTGGCATGATGGCGTTTGATACATCTGGCCGTGGCAACACCGCAGACTATGAATATTTTAATTATACGCCGCAATAGACGGCAAACTAAAAAAGGGAGTTAGACATGGCAGGATTGATTAAAGGCCCAGCTTTATTTTTGGCACAATTTGCGGGTGATGAAGCGCCTTATAATAACCTTGAAAATATCGCCAAATGGGTGAGTGACTTGGGTTATAAAGGCGTGCAAATTCCTACATTTGACCCGCGCTTGTTTGACTTGGATAAGGCGGCTGAAAGCCAGACTTATTGTGATGAAGTGAAAGGCATATGTGCTGATGCGGGTTTGGAAATTACTGAACTTTCGACCCATTTACAAGGCCAACTTGTGGCGGTTAACCCTGCTTATGACGCACAATTTGATGCTTTTGCGCCTGAAAAAGTGCATGGCAACCCGCAAGCTCGTCAAGAATGGGCGGTCGATCAAGTGCTAAAAGCGGCTAAAGCCAGCCGTAATTTAGGTTTGGATGTGGCGGTTTCGTTCACGGGTTCGTTAGCGTTTCCATATTTATACCCGTGGCCACAGCGCCCTGAAGGTTTGATTGAAGAAGCGTTTACAGAGTTGGGTAAGCGTTGGACGCCAATTTTGAATGCTTATGAAGATGCAGGTGTTGATCTGGCTTATGAAATTCACCCTGGTGAAGATACATTTGACGGCACGACTTTTGAGATGTTTGTGGATGCTGTTGGTGGCCATAAACGGGCTAATATTCTTTATGACCCTTCGCATTTTATGTTGCAACAGCTTGATTATTTGGCGTTTATTGATATTTATCATGATCGCATTAAGGCGTTTCATGTTAAGGATGCTGAGTTTAACCCAACGGGTAAGCAAGGTGTTTATTCTGGTTATTCTAGCTGGATGGACAGAGCTGGTCGTTTTCGGTCACTGGGTGATGGACATATTGATTTTAAAGGTATTTTTTCTAAGCTTTCGCAATATGGTTATGACTCATGGGCGGTGCTTGAGTGGGAATGTTGCATTAAATCTCCTGAACAAGGTGCGGCTGAAGGCGTTGGTTTTATCAACGACCATATCATTGAAACTACCGATAAAGCGTTTGACGATTTTGCGGGCGGTGCGCCTGACAAGCAAATGTTGCGCGATATGATGGGCATTAAATAAGGATTTTTGTAATGACTGATAATTCTCCGATTCGGTTGGGCATGGTTGGCGGCGGACAAGGCGCGTTTATTGGTGCGGTTCATCGCATTGCAATGCGCATTGACGGGCAGTTTAATTTGGTGGCGGGGGCTTTATCCTCGACACCTGAAAAGGCTTTGGCCTCGGCGGTTGAACTGGGCATTGACGCGAAACGCAGCTATGGCTCTTATGATGAGATGGCAACGGCCGAAGCGGCACGGGATGATGGCATTGAAGTGGTGGCGATTGTGACGCCGAACCATATGCATGCGGGGCCTGCGATTGCGTTTTTGAAGGCTGGCATTCATGTGATTTGTGACAAGCCGTTGAGCAATACGCTAGAAGATAGTTTGCTGATTTCTGCTGCGGCGAAAAGCTCTGGCAAATTGTTTATTCTGACTCATAATTATACGGGTTATCCGCTTATTCGCCAAGCTAAGGCGATGATTGCTGGCGGTGAACTGGGTGATATACGCATGGTGCAAGCTGAATATGCGCAAGACTGGCTGACTGAGCCGACTGATGCTGACAATAAGCAAGCCGCATGGCGCACTGACCCGAAACGTTCGGGTGTTGGTGGTTGTGTGGGTGACATTGGCACGCATGCTTATAACCTATCGCGGTTTGTGACGGGGCTTGAGCTTGATAGCTTGTCGGCTGATATTGATGCGTTTGTTGATGGTCGCTTGGTTGATGACAATATCAATGTGATGTTGCGCTTTAAAGGCGGAGCTAAGGGTATGTTGTGGGCGAGTCAAGTTGCTGTGGGTAATGAGAATAATCTGACTTTGCGCATTTATGGCAGCAAGGGCGGCCTTGAGTGGGCGCAAGAGAATCCGAACATTATGTATTATACACCATTTGGTGAAGCCAAACGTATTTTAACGCGTGGTGGCGCGGGAGCTAATGATGCGGCGAATGCTGTGACACGCACACCTGGTGGGCATCCTGAAGGTTATCTGGAAGGCTTTGCGACCATTTATAATGAGGCGGCTGCGTCTATTCGCGCGGCACGTGCGGGTAATCTGGATACAGGTGCGCTTCCTACCATTGACGATGGGGTTGAAGGTGTTAGGTTCATTTTGGCGGTGGTGAATTCATCGACGGCAAATGCCAAATGGGTTACCTTAGCCGAACAAAATTAAAAGATAGGTTTGATATATGTTTCCAACATTGACGGTTGAAAATACATTGCCAACAGATGGCGCGAATGCAACTTTGGTTGGCCGTGTTTGGTTGCCAGAGGTGGCTGGCCCTGCTGTTGTGGTGGTGCGTGATGGTGAGGTTTTTGATGTATCGCGGGCTGTTGCGACTATGTCGGAGTTGATTAATGCTGCTGATCCACGTGCAATATTGCAAAATAATGTTGGGGTGAAAATTTGTTCTGTGGCTGAATTATTGGCCAACACTGTGCCGCATAATGATGGCGCCGGTGACAATCAGAAACCTTGGTTATTGACGCCGATTGATTTGCAAACCATCAAAGCCAATGGGGTGACTTTTGCGGCTTCTATGTTGGAGCGGGTGATTGAAGAAAAAGCCATGGGTGATCCTGTGGTTGCCGATGAAATTCGCGATGTGATTAATGAAAAAGTTGGCGCGAATTTGGCTGAAATTACCCCTGGTAGCGATGAAGCTGAGCGGGTTAAGCAAGTTCTTATTGAACAAGATATGTGGAGTCAGTATCTTGAAGTGGGCATTGGGCCTTATGCCGAAGTGTTTACCAAAGCGCCGACTATGTCGAGCGTTGGTGCTGGTTTTGAAGTGGGGATTCACCCTGAATCGACATGGAATAACCCTGAGCCAGAAGTGGTATTGGTGGTCAGTGCGGCAGGTAAGATTGTTGGCGCGACGCTTGGTAATGATGTGAATTTGCGTGATTTTGAGGGCCGCTCAGCTTTGCTTTTGGGCAAAGCTAAGGATAATAATGCCTCGGCGGCGCTGGGGCCATTCATCAGGCTGGTTGATGATGGATTTGGTTTGGATGACATACGCCAGATGGATTTGGCGATGAGTGTTGACGGCGAAGATGGCTATCATTTAAGTGATGGCTCATCGATGAAATTTATCAGCCGTGACATTGAGGATTTGGTTGGTCAGACCATTTCGCGCAATCATCAATATCCTGATGGGTTGGTTTTATATACGGGCACTATGTTTGCGCCGACTGATGATCGTGGTGAAAAAGGCAGTGGTTTTACGCATAAAGTGGGTGACATTGTGCGGGTTTCATCACCTAAATTGGGCACGTTGACCAATCGGGTGAATTTAACCACTAAAGCGCCTGAATGGGTTTTTGGTGTGGGGGCTTTGATGAAGAACCTCGCCAAACGTGGCTTAGTTTGATCTTCTGTTTTTAAAAGTTGCTAAGAAGCGGTTTAGGAATCTACGGCGGATAAAATCTTGTAGCCACCAGATAAAGCCGATTATAACGGCAATGATGAGGGCTGAGAGTAGAATATTCTCGGCTAAGAATGCTTGAACAATTAGCCAAATTTCATATAGATTGAAAAATTCATAGCCTAGAGCTGATAGATAACCAACTGCGATGAATTGTGCTAAAGCCAATAAAATACTGCTGACGCTGGCCAATGTATAGCGCAGGTAATTTAACCTATATGCCCCTGCCATGGCTTGTGCGACCCAAGAGACTGGGCCTAAGAAGCGCGAGGCGAAAATGAATTTGGCGCCTTTTTGCTGGATGAGCAGGCGACCATGGGCGATGAAACGCCTGCGTTTGCGGCCCTTGATGCGGTTAAAGGTTTTGGGGCCTAATATACGGCCAATGGCATAGGAGGTTTGATCGCCTAAAATAGCACCGAGATAGACTAAAAACACCAAATTCCAACCTCTGCCACTGCCAAGCTCGAAGCCTGCTAATAAAAAAGCGGGCTCGCCTGGAATGAAGAAATTGACTGGGAATAAAGCATCACCAAAGGCCACAAGAAAGGTGATGAGCGGTATAGGGAGCTCGATAAAATCTAGCATTTAGAGGTTTTTACGCTTCTTGGCATGATGACCAAATTCATAGCTGACTTCGTCTTTGGTAATCTCGCCGATGAAGAAGCGTCTTATATTGGCAATGCTCCAAATGTAGAGGATCTTTATATGACCCTCTTGCTCGAAACGCCGCATATCGAATTTAAAAGTGAGGTATATCATGTTGAATTTGAGTTTTTTATCGCTTTTGGCTTTGACAGCATATTCGCAGTCTTCGCCAATTTGTATTTTTTCATTAAAGCCACCAACAGCAGAATGCGCGGTTTTGGTAGACAATATGCAGGCGCCAACAATGGTCGGGAAAACCCACTTGGTGAACCACAGGCCGACATTAACCAACGCCAAAGTGGAGCGGTTGGCAGGTGTGCCTTGGGTCATATCGCAATAAACGCCTGCGATGTCGATTTTTTGCGTGCCGACAATGTTTAGGGCTTGTTTGATGAAATCTGAATTGAGGCGGGTATCGGCATCTAGGAATAGTAGGCGTTCGAATTTTGCAGCGGCGGCGCCCGTATTGCGGCCGAGGCTGGCGCCACGTACTTCATTTTCTATGATGCTAAAATGTTTGAAATCTTGGTCGAATTCTTGCGCTATTTTAATGGTATCGTCATCACTGTTACTATCAACAACAATAACCTCGAAGTCATCGACAGTTTGTTGTTTAAGATCGTTCAATATGTTTGCAATGGTGGTCTGCTCATTCAAAGTGATGATAACGACACTTAACATAATTGATTACTTCCTTAAAAAATTGGCATAACATCTATGTTTTGAGATATAAGGGTTTCATTTTAAATGTCAATTGTGACGGGATTATTATCTGGTAAATTAGGGTGAATGCATGGCGGAAAATGCGCGAAATTTATGGCATTTGGCGAAACCGATTGCCGAATTAAAACCGCTTTGTGAAACGTTATATGCTGACGTGGCGATCGTCGGGGCAGGGTATACGGGGCTTTCATGTGCATTGCATTTGGCGCAACAAGGTGTTCAGGTGGTGGTGGTGGAGGCGCAAGATGTTGGCTATGGCGCATCGGGTCGCAATGTTGGTTTAACCAATGCAGGGCTGTGGATTATGCCCGAGGATGCCGTAAGGTCAACGGGCATTGGGCAAGGTAAGCGAATCAATCAGTTTCTAATTGATTCGCCGCGATATGTTGAGCAGCTCATTACGGCGCATAAAATTGACTGCGATTATACGCGTAATGGCACGTTGCAGTTGGCACATAATGCGCGGGCGATGAAGTATTTGAGTGCGAGGTGCGGGCAATTGGAGGTATATGGCGCGGATGTTGAGTTGCTTGATAAAGATGCGGCGTTTGAATTGACGCGGGCTGAGCATTATCATGGTGCGTTGAAAGATGGCCGCGCTGGCACATTGCAGCCGCTTAAATATTGCCTTGGTTTGGCACGTGCGGCGCTTAAAGCTGGCGTGCAAATATATAATCATAGTGCGGTTTTAGATATTGAGCGAGGTGCTGCGGGCGTCGGTGATAAAAGCGGTAAGTTGCAGCTGAAAACCCAATATGGGCGTATTATTGCTGATAATGTTATCTTGGCAACCAATGCTTATGAAGAAAAATTGAGTCATAACAAAAGCCTATATACAAGCCTCTATTATTGCCAGCTGGCGAGCGAAATTTTAAGCGAGGCGCAGCGTGAGCAATGCTTGCCAGCGAATATGGGTGTTTGGGATAGTGGGGCGGTGATGCGCTCATTTCGCACGGATGCTGAGGGTCGGTTGTTGGTTGGCACGGTGGGGAATATACATACAGCGGGTGCAGATGGCCTTAAGAAGTGGTCTCGGCATGTGGTGGGTAGAACATTTTCGCATATTGGTGAGCTGAAATATGAGTATGCTTGGGCGGGGCGGATTGCCAAATCGGCTAACAATATACCGCAAATTCAAGAGGTGCATAAAGGTGTTTATCAGATTATGGGTTATAGTGGCCGCGGCATTGCGCCTGCGACGGTGACGGGTAAATTGATGGCGGATTATTTATGCAAAAATATATCGGCAGATGAATTGCCATTGCCATTTAATGTGGCTAAACATATAAGCTTTAACAGAGTGCGGGCGGCCATTTATGAAATTGGCTGTCAATTGTCACATATCAGCGATTTTATAGTGAGGTGAAGTATGGAAAAGAATGAAATTTATGCCAAATTAGGTTTGGATGCGGGCTTGATTGCGGGTGGCGATTTGGCGGTATTTACACCAATTGATGGCGGTAAAATTGCGGATGTGAAAATGGATGATGCGGCTTCTATCGAGGCTAAGATTGACGCGTCTGTGGTGGCGTTTAAGCAATGGCGCGCGGTGCCTGCGCCGCGCCGTGGTGAATTGGTGCGGATATTGGGCAATATTTTGCGCGATAAAAAGGATGCGCTTGGTTCATTGGTGGCCTTGGAATGCGGGAAAATTTACCAAGAAGGCCTTGGTGAAGTGCAGGAAATGATTGATATTTGCGACTTTGCGGTGGGGGTGAGCCGTCAATTATATGGTTTGACGATTAGCTCTGAACGGCCATTGCATAAAATGCGTGAATATTGGCAACCGCTTGGGCCTGTGGGAATTATATCGGCATTTAATTTTCCTGTGGCGGTGTGGGCTTGGAATACGGCTTTGGCATTAATATGTGGTGACAGTGTGATTTGGAAGCCATCGGAAAAAACGCCAGTGACGGCGCTTGCCTGTCAGAAAATTATGCTTGAGGCGATGGCGGAATTTGGGGCGGATGCGCCTGAGAATTTAAGCCAAGTGATTATTGGTGAGCGGGATGCGGGGGCGCAAATGGTGGCGAGCCGTAAAATGGCATTGATTAGCGCGACGGGCAGCACAGCTATGGGCAAAATTGTTGGGGTGCAAGTTGCCGAGCGGTTTGGCAAAAGTATTTTGGAATTGGGTGGTAATAATGCGATTATTGTTGCGCCGTCGGCTGATTTGAATTTGGCGTTTCAGGGTATATTGTTTGGTGCGGTGGGGACTTGTGGGCAGAGATGTACATCTACGCGACGGGTGTTTGTGCATGCTGATGTTTACGGCGCTCTGGTGCCGAAACTAAAAGCTGCTTACGGGCAGATTAACATTGGTGACCCGTTGGATGAAGCGGTTTTGGTGGGACCGTTGATTGATGCGCAGGCGTTTGACAATATGCAAGCGGCGTTGAAAGTGGCGGCTGCTGATGGGGCTGAAATTTTGGGTGGTGAGCGGATATTGGAAGAGAAATATCCTGATGCTTATTATGTGAATCCTGCGATTGTTGAGGCTGAAGGTAATGTGCAGACCGAGACATTTGCGCCGATTCTTTATGTGTTTAAATATAGTGATTTGGACGATGCGATTGCGCGGCAGAATGATGTGCCGCAGGGGTTATCTTCGGCTATTTTTACGCGTGATGTGTTGGAAGCTGAAATTTTTACCAGTGAAAGTGGTTCTGACTGCGGGATTGCCAATGTTAACATTGGTACATCTGGTGCTGAAATTGGCGGGGCATTTGGTGGCGAAAAAGAAACTGGCGGGGGACGTGAAAGTGGCTCGGACGCTTGGAAGGGTTATATGCGGCGGATGACATCGACGCTAAATTACTCGAAAGAATTGCCATTGGCGCAGGGTATTAAATTTGATTTGGGGGAATGATAGAAATGGCTTATTTGCAGAATTGGGACAATGCTGTCCATTATAGCGATATTGATGATGTTAAAATTAATAAGGACATTGCTGAATTGCGGGTAGAGGTGACTGCGCTTGAAGCGGAAACTAAGTTGTTTGCGGATCATTTGAATGGTGAATTGCCTGATTGGAATGATGAAATTGCTGGGCAATTGGCGGCGGTGTTTGTGCGGTTGGATGGTATTTCGCCGCGTATTCATAATCTTTCGGTTTATGTGCAGAGTGTGGCGACAATTGACAGTGGTAATGTTGAGGCTAAAAAGCTGATTTCGGTGATGCAGGGGTTGGGGTCGAATATGGGGCAGGCATTTTCGCCTGTTATGGTGTTTTTAACTCGTGTTTCGGATGAGTTTATTGCTGGTCTTTATGAGCAAGATTTTATTGAGCCTTATAAATTTAAGATTGATTATAGCCGTGGGCATCGTGACCAATTGCTGAGTGTGAATGAAGAGAATTTAATTTCGGCCATGGCGCAGAACGGGTTGCAGGCTTGGGGTAATTTATATAATGAATTGTCGTCATCGCTTAGCGGTGAGGTGAATGGTGAAACTTATGGTTTGGCCAAGATATTTAACATGCAATTTGATGAAGAGCGTGATACGCGCGAGCAAGCTTGGCGGGCGACGCAAAAAGCGTGGTCTGGCCGTGCTGAAACTGCGGCTTATATTGTGAACAGTATTAATGGCTGGCGGATTGAGGAGCGCAAAAAACGCTCGAGCATATCTGAATATCACTATTTGGATGAAGCGGTGCGCGATAGCCATGTGAGCCGCAAAACTCTGGATGCGATGATGGGCGCGGCTTATGATCGGCGTGACATTGGACACAGAGCTTTGGCGGGTATGCAGAAGCATTTGGGCGTTGATGAAATGCGGCCGTGGGATTTAACTTCGCCCGCGCCTGTGAGTAGCAATGCGACTTATACTTATGACGAAGCGATTGACGTGATTGCCAAATGTTTTAGTGCATTTAACCCCGAAATGGGGGCTTTTGTGGTGATGATGGCTGAAAAAGGCTGGATTGATGCTGAGCCGACGGACACTAGGCGCACGGGGGCTTATTGCACAGGTTTTAGCGAGCCGCGCGAGCCGCGGGTGTTTATGACGTTTGAAGGCACGATGACCAATGTGACGACTTTGGCGCATGAATTGGGCCATGCGTGGCACAATTGGGTGATGCGTGATATGCACAAAACCTTGACACAATATCCGATGACATTGGCCGAAACGGCGAGTATTTTTGCTGAGAATTTGGTGCGGGATTATTTGTTTACGCATGCCAAAGATGCGGATGCAAAATTGGTGATTGGCTGGAATGACGCTGAAATGGCGACCGCCATGTTGAATAATATTCCTGCGCGGTTTGATTTTGAGCGTAAATTGGTTGATGCGCGGATGGATGGATTTGTGCCTGAACCGCAATTGGTAAAACTGATGGGTGATGCGTGGGGCAAATGGTATGGCGAAAGCTTGGCCGAATATGACCCGTATTTTTGGGCGACTAAGTTGCATTTCTCTATATCGGGCATGGGTTTTTATAATTACCCTTATTTGTTTGGCTATTTATTCAGCCTTGGAGTTTACCAGCAAAAAGATGAGTTGGGTGATCGGTTTAATGATTTATATACGGGCTTATTGCGTGATACGGGCAGCATGACTGCCGAACAGGTGGTGATGAAGCATTTAAAGCGCGACATTGAAAAGCCAGAATTTTGGCATAATAGTTTGGATATGGTTGATAATGCCATCGGGCAATTTGAAAGCTTAGCGGTGAAATGAAAGTTCATGTTGAATGGGGCGCGGCGGCGTTAGATGCCAAAGCCGACATTGTGGTGATTGTTGATTGTTTGAGTTTTAGCACCGCAACGACAGTGGCGACAGCCAAGGGCGCGCGGGTTTTTCCGTTTGGTTTGAAGGGTGAAGTTGCGACTTTTGCTTCGGCGATGGCGGTGGAGTGTGCTCAGAAGCGCAGCTTAGGCGGCTTGTCTTTATCGCCTGCGACATTGGCTGGTTTGGGCAAAGGTGATGCGGTTATTTTGCCCTCGCCGAACGGCTCATATTTGTCTTTATATGCTGATGTACCAATTGTGATTGCGGGTTGTTTGCGCAATGCGCGGGCTGTGGCGGATTTTATCAATATATCAGGTGTGAGAAATGTACAATTTGTGGCGGCGGGGGAGCGTTGGCAACATGGTGGTTTGCGGCCAGCATTTGAAGATTGGATTGCCTGCGGGGCGGTGATTAATTTGCTGAAGGGCATTTTAACTGCTGAAGCGGGTGCGGCGGCGGCATCATTTAGATGGGCAGAACCGCAATTGCAACAATTGATGAAAAACTGTGTGTCGGGGTTGGAATTAACCGCGCAAAATTTTAAGCAGGATGTTGACTGGGCTAGTGAATTATCGATTGCCAAGCATGTGCCGATATTGCGTGAATTAGACGCCTGTTATACTGATTTTGGTGTGACCGACGGGCGGTTGAAACTGTTGTCGGTGAAATATTATGAGGTTTGATGCGTGTTTTTAGCATTGGTGTAGAAAAAATAACTAATAAAATAAATTTGAATGCATAAATGTGCGGTCACTGTAAAGCTGAGTGGAGTGAAAATAGTGATGTTAAAAATGTCGCTTAAAATGAGCACGCTGCCCAATAAGACACCTATATATAAACAGCCACAATTTATCATAATCTCTATTTTTCTGCCATTTGGGCCGAAAATGAATTCAAGTTCGCTGACTTTATTTTTAAGTGATTTATAAATCATAAAACTGATTATAATGATGAATACGCCCATTCCTGTGAGGCGGCGCATTGCCAACTCGCGGGGGATGGTTTGATTGAAATAAGCCCAAATATATATTGTGATGATAAGCGCTAGCGCTGTATATGCCGCATAAATAACCCATAGCGGTATGTAGCTGCGTAATTGGCGGTTATTCATTGAGGCGCTTCTTATTTCTGATCTCGGGATTCTTTTAACCACCAGAAATTGGAATGATATTATATAAATGCCAAAACCGCATATCCAGATGAAATTTGGCGCGAGCAATAGTGCCACCAATGTGTGTGTGTTGGGTGCGGTGAAACTAAAATAAATGAAGGCGACGAGGCTGAAAATCGCAAGCCATGATGAGAAATATTTGAATGTTTTTGTTAGCAATATATGATTGTTGAATTCTGCATTTTGTTCAAGCCAAAGGGGGTTGGTGTTGATGGGTTTTTGAGTGAGTGAATGGCTGAGGCTTTGGGTTGCGTAGATGAAGATAATCGGGATTTGTGTTAAGGCGAGCAAGATGATGAGGAAATCGATCATGGATTAATCCTTAAAATTATCTAGTTGTTGTTTTAACAATTGAGTGACTTCTGCTGGTGAAATGCCGCTTTGTTTGAAGCTTTGCATCAATTCAGTTAGCAGAAACTCGGCCTCGCGTTGGTTGTTTTGTTTGATATGCTTTATGGCTTGGCGGTGAATGAAAGTGCCTTTGCGCCCTGCGGTGAGGATGACGCGCTGGCCTTCGAGCTGTTTATAGGCTTTGGCGACGGTGTTGTGATTTAACGCCAAGTCATTGGCCAATTGCCGAATGGAAGGTAAATTATGCCCTGACAATAATTTGCCATTGACCACAGCATTGCTAATTTGCCTGACGATTTGTTGGTATATTGGCAATATGCCATTTGTGTCTATTGTAATTTCCATTTGTATATTTATATAGATAGTTGTACTGTAATGCAATAGTACAATATATTTTTTGGAGAAATATTATGAAAAGATTTTTTATTGGGATGTGTGTAATGGCCATAACAACAAGTGGATTTGGCGCGGTGCAAGCCGATGGTTTGAACATTGAAGAAGTTGAGTTGGCGTTAGAAACTCATATTGACAATGGTTTGGCGGTTGGCATGGTGGTGGGCATTATTGATGATGGGCAGTCGTATATTATTGGTTTGGGGCGGGCTGCCAAGGGTGATAACCAGGAAATTAACGAGCATAGTATTTTTGAGATTGGCTCGATTAGTAAGACATTTACGGGGCTTTTATTGGCTGATATGGTGCGAAAGGGTGAGGTGAAGCTGTCTGACCCTGTGATGGAATATTTACCTGATATTGTTGAAATGCCAATGCGTGGTGGTAAGCAAATTACTTTGTTAGACCTTGCGACACATCGTTCTGGCTTGCCAAGGTTGCCAGATAATATGGCACCTGAAGATATAAATAACCCATATGCTGATTATAGTGTGGCCGATTTATATGATTTTTTAGCTGGTTATAAGTTGCCGCGCGACATTGGTACTGAGGCAGAATATTCAAATTTAGGCGTGGGGTTGTTGGGTCATGTTTTGGCTTTAAAAGCTAGTCTGAATTATGGTGATTTGTTACAGCGCAATATATTGACGCCATTGGGTATGGATGATAGTGGCATTGAGTTGAACTCAGATCAATTATTGCGGTTTACCACGGGATATGGAATGGCGGGTGAAGCCACTGCTCATTGGGATTTGCCAGTTTTTGCAGGGGCGGGTGCGTTGCGCTCAACTGGTGCTGATATGATGGTGTATTTGCGTGCTAATATAGGGTTAGCGGCATCGCCTTTGGCTGATGCCATTAAGCTGAGCCACGATATAAAAAGTGAATTTGACACGCCGCAAATGCAAATTGGCTTGGCGTGGTTGAACAAAATTAATGGTGAACAAAAAACCATTTGGCACAATGGTGGTACGGGTGGTTATCGGTCGTTTATTGGGTTTGATGAACGGAGTGGGCGCGGGGTGTTTGTGTTGAGCAATTCGCAAGATGATGTGGATGCCATTGGCTGGGCATTGTTGGAGGGCCGAGTTGCTGACCTGCGGGCTCAAAAAATTATAGTGGTCGAAAATGCTGCGCAATATACGGGTGATTACCAGTTGGCGGCAGATTTTATTTTGACTGTGAGCCATGCTGATGGACAGTTATTTGTGCAAGCCACGGGGCAAGGAAAAAATGCCATATATATGAAAAGTAAAAATGAGTTCTATTTTAAAGTGGTGGATGCGCAAATTAGTTTTGAACGTGATGAAAATGGTGTAGTGACTGGCTTGACGCTTCACCAGAATGGTGAGCATTTCGCTAAAAAAACCTGATAAAAAAGGGTGCGTAGCGGCACACCCTTTTTTTGTTTGTTTTATATCTGAAGCTTATTTAATCACTAAGCGATACTGGGTAAAGCCATCTGGGGCTTCGCCGACGACTTCCATGCCTTGGGCTCTGCCGAAATCTTCGCCATCTGGGCTAGAGATAAACACTACATTTACGTCTGTTCCAATTGGTGCGAATTTCCAGTTGCCATCGGCTGATGGGTCAATTGTACCTTGTTCGAAGATATAATTGCCTAACACGATGCGGTTTTGATCTGGTGATTCAACAATGGTTTTGCTGCCATCTAGACCTGGAAAGCTACCGCCACCTGAAGCGCGGTAATTGTTGGTGGCCACAGCAAACATCATATTGTCATCGAGCGGTTGGCCGTCAAACATGACATTTTTAATGCGGTGGCTATCTGACACCATTTCGCCTTTGCTGTTGTAACGCACGGGCACAGTGATGTCGATTTCATAGTCGATGCCGTCGATTACATCGAAGTTATATGAGCGGAAATCGGGGTTGATCAGCTCTTGATCGCCAGATATTGTGGGGTCAATTTGTAGGAATTGACGGGCTGACATTTCGAGCCATTCTTTAACCTCAGCACCGTTCATTTTAACAATGTGCAATGTGTTTGGATAAATATATAGATCGGCAATGTTTTTATAGGCAATGTCACCAGCGGTTAGGGCGGTGTAATAACTTGCGCCAATGCGGCCACCAGATTTAAATGGTGCGGCAGCACTTAGCACTGGCAGATCGCCATATTCGGTGCCTTGCAATTGTTGCTTAACATATGCAAGCTGAGCATTGTTGACGATTTGGATTGATGGATCATCATACATGAGCGCGAAATATGAATTGATGGGCGCGGATAATTTGCCGAGCTTTTCATTCATATAAGCGATGGTGGCTAAATGCTCAATTTCTACAGCTTTGACAATGTTATTATCGGCTGTGACCAATGGCACGATTGTGCGGCCATCACGGCGGTAAATGCCACGAATTTCTGATTGGCCATCGACACGTTTCCAGCCGTCACCGTCTTTTTCTAACTCAAGATCGATCACACCTAGATGTGAGCCCCAGAAGCCTGGCATGGTAGATGGCACGCCATTTAATGTGCCTTTTTCTACATCAGCACCTGGGAAGTCTTTAAAGGTTGAACTTGGGAAAAAGGCATGAGAATGACCAAATAAAATGGCATCGATGCCTTCGATTTCGGATAGATAGGCCGATGCATTGGCTTCGCCACCGACACGGTCGGATGAAGAAATGCCAGAATGCGGAATGGCGATGATGATGTCGGCGCCTTCGGCCTTCATAATCGGTACGTATTTGTTGGCGGTATCGACAATGTCGGCTGCCCACACTTTGCCTTCTAGATTGACTTTATCCCATTGCATGATTTGCGGAGGGGTAAAACCGATGACGCCGACTGTGACCTGTTGCATATTGCCTTCGGTATCGGAAAATTCGCGCTCTAGCATGAGATAAGGCGGGAATAGGTTTTTATCGTTTGATTTATCGCCATCGCCATCATCAACATATACGTTTGAATTGGTGTAGGGGAAATTAGCGCCATCGGTTGAGATTTTAAGAAATTCTAGGCCATAGTTAAACTCATGGTTGCCAATGTTGCCTGCATCATAATTGAGCAGGTTCATGGCTTTGTAAACAGGATGAATTTCGCCTGGCTTCAGGCCGACTTTTTTGGCGACATAATCGCCCAATGGGTTGCCTTGTAATAGGTCGCCATTGTCGAAAAACATGCTGTTTGTAACTTCTGCCCGTGCGGCGGTGAGTAGTGACGAAACTTTGGCCAAGCCGACTTGGTCATTTTGCTGATCTGAATAATAATCATAATCGACCATATGGACATGCAAATCGGTGGTTTCCATAATGCGTAGATTGATGGTTTCGGCACTGGCTACTGACATTAAGCTGAGCGTTGCTAAGCTTGAAAGTAGCAATAATTTAGTGGTTTTTTTCATTTTCTTCTCCCAAGAATTTGAATCATTATTGTTGTTATTTTGGTCACAAATATAGAAGATTTATGACATTTTTTTTGAATCAAAGAGAATATTAAACGGTGTTTTTACTTGTGGAGTCAAGCATAGCCCAGTAGTTTTGAGTTATGGTTAATATTCATTAAGCTTTTGCGTGGCTTAGCTTGTGTAAAAATGATTATACTTGATAAATTTCTAGCGGCAGGCCATCTGGGTCGGCGAAGAAGGTGTAAGGTTTGCCAGTGAATTCGTCGATTCTAATGGGCTCTACGGTGATTTGTTTGGTTTCGAGTAAAGTGCAGACTTGGCTGACCGAATCAACCGCAAAAGCCAGATGGCGCAAACCTTGTGCCTCGGGTGCCGATGGGCGCTCTGGTGGATTGGGAAATGAGAAGAGTTCTATTTGACTGCCATCTGGTAAGGCTAGATCGAGCTTGTAGCTGTCTCTGGCCTCGCGGTAATTTTCGGCAATGATTTTTAGGCCTAGAATGTTGACGTAGAAATGTTTGGAGGTTTGATAGTTGCTGCAAATGATGGCGGCGTGGTGGATGGATTTTAGCATTTGGTTGTTCTCTTTTTTTCGTTCGCTGCGCTCTCTATTGGCCCCTGCGGGCGCGATACTCCGTATCGCTTGCTACGCGCTAACCGCGCGACGGCCAGTCGGCTTTGCCTCAGCCTAACGGCTTCGGGCTCTTTTTCCATGATAGGCAGTATAGCACCAAGCAGCAAACTCTGAATTTGTGGGAAGCACTAAAATTAGGAGCTTCACCAAATTCGAGCTAACTTAGCTTAATGAGCTTAATTTGGGTGCCAAATTCGCATCCGATCAGCGGCCGAGTGGCTTAGCTAGAGAGCGGAGCGAACGCACGCAGTGCCCAGTATAGGAGCGAAGCGACAAAGAGAGGCGAAGCCGAACGTTAATGGGCATCATTCCAATTTAAGGCGGCTTGGGCATCTACTTTTAGGGGTACTGAGATGTTGACCACCGGGTTGTGGGCGTTTTCCATTATGGTTTTGGCGATTTTTATGGTGGCTTCTACTTGGTTGTCGGGGGCTTCGAAGATTAGTTCATCGTGTACTTGTAGGAGCATTTTGGCTTTTAGGTTCGCATTTGTGAGGGCTGCGGGCATTTGAATCATGGCGCGTTTTATTATATCTGCTGCTGCGCCTTGGATGGGCATGTTGATGGCGGCGCGTTCGGTGAAGGCGCGGTGCATGCCATTTTTGTCGTTGATATGTGGCATATGGCAGACGCGGCCGAATATGGTTTTGACATATTCGTTGTCGCGGGCGAATTGTTTGGTGTCTTCCATATAATCGCGGATGCCGGGGAAGCGCTCAAAATACTTAGTGATGTAATCTTTGGCTTCGGTGCGGGTGATGCCTAATTGTGCGGATAAGCCGAAGGCTGAAATGCCGTAGATGATGCCGAAATTGATGGCTTTGGCTTGGCGTCTTATTGACGCGTCCATGCCTTCGATGGGTACGCCGAACATTTCGGATGCGGTGAGGGCGTGGATGTCGACTCCATCGGCGAAGGCTTGTTTCATGGTTTTTAGGTCGGCAATGTGGGCGAGGAGGCGTAGCTCGATTTGGCTATAGTCGGCTGAGATTAACTGATGACCTGCTTCGGAGATGAAAGCGGTGCGGATCATGCGGCCTTCTTCGGTGCGCACGGGGATGTTTTGCAGATTTGGATCGGTTGAGGCTAGGCGGCCTGTGGTGGTGTGGGCCATGGCGTAGCTGGTGTGGATGCGGCCCGTTGCGGCGTTGATGTGGTTGGGGAGGCTATCTGTGTAGGTGGATTTTAGTTTGGAGAGGCCGCGCCATTCTAGCATTTTTACGGGCAGTTCGTGGCCTTCGGCGGCTAGATCATCCAGCACTTTTGCGCCTGTTTGCCATGCGCCTGTTTTGGTTTTTTTGCCGCCTGGGAGGCCTAATTTATCGAATAGGATTTCGCCCAATTGTTTGGGGCTGGCAATGTTAAATTCTTGGTCGGCTAGTTGGTGGATTTCCTTGGTTAGGATTTCGATTTTTGCGGCGAAATTGGTGGATAATTCTTGCAGCTTTTCGCGGTCGACTTTGATGCCGTGTTGTTCCATATCAACTAGAATATCGACTAAGGGGCGTTCCATTGATTGGTAAACTTGGGTGGCGTGTTCGGCGGACAGGCGGGGGTATAGGAGTTGGAAGAGGCGCAGGGTGACATCGGCATCTTCGGCGCCATATCTGGTGGCTAGGTCTATTGGCACATAGTCAAAAGTGATTTGTGATTTGCCGCTGCCGCAGACATCTTTAAAGGCGATGGGGGTGTGATCGAAATGATATTCGGCCAAGGCATCCATGCCGTGATTGGTGCGGCCTGTATCTAAGGTGGCGGAAATGAGCATGGTGTCGTGGAAGCTTTTGAGGTTGATGTTGTATTTTTTGAGGACGCTGATGTCGTATTTTAGGTTTTGGCCGATTTTTAGGATGCTGTCGTCTTCGAGCATTTTGCCGATGATGTCCATGGCGGTTTTAAAGTCGATTTGTTCGACATTTTCTTCTGAAGCTTCTTCGGCGAAAAGGTCTAATTTTTCGGTTTTGATTTTGTGGGCGACGGGGATATAGACGCCTTCGCCTGCTTGGGTGGAGAGGCAAATGCCTGCTATGTTGGCAACCATTGGGTCGAGGCTGTCGGTTTCTAGGTCGAAGCTGACTTGGCCTTTGTCGTAGACTTTGGCGATATATTCGGTGAGTTTTTCTAACTTGGTGATGCTTTGATATTCATCGGGGATGACCAATAAAGAAGCTAATTTTTGTTTGCGGAATGTGGCTAGGTTTGCTGGGGTGTGGCCATCGGTTTTTGTGGGTGCTGGGGCGTCTGCTTCTGGTGTGTCGGCAACGGGTATATCGGCATCATGGGCGTTGGCGATGCGTTTGACGGCTGAATTGAGACCTAATTCTTGTAGGTGATTTAGCAGTTCATCAATGTCGGGATAGGCTAGTTTGAAGTCTTGGACTTTTTCGTCCATTTCGACATCTAGTTTGAGTGTGACGAGGGTGCGGCTGACGCGGGCTAAGTCGGCGAATTCTATGAGGTTTTCGCGGCGTTTATTTTGTTTTACTTCGCTGGCGCGTTCTAGCAATGTGTCTAGGTCGCCATATTCGTTGATGAGTAGGGCGGCGGTTTTGACGCCGATGCCAGGGACGCCTGGGACGTTGTCGGCGCTGTCGCCAGCTAGGGCTTGAATGTCGATGACGCGGTTGGGGTGGACGCCGAATTTTTCCATCACTTCGTCGTAGGAGATGGTGCGGTTTTTCATGGTGTCTAGCATGTCGACATCGTCGTTGATGAGTTGCATCATGTCTTTATCGGAGGTGACTAAGGTGACTTTCATGCCTGCGGCGACTGCCTCTTTGGCGTAGGTGGCCATGATGTCATCGGCCTCGAAACCGACCTTTTCGATGGAGGGGACGTGGAAGGCTTTTACTAGCTGTTTGATGATGGGGAATTGGGGGACTAGGTCTTCGGGTGCTGGTGGGCGGTGGGCTTTATATTCTGGGTAAATGTCGTTGCGGAAGGTTTTGCCTTTGGCATCGAAAATGACGGCTAGATGGCTGGGGCCTTCGGGGGTGCGGGCTTGTTGGATGAGCTTCCAGAGCATGTTGCAGAAGCCAGAGACGGCGCCGATGGGGGTGCCATCTGATTTGCGGGTTAGCGGAGGGAGCGCGTGGTAGGCACGGAAGATGAATGAGGAACCGTCTACTAAATATAGGTGAGGTTTGTTGGGCATAGCTGCCTCCGAATTTGATGTTGGTTCATCATATTCGATTTGGTTCATTATTCAATTATATTTAGCGTTTTATACGTTCGCGTTGCTCTCTGTTGGCACTGCGTGCGTTCGCTCCGCTCTCTAGCTAAGCCACTCAGCCGCTGATGGGACGTTAACTCAGCACCCAATCTAACCGCATTATGCTTAGTGAGCTAGAGGTTGGCGAAACGCGAAATATAGGTGCTATACAGCTTACTCAATATGCTTTTCGTGGGAAAAGAGTCCGAAGCCGTTAGGCGGAGGCAAGGCCGACTGGCCGTCGGGCGGTTAGCCCGTAGCAAGCTTGCGGATGCAAGCGCCCGCAGGGGCCAACAGAGAGAAGGCCGATAGGCCGCCCGAACGTATAAACTACTCAATAAAATTGGAAATTTTATTGAGATCTAGGCGTTTTATGTCGGGGACTTGGCATTGGTCTTCGGGGTAGCCGACGATGAGGAGCATGTAGGGTTTTTCGTTTTTGGGGCGGTTGCAGAGTTGGTTTAGGAAGCCCATGGGGCTGGGGGTGTGGGTTAGGGTGGAGAGGCCGATATTGTGCAGGGCGGTGATGAGCATGCCGGTGGCTAGGCCGACGGATTCGTTGAAATAATAGTGTTTTACTTTGTTGCCGTTTTCGTCAATGCCGTATTTTTTGGCGAAGATGGCGATGACCCAGGGGGCGGTTTCGATGAATTGTTTGTTGGTGTCGGTGCCTAGGGGGTCTAGGGCTTTTAGCCATTCTGGGGAGGCTTTTGTGGCGTAGAATTCTTGTTCTTCTTTTTCGGCGGCTTGGCGGATTGTTTGTTTGGCTTGCGGGTTTGAGATGGCGCAGAAATGCCAGGGTTGTTGGTGGGCACCTGAGGGGGCGGTGCCTGCGGTTTTTATGCAGTTTTCGATGATGGCGCGGGAAACTGGTTCGGGGGAGTAATGGCGCACTGTGCGGCGTTGGTTCATGTGTTGGTAGAAGGCTTCGGTGGTGGCTTCGGCGCCGTTGGGCATGTCGGGGTGGTAGCGTGGGTATTTTATGTATGGGTGGTTGTCTTCTGACATTTTTTTTCTCCCTCAAAAAAAAAGCCTCTCGATTTAATGAGAGGCTTTAAAAATTATATTTAGCTTTTAACTAAAGAACTTCGCCGCCGACTTCGCGGTTGCAGCCACAGTTAACGCCAGTTTGGATGGCATCTAGAATGCGCAATGTTTCTTCTGGGTTACGGCCAACGGATAGCGGGTTGACGCTGATATGTTGCACTATATTTTCTGGATCGACGATGAATGTGGCGCGGAGGGCTACATTTGCGCCTGCATCGCGAATGCCGAGGGCATCCATGAATACGCCGCCATTATCGGCAAAGCTCCATTGGTTTAATTTGTTAAGATCGGCGTGATCACGGCGCCAAGCTAATTTGCAGAATTCGTTATCTGTTGAGCCGCCGATGACGACAGCATCGCGGGCATCAAAATCGTCATTTAATGCGGCGAAGGCTACGATTTCGGTGGGGCAAACAAAGGTGAAATCTTTTGGATAGAAATAGATGACTTTCCATTTGCCAGCAAAGCTTGCATTGGTTAGCTCTTCAAAAGCGTCTTTGCCGCCTTCTTCTGGTAAGTTAAAGCCGGGCTTTACGCCAACAAGGCTGAATTCTGGTAATGTATCGCCAACGCCGATCATAATAATTCTCCGATAGAATGAGTTAGATTTATATGCTATTTGTAATTTGAATCATTTGCAAATACAATATAAATTACAGCTATTCTAAAATAAGAATGAATGAAAATATGGGCTATCATAAAGGTGATGTGAAACAAAATGCGGTGAATATTGCTTTTGCGATTGTGCAAGGTGAAGGCGGTAAAAAACTGACCATGCGGCATTTGGCGGATGAGATAGGCATTAGCCATACTGCGCTTTACAGGCATTATAAAAATAAAGATGCGGTTTTGCTGCAAGTGGCGACCAAAGGTTTTAAGCAGCTTATGTTGAGAATGGCGGCATGTTTAAAAGTGCCAGATAAAGCCAGTGCTGAGCAGCTAAGTGATGCGTCTTTGGCTTATGTTGAATTTGCCATGCAACATGCTGAGATTTATCGGTTGATGAATGGTGGATTTGTACAGAATGATGCGGCTAATGTGGAATTGTCGGCGCTTTCGAACCAGATGTTTGAGATTTTGAAAATTATTATTTTGAAGGGTCAGGCTGAGGGTGCGTTTAAGAAAGATAATGTTGACACGATGGGGTTTGCTTTGTGGTCGATGTTGCATGGATATGTTGAATTGATTTTGCGGGGTCGGGAGCGGGATGACGCGGAAGCGGCGGTGCGGTTTTTGATTTCGGCGGTTAAGGTTTAGTGGTGAGCTACTGTTAATGCTCTGGAAGTTTGCTTTATGTTTGGCACTGCGTGCGTTCGCTCCGCTCTCTAGCTAAGCCACTCAGCCGCTGGTCGGATGTGAATTCGGCACCCCAATCAACTACATTAAGCTAAGTGAGCTAGAGTTTGGCGAAACTCCGCATTTTGGTGCTATTCTGTTTGTCGGAATGTGCTGCGAGAAGACAGTTAGCTGGTAGCTGGCGCTCTGGAAGTTTGCATTTTTGTTTGGCACTGCGTGCGTTCGCTCCGCTCTCTAGCTTAAGCCACTCAGCCGCTGGTGGGACGCAGACACACCGCCCAACCTTACCGCATTACGCTTAGTGAGCTAGAGTTTGGCGAAGCTCCGAGTATAGGTGCCAAACTGTTACTCATTGTGCTTTTCATGGAAAAAAAGTCCGAACCCGTAGGGTGAGGCAAGGCCGACTGGCCGTCGCCGTTAGGCGTGGCAAGAGAGCGGAGCGAACGCACGCTAGTGCTACTAGCTCACCGATAGGTGAGCGAAAAAGAGAGGCGAAGCCGAACCAAAAAAAACTAATTAATAAAAAGCCACCCCGAAGGGTGGCATTTTATTAATGACTAGCTAAGTTTCCCCAGACGGCTTTTAGGCGTCTGTCGCGGCCGCAGCCACCACGGTAGTATTTATAGCGTATGGGGTTTTTCGTGTAGTAGTTTTGGTGATATTCTTCGGCGGGGTAGAAAGATACATAATTGGTTATGTCGGTTTTGAAGCTGCCATTGCCTTTGGCTAGTTTTTGGAAATCGGCTTTGCTGGCGTTTGCAGCTTGGCGTTCTTCGTTGTTTTTTGTCCAAATGGCGGTGGTATATTGGTGGCCTTTGTCACAAAATTGGCCTCTGGCATCGAACGGGTCGATGTTAACCCAATAGGTTTTTAGCAAGGTGGCATATGAAATGATATCGGGATCATAGGTTATTTGAACGGCTTCGACATGGTCGGTGCCGCCAGATGACACTTGGCCATAGTTGGCGGTGCTGGCTTTGCCTGCGGCGTAGCCCGATGTGGTGGCGGTGACGCCTTTTAGCTTGTCGAACGGGCCTTCCATACACCAGAAGCAGCCACCTGCAAATACGGCTTTGGCGGTGGCGGCTTGCGGTGCTGAGATCGCAAATGTGCTGATGATTAAGCTCAAGGCTAATGCGGGAATGAATTTTTTCATATTGTTTCCTTTAATGAGTCTAAGCTTAAGCGGCTTTGAAAATTATTGAAGCTGAATTTAGGCAATAACGCAAGCCTGTTGGCTCTGGGCCATCGTTAAATACATGGCCTTGATGGCCACCACAGCGGGCGCAATGTACTTCGGTACGTGGCCAAATGAGTTTAAAGTCGCGTTCGGTTTCGACAAAGGCTTTGTCGATGGGTTGCCAAAAACTCGGCCAGCCTGTGCCGCTTTCGAATTTATGTTCGGAGCTATAGGCAGCAAGATCGCAACCAGCGCAATGATATGTGCCGACTTGCTTATTTTTTTCCATAGCATTGCTATAGGGGCGCTCGGTATCGGCATTGCGCATGATGTTATATTGGGTGCTGTTTAAACGTTGGCGCCATTGTTTGTTGCTCAGCTGCCATTTGTCGAAATCTTTAAGGCTGCTATTGCCTTCGGCATGGGCAAAAAGCGGGGTGGCGGCCAAGGCGGCGCTGGTTAATAATGTATTGCGGATAAAGTTACGTCTATTCATGGCATCTGTCCTCTTCAATTTGATTGACTATATATTATTTGCCATGGGTCGGTTTAGCAACTCACATATAATAACAAGTCTGTGAGTTGGAGGAGAGAAACAGAAAAACCCTAACCAAACAAATGATTAGGGCTTTTCCCACGTGTGACTTACTTCGATTCAGCCCTTGGGGGCAACGGCTAAAACGGCATCACTCACACGATCTTGATATTTTTCAAAATTATCGCGGAACATTTTGGCCAAAGCTTTTGCTTGTTGGTCGTAAGCGGTTTTGTCAGCCCATGTGTCACGAGGGGTGAGCAATTTGCTGTCGACATTGGCGACTTGGATGGGCACTTCTAGGCCGAAGTTTTCATCGATGCGCATGTCGGCATCGTTTAAATCGCCACTTAACGCGGCATCTAGCAGTGCGCGGGTGGCTTTGATGGGCATGCGATTGCCTGTGCCATATGCGCCGCCTGTCCAACCTGTATTGACTAACCAACATTTTACATCATGCTGTTTGATGAGCTTTTGTAAAAGATTGCCATAATCGCTTGGATGACGGGACATGAAGGGCGCACCGAAGCAGGCGGAGAAGGTTGCCTGCGGTTCGGTGACACCTTTTTCGGTGCCAGCCACTTTGGCTGTATAGCCAGATAAGAAGTGATACATGGCTTGCTCTGGGGAGAGGCGTGATAAAGGTGGCAACACGCCAAATGCATCGGCGGTGAGCATGATGATGTTTTTTGGCATGCCTGCTGTGCCAGATTCATTGGCATTGGGAATGGCGCTGAGCGGGTAGGCTGAGCGGGTATTCTCGGTCAATGAGCCATCATCTAAATCTAGCTCGCGGGTGATGGGGTCCATCACCACATTTTCGAGCACGGTAGCAAATTGTTGCGTGGTGGCGAAAATTTCTGGCTCAGCCTCTTCTGACAAACGAATCACTTTGGCGTAACAGCCGCCTTCAAAGTTAAAGATGCCATTTTCTGACCAGCCATGTTCATCATCGCCGACCAGAATACGATCGGGGTTGGCGCTTAAGGTGGTTTTGCCAGTGCCTGAAAGACCAAAGAATATGGCGCTGCCTTCATCGCCGATATTGGCGCTGCAATGCATTGGCATAATGCCTTTGGCGGGCAACAGGAAGTTCAGCATGGAGAAGACGCTTTTTTTGGTCTCGCCCGCATAGCTTGTGCCGCCTATCAGCACGATTTTGCGGGTGAAATCGCAGGCGATTACTGTTTCGCTCGTGCAGCCGTGACGCTGTGGATCTGCCTTAAAACTTGGCAGATTGATGATGGTCATTTCGGCTTCGAAGTTTTCGAGCTGCTCGGCTGTGCCTTCTCGGAGGAGATGTTGGATGAAGAGCGCGTGCCACGCATATTCTGTAAAGATGCGCGTGGGGAGTGTGTTTTGCGGGTCAGCACCGCCAAATAAATCCTGGATAAAGAGGGTTTTGCCCCCATTTTCTGTAGATGAGCCATGAGTTAAAAAATCCTGATAAAGAGTGTCAAATTGTGCTGGTGTCATTGATTTATTGGCGTCCCACCAAACCGTATCTTCGGTTGTGGCATCGCGCACGATAAATTTGTCTGAAGCACTACGGCCAGTGTGTTTGCCAGTTTGCACAACCAACGCACCGCCTTTGGCAATTTCGCCTTCGCCAAGTTCAATAGCCATTTGAAACAATTCGGCAGCCGTATTGTTTATATGCACATGTTTGAGGTTTTTAAATCCTGTCGTCTCTTCCAAATGGTCGTGACRATACCCTTCTAGGATGTTCATATCCTGTCTCCTTTAATGAAATGGCGCTTAGCCATCCATTTTAAAGATCGGCCCTTAACCAATCAATTTACGCCCATAGGCAATATGATAAAAAAATAATACCAATTTTAACAAATTAAGAATTGGTATTACACATATATTGCCCGTTAAATTTCTCCCGCCCAGGAGAAAATGCCTTATCTACCATACTACTGCTAGGCAAAACACAAGTTACCATTAGGACAAGTGAGAAAAAAGTGCAAACCTAAAATGCCGCGAATGGTATTATATTGTGGGTATGATTTTACTGAAACGTTGCAGTAAACAAAATGMRYATAAWTGAKYAAAAKRTARGSTTAAAWKWKCSSYTTGCATAAGTTGCCTTATTTTGTTCAATTTTTGCGGTTATTGACTTATACTGATTTAAAATTAAGAGGAAAATATGCCAAAAATTGCACTCGTTGACGACGATATGAACATCATCACATCTGTATCCATCGCGCTTGAAGCCGAAGGTTTTGAGGTGGCTACATATAATAATGGCGCTGATGCGTTAGAAGGTTTTGCGCATAACAAACCTGACATTGCGATATTTGACATTAAAATGCCGCGYATGGATGGTATGGAATTGTTGCGCCGGGTGCGCCAGAATGATCAATTYCCAGTGATCTTCCTGACCTCTAAAGACGATGARATTGATGAATTGTTTGGGCTTAAAATGGGCGCGGATGATTATATCACCAAGCCATTCTCGCATCGTTTGGTGATTGARCGGATTAAAACCATTATGCGCCGCACCGCCGCGCGTGAAGTGAGTAAAACYGGCACGGATTTGGTCGAGSCGAGYGAAAATATTTTRGARCARGGCCCRTTGCGYATGGACCGYGAACGCCATGAAGTGTTGTGGGATGAAAAACAAGTGGTTCTGACYGTRACAGAATTTTTGATTTTGGAATCAYTGGCATTGCGCCCCGGCATTGTGAAAAGCCGCGATAGCTTAATGGACGCTGCGTATGACGAGCAGATTTATGTTGATGACCGCACTATAGATAGCCATATAAAACGTTTGCGCAAAAAATTCAAAATGGTTGATGATGATTTTGACAATATCGAAACCCTTTATGGTGTGGGCTACCGCTATAAAACTGGATCTTAATGGTGGCTGATGACGCTGAAAATTCGCATGTGGAAACCTCAAGGCCGACTTTAAAATCGGTCTTGTTTGGGTTTTCATCACGGGATTTTCGCAAGTTTAGAATTTTTGGTTTTGGCTCTATTTATGGCCGCATCATTGTGATGAATGTGCTGGCTTTGGTGGTTTTGCTATCCGGCATTTTATATCTTGACCAAACCAAAGAAGGCCTGATTGACGCCAAGCTCGAAAGCCTGATCACCCAAAGCGTGGTGATTGCTGGTGCCTTAAGCGCCAGCGCCAGTGAAGATGATTTTGGCGATTTTGATTTAAACATTGATGAGTTTTTGGATGACAATGCCGATATAAATATCACCCAAGATGATGTTTTTTCGACCATTAGTGTGCCGATTGACCCCGAAGCGGCAGCGCAAATATTACGTCATTCTTTATTGAAGAAGAAAACCCGGGCGCGGATATTTGATAGCGAAGGGGTTTTGCTGCTCGATTCACGCTCGCTTTATGCGGGCGGCGATATTTTGCAAAGTGAGCTGGCGCCGCTGGGTCAAGTGCAGAAAGCTTGGTATGAAGAGCTGTGGAACTGGGTGAAGCTTGGCTATTTGCGCCGTGATTTAGCCCTATATAAAGAATATTCGGGCGAAAATGGCCGTAAATATTCGGAAGTGGCCACCGCGTTGAACGGTGAGGCTGGCACCAATGTGCGGGTTGATGGCAATGGCAATTTGGTTTTGTCTGTCGCCGTGCCGATACAGAAATTACGCTCGGTTTTGGGTATTTTATTCTTATCGACCAAAGGCAGTGACATTGAAGCTATGGTGGCGACTGAGCAATCTAACCTATTGAAATTATTTTCCATTGCGGCGGTGGTGATCATTGTGCTTTCGTTCTTTTTGGCACAAACTATTGCTTTGCCGATTCGCAATTTGGCCAACGCCGCCGAAGAGGTGGGCAAGGACATTGCTAATGCCGATTTGATACCCGATTATTCGCACCGGCGCGATGAAATTGGCCATTTATCCGGCTCGTTGGGCAAGATGACTGAGGCGTTGTTCAGCCGGATTGAAGCCATTGAGCGGTTTGCGGCCGACGTTTCGCACGAGTTGAAAAACCCGTTGACCAGTTTGCGTAGCGCGGTCGAAACCTTGCCGATTGCCAAAAGTGCCGAAAACAAAGCCCGCTTGATGGAAATTATTCTGCAAGATGTCCAGCGCTTGGATCGGTTGATTACCGACATTAGTGATGCCTCGCGCTTAGATGCTGAATTGGCACGAGAAGAAAAAGAAATTGTTGATTTAAAAGCTTTGTTGGAGACTTTGGTGTTGATTGCCAATGAGACCAAAAAGAATGGCGAAGCGGAAATTGTGCTCGACATTACCGAGCCGACCGCCAATTTATATGCAGGCAAAGACCCGTTTTTAATTGCCGGGCATAACATTCGTTTGGGACAGGTGGTGCAGAATATCATTGGCAATGCGCGTTCGTTTGCGCCCAAAAATAGTGAAATTGATGTG
>NVQL02000030.1 GCA_002400495.2 Alphaproteobacteria bacterium | reverse complement strand
GGCTTCTTCTTCGCCGCAACAGGCTTCGGCTTATCTTCTTCTAACGGCGCCGTTTTGGCAAGCTTTTGCTCAACAGCCACCTTAAAATCATTCAGTTTTTCCAGCGTTAATTTTGGTGCTGCATCCGCAATGCTATCTAGTAAGGGCACAAGCCAATCTAAATCAGCTTTACCAAAATTACCCAACACATAATTCGCCACTTGGTTTTTTTGCACCGGCCGCCCCACACCAATGCGCACACGGTGATAATCATTGCCAATATGCTGGCTCATGCTTTTCAAACCATTATGCCCAGCCACACCGCCGCCAAATTTAATCCTAAATTTCGCTGGTGCTAAATCAATCTCATCATACAAAACTACCACATCATCTGCTTCAAGCTTATAAAAGCGCATGGCTTCCCCAACCGCTTGGCCAGATAAATTCATAAATGTCTGAGGTTTCATAATCAGCACTTTTTCAGTGCCCAACCGCCCGTCAGAAATCAATGCATTAAATTTCTGCTTATAGGCGGCAAAGTTATGGCGGCGGACAATCTCGTCCACCGCCATAAAGCCAACATTGTGGCGGTTTTGCGCATATTCCGAACCAGGATTTCCCAAACCAACTATCAGTCGCATGAGCTAGCTCCGTTTATGCGCATCACCTATATATTAATCTTCAGATTTAGCAGCATCTGCATCAGGTGTTTCAGCACCATCTTCAGCAACAACTTCTTCTGCATCATCTTCATCTTCGTCAGCAGCGCCACCAGGTGCAGCCACAGATACGATGGTAAAGTCACGATCAGTGATCGTAGATTTACTACCTTCAGGAAGAGTGATTTGAGAAATATGAATTGATTCACCAACTTCAAGCTCAATCAAATCAACTTCAATTTCAGATGGAATGGCATTCGCACGCACAGTCACCATGATGCTATGGCGAACCACATTCAATGCACCACCAGCTTTAAGACCAGGACATTCTTCTTCGTTCAAGAACACAACAGGAATCTCAAGATCAAGCGTCGCGCCTTTTCCAAGACGGAAAAAGTCAATATGCACAGGYGTGTCTTTAACTGGGTCCAATTGAACCGCACGRCAAATCACACGTGTTTTTGTGCCTTCAACATTCACTTCAAAAAGTGTTTGTTTAAAACCACCYTTAAAGATRAGTTTAAACATCAAGTTATARTCTAACGAAATGGATACAGGGTCTTGACCATCACCGTAAATAACCGCAGGTACATTACCTTCRCGGCGTTCTTTACGAGCAGCCCCCTTGCCAACTCTTTCGCGTTTCTTAGCTTCTAAAGYAATCATATCAGCCATTTTAWTTCTCCNTAAAAAGCCCRTATYGGGCATAGCTTNSCGATNYWTAAGAGATAGTTCCCTCCAGGGGTGGAAGATCTKTANTCTTAAAATCGATAGCGGTTTATACCACTAAATCCMGCAAATGCAAGCTTTAGCTYANASTTATYAYACTATAAACAARTCAGARACCGACTCTTCATTMGCCGTTCTTCTKATCGCTTCACCAAACAGYTCAGCAATSGTWATGGTGCGAATATTYTKCGCYGTTTTCACCGCYTCATTRGCMRMAATACTRTCAGTAATCACCAAAGYRCGYAAATTRCTATTCACAATRCGCGAYACCGCCCCGCCAGATAACACACCATGGCTAATATAAGCCGTCACCGAATTCGCACCCGCCGCCAACATAGCGTCAGCTGCATTGCACAATGTGCCGCCACTATCCACAATGTCATCCACCATAATGCAGTCAAAGCCTTTCACATCACCAATGATATTCATCACTTCAGATACGCCAGCTTTCTCGCGGCGTTTGTCAACAATAGCAAGTGGCGCATTAATCCGCTTGGCCAATGACCGCGCCCGCACCACACCGCCAATATCAGGCGATACAACCATAATTTTCTCACCATTAAAATGCTGCTTAATGTCGCGCACCATCACTGGTGCCGCTTGCAAATTATCAGTCGGAATGTCAAAAAAGCCCTGTATCTGCCCAGCATGCAAATCCATAGTCAACACACGGTCAACACCCGCACGGGTAATTAAGTTGGCAACAAGCTTAGCCGATATCGGCGCTCTTGGTGCAGGTTTTCTATCTTGCCGCGCATAACCAAAATACGGCATCACCGCGGTGATCCGCTTGGCCGAAGCACGTCGCAACGCATCTGTAATGATGAGCAGCTCCATCAAATGGTCATTAGTTGGGTAAGAGGTAGATTGAATGATATAAACATCATCTCCCCGTACATTTTCTTTAATTTCTACATAAATTTCTTCGTCAGCAAAGCGCTTCACTTCACAATCAACCAACGGTATATTTATATATTTAGAAATTTCTTGAGCAAGGGCAAGATTAGAATTACCAGCGACCAGTTTCATGGCGACAGACTCTCTATTTAGATCAGACGTCAGACGGCAAATTCACGTGTCACGCCAGATATGTGGGTTTTAACGGCGGCAAGTTTTTACACTTGCGTTTGTTTAGCAGTCCAAAGCAGAGTCTTCAACCAATGAATCACTTACCCCCACTTTTACCCTCTAGTTGGTCTATACGGTTAACCAATTCAGCATTTTCAAGCGTCAATTTCACAACCAGTTCTTTCAAAACGTCAAACTCTTCACGCTTCACCAGCTCCATTTCATTAATCCATTTTTCGCCTTGGTTCTTAGCCATTTCTTTGGCTTCATCCAAAACACCCTCAGCAGCACTCACCACATTAGTGGTCACTTTGGCTAGATCATCAAAAAATTTACTATTAGTCTGGGTCATGATTTCATCCTTAATTTGCACCCACTATATTTCAAAACCCAGCACAATCCAACCCATTTCACACCCGAGCCACTCTTGAACCCACATAAAACCCAAATAACAATATAACCGCCACCCCTTCGACCAGCAGCGGCATACCCATAAACCAATGGCTAAATAAACCCATCATGCGCAATTCATCATCAAGCGGCCACAATAAGAGCGGCCCATCACCCATATGCGATATAATATCCAATATTGAATGCGAAAAACTCCCCGCCAAATAAGCCAACAATATCCGCCGCACAGCCGATCTCCCCACACAACATATCAAACAAATCAGGCTCAAATAACCAATAGATACCGGCGAATGAAACATATTATGCGCCACCAACAACCAACTCTGCTCAAAATATATCCCATCCATCAGGGCTTTTATATAAGCAGCATCATAATGCCCATGCCGCCAAAAACAGCTCATCAAAAAATAAACATAGGCCAACATAAGCGGCAAATCAGCCAAACAGGCGCCCAAAACACAGGCAATAGTCTGCCCACGGCCAAACCCAAATAATTTGGCCGTAACAAACCCAACAACTGCATGCGTTGGCGTTTTCATATTAAAATATATCGCGGATCAGCATAATACCCACCGCCAATAAGCTGAGGTTAGATGCCATCATGGTCACAATCCGAGCCGCCACAATTTGCTTCGCAGCAAAACTCCCCAACAAACCAATCACCCGCCCGATCACAAAAACACCAGCCAACGAAAGCACCAAAACACCATCACCAACCCGCATTTCAAGCAAAGTAAGCAAAATTAGAAACAAAGGCGCCGATTCAGTCAAATTACCATGCGCCCGCACGGCTCGCTCTAGCAATAAATCACCACCCACCCCAAAATCAACATTCACTTTCTGCCGCATAATGGATACACGCATGCTCAAAATCACCAATATAATAGACAACACAAAAGCCGCCGATGCAGTAATAAACGGATATTCCATTATGCAGCTCCCCGATTAAATTCAGCTTCAAGCAACATAGAATCACCATTTTGCCAGTTTCTCGACACGCCAATCAGGCCAGCACCATCCAACGAAAAACTTAATGCCTCATCATCTAATGATAATTTCCATTCGCGGCTCGGGCCATTTTGCCATGCCACATCAAACCCCTCACCCGATGGCTGCCAATCACCGCACATTGTGGCTTCTTCTCCACGTTTTAAAAACGCAGTTTTATCATCTTTAAAAAATAAATGAGCCATTCCCTCATCACCACGCGCAATAGAATGAGTTTTTCCCACCAATATTTCATTTAGCATTTGTCTATCTATAGCCATTGCTTTATTTTCTCCATAATATGTTGAAATCAAATTTAGTCTAGTAACTTGACTAATATACAAATATAGAGATAATAGTCAAGATGGTTGACAAAAATAGCGAAAACGAACCCAAAATCCCCCAATATCCAAGCCACATTGGCTGGACAATTGCCAAAATCTCACGCCTATGGAGCCAACAATTCGTCCAAAAAACCAATGCCCTAGGCCACAATTGGTTCACCCTCTCAGCCTCAAACCTCCTCGGCCACCTCCCCCGCAAAGGCCTCAACCAAAAAGCCCTAACCACCCGCACAGGCCTCACCAAACAAGCGGTCAATCAACAAATAGATGACCTAGTAAAAGCCAACATCCTCAAACGCACAGTCAGCCAAACCGACAAACGCGCCCGCATCATCAGCTACACCGACAAAGGCCTAGCCGCCCTCAAAGACATCGACAAAATAAAACTAGAAATAGAACAAGATTACATAAAAATCATCGGCCAAGATGCCCTAGACCAACTCATCAAAACAGTAGATAAGCTGACAGAATAAAAATTCAACCTCCCTCACCCCCGCAGCAAACTCAGCATTTCATATGCCCTCGTGTCCAAGCAAAGGCCATTTCAGTGAGTGCGTGTTCGGCCGTTCGCAGCCGCTGCCGTCTAACGCGCGGCAGGCAAGAGAGCGAAGCGAACGCACGCAAGTGTCAACAGAGAGGCTTAAGCCGAACGTGAAAATGAAGTACCCGAGTATTGGCAGGACAGCTAACTTTCTTATGTCTTTGCAGCAGTTAACGCAGGTTGGGTGGTAGCAATTCCAGCGCAAACTTTCAACATCACAACTTTTCAGCTATCACTGGGCAGCATCCTGACAACACCCTGGAAGTCTACATTTATACGTTCGCCTTAAGGCTCTCTGTTAGCACTTGCGTGCGTAATCCCAAACAAGTTGGGCTTACTAGCTGGCCGCGCGTTAGACGGCAGCGGCTGCGAACGGCCGAACACGCACTCACTGAAATGGATGGAAGTTGCAGAAACGAGGGGCAGACAGAAATTCAGAGTTTACTGTCTAGCACCGAAACTTCGAATATCACTCTAATAAGGCCGCGTTTCACCAAAATACGGGCACAATTTCTCAAATCCCGCCAACCAATCAGCCAACCCCGCGTGGCTAGTCCGCCACGTCCCCCTATTCGCGCCCAACTCAGTGCCATCACGCAAATCCTCATTAACCCGCAAATCCATATATTCAAGCATCACTGCGGTCGTAATATTCGCAATATCAAGCCGCTCCAAACTCGGCAAATCACTCAACACACGGTCAAGCCCCCGCCCAATCTTACCCAATTGATAATCCACAAACCCCTGATGATACTTATCTTCAGGCCGCATGCGCTTTTCATAAACCACCAACAAACAGGCCTCAGTCATGCCATTAGCCAACGCATATTGCGTCAATGTCTCAATCCGCCCTGCCCCCGATGGCATCAAAGCAGCCCCATTACCAATATCTTCCAAATATTCAACAATCACTTGGCTGTCATATATATTCTGCCCATTTTCCAATATCAAAGCAGGTATTTTACCCAGCGGGTTTTGCAGCCGCAAAGTTTCATTCTCATCATTCATATCCACATCTTGCGCAGTTATCGGCCCAACAAGCCTATGATGCTTAGCCACAATGTCAACTTTTCTACAAAAAGGCGAAGGCCCACTATGCCGCAATATCATTTGGTTTGACATATTATTTCCCATGCTTAAATTTAAAGTATATTGAAAATTAAAATTTACACACTAACTCATAGATATCAATAAAATAAAGAGGTAAACATGTCAGATTTTCAAATTCCAGAAATAAAAATCGCACGTCATTCAGCCCAAGCAGGCCAAGATGATGATATTGACTTCGAAATCAAAGGCCAAGAAATGCAATTTGTCGAGATAGAACTCGACCCAGGCGAAAGCGCCATTGCCGAAGCTGGCGCCATGATGATGAAAAACAGCCACATCACCATGGACACAGTATTTGGCGATGGCTCAAACGCCGACCAATCAGGCGGCCTATTCGATAAATTATTAGGTGCAGGCAAACGCCTCATCACTGGCGAAAGCCTATTCACCACCGTCTTCACCCACCAAGGCACAGGCAAAGCCAAAGTCTCATTCGCCGCCCCCTATGCTGGTCACATCATCCCCATAAAACTCGACCAAATCGGCGGCAAAATCATTTGCCAAAAAGATGCATTCCTGTGCGCCGCCAAAGGCGTATCGATCGGCGTTCATTTCCAAAAACGCATCATGACAGGCCTATTCGGCGGCGAAGGCTTTATCATGCAAAGCCTAGAAGGCGATGGCTGGGCATTCATCCACGCAGGCGGCACCTTGGTCGAACACAACCTCAAAGCAGGCGAAGTCCTACACGTCGATACAGGCTGCCTAGCCGCCATGGAACCAACGGTAGATATGGATGTCGAACGCGCAGGCAACATTAAATCCATGATTTTCGGCGGCGAAGGCGTATTCTTCGCGCGGCTACAAGGCCCAGGCAAAGTATGGATTCAATCCCTACCCTTCTCCCGCCTCGCTGGCCGTATGCTCGCCAATAGCTCACAATTCGGCGGCTCAAAAGGCGAAGGTTCTATCTTAGGCGGCGTCGGCCGCCTGTTCGATGGCGATAATTTCTAATCTCAGCCAAAGCCCAATCTCTCCCGAGGTTGGGCTTTATTTATAGGCCTTCGTAATTATACCCAGCATCATCACCCAACCAACTTAAAAAATCGGCCTCATCGCTAAATTTGCTTTGCTCATCAGCAGCCAAATCACTCCAAATGTCTTTCACATCATAGCTTGCAACAATATTGCTGCCATATTCATCCATCAACCGAATGGTCTCAATCGAATTTAAAACATGCACACCATTCGCATGATTAAAACTTATTTTATCGTCAGGTTTTTGAATCACATAAGCAAAATCAGCATCAGATACCGACAATAAATCAATACCAGAACCACCATTCACCTGATTTACACCCCTACCTAGGGCCGTATGATTCATAAAAACCATCATCACCCGCACCACCATTTAAAATGTCATCACCCTGACCGCCATAAATCCGATCATTGCCATCGCCGCCACTGATCAGGTCATCACCCGCCCAACCACTTAAATCATCATTCCCAGCCAATCCAAAAATTTGGTCATCGCCATCATAGCCATTTTTAGTGTTATCTGCATCATCACCCGTTATATGGTCATTAAATCCAGACCCATCAACATTTTCAATCGACACCAATATATCACCTTGCGCATCACCACCCGACGCCGCGCCTGTCAGCAAATTTATCGTCACCCCAACAGTTGAATCTTTATAAACCGCCGTATCATTACCCGCTCCGCCGTCTAAAATATCTGCACCAGAACCACCAGCTAAATAGTCTCCCCCATCATACCCATAAAGCTTGTCATCGCCAGCGTCGCCAAAAAATAGATCATAATCTTTAGTTCCCATTATGATATCATCGCCGCCACGGCCATATACACCTAAGTAACTGCCACCACCGCTTATCACATCGTCAAAATCCGAGCCAATCACACCCTCAATACCGCTTAAAATATCGCCTTCAGCATGCCCACCCTTGCCAACCGTGCCATCTAAATTAATCGTTACAGCGGCATTTGATTTTGAATAATCCACCACAGCAGGGCTTTTGGCGGTCATTTTATCAGCCCCAAGGCTGGAGAAAAATGTCTCAAGTTCAGCATTTTTAGTGCCGTCCATAACATCATCACCATCTGTGCCAAAATATTCATAACGCCTATCAATATTAAGCTCAAATGAACAACTCGCCAACAAAGTCGCCATACTCGTCATAGACAGTATTTTCAAACCACCAGTTGGCTTTTTTATAAAATTCTTAAAATATTTCATAATTCAATCCGAAATCATGATCACCGACAATTGCCGACCCTCTTTTTTCTGCTCATTATGTGTCGCGCGCCGATGCGAAAAAAGTAAATCTTCATTTTCATAAGTATCCACTTGAATATGCTCAATATTCCTAACCCCAGCATTATCCAAAATCTTCGCCGCCAAACCCGATAAATTAAACATATAATGCTCAGCCCGTTCAGCCTTGCGAAAGTAAGCCGAATATTCATAACTTTGCTGAGTGAACTGCAAAAAAATCTCTTTGCCAACCTCATACGAGCCTTCCGCAATCGCAGGGCCAACCGATGCCACAATCTCGTTCAAATCAGCGCCCATCGACACCATTTTTTTCACAGTTGCTTGAATAATCCCCGCATAAGTGCTCGGCCAGCCCGCATGCACTGCCGCCACCATATCCCCGCTGCCCGCACTCAACAAAATCGGCACACAATCAGCAGTTCTCACCCCCAATGCCAACCCTTTTTGCTGAGTAATAATTGCATCAGCCACAGGTTCAGGATTCATCATACCGCCCGTTGCCACATATATATCTTTTTCATGCACTTGCTTCACCGTAAATAAACGGCTGCGGGCAATGCCAAAACTTTTGCAAATAACATTCATATTGGCTTCAATATCGGCAGGATCATCCAACGAAGTTTCAGGCAACCCAGTATTCAAACTTGAAAATTCAGCCCGTGAAACACCACCCAAACGCGTCGTGAAAAAATGCTTAATTTGAGGCATTTTTGATAGATTTTCGGCCATAAAACACGGTAATTTGCCCATATTTTGCAGTTTTTCGTGCATTTTTTGCCCTTTTTTAGCTGTTTTTGGCCTGTTTTTTGCCCATTTTTGGCTATTTTTTCACCTATTCTAGCCCAAAACCAACAGGTGTAAACTCACAATTATGCAGGCATAAAACTTTAAATAAAGTGCCCATTTCATCTTCGCCAATCAACCGATTCAGCGCCTGGGCAATTTGCATTTCTTGCTCAGGGTTTTTACGAATCAACATTTGCGCCCGCAACCCAATCGCCAAATCACCCAAAAAATTAGCTTGCGTCACCACCGGGCTAACCATCAAATTCTGCGCTTTCGCAATCTCTTTTAAACTGGTAAAATTAACATGCGCAGTGATGTCTTGCTTGCCCAAATTCTTAAATATTTTCGCATATTTATGAGCCTTAACCGCTTGTAAACTATCACCAAATCCATGCCCATCATGCCCGTAATCAATAATCAAAGCCGCCCCTTTATTGCGCTTTAAAATATCAATTATTTTACCCAAATAAAATTTAGTCGCAGGGCTATTTTCAAATATAGCCCCATCCGCCGCGCGGCCTTCTAATATGTGTGGCAACTCAACTTCTACAGGCCGCATCGACAATGTTGGGGCAATTTTACCGTCTTTAACCCCCACCATACGCTCATACCAAACGCCATCCAAAAACTCATATTGGTTGATCGGCAAAGCGTCAAAAAATTCATTAGCCACAAACAAACAAGGTGATGAATTAATTGATTTTTTCAGCTCATCAAGATCTTTATACCAAGTGATATTATCCGCAAAACCGCTTAATTTCTCGCGCTGCATTTCACGCAATTTGGGGCTCATTTCCACCATATGAATGTTGAGCTTAAACTTAGCTTTAAACTTAGCCATTGACCGCAAAATATCAGCCATCAAAGTCCCGCGACCGGGGCCAAGCTCAATAATGTTATAGTCCGCAGATACAGGTAATTTATCAATACAATCAACCAGCCACAGGCCAATAATTTCGCCAAACATTTGGCTAATTTCAGGCGCTGTGGTAAAATCGCCATCTTGGCCAAAAACTTCAGATTTTATATAATAACCATGCGTCGGGTGACCAAGGCAGATTTGCATAAATTCTGACAAGCTCATCATGCCTTTTTCAGCAATGTAAGATTTTAGAATGTTCTCCATATCACGCCTGCTTCAATTTTTCATTGTTAGAGGTAGAAATAAGCCACACACCAAGCAATATCAAAGGCATAGATAAAATCATACCCTGCGTAATAAACCCAAAATAATAGCCAATTTGCGCATCTGGCACGCGAAAAAATTCAACAAATATACGGCTGGAACCATAAAGAATGGCCGAAACTCCCGCCACCAAACCAGGCCGTTTTAAGCCTTTAAATTTCCACACCAAAACCCACAAAATAATAAAGCTCAGCAAGCCTTCTAACAATGATTCATAAAGCTGGCTAGGATGCCGTGGCTCACCGCCACCTGCAGGAAAACGCACCGCCCAAGCCACATCTGTCACCCGCCCCCACAGCTCACCATTGATGAAATTAGCAATGCGACCTAAAAAATGCCCAATCGGCAAAACCGCGCCCAAAACATCAAACAATTGCCGATAATGAATTTTTTGCAAATGGGCAAAAACCAATATAATCAGCGCCGAAAATAAAATGCCACCATGCATCGACATGCCGCCATCCCAAACCGAAAAAATTTCGATCGGATTGGCCAAATATTTATCTAAATTATAAAATAAAACATAGCCAAGCCGCCCGCCAAAAAACACCCCTAAAAACGTGTAAAAGGTTAAATTATCAACCATTTCATTGGTCAATTTATGCGGTCCTGCCCACAATGCTTCGGTGCGTGCCATTTTTTTAATATACATCATGCCCAATAACAAGCTGGCCAAATAGGCAAGCCCATACCATTGAACGGACACAGGCCCGATGCTTATGGCTGTTGGGTCAATATTGGGGAAGGCAAAACCGATTTCTTGCATATGAAACACTCATTTCTTAGAATAAACTTTACATAACTTATAGCCAATTCTAATCAATGAGCAACAAAAAAGCCCGCAACAAAAGGGATAGTTACGGGCTTTTAGATCGGTGAATTATGGCTCTATTCCATCGCATCCACTTGTTCATAAAGTTTCTTAAAGGTTTTTTTAGCGCCGCCTTTTTGTTTGCTGGCTTTAACATCATCATAATTAACTTTGTAATCACCAACCAAGATAAGACCCACCATACCTAAACCACGATGTGGTGTACAATAATAGCTATAAGTGCCATCAACGGTATATGTCACTTCAAAATCTTTACCGATTTTACTCTTCCAATTTTCAGCACCTTCAGGGATGGCTTTTTTATCAGATTGACTGTTATGCCCCTTGCTTTTAGAGATAAATTTAACTGTATCTCCCAATTCGATTTTGAGCACAGCTGGTACAAACACATTGCGCTCTTTCTTATTATCTGGGTTTTTATTATACATAAACACTTCATGTGTCGCCGCCCAAACAGATGTGATACTGATGGCAGATGTAAGAATGATAACCGCACTAGCTGTGATTAATTTGCGTAACATATTTGTCTCCATGTCGCTTTAATTTGGTCTGTTAATTGTTCTGCACAATATTCATGCCACATTAAAAAACTTGATGCAAATCAAAATAAATGAGTATTATATATATAAATCAATATCTTAATTCAATCATTGTACATTAGTGACGCAGTTTGGAAATTTTTAGAACGGTGGAAAACTAAAGCCTTTAAAACCAATTATCACTACCTATATATAGATTATACAATATGAGGAGAAAATGATGAACGACCCCGATGCCGCACGCAAGATGATAGCTTATGATGCTGGCAAAAAAAATCTAATACTGGCCTATATATTATGGTTCTTTTTAGGCAGCTTTGGCGTGCATAGATTTTATATGAACCGTACGTTTTCGGGCATTATGATGGCTTTATTGCATGTTATATCTTGGATAACTTTGGTGATTGCCATCGGCTTTGCAGGCTTTGCATTATTGGGCATTTGGTGGCTAATAGATGCCATTTTGATTATGGGTTGGGTCGAGCGCCATAATATGCAACTCGCAAATCATATTGGTTAGGCATTGATTGGTATATGAACTATCTGCCGAACTGGTTGATAAAACTTAAGAAACAGTATAGCTTTAAATTAGCTTCTGCACGATTCTGTGCAGGCAATTGGGTCGAGTAACTGTTGAATTATGAATAATCGTCAAGACGACCGTAAAGGCCATGTGATTGGGTTTGGTGGGGTGTTTTTTAAATCACAACGCGCCGCTGACTTAGCGCAATGGTATAAACAGATACTGGGTGTGCCAGTAAGTGACAATGGCGTCGCATTATTCAGAAGATCAGACAACCAAGAATTCTCAAATAATGAAATCACTGTTTGGGCGCCATTTGACCATGACACCCCTTATTTCAGCCCCTCTGAATCTAGCTTTATGATCAACTATCTAGTTGATGATTTGACCATATTGCTCGAGCGGATTAAACAAAAGGGCGTATTGCCTGTACAGCCAATCGAAATTACCAAAGACGGCAAATTTGCCTGGATTATGGACCCCGAAGGCAACAAAATCGAACTTTGGCAACCACTTCGGGCTGAAGACGAAGAATAAAATTCTGACCAAACCGCAAACTCGGCATTCCATTTAAACGCAAGCAACAAATGCAGAATCTCTATCTACCCCTCGTTTCCAAGGCACGTGCCATCCAGTAAACGCAGCCTATCGTGGTAAAAGAGTCCGAAGCCGACAGGCTGAGGCAAGGCCGACCGGCCGTCGCGCGGTTAGCGCGTAGCAAGCTTGCGGATGCAAGCGCCCGCGCCGTGAGCGTAGCGAGGAAGTGCCCTCGGGGTGCAGGGGCTCACTAGAGAGCGCAGCGAACGAAAAAATGCAAACTTCCAGAGTGTTGGCAGGACGCTGCCCTGAATATGCCGAAAGGTTTTGACTTAGAAACTTTGTGCTGGAATCTCAAACAACGAACCTGCATTTGCCGCTGCAAAGACATAAGAAAGTTGGCTATACTGCCTGTACTCGGGTACTTCATTTATACGTTCGCCTTAAGGCTCACTGTTGACACTTGCGTGCGCTCCACATGCTACGCTAGCTGGCCGCGCGTTAGACGGCAGCGGCTGCGAACGGCCGAACACGCACTCACTGAAATGAATGGGAGTTGTGGAAACGAGGGGTAGATAGAAACTCCGAGCTTGCAGCCCCTACTCACCATCAAAAGCACATAACGCCACCACTGCTATTCCATTAGCTGCCAGCTTCTCGCCACCGCCGAGTGCGGGCAAATCAACAATAAATGCCGCATGTTCAACAATACCTCCCAGCCGCCTGATGAGCTTTACGCCCGCCAATGCTGTACCGCCCGTTGCCAGCAAATCATCCAACAGCAAAATTTTCTGCCCAGCTTTAAGCGCATCTTTGTGAATTTCGATAACCGCACTGCCATATTCTAAGTCATATTCCTCAGAAATAACATCTGCCGGCAATTTGCCTTTTTTACGGATCGGAATAAAACCTTTGCCCATTTCAATCGCCAACGCCCCACCAATAATGAAGCCGCGGGCATCAATGCCAGCGATGAGATCAAACTCTTGATCTTTATACAAAGCAGCCAGCTGTTTAACCACTTCGCGCATGCCATCGGCATCGCTAAACAATGTGGTGACATCGCGGAACATAATGCCTGCATGCGGATAGTCTGGAATGGTGCGGATAAGGGCTTGAATGTCAACGGCCATAACTGGCTCCTTTATAAAACTCTGCCAGCAATGGCATCTAATTTCGCGATTAATTTTGGGTCTCTATGTTCAGGTGCCGTCATAATGGCGAATTCTAACGCGCGGTCTGAACCAATTGAACAAGCTTCATGCTCTTTAGGATATGTCTCTAGCAATTTAAGCACCAATTTTGAAGCATTCTCATTATTTCGTTTCAACACAGCCAAAATCTGCGGAATCTCAACCTCGCCATGGTCAGGATGCCAACAATCATAATCCGTCACCATTGACACGGCGGCGTAACAAATTTCGGCCTCGCGCGCTAATTTCGCTTCAGGTTGATTGGTCATGCCGATCACATCACAACCCCAAGCGCGGTACATATTGCTTTCGGCCAAACTACTAAATTGCGGCCCTTCCATGGCCAAATAAGTGCCGTTGAGATGAGTATTTGTATCGAGGCTTTGCGCCGCTTCATACAGGCGTTTCTGCAAGTTGGGGCTAATCGGATAAGCCAGCGAGACATGCGCCACACAGCCTGAGCCAAAAAAGCTCTTTTCGCGGTTAACCGTGCGGTCGATGAACTGATCAATAATCACGAAATCACCAGGTGCGTATTCTTCTTTTAAAGACCCAACCGCGGAGAGTGAAATAAGATCGGTGACGCCTGCACGTTTTAAAACATCTATATTGGCACGGTAATTAATGTCAGTTGGGCTCACTTTATGGCCACGACCATGACGTGGTAAAAACACCAATTTCATGCCTTTATATTCAGCAATTAGCAATTCATCAGATGGCTCACCCCACGGGCTTTCGACCTTAACCCATTGTTTATTGGTAATTTCGGGCAAATCATAAATGCCACTACCACCGATAAAACCCAAAACCGTTTTTGTCATTTTTTACCCCTTAACAATGCGAATTCACTTTAACTCGATTCGTGAATTTTGACATAAAAAAAGAGACCCAAAAGATCTCTTTTCTTTTAATTTATTGTGAACTTAGCATCTGGCACGCTAGTGACGAACATTTTCCCAGATACGGCGTTTAACCGCATACATAAGACCCGCAAGGATAATCAGATAAAGCAGCACTTTAATGCCAATGCTTTTGCGAATTTCCATTTTTGGTTCTGCTGCCCAAATGAGGAATGAAGCAACGTCTTCAGCTTGTTGCTCTAACGTTGCGACAGTGCCATCAGTATATTCTACATAATCATCATCCAAAGGTTGCGCCATGGCAATTTTATAACCTTCGAAAAAGTTATTGAAATTACTATCGCCAAGCTCAAAATGCTCTTCTGTGAAATTTGGATCAGCTTCTTTACCCATTTCATTGGTATGCTCATCATGCGCCAGAATATATTCTGGCACTTCATCTTCATAACCCAATAGAAGGTTATAAAGATAGTTAGAACCACCTGTAAGGCCATCACGACCCATAAACATATCTTTAAATGAGAAATGACCACGAGCTTTGGCAATCAATGACAGATCTGGTGGCAAAGCGCCGCCATTAGAAGATTTAGCCGCATTATTATTGGCAAATGGTGCAGGCATCGCATCTTTAGGCTCACGCGGACGCATGAACATTTCACCTTCAGCGTCAGGGCCATCTTCAATTTCATATTCAGCCGCCAAAGCTTTAACCGCGGCTTCAGAAAATTCAGGGCCGCCCGGCTCGCTTAGATTACGGAATTTGACCAAATCCATCGCATGGCAATTGGCACAAACTTCTTTATAAACCTGATAGCCACGCTGCAATTGTGCCCGATCGAATGTGCCAAACACACCCGCCCATGACCAATCAATATGTGCTGGCTCTGGTGCGCCTTCTATACTACCACCTGCAGCAAGCGCTGAGCCTGAAACACTGGTAACGACCAATAATGCAATGGCAGTTTTGCGAGCAATAGAGGTGATATTTTGTTTTAGATTATTCATTATAACCTCCTTATGCTTTAGCTTTGGTGGCAACTGCCATTTCGGCGGCTTCTTCTGCAGCCCCCTCGACACCTAACACAGCTTCTGAAATGCTATTCGGCAGTGGTTTGGTTTTCTCTATCAGCCCTAACACGGGCAAGATAACCACAAAGAAACCAAAATAATAAATGGTACCAACACGAGAAATCAACAGGTTGGTAATGCCGTGAATGCCCAAGAAATCATCAGTTGTATTCACTTGGCCTAAATAGCCGAGCAACAAACCGTTAACCACGAAAATCCAGAAGAAAATACGATATGCAGGGCGGAACTTAGCGCTACGCACTTTTGATGTATCAAGCCAAGGCACAACAAACATAATAAGAATGGCACCAAACATACCTGCAACACCTAATGCTTTGTCAGGAATGGCACGCACAATCGCGTAGAAAGGTAGATAATACCATTCAGGCACGATATGCGCTGGTGTAACCAATGAATTGGCTGGAATATAATTATCTGGATGACCCATAAAGTTTGGATTGAAAAACACAAAATAGAACAATAAGATCGCAAACAATACGATGGCATATAGGTCCTTCATGGTGAAATACGGATGAAAACTCATTGTATCTTGCTTGGTTTTTGGCTCAATGCCCAATGGGTTGTTTGAACCTGGGACATGCAATGCCCATATGTGCAACACAACCACGCCCAAAATAACGAACGGAAGAAGATAATGCAGTGAGAAGAAACGGTTTAGCGTGGGGCTATCGACTGCAAAGCCACCCCATAATAAGGTACGGATGTCATCGCCAATGAACGGCACAACCTCGAAGAAGTTGGTGATCACTGTCGCGCCCCAAAAGCTCATTTGCCCCCAAGGTAGCACATAGCCCATAAAGCCTGTTGCCATCATAAGTAGATAAATAAGCATGCCGAGCAGCCATAAAACTTCGCGCGGGGCTTTATAGGAGCCATAATACATGCCGCGCAAGATATGGATATAAACCGCTATGAAGAACATTGAGGCGCCATTGGAATGGGTATAACGCAACATCCAGCCCCAGTTCACATCACGCATGATATGCTCGACACTGTTAAACGCCATAGAGGCATGCGGTGTATAATGCATGGCCAAAATGATGCCTGTAACAATTTGCACAATCAGCATGAACATGGCGATGCCGCCAAATACCCACCAATAATTTAAATTTCTGGGGTTAGGCATAGAAACTGCCGCGCTATGCATAAGACTAATGATCGGCAACCGCTCTTCGAGCCATTTACCTGCATTACTTTTAGGCACATAAGTAGAATGTCCACTCATAATTTTCTCCCTAACCTATTTTGATTTTTGTGTCTGATAGAAATTCATATTCAGGAATTTCCATATTTAAAGGCGCGGGGCCTTTGCGGATACGACCTGCTGTATCATATGCCGAGTTATGGCACGGGCAGAACCAGCCATTATATTCGCCAGCTTCACCAAGTGGAATACAACCCAAATGGGTACAAACGCCAACCATAATTAGCCATTCGGGCTTTTCGGCGCGTTCAGCATCGGTTTGCGGGTCTTTAAGTTCTGATAAAGGGGTGTCGACAGAAGCTTGAATTTCGGCCGCTGTTCTGTGGCGGATGAAAACTGGTTTGCCGCGCCAATTGACGGTGAGCGATTCGCCCTCGCCAACTGTTGAAATATCAACCTCGATAGATGCCAAGGCTTTAACCGATGCATCAGGGTTCATTTGATCGATTAATGGCCAGACGCCAACACCAACCCCTAAAGCCCCAAATGCGCCAGTTGCGATGTATAAAAAATCGCGACGGCCTTGTTCTACGCCAGTATTGGGTTCTTCTAACTTAACTGAGTCAGCCAATATCTTATCCCTTCAACTCACAGGTGGTTTTATAGGCCGCCTGTTTGATCTCAGATTGAAACAATCTAAACTTATATTTATCCTACTTTTGCCACCGAAAAGACGCAATGTCTAGAGTCAATCTAATCTTTCCCCCAAAAGGGACTTTTTGTCGCAGTGCTTTTTAACAAAAACCTCTATAAATCAACTATACAGCGCATTTTAATTGTATGTTTAACCATGACCCATTAACAACAGCCTAATAAGCGCCCAATGACAGGTAAATTTGATATGCATCTCGCCCTTTATATGCCCGATATCCCTCAAAACACAGGCACCATTATGCGCATGGCAGCTTGTATGGATTTGACCGTACATATCATTGAACCGACAGGTTTTAGAATGGATGCCAAGGGCTTAAAACGCGCGGGCATGGATTATTTGGCCAAAACCGTGATGCAGCGTCATGCCGATTGGCAGCAATTTAACCAGTGGCGGCAAGACCAAGGCAAACGTTTGATTCTGTTAACAACTAAAGCCAGCCGCCCCTATTGCGATGTTAAATTTGATTCGAATGACATATTTTTATTTGGCCGCGAGTCTGTCGGTGTGCCGCAAGAAGTGCATGACATGGCAGATGAACGCATCATTATACCCATGAAAAAAGACACAAGATCACTCAACTTGGCCATGACCACGGCCTTTATTATGGGTGAATATTTACGCCAAATGGATGCTTTTCCTAACATGGAGCTATCATGACAAATAACTTAGAACAGCAGAAAAACACCGCTTATGCTTGGTTTCAGAGCCTACAAAGCCAAATAATCGAGGCGTTTGAAGCGATTGAACGTGATTATGCGGGCCAAGGCGATGAATTGCCAATTGGTGAATTTATCAGAACCCCTTGGAGCCGCAACCAAGATGGCATTGCCGATGCGGGTGGCGGCACGATGGCAATGATGACAGGCCGCGTGTTTGAAAAAGTTGGCGTGCATGTATCATGTGTGAATGGGAAATTTTTGGGTGATTTTGCCACGCAAATTGATGGTACGGATGATGACCCAAGCTTTTGGGCAGCAGGCATATCGTTGATTGCGCATATGCATAACCCCAATGTGCCTGCGGTGCATATGAATACGAGATTTGTGGTGACCTCGAAATCTTGGTTTGGCGGTGGCGGGGATTTAACCCCTGTGCTTGATGCCAGACGCAGCCAGCAAGATGCTGATACCATTGATTTTCATGCGGCAATGCGCAGCGCTTGTGAGGCGCATGAAATTGCCGATTATGACCGCTACAAAAAATGGTGTGATGACTATTTTTACCTGCCCCATAGAGATGAGCCACGAGGCACGGGCGGCATATTTTATGACCGACTAAATAGTGGTGATTGGGATGCTGATTTTGCCTTCACCCAAGATGTCGGCAGAGAGTTTTTGGACATATACCCTAAATTGGTACGGCGTAATATGGGGCTTAGTTGGACTGAGGCACAACGTGATGAACAGCTTATTCGCCGTGGGCGCTATGTTGAATTTAATCTACTGCATGACCGTGGCACAATTTTTGGGCTTAAAACTGGCGGCAATATAAATTCGATTCTATCATCGATGCCACCCGTGGTTAAATGGCCTTAAGCAGTGCTGATTTGCTCAAGGTAAAATTTGAACTGAGCCATTTTGTTTCAAGCTGCGTGATCAGCTTGCCCATGTCTGGCCCTGCTTCATAGCCCAGATCAAATAGATCAGCGCCTTTGATGGGGAAAACGGGGATTTCAAAATTTTCGACAAAATTTAATTTTTGTTTTAACCGCTTAAAGTCAAAATTTGATTCCGCAGCTAAATAAATTAGATTGTTTCGGATCAGTTCCTGTCCGTGATTATAAATTTCACGTGACAATTCATCTTTGTCTAGGCTCAAAATTGCGCTTAATTGAGTCAATTGAGTCAGTATCTTTTGATCTTTATTGGATAATTTAAGGCATTTACCAATAGATTTAGACTCTATAGTTTGCAAAGATAGTTTAAGCTGGATCAACCAGATACTATTATAACTTAAGGTATTGGTTTGTAAGTATTCGAGATGGTCTATCTTAATTTTGGATTTAAATACTTGTTCGAATATTTTACATTCTGCCATTAAACCTAAAGCGCGGACTAAAAATTTGCTTTCATAAATGCGTTTAAACTCGCCCAACAGACGCTCGGCTGACAATTCCTCTAAACCTGTTACCAATTTGGGAATATATGCATAATCAGCCGCATCATAGTCAAAACCAAATCGCGCGATGAACCGAAAATAGCGCAAAATACGTAAATAATCTTCTTCAATACGCTGCTTGGCGTTGCCGATGAATTTTATCTTGCGCTGGTTAAGATCAGCAATGCCTGTGCCTAACGGGTCAAAAATCTCGCCCTGTGCATCCACATAAAGCGCGTTAAATGTAAAATCGCGCCGCATTGCATCTTTTTTGAAGCTTGTGCCATAGATAACTTTGGCATGGCGGCCATTGGTTTCGACATCCTCACGCAATGAGGTCACTTCGAACGGTTGGTGATCCATAATCAGTGTCACCGTGCCATATTCTACACCTGTTTCGATATATCTTACGTTATTTTGTTGCGCAATTTTAATCAGTTGTTTGGGGGTGTGGGTTGAGCAAAAATCAACGTCACCAATGGCCACGCCCAATAAATGATCGCGCACCGCGCCGCCAACAATGCGCCCTGTGCTGCCATTTTGGTGAAGCAGTTTAAAAACTGATTGAATATTTTTGGCTTTGAGCCATTTAGCTTGCGTGATCATTTTGCAGATTCGAAATGAGCTTCTTCTTCGACGATGCCATTTACGATTTTGGCAGGAACATAAGCTCCCTGCAATTCATTGCTATCAAGACTGGAAAGATACAGAGCGCCAATGCCAGTGAACACCACGCCAACTGCGATGAGAATGGTCAACACGCGGCGGTTAAGCGCCTCAATGGCGCGTTTTTTATGGAAAATTCGCACATAAACCAGAAATAATATAATGGGTGCAAAAAACACAATAATCTCAACAATGACAAAACGACCCATAATTTTCCCTTTATATAGTTGCGACTAATCTCGCAACTTATCTGCTAAATTCTTTAACATGCCTGCTGTGGCACCCCAAATAAAATAATCTTTATATTCCAAGACGTAAAATTGCCGCATTCTACCCTGCCACACTTTACTCTCTAGTTTATAATTGTCTGCTGTCATCAAAAAATCAAGGGGCAGCTCAAATATTTCATCAACTTCATTGGGGTCGGCTTTCAGTGCAAAACCCTTATTGACCTTTGCCACCACCGGGCAAATCTTATAACCTGAGCCAATTTGGTAAACATCTAAACAACCCAAAACATTAACAAATTTAGGTTCTAAGCCAATTTCTTCATGCGCTTCACGCATCGCTGCATGAGTGGCATCTCGATCACTTGGCTCTAATTTACCACCTGGAAAAGCAATTTGACCTGCATGTTTTTTCATATGCATCGGGCGACGGGTGAGAATAACACTCGGGCTATCCTGATCAATCACTGCCACCAATACAGCCGCTTGGCGAAATTTCATGCCTTCCATCTCGACATCATCGCCCTGTTCAGCGACGCGATCATGGTTGAATTCAGCGGGTATATTTTTATGTAATATATGTGGCGCTTTGCGCAAAAAATCATGCATCAGATCAAACTAAACCTCAAATTCACACTTGTCACTGATTAAAATAAATTTGCCATCACGCTCCACCATATAATCGGCAAGTTGATAACACAGGCTGCGGGTTAATTTTGCTTCTAGGCCATACCTAATGTCGACATAAGCCATAAACTGATCATCTTGATGACTAAATCTTATTTTATGTTCATCATTTATCACCACTTGTCCTGCCAGATTGGTTTGCACTGCAATGCTTTGATTTGCACCTGTGCCATCAACCACCATATCTGTTGCGATAAACGCTGCATCGGCGGCTTTTATTTTTATTTTTTCAACGGGTGTGATCAGATAATGCTCATTGGTTTCAACATCTCGCCATAAAACGGTGGTGAATAATTTTACTAATTTTTGGCGTTTGATCAGCGTGCCCATATAAAACCAATCGCCATTGGCTTTAATCTCTATATCAAGCTCGCCACAATATTCAGGCGACCAAAGCTCGACAGGTGCAAAACCGACATCGCCCTGCTCACCGATTTTTGCTGCCAATTTGGCCAATATGTCACTCATTATCGTTTAGCCTTAATGGTAGAGGGACGGTCTCAATTAGCTTTTGCAAGCTGCCTGGTTCAAACTCAAAATATAACACCCGATTGGGATCGGTCGGTTGCGGATAGTCAATCGCTCCATGCGGCACACGTTGAAACCCACTTTTCTGATAATAATCCAAATCACCAATTAAGATAGTGAATTTCCAACCTCTTAAGCTGGCAATCTTTTGCGCCAATGACAAGGTTTCATCCATTAATCTCTTACCCAAACCCAAACCTTGAAAATCTGGATTAACCGCCAATGGCCCTAGCAATAAGGCGCTCTGCCCTGCGACATTCAATTTCCAATAGGCAATTGAAGCCAAGATGACTTCTTCACCATCTTGATTTTTATGCAATGCAATTAAGCTTAAATCATCTATTTTTTCGCACGTTTCGCGCAATTTATAGCTAGATTTATTGTGCCGATCCACACCAAAGGCGGCATCGAGCAATTGACTGACTTGATCTTGATATTTAGCTTGATAGGGGGTGAGAGAGACTTGATCTGCGCTCACGGCGTGAAGAGGAAAATGTTTCATAAAACGTCCAAAAATATAAATTTAACTTGAAGTGGCAAATTAAGATTTATTTTTTCGTCGTAATAACATGTGTATCTCCATTTATGATGGCTAGGAACTAGCACACTTATAAACTGCCGACAAGTATAATAGGCTGAAAAGCCATAATTATATGCGATTGGTATTTGTTTTGGAATTTTGTAAAAAAACATATTCAATTTTGTGCTTGTTGATTATAGTGAAATTAAGAACAATATTGAAATCTTTTTATGCACAATTTTAGGCTCGCACATTTTTCGGACATTCATATGCCCCCCATGCCCAAACCAACTTGGCTTGAGCTGACGGGAATACGCATATTGGGGCTTTCGTCTTGGGCAATAAGCCGTAAGAAAATCCATAAATTACGGGTTTTAAGTGTGTTTGAAAAAGACATTAAAACTCAAGATATTGACCATTATGCGTTTTCGGGTGATCTGGTTAACATCGCCTCGCGCGCTGAAATGCGCCGCGCCACCGCATGGATGAAAGCTTTTGCGCCAGCGGATAAAATGTCATATGTGCCTGGCAACCACGATGCTTATACCGAAGACAGCATTGCCAATGTTTTGCATTATTGGCAAGATTATATGACATCATGTGATCAAGGTGCTGAAATATTATCCGCCGTTGGCATTAAATTAAGTCGGGAAGTGCCTTATGGCCCCTTCCCTTACCTGCGGATTTTTGGCCGTGTGGCATTGGTTGGCGTTAATTCTGGCGTCGCCTCACCGCCATTTATGGCCACGGGTGAATTGGGCGCCAGCCAGCGCGGCCGCTTGACGCGGGTGTTGGCACATTTAAAAAAAGAAGGCTATTTTCGCGTGATGATGATTCATCACCCACCTTTGCCGCGCATGACCCCCAACGTACGGGCATTAAAAGACTGTGCTGATTTGCGTGACATTCTGACCGAAGAAGGTGCTGAATTGGTGCTTTATGGCCATAACCATAAAAACAAAATCACCAATATTAACAATAAATATGGCCCGTCATTAATGATTGGTGTGGCTTCGGCTTCAGCCGTTGCGACCAGCCATAAACCCGCCGCTAGCTATAACCAAATATTAATTGACCAGAGCAAAAAAGGCTGGCAAGTCAACCTGCTAAAACGCGAATATATTGATGCTCATAACGCGTTTGAAGAAACTGAAGTGACGCCGCTTGGATTTTGGCATTTGACTTAATTATTTTCTATTTCGATTTGTCTTAAACGTCCGACTGCCAGCTTTACCGCTAGTACTGCGGCCTTTAGGGGCGCCTGGCGCTAACTTCTTCTCACCTTTATTATAGTTGAATTGCCGCGCCAACGGATCTTCTAGCACCATCAGCTCATTCTCTTCTAGGCGTTTGACCTCATCGCGAATTTTGGCCGCTTGTTCAAAATCTAAATTGCCAGCTGCATCCAACATTTGTTTGCGCAATTCTTTCAGATGGGTTTGTAAGTTTTTACCGACCATATGTTGCGGTGCCAGCGCGCCCATATCGGCGGTGACATGATCGCCTTCGGCCATGCTTTCGATAATCTCGCCAATTTTCTTTTTGATCGATTGCGGCGTGATGCCATGCGCTGTATTATGTGCCATCTGTTTATCACGGCGGCGGTCAGTTTCGGCAATCGCCCGTTCCATAGAGCCCGTGATGCGATCGGCATATAAGATCACCCGTCCTTCGACATGCCGCGCGGCACGGCCAATGGTTTGCACCAAACTGGTTTCACTGCGCAAAAAGCCTTCTTTATCAGCATCTAAAATCGCCACCAGTGACACTTCGGGTATATCCAAACCCTCACGCAGCAAGTTGATGCCAATCAACACATCAAACACCCCAAGGCGCAGATCGCGGATGATTTCTATCCGCTCTAGCGTATCGATATCACTATGCAAATAGCGTACTTTAATGCCTTGATCATGCATATATTCGGTTAAATCTTCGGCCATTCTTTTGGTTAGGGTGGTGACCAAAACCCGCTGGCCTTTGGCAATGATTATATGACATTCAGCCAACAAATCATCTACTTGCGTGCCGACGGGGCGAATGTCAATTTCGGGATCTATCAGCCCTGTGGGGCGGATGACTTGCTCGGCGAATACGCCGCCTGTGCGCTCCATCTCCCATTTGCCCGGCGTGGCCGAAACAAAGATGCTTTGGGTGCGCATAATGTCCCATTCTTCGAATTTAAGTGGGCGGTTATCAAGACAACTCGGCAGGCGGAAACCATGCGTCGCTAGCGTGGTTTTACGTGCAAAATCGCCCTTATACATAGCCCCCAATTGCGGTATGCTGACATGGCTTTCATCGACAAACACCAAGCAATTATCGGGTATATATTCAAACAATGTCGGTGGCGGGGCGCCTGCGGGGCGGCCTGTTAAATGCCGTGAATAATTTTCGATGCCGCTGCAAAAACCTTGCGCCTCAAGCATTTCAATATCAAAGCTCACACGCTGTTCTAAGCGCTGCGCTTCGAGCAATTTGTTGTTTTTATTCATATCGGCCAGCGTGACTTGCAGCTCTTGTTTGATGGTTTCAATCGCCCGCACCAAATGCGGCCGTGGGGTGACATAATGCGAATTGGCATAAATACGTTCATGCTCTAGCTCTTTGAGTTTTTTACCTGTTAGCGGATCAAACTCGATGATCGTCTCTAGTTCATCGCCAAAAAACGAAAATCGCCATGCGGCATCTTCATAATGCGCCGGCCAAATTTCAATCACATCGCCGCGCACACGGAATGTACCGCGAGTGAACGCCGTGTCATTGCGGGTATATTGCAGATCTACCAAGGTGGTAATGACTTTACGCGGATCATATTCTTCGCCCACTTTGAGATCCATAATCATATTGCTATAGCCCTCGACCGAGCCGAGACCATAGATACACGACACTGACGCAACGATGATCACATCATCCCGCTCGAGCAAATTACGAGTGGCGGCATGGCGCATACGGTCAATCTGCTCGTTTACGCTGGCATCTTTTTCGATGAATGTATCGGTACGCGGCACATAGGCTTCGGGCTGATAATAATCATAATAAGATACAAAATATGACACAGCATTATCGGGGAAAAACTCTTTAAACTCACCATATAATTGTGCGGCAAGCGTTTTATTATGCACCAATATCAGAGCAGGACGGTTGGTTTGCTCGATGATTTTGGCCATCGTAAAAGTTTTACCACTGCCTGTGACGCCCAATAACACTTGGTCTCTCTCTTTAGCTTCAAGACCCTTAACCAATTCGGCAATCGCCGTTGGCTGATCGCCCGAGGGTTCAAAATCAGTACGCAGTTTAAATTCAATGCCGCCTTTGACTTTATTTTCGGCTGGCAATTCGGGGCGTTTCAGCATGTCGATAACAGCATTGTCTAACATTTTGGTCATAATCAGTCCGCGCTAAATAAATGTGTAAAGATTATAACCTTTATCAGTCGATATGAAAAGGTATTTGTTCACTATTTGTACTGACAATTTGTGACAGTATATTGTGATATGTTGATTATTTATCAGTTTGATTTTTGATAGACGGAATGATGGCTAAAAGGAGTGCCATCTGCCGAATGGGATGACATAACAACTTTTAGCTGACCTTCTGCGGTGAGCTCGCGAATGGCGGTGAGTTTAACCTCGCCTGCCAGTTTGGCGACTGACTTTAATATATGGTCGCTTTCTAGCGTCAGGCATATTTCATCGGCAATGGGGGCATCGGTATAGGGATGAAACTGCCCATCGCAAATTTCGGAATAGGCCATATGTTTGGCTTCGCCTGCGGCATCAACCCAATCCATAATGAATGTAAGCTTATCTCCATCTTGCACAATTTCATATGTGCCTGATTTTGGTGGTTCGCCTGTGGCATAAACCGACATTTCGGGCAGCATTTTCCATTTTCCTAAAAAATTATCAATTTTGGGCATTCATTCGCTCCTTGATATAATTTTCAATTTTAGTGATGACTTTTTTGTCTATGTGCAGACCTAATCTTGTGCGCCGCCAGATAAAATCATCGGCGCAAGTGACCCATTCATGCGCCATCACATAATCTAATTCCACCGCATAAATATCATACCCCATATGTGCGCCTAAGGCTTTTATGTTTTGCGCGTTGCTAAGCATTTGATGCACTTTGCTGCCATAATGCGTGGCCAAACGTTTGATCAGGCTTTGGGGCAGAAAATCATATTTATTTTCGAGCGTAGTGATAAATTCGGCCATGTTGCGACTGTCATTAATGTCGCCGCCTGGCAAAGTGGCGTCTCGCGTCCAATCTAAGCCCATATGTGGCAGGAAAATACGTAATTTGTGACAGGCCGCCTGCCCTAAATGCCTGAATGTGGTGATTTTACCGCCATAGACGGTTAGTAAAGGTGGGGAATCTGGGTTGGCGGCATCGCGTTCTATGTCTAAAATATAATCGCGGGTGACGGATTTTGCGTCTTTGGCGTGGTCATCAAACAGTGACCGCACGCCCGAAAAACTCCATTTGACATCTTTGGGGGTGATTTGTTGTTCGAAATATTGGTTGGCTATCTCGCACAGATATTCGGTTTCTTGTTTTGATATTTTAACTTTGTGGGCGTTGTCGCCATCAAAGGCTTTGTCGGTGGTGCCAATCATGGTGAAATCATTTTCGTAGGGAATGGCGAATACGATGCGATTGTCTTCGTTTTGGAACAGGTAGCAATGCTCGCCTTCGTAGATTTTGGGCACGATGATATGACTGCCAGTGATGAGCCGCGTGCCGCCTTTGACCTTGAGTTTTAATTTTTTCTGGTTAATGCCATCGACCCATGGGCCTGCAGCGTTGATCAAGACTTTGGCTTGCACTTGATGGGTTTGGTCGTTTTTCTTGTAGGTGATTTGCCACAGTTTACCGTCTCTCTTGGCGCTGATGAAACTTGTATGGGTATTAATGCTAGCGCCGTTGTTGGCTGCATCTTGAGCGTTGAGAACGACTAAGCGGCTGTCATGTACCCGACAATCGCTGTACACAAAACCTGCTGTATATTCGGTTTTGATGGCATCGCCGTAGGCTTCTTTGGTTAGATTGACACTACGGCTGAATTTGAGTTTTTGTTTTAAGTTTAGGCTGTCATATAAAAACAGGCCTAGGCGCACTAACCATTTTGGCCGTTGGTGTTGATTGTGCGGAATGACGAAGCGAGCTGGCCAGATGATGTGGGGGGCGCTGTTGAGTAAAATCTCGCGTTCGATTAGGGCTTTGCGCACCAACGCGAATTGGTAATATTCGAGATAGCGTAAGCCGCCATGAATGAGTTTTGAGCTGGCTGATGACGTGGCTGATGCGAGGTCAGCTTGCTCGACCAGCATGACGTTGAGGCCTCGCCCTGCCGCATCACGCGCGATGCCGACGCCGTTAATGCCGCCGCCAATGATGAATATGTCTAATATATCTTGTTTCATGACTTCACCTTATCAAACTGTCTTTAAATGCTTATATGTGGTATTTTAAAAAAATGATAGAATTTAGAAAATTAACATTAGGCGATTACCCCTTATTACTTAAATGGTTACAGCGCCCTCATGTGAAACAATATTGGGATAATGGCGACGATACGCTAGAAAAAGTTGCCAATCACTACGCATTAGATAAAAGCCAAGTGCAATATTATATTGCGATGCAAGATAGCCAAGACATCGGTTTTTACCAATATAACTTTAACAATAACCGCAATATTAGCATCGATATGTTTTTAGCCAATGCAGATCAATTATCCCAAGGCTTAGGCACAATATGCTTAAACGCCTTTGGTGACTTTATTTGCAAAATAAAAGACT
>NVQL02000029.1 GCA_002400495.2 Alphaproteobacteria bacterium | reverse complement strand
TTTATTGGAACAAATTAAACAATCAACCCAACGACTGGTCAGTGAAAAGTGTAGCTTAAATCAATACATAAGCTGTTGCAGATTTGGGGAGCACCTCAATGTGCCATTTTTATGTTTGCAAATATATTTTACTGAATTTAACATAGAAGCCCTATCAATAAATTATTTTGGGACCCAAAAGTACACCAAATTGGGGCCCCAAAAAGCAATATTAACGGAAAAGAGTTAATATGTAAAAAATTTATTAAATAAAATCAATGAGTTAATAAGAGGTAAGTGGCGAATGGGGAGGGTGGAAAATATATAGTGGTAGTGTATATAAATCAAAAGGTTAGCTTTTTGTTTATAGGATATCTATATCAAATTATATATCAATTCCTATTGCCGAATAAGTAGGTTTTTTGAACTTAGGACAACTGAAATCTGTTGCAGTTCTTAATGTAGAATTGGCGTCATTTAGGGGGTTCCATTTAAAATACATTTTACGAGTTATAATATGTTTATGGTGTCAAGGCGATTTACCCAAGATGATATATGTCATCTTGGGCATAGCTTTAAATATCTATGCAGCTTTTTTCTTGGTAGTTTTTTCAAACTTACGGTTGGCTTTTGCTTTGGCAGGCGAAACATTGCCTGTTTCGGCAAAAATTGTTAGGTCTTCAAATGCTTCATCGATATTTTTGCTAAAACTTTTTAACATAAAACCGCCTAAGATTGCGCCCATAAGTGGTTTGACTTTCAAACTAATGTTCATCTCTAGTTTTGATTTGTTGGGGCCAGCTTCGCTCACTGTCCAAATATTAGATGCGTGCAGAACAAAACCAGGTAAACTTTCGAACGCAATATAACCGAATTGCCGTTTTTCTGGATCGAATATATTTAGTTTTTCCTTTACAATATCGTACCCAGCTGCAGCGATGTGACAGGTTCTTTCGGCAAATGGATTGCCTTCAAAATTTGTATCACCAGAGCCAGTTGAGTGGTCTATGTTGCGAATCCATGTACCAACCGTGTGGTAGTCTTTCAAAAGATCCCACAATTTATCGGCTGAAATATTGATAGAGGAACTAGTTTTTTTCATTTGTAATTTTTTATGTTTTTGCATCAGCAGATCTCCTGTTTAAAGTTGGGTTTGCTCGACAATATGAATGTCGAAAGATTTGAAACCTTTGTCTCTTAGTGGCTTTACGGCCATATATTCGGCACCATTAAAAAAATCTAAAACCGCTTGGTCGGATGAAAATTCTATAAAACCTGCTATGGCACCTGGTTTGCCATGTACGGTTTGTTTGACGCTATATTGCAATCCCACTGTGGCATCTGTTTTATCTAATAATTTATGGGCTTTCTCGGCATATTCGGCCATCGCTTCCATTTCGTCTGGGTTTGGCAATGCTGTTACAGATACAATTGTTTTTTCTTGTGTCATGATCATTTCCTTTTTAAAACCACATTGACATGCGGTGCTGGAGTGATTTATATGTGATGTATAAATGCAAAACAACGCGAAATTATACACCCCTACGAGGATTTTTACATCACTTGATTCCACCTTGGTCAGACATACCTATATTTTTAGCTGTTGCCCGCAATGGAACATTAACGGGTGCAGCAAAAGCACTAAAATTAGATAGAACCACGGTGGCGCGGCGCATGGAAAATGTCGAACGCGCCATAGGCAATGTTTTATTTGATCGCAAAGATGGCCGACTGGTATTGACGGTGGACGGTAAACAGGTTTTTTCGGCAGCAGAAGTGGCAGAACAAGAGCTTATGACATTAGGCAAAGGTTTTGAAAGCCGCAGTCATAAGAGCGGTAAAATTACCGTATCTCTATCTGAACATTTGCTATTGAGCCTTGCCGATTGTTTTGCGCAATTTATCGAGCAGCACCCAGATATATTGCTAGAGTTAAGTGCGACAGACAGGCATGTCGATTTGAAATATTTTGAGGCAGATATATTGTTGCGAATGAGCCGACGCGCACCGCTGCGGTTAGAATCTCGGCATATAGGCCGACCTATATTTTCAATATTTCGTAAGAAGAATGCGCTGAATTCAATGTCTTGTTATATCTCACTTGTGGGGGAGGCGAATGTCTCTAAATTACTGTTAAAGCACCAGCCAGATGCAAAAACAATAGCTGCTGTTAATGGCGTCGTGTCTATGCGAGATATGATTGCAACGGGTGTGGGTGTTGGGGTGTTGCCGCGCTTTTTTGCTGATCAAGACCCGCGCATTGAGCGATGTTTTGACATTCCACCCGTGGATGGTGGCCTATATATTGTCTATTTGCCAGAGCAGAGCAGGTTGCACCGCATAAAAGCATTTGTAGAATTTGTTGAAGCATATCTAAGAAAAATGGATGGCTTTGATCATAACCAATGAAAAACCTCCTTTTGAGGGAGTTGAAATGCAGCGGTGACATGTTATGATTCTGCATGACTCAAAAAAAAGAAATTGAAATAACAGGTTTTGGTCGACTGCTTAAATTTTGGCGCGCAAAACGCAAGTTAAGCCAGTTAGACCTCGCGGCTATGGCCGAAACCACGCCAAGACATTTGTCATTTATCGAAATTGGGCGTTCTCGACCTGGTCGAAAATTGATATTACGCCTTGTGCGGGCGCTAGATTTACCAGTGAAAGAAGTGAATAATATTATGGTGGCGGCGGGGTTTCCACCTGAATATGCGGCACATGATTTCTCGGATGATCAGATTAAGCCATTTCGAATGGCTATGGAGGCCATTTTGGATGAGCATAACCCTTATCCCGCCTGCGCGATGGACAGTGTTGGCAATATACTAATGGTCAATGATGGTATGCGGGCCTTTGTTCCGAATATTGAGCATTCGACCCCCGAACAATCGGTTGAAGCCATGTTTGTGCCAGATGGCGCTATGCGAGATTTGTTTGAAAATTGGGCCGAGATGGCGTGGAATTGGCTGGACAGGCAAAGAGCGGAACTGGCTATAACCGATAACCCACGCCTTGCCGAACTGTTAGCCAAAGCTGAGAGTTACATGGTGGGCGAAGAACGGCCTGAACCAAATACCAAGTCGAATATTGGAGTTTTGTCGCCACGGATGAAAGTTGGCGATCAAGTCATTTCGACCTTTACCACGATGACAAGAATTGAAAATGTGGTTGATGTTGCTTTAAGTGAGGTGAGGGTTGAGTTGGTCTTTCCGTTGGATGAGGCCAGTCGAATTTTCTTTGAGACTAATTTCAAAAAGTTTAAATTACCTCCTTTGCAGGGAGTTGATCAACCACTGAATGATTGATATTTTCTACAAAATGAAATTAAAGGAAAGGGGCTGTACCAGTTAACTAGCCCATATTTCCTTTAACCCATTGTCTTAACTGTATGATTTGGTCTGTCGGGTCACTGTTGTTAAATCGCCATTCGCACTCCTTTAAAAATAGCTCAAAATGCTCGGCAGGAATACCATTAAATTTACGCATGTGCCGCTTCGCCTGGTTCCAGAAATTTTCGATGCCGTTGATATGATTATGCTTGTTCGCAAACAGCTTTGAGTGGTTGATTCGGTAATGTTTGAATTCAGAGACATCCAGCACATTATAGCCTCGCCAGCAATCAGAATAGACGATGCTATCAGGCTGAATTTTATCGCGAATAATCGGAATAAGCGTCTTGCTGGCAGCATTTGGAATCACCTGTGTGTAAACCTTACCGCCACGTTTGAGGATCCCAAACACCGGAACTTTGCCTGCTGCGCCGCGTCCTCGTTTTCCTTTACGCGAGCCTCCGAAGTAGCTTTCATCAACCTCAAATGCCCCTGATAGCAGAGCATTATCCTGAGTTTCCAGCACGATAATTTCACGCAAACGATGGAAGTAATACGCTGCTGTTTTGACGTTAACATTGACCAGATTCGCCGCCGTACGCGCCGTTGATCCAGAGACAAAATGCTCAATTAACCGATCTTGTTTATACTTGCTTAAACGACTTTTTCTCATTGCTATACCTTAAATTTTTACCAGTTAACTGGTACAGCCCCAAATTAATTATGAAAATGAGCAAGGCAATAAAACCCAACGCATCATCAAACCACTTGGCATTATATATTATATTGAAGTTGTTTTACTTGCAGCATGGTGCGATTTGCGCCAAGATTTTCGGCATTTTCGTATAGACCGCATCAGCGCTGCCAAACCAACCAAAAAAGAATTTAAACACCAAGCCAAAGCTTTACGACAAAAATGGCTTGAGGTGCAAAGCCTTTAAATTTAATCAGGTATTATGCGTTACATCAAAATTACCTGCGATCGGCCAATGCGTGCCAGCGGTCGCGCCGCCATCAACCCGAATGATCTGCCCTGTGATAAAAGCCGAACCAGCTGAAGCCAGAAAAATCGCCGTGCCGACCAAATCATCGACCTGCCCCATACGCTCTAGTGGCGTTGTGACTTTGTGCCACGCCAGCATATTTTCATTCGCCCACATTTTTTGGGTTAAATCAGTCAAGATAAAACCCGGCGCAATGGCATTAACCCGCACGCCATGTTTACCCCATTCAAGCGCCAAACCTCGCGTCATATTTGACAGGCCAGCTTTGCTCATCGCATAAGGCAAAATTTGAGTTAGCGGCATATGAGTAGATAATGAATCAATATTAATTTGGTTGCCACTGCCTTGTTTAATCATCACCTTGCCAACCGCTTGCGACATTAAAAATGCCCCGCGTAAGTTAATGTGCATAATCTGGTCAAATTCATCAGCAGTATATTCCACCGCAGGCATTCTTTTATTTATGCCCGCACTATTGATCAGCGTGTCGATGCGGCCATGTTCGGCCACAACATCTTCAACACAGGCATTAATAACCGCCTCACTAGCCACATCACAAATACGATATGTTATGGGATATCGAAAATTTTCGCTGCTTTCACAGGCCTCAATCAGAGCATCCTCATTGCGCCCCGTGATGATAACCTGCGCGCCCTGCTCAGCAAAAGCCTCAGCCATAGCAAACCCAATGCCGCGGCTGCCACCTGAGACAAGTATAATCGTATCTTCGACATTAAATAAATTAGCGCTCATAAATTCATTCCTTCTGATTCAATGCATCAATTGGCTTGATTTTCTTCATCAAAAATACTGGTTATATTGTCAATCGCCGTGCGTAAATGGCGGCTTAACACTGCCGATGTTTTTTGTTTATTGCGGGTTCTGAGACCTTCGACAATTTCACTATGATCATCAAGTGTCGACACGCGTTTGATTCGTTTGCGCGATGACATAAAGCGCACCCGCCACAATCGCGCATTATATTGCTTGTGGGTTTTAATCAATGGCGCATTTTTGGTTGCCGCCACAATCGCCTCGTGAAACGCCATATCAGCAGTAAAGAAATCAATCGGATCGGCGTTTTCTGACATGGCTTGCAAGGTTAAATTAAGGCCTTCAATATGCTTAAATTCTTGCTCAGTCATTTGATCACAGGCGCATTCGCCAGCCAAAGCCTCTAGCGCACTTTGCACATAGAGCAAATGCGTTAAATTCTCTAAAGAGGGGTTTGAAACGCGAGGGCTACGCGCGGGTGACATTGACACCAAGCCCTCACCTTCGAGGATAACCAAAGCTTCGCGCAACGGTGTGCGGCTTACGCCCAATGCCGATGCAGTTTCGCGCTCTGGTATATTGCTACCAGGTTGTAGCTCGCCCAATAATATCTGATTTCTAAGCGCGTCAGCAATTTGGTCACCAAGGCGCTGTCGCGACAGCGCGGCTAGTTTACCAGTGGGGTTTGGTCTAGAATTATCCATGTTTTGCCCCTGTTAATTTGAGAGCGCCATATTATATTCACTCGCATATTCATATAACATTATTACCCAAAAGCCAATATTATTTGGCATTTATTATTTGGTATACAAAATAATAATGCTGTAGTATACCAGATATATCACTCCTCTAATGAGTGAGCGTGGGGGCGCTTCGGGAAACGCCCCAGCCTGGGAGGGTCACGTAAAAAAATTAATAAAACTAAAGAGGGAAAAGAATAGTGAAACTATCTAAATTAATACCCGTCGCCATTGCCACTGCGCTGATGGCAACAAGCGCATTTGCGGAGGATTACAAACTTCGCATGCAAACTCATTATGCACCTGAAACCGTATCTGGCAAACTTGCTCAGAGCTTCATGGATGATGTAAATGTTATGTCTGGTGGCCGCATTCAAATCGAAATGTTCTGGTCATCTTCATTGGTTGCAACTGTTGAAGGCTTTACCGCTGCTGCCACTGGCATTCTAGATGGCGAAATGCATGGCGGTTCATACCAAACTGGTAAAAACCCTGCATTCCAATTTGTTTCTGACCCAATGGGTGCTTATGACAACCCTTGGCAAATGTATTCATTCTTCCAAGATGGTGGCGGCGAAGAAGCTGCTAACGAACTATATCATGCGTTTAATATGCATCTTGTAGGTTGGTGGGCCGGTGGCCATGAAGCAATGGTTTCAAGCAAACCACTTAGAGGTCCTGAAGATCTAAAAGGCTGGAAATTCCGTTCACCTCCAGGCTTAGAAACAGAGATTTTCCAAGAATTAGGCGCATCACCTATTGTTATGGATTTCACAGACATCTTTACCGCACTTGAAACAGGTGTGATCGATGGTGCTGATGCATCTTCATTGGCTAACAATGTTGGCCTTGGTCTTTATGACATTGTGAAACACACTACATTCCCAGGCTTCCATTCTATGCCTATGGATCATGTGACGTTTAACCTTGACGTTTGGAATGCATTCCCAGCCGACATCCAACGCATACTAGAAGTGGCAACCCAAAAATTAGCACTAAACACAACATTAACGTTTGAAATTGCTAACCTTGAAGCCGCTAAAGATCTAAAAGCCGCTGGTGTTGAATTCTATGATTGGTCACCTGAAGATCGCCGTGTATTCCGCGACGCTGCACAACGTGCTTGGGATGATTGGTCAACAAGAACACCTGAAGCTGGCGCTTTGGTTAAATCACATCGTGATTTCTTACGCCGCATTGGCCGTATTGATTAATTTCAATCGCACAACAAATAATGTAACGACAAGCTGTAACGGCTTGTCGTTATTTAAATAATTCTTTGTCTAAGGTGGACGGATGAACCAACAAGATAGCATTTGGCTCGGAGAAAACGGCCGAAATATTGTGCGCAAAGTGATGTGGCCAAGTCTATATATTACCATTGCGCTGGTTATATGGGTTACAATTGGTGATATGATTTTTGATCTTGGTGTTGAGCTTAGATCACCGTTAAACCCCTCACAAAATATACATGTAATGCTCACCCTAATAGCAGGTTTAATTTCGCTGTTTTCGGCCAGCATTTATTTTTCAGATTTTCAAGGCACCATCGAAATTAAGCCGACTGGCTTCATCGATGTATTTAGCCTTATATGGTCACGCGTCACTATGTTTGGTGTGGCGGCTATTGTTGTGGTTATGTTTTACGAAGTTATATCACGCTATTTATTTGGTGCGCCAACCCTATGGGCAAACGAGCTGTCATTGTGGATCGCAGGCTTTGTATTCCTACTTTCGGGGCTGTACACAATGCAACAACGCAGCCACATCCGCATTTATATTATATACGATATGTTTCCAATTTGGCTGCAAAAATCCTCGGATATTTTCACCGTCATACTTCTTTGGATATTCACAATATCGGTTTTTTGGGGCTCTTATGGCGAAGCTTTAGATAAATTCACCCGAATGGAAACATTTGGCACCGCGTGGGATCCTCCACTGCCTGCCACACTTAAAACGGGCATTCTCATCATCATATTTATGGTGGCGGTTCAGGCATTGTCTAATCTGATTGCAGATTGGCACAAAGTCCCCGAAGTTCATACGCCAATGGACGATATAGACCAGACTGAGATAGATCACATTCGCGAAAGCATTAAAGATTAAGAATATCAAGGATTAGGCGCATGGTAGACATTAGCACACTTTCAATATTGCTCCTTTTAGGGATGTTTTTATTGCTCGCAATTGGCATGCCGTTGGGGTTTGCCTCGGCGACACTTGCCGTTGGCGTGTTGGTGTTAAAATTTGGCCCCAATGTGCTATATGGCAATGTTGTTGGCGGCGTAGAAATGATGATGGATGGCGAGTTAGCCGCTGGTGTCGACACCGCATTCGCTAAATTTGGTCGAGGGCCGCTCGGGGTCATCAGCCAAGCCGTTTACCGACAGATGACCAATTATATTCTAATCTCAGTGCCGTTATTTATTTTTATGGCGGCGATATTAGAGCGCTCTGGCATTGCCAAAGACATGTATTCATCTATCAATGTTTGGCTATCCCGCACCCGTGGCGGCATCGCCATTGTGACCTCTATCATGGCCGTGGTTATGGCCGCAATGTCAGGCATTATTGGCGGCGAAGTCGTGCTTCTAGGCCTCATCGCCCTGCCCCAAATGTTACGTTTGGGCTACAATCAAAATCTAGCCATTGGTACAATCTGCGCCAGTGGCTCATTAGGCACGATGATTCCGCCCTCCATTGTTCTCATTTTCTATGGCTTAATCACCGAAACCTCAATTAAAGCCTTGTTTACCGCCGCCTTTTTACCCGGCTTTATTTTGGCTTCATCTTTCATTCTTTACATCATCATCCGCACCCGCTTGCGCCCTGAAGACGCGCCATTGCCCGAACCCGTCGAAGGCGACCCAGAAGTTGGTGAAAAACGCATTCTATTTTTAACATTTCTAACCATTTTAGTGACTGGCTTTTTTACCCTTATGTTAGGGCGGGCATTATTCTTAACTGTCATTGGTTCAAACACCATCACCGAAGATGTCGCCCCCATTTCTTGGGGCATGGTTGCTGACCTTCCTATGCTGTTTGGGATGACAATTGCTGGCCTTGGTTTGCTGTGGTTTGTATTCAAAAAACACCGCGTATTGCAAGCGTGGAGTATGGGCAAAGGCCTTGTCGCGCCGATCATCGTCATCGGCGTTGTGCTTGGCTCTATTTATGGCGGCATCACGGGCATTACCGAAGCCGCTGGCATGGGCGTGGTTGCTGTGTTCCTATTATCAGTGCTGCGCGGCGAAATGACTTTTAACGTGGTTTGGGATTCGCTGATGCGCACCATGAAATCCACAGGCACAATCATCTGGGTAACCATTGGTGCGGCCTCTTTAGCAGCGGCTTACACCTTAGTTGGCGGGCCGACTTATATTGCCAACTTAATCGTCGGGCAAAACCTCCCAACCATGGGCATTATATTGGCCATGATGTTTGTATTCCTCATCATGGGCATGTTTATGGATTGGGTCGGCATTGTATTGTTGATCATGCCTGTATTCCTACCCATCGTATTACGCCTACCTGTCGCGGAACTTGGGTTTTGGGGGCATATTGAACCCAAATATGTTGGCATTTGGTTTGGCGTCGTATTCTGTATGAATATGCAAGTGAGCTTTTTATCGCCGCCCTTTGGGCCTGCGGCCTTCTACCTCAAATCTGTCGCCCCAGCTCATATCTCGCTGACCGATATTTTCAAAGGCTTCCTGCCGTTCATCGCATTGCAATTATTCTCTCTGGCAATTTTGCTGACTTGGCCAAATTTAGTCACCGTATTTCTATAGATAGTCATTTACATGGGGCAAATGACCATGCATGATTAATTGTGCAAAAAACTATAAACCAATATAAAATAATTCTCCCGGGGATTGCCGTCGCGACACTCATTGCCGTGGCCGCAAAATTCTTATCCGAACATTATGGCGCACCTGCCATGCTCATGGCATTATTGCTCGGCATTGCCCTGCATTTTCTAAGTGAAGATGGCAAAGCGGTTCAAGGCATTGATTTTTCTTCGCGAGTTATATTGCGCATCGGCGTGGCTTTGTTGGGCGCACGGGTGAGTGTTGAATTACTCTACAGCCTAGGCGGCGCTTTGATAAGCTTGGTCATTCTCGGAGTGGTATCAACCATTGCGTTTGGCTTACTTGTCAGCCGTTTTACCAAAATAGACTGGCGTTTCACTTTTTTAACCGCAGGTTCCGTCGCCATTTGTGGTGCATCGGCAGCTATGGCCATCAGCGCCATTTTGCCCAAAAATAAAAACTCTGAACAAAATCTAATTTTCACTGTGCTGAGTGTCACCATTTTATCAACAATCGCCATGATCACTTATCCGATTATTGTCGAATATCTAGGTTTCAACACCCAACAAAGCGGTGTGTTTTTAGGCGGCACCATCCATGATGTGGCACAAGTTGTCGGCGCAGGGTTTTCAATTTCCGATGAGACAGGCCAAGCCGCAACTTTGGTAAAACTCATCCGCGTTAGCATGTTAGCACCAGTTATTCTACTGGCATCACTGCTCATTCGCTCGCAAAACAAATCGGCAAAAGCTCAGAGCAAACCCGCCTTATTGCCCTTCTTCATCATCGGCTTTCTAGCCTTAGCCACCATCAATAGTTTGGGATGGATTCCTCAACAAATATCGCCCTTTATAAACAGTTGCTCACGTTGGGCATTACTCATATCCATCGCTGCAGTTGGCATGAAAACCTCAATAAAACAAATGTTATCGGTCGGTACAGGCGCCATAAGCCTCATCATTGCCGAAACATTATTTCTCGCGACATTCATCTGGCTCGGCATAGTTTATCTAGCGTAGATTTTACTTATGAGTTCTGTGCCAAACGTGCCAAAGCGCGATAGCGCTGCGCCCCATCATTTAAATGCATTTTCATCGCCAACCGTGCGGCCTCGCTATCCTTATCAAAAATAGCTTCCATAATCACCCGATGTTGCTCCAATATTTGCCGCTCAACATCACCATCCAGCTTCATATCCGCTTCAATACGCAATTGCGAGCGTGGAATGATGTTACGGCCAATCAAAGTTAAAAACTCTACAAATTTTTGGTTATTAGAGGCTTCGGCAATCGCCACATGAAATGCAAAATCTTGCTTTTCTGAAATCTCACCCGCCTCGACTGTCCGCCGAAAATCATTAAATGCCGAAAATATGTTGGCTTCTTGCGCGGGCAAACATCGTTGCGCAGCCAATTCTACCGCCCCCATCTCCACCGATGCACGCAACTCCAGCGCCTCAATAACACTGGCAATGGTTTTAGGGTTACCGCTTAAAAATGCGATGGTTTTTTTAACATCAGATGGCGCTGCCACATAAAAGCCCGAGCCTTGCCGCGAGGCCAGCAGGCCATCTGCCTTAAGACCAGATATTGCCTCCCTAATCACCGTGCGGCTCACCCCAAACTCATCCATAAGTTTTTGTTCTGTTGGTAATTTATCGCCGGGCAACAGTTTTTCTTGCTCGACTTTTAAGCGCAGCTCAGCCACAACTTTTTGGGTTAAATTCTGCCGTGGTTTTACATCTATATTCATACGGTTCGAGACCCACTGTTATTGTCATCAAAATGACCATCAGCATTATAAACCCCGCCATGCAAACGCGCGGCAATTTCGGTTTCTTCTTCAATCAAGCTAGGGTCATCAGTATATTTATCGACACTATCTTTAGGTTGCCAACCCAACCCCTCGGCCAAACTATTATCCCACCAATTTTTAGCATTATCCGACACAGCAAATATGGTTTGAAAGCCTAAATGCTCAATTTCCTGCACGCGTTTCACCAAGCTGACCAAATCATCAAAGCTCAACCAAGTGGCGAGCATACGTTTTTCGGTCGGCGGCTCAAAACACGAGCCAATGCGCACACAGGCCGATTCTATACCATATTTATCGTAATAATAACGCGCTAAAACTTCGCCAAAACATTTGGACACACCATAAAAACTATCAGGCCGAAACGGCATTTCTGTATCAACAATCTCACCAACTTCATAAGCCCCCATGGCATGGTTGGATGAGGCAAAGAATATGCGTTTTACCCCCGCCCGCCGCGCCGCTTCATATATATTATAAGTACCAACTATATTGCCATTCAAAATTTTCTCAAAGCTATTTTCTTTGGCGATGCCGCCAAGATGGATGATGAAATCACAATCTTTAACCAATTTTAAAACCGCACTCATATCGCCTAAATCACACTGCACCAGCTCTTCGTTTTCACCCGCCTCACCTAATTCTGCCACATCAGACAGGCGCAACGTCACTTGCTCACCCTTCATGCGATCTCGCAAAAGACTACCAAGCCCACCAGCAGCGCCCGTAATTAAAATTCGAACCATTTCACACCTCTTCTCGTTAGCATCAGTTTAACGTGAAAAATTGATACTATCAATATTTTTATAAATCGCCTCATTAATGTTATATATAGCCATAAGGTAAATATTTGTCATATTAATATTGACAATTCTAGCCTATTGTCACTATAAATTAACATCAAACAATACAGGTGAATAAATTATGCAACCCAATGAACTCAAAAAAATCATCAGCTCTGGATTGCTATCTTTTCCTATCACTCATTTTGATGATGAGTTAGAATTTGAAAAAAAATCCTACCAAGATCACATTGCTTGGCTTTCGCAATATGATGCCGCGGCTCTATTTGCTGCAGGCGGCACGGGCGAGCTATTCTCACTCACCCCAGATGAAATTGTAACCATAGTCAAAGCCGCCAAAGATGTGGCTGGCAATACGCCAATCATTGCAGGTTGCGGTTATGGCACCAAAATGGCCATCGACATCGCCCAAAGAACCGAATCCGAAGGCGCTGATGGCATTTTATTGCTGCCCAATTATCTAATCGCAGGCACTCAAGACGGCATGTATAATCACATTAAAGCCGTATGTGACAGCGTCAATTTTGGCGTGATTGTTTATAACCGCGCCAATACAATCATCAAAACCGACACATTATTACGCCTTATTGAAAATTGCCCCAACCTAATTGGTTTTAAAGATGGCACAGGCGATATAAATTTAGTCCGCGAGATAATTGTTAAATGCGCCGATCGCTTGTCTTATGTCGGCGGCATGCCCACCCATGAAATGTTCGCCGAAGCCTATGACGCAATGGGCGTCAGCACTTATTCATCAGCCGTATTTAACTTTGTGCCCGAGATGGCGCTAGAATTCTACACCGCCATGCGCGCCCGCGACAAAGCCACTATGGATAGATTGTTAAAAGACTTTTTCTACCCATTTATGAAAATCAGAGACCGCGCTCCAGGTTATGCTGTATCAATCATCAAAGCAGGTGTCACCGCTGTGGGCAAAAATGGCGGCAAAGTCCGCCCGCCACTTTCGGATTTAACGGCACAAGAACTGCAAGGCCTGAAGGAAATTGTGAAGGGGTATAATTAATGATCATCACTGAAATCAACACTCATATATTATATCACGAATTAGAAACCCCGTTTCAATCGTCATTTTCGACCTTTGCAGCCCGCCACCATTGCTTGGTCGAGATTGTTTGCGACGATGGCACCATTGGCTGGGGCGAATGTTTAGGCCCTGCCGATATCAATGCCGCCACAGTTAAATCTATGGCTTCAATGATTATTGGCCGCAACCCGCTCGACATTGAACCCATTTGGCTTGATACATACAATCAATTTCGCGATCAAGGCCAACGTGGCCCGATACACACCGCACTTAGCGGCATCGACATTGCGCTATGGGACATTGCTGGCAAACATTATAACGCACCGATTTATCAACTGATGGGCGGCGCTTACCGCACCGAAATCCCCGCTTATGCCACAGGTGGTTTTAAACCTGTCGGGGCTGACCACGCCAAAGCCTGTGTTGAAGAAATGACCGCATGCGTGAAAGATGGTTTTAAAGCCGTGAAAATAAAAATCGGCTTTGGTGTTAATGCCGACATTGCCACCATTAAAGCCGTACGAAACGCCATCGGCGCTGACATCGCCCTGATGATTGATGCCAACCACGGCTATGACGTGATAGACGCCACTGCGATTGGCCGCCGCGCCGCAGAATTTAACATTGAATGGTTCGAAGAACCCGTCATTCCAGAAGCCCTCACCTCCTATACCGATTTACGCCACAACCAACCCATACCCATTGCAGGTGGCGAAACTTGGCACGGCAGATACGCCAACGAAGAAGCGCTCAAACAAAATTGTGTCGATATATTGCAGCCCGATGTGTGCGGTGTTGGCGGCTTAAGCGAAGCCCGCAAACTCATCACATTATGCGAAGTGCATCATGTGCGATTAGTGCCACATGTATGGGGCACGGCAGTGGCATTAGCCGCTGGCCTACACTTCCACGCCATCATACCGCCCTCACCGCCAAGCCATAACCAACGCTCGCCATTGCTCGAGTTTGACCGCACATATAACCCGTTCAGGCAAGCCATCGTCAAAGCGCCGATTGAGCATAAAAACGGCATAGTCAGCGTGCCAAACGGCCCTGGTTTGGGCATAGAGATAGACCGTGATGCATTGAAACAATTTGCGCCAATTTAGGGGAAATATAAAGTGACATTCAGAAAATTAACTGGCACACCGCCCAAAATTGCATTGCCCAAAGGCGCGATCGACACTCATATTCATTTTTTTGACAGCTCACGCTTTGGCGCCGAAGAAGGTGGCCCGGGCCTCGTGGCCGATGCGTTAATTGAGCATTATGAACAAGTGCAAAAATGGCTAGGACTTGAGCGCGTGGTCATCACCCAAGGCAATGGCTACCAATTTAACAACCGCTGCACCTTAGATGCACTCTATCATTTTGGCAAAAACGCCCGTGCCATCGTGGCCATAAAACCCGATGAAATTACCGATGCAGAAATAGATTCAATGACCGAACAAGGCGTGCGTGGCGCCCGCATTATGGACATTTGGCAAGGCGCCATTGGCCTAGAAGGCCTGCTAGCCGTCAACGCCCGCGTCAAACCTTTTGGCTGGAACCTCATTGTGCAATTTGATGGCAACGAAATGGTCGAACACGCTCCATTATTGTCCCAAATTGAAGGCGAATATGTACTCGATCATACGGCAAAATTCCTTGAACCTGTCACAGTCGATGACCCCGCTTTCATCGCCCTACTCAAGCTGATTGACCGCGGCAATTGTTATGTGAAACTATCTGGCTATTATGAAACCTCAAAAGTAGGCACGCCGGGTTATGATGATGTCGCCGCCATGGCCAAAGCCTTAATCGCCCATGCGCCCGAACGCATCCTTTGGGCGACAAATTGGCCACATAACATGGCAACAAATGCCGACATTTACCCCAATGACGCGCATATGATTGACCTAGTCAATGAATGGGCAGAAACTGATAAAGTCAGACAGCAGATTTTTGTCGACAACCCATCAAAACTCTACGGATTTTAAATAAAAAATCATTCAACTTGAGTTTGTGAGCCGCGTAGTATTGGGTTAACCACAATTTATACATGGCCTAAGACCCGCAGAAAACCTGATTTTCATATGAGTTTTTTCACCCAAGACAATACCACTTAAACCTCAAAAATAAAATTTCCCTTGTCATATTAGTTTCACAATAATAAGCTAAATTTGGTAATGCACACGTGTGCAACATTCTTTGTGTAACTTCCTTACTTATCATCAAAGGGGAAAAATGATGACAATCTCTATACTGAAAAAGGCGCTTTTAGCTTCGGCAATGGTGCTATCAACCACGGCAGCATTTGCCGAAGACATCACGATCACGGTGTGGGCGGGGGGCTCAAACGAATCAGATTCTTACCGCATGGATGCCATTGAAATGGCTGCTGACATTCTATCAAAAGAACAAGCCATTTTAGGCAATGAACTCAACATCACCATCGAGAAAAAACGCGATTTTGGTGGCTGGTCTGAATTTAAACAAGCCGTAACATTGGCTGCAGAAGCAGGCACAGCGCCCAACATTGTGGTCAGCAGCCATTTGGACATCGCGCCATGGTCAGAAGCTGGCTACATTGTACCTGTCGAAGATTATCTTGATCTAGATGCATGGCCAATCAACAATATTTATGGCAACCTATTAAAAATCGCTTCATTTGATGGCGTTCAATGGGGCATTCCGCAAGATGCTGAAAGCCGTCCTTTCTTCTTCTGGAAAGAAACCATGAGCAAAATCGGCTATAGCGATGCCGACATTGAAGCTCTACCTGCCAAAGTACAAGCTGGTGAATATACATTAGCCAATGTGTTAGAAGACGCCAAAAAAGCCGTAGATATGGGCTTGGTCGAAAAAGGCTATGGCTTCTACCCACGCGCCTCTAACGGCCCAGATTTTGCACAATTCTACCTTTCATTCGGTGGTGAATTGCAAGACCCTGCAACTGGCAAACTTGTGTTAGACAAAACCGCCATGCAAGCTATGTATCAATTCTTTGTTGATGCTGTCGATGCAGGCATCACCCGCAAAAACCACATCGGTACCGATGGCTCGCAATGGTATGCTGATGTTGCCAACGGCAAAGTGGCAATGTGGCATGGTGGTACATGGCATTATGGCCGTTATACGGGCAAAGAAGGCAATAATGATTTCTTTGACACCATTCAATTCTCGCTCATTCCAGCGGGTAATGATGCAGGCAAAGCCAATACAATCACCCATCCATTGGTATATTTAATTACCGATCAAGAAACTGACCGTGCTGAAGAAATTGCTGCTCAGTTGATCAACATTGCGTCTGAACCACGCATTAACACGTTGCACGCCATTAAATCTTCGCATCTTGGCATCACTAGGCAACAAGCCAATATCGAGCTTTATTCAGGCAACCGTTGGGCGGCTGAAGCCACTGAACGTTTGCTGCCATATGCTTCATCGCAACCGAACCATCTACAATATGGCGCTTTCTCTGAAGCGTTGTGGAAGGGTCTTGAAGCCTCATGGACAGGTGTGCAAACACCAGCCGATGCAATCAAAGAAGTTGAAGCTGAATTAATAGCTATATTGGGTGACGAGCTTATTATACGCTGATTAATGAGTGATAACCAATTGGGGGCGAAGTTCGCTTCGCCCCTTAATTTTTGATTTATATGCCACCTGCCACATCGTCCATTTGGTATCATTGGAGACCATTATGTTGGAGACAATTATGATTGGAGACAATTGTGAAAAATTTTAACTGGCTTGCTCTGGGGTTTCTAGCGCCAGCACTCATCGTCATTACGGTATTTTTTCTTGCCCCCGTTATCCTCACGGGTATCTTTTCTTTCACCAGTATGAGCACCTCAACAGGCGTCACTGGTGGTGAATATCTACTAAACCAAAGTGGTCTGCGGGCATTGGCTGACAAAGGCTTGAACCAAACAACATTAGATCAACTGAACAATGCGGGCTACGTTGTCGATGAACAAGGCCTTGCCGTATTGGCCGAAAAACATGGCGCAGCAACTGCCGATGAAATGCGTAAATTGCATGAAAACGGACAATTTAGCGCCCGCCGCGATATGGAACGCGCGCTTAAAGATTTAAAAGCCAATAAAATCCGCTCAACCAAAGACCGCAAAGCCGCAGCCGAATTATTCAAACATTCCTTGCTAAACGAACGTTTTGAGACAGAAGCTAAGTTTCGCACGGCCTTGGTAGAGGGCGACATCCCAACAGAAGATCATGAAATCATTGTCACTCAAGCCTATACGGGCTGGGTTTGGACAACTGACAATATAAAACTATTATTCTCCCTACCCTCAACGCTGCGTTATGCAGGCAACACCCTCATCTATGTCACATTAACGCTTATATTCAACATCGGCTTTGGCTTATTTCTCGCCATAACCACCTTTTATTTACCAGCAAAATCAGCATCGACCTTTCGCGCCATATGGTTTTTGCCGCGCATTCTACCGCCCGTTATGTATGTCTTGTTATGGAAATGGCTGACATGGGACACGGGCTTTATCGCCACCACATTAAGCTGGGTTGGTGTTGCGCCCAAAAACTGGATGCTCGACACATCCACCCATGCATGGGTCGTCGTGGTGCTCATCAATGGCTCATTCGGCGCATCATTGGGCATGATTTTATTCTCCTCAGCCATCAAAGCCATCCCCTCATCCATTCTCTACTCTTCGGAGGTCGATGGCGCCAACCGTTGGCAGCAAGTAAGATATATCATTTTGCCACACTTACGCTGGCCCATTCTATTCATAACATCATATCAAACCTTGTCACTGCTCACTTCGTTCGAACATATATTGCTCAGCACCGAAGGTGGCCCAGGCCGCGCCACCGAAGTTTGGTCACTCGCTGCCTATCACATCGCCTTGGATAATTATGGCGGTAATTTACAATATGGTTTGGGCGCAACCTTTGCCGTCGCGTTGGTTATCATTGGCATCATTGCCAGCCTATTCTACCTGCGTTTCTTTAATTTCAACGAAATGGTTGCCAAGCCAAAGATTGAGGGTTAATTCATGAGCCATAATTTCCGCCACTGGCCGATCATCGTTATATTGAGCATTGTATCCTTGCCGCTCATCATCATGTTTACGTTTCAGATTATTGACACTTTCACCACGCATCCGATTGATTCAATGATACCTGACAAGATCACCTTTGAACAATTTAGCTTTTTATGGGATGAAGCCGAAACAGGCCGCGCCAACATTTGGGAAGTGACCTTAAATACCTTTATTTTCGCCACCACAACCGCCGTGGTTGTCTGTACGGTTTCGATGACCACTGCCTATGCCTTATCACGGCTTAACTTCCCTTTCCGTCGGTTTTTCTTAGGTGGCTTGATTATTTTACACGCCTTTCCAACTGTAACACTGATCATTGCTATCTTTCTCATCCTACAAATTATCGGCCTTTATGACACTCTAATGGGCGTGATCATGGTCAAAGCCGCACTCGAATTACCCTTTGGTATTTGGATTATGAAAGGCTTTTACGACAATGTACCGTGGGAAATCGAAATGGCAGGCGTGCAAGATGGCGCCAGTCGCTTCACTGTATGGTGGAAATTGGTTTTACCGCAAGTGCAGCCAGGTATTTTCGCCCTGATGATTTTTTCATTCCTTTCAGGCTGGTCAGAATTTCTATTGCCACAAGTGTTAGCACCTGGCAATGATGCCCAAGTATTATCAACCTATATGACCGCGCTTATCGCTGACGACACCAAAATAGACTTTGCTTTGTTCAAGGCTGTTGGCATGTTTTATGCCCTTCCCGTCATCGCAATTTATCTTATTTTCCAAAACAAATTAATGAATATTTACGGTGGAGGCACCAAAGGCTAATGCAAATCACTCTTCAAAATTTCACCAAAACATTCGATGATGTCACCGTCATTGAAGATATGAATCTAGAAGTTAAGGACGGCGAAATGCTCGCCCTTCTCGGCCCATCTGGTTGCGGCAAATCAACCACATTATTTGCCATATGCGGCATTCACCGCGTCAATGGCGGCAAAATATTATTTGGCGACAGTGATGTCTCAGACCTACCCAGCCAAAAGCGCAATGTCGGCGTGGTGTTTCAATCCTATGCACTCTACCCGCATATGAATGCTTATGAAAACATCGCCTTTCCGCTTAAAGTGCGCAAAGACAAGCCTGCGGATATCAAACGTCAAGTGCATGAAATTGCCAAGCTAACTCATATCGAAGAATTACTCGAACGCAAACCTGGGCAACTTTCGGGCGGCCAACAACAGCGCGTTGCCTTAGCGCGCGCCTTAGTTCGCAAGCCAGATATATTATTACTTGATGAACCATTGGCCAATTTAGATGCCAAATTACGCCTCGAAATGCGTGCCGAAATTCGCCGCATTCAACTAGAAACGGGCATCACCGCCATTTTAGTCACTCATGACCAAGTGGAGGCGATGTCAATGTGTGACCGCATTGCCTTAATGCATGATGGCAAAATTGTTCAGCTCGATAAACCTTCCGAAATGTATGACAATCCTGCCAATAAATTTGTGGCAGATTTCCTGGGCAACCCACCAATTACTTTCTTAGATGCAAAACATCAAGGCGATCTGTTGGTTTTGCCCAATGGGCATGAAATCAAAAACACCAAATTAAATGCCGCCATTGAAATGCTACAAATCGGCATACGCCCCGAATGCTTTGGCCCACAATTTGGCACGGGCATAAAAGGCGTGGTGAAATTCATCGAGAAACAAGGCCGCGAAGAATTATTCGACATTGAGCTTACCGATGGCTCGCAATTGCGTTCCATCCAATCTTCTGGCTCTAACCTTTCGATCGGTGATGACATCGATTGGGGTTTGGCGCTCGATGATTTACTGTTATTTGATATGCAAGGGGATCGCCTTTAATGCAAGATTGGACTCAGCCTCAACGCCCTTATTCTATCGCCCATCGCGGCGCGAGCGCTTATGCTGAACCCAACAGCTTGCAAGCTTTTATAGTCGCAGCACAACTAAACGCCGATTTTTGGGAAGTCGACATTCACCTTACCAGTGATCAAAAACTAGTGGTTTTTCATGATGCAAAATTACCCGATGGCCGTGCTTTAAAAGACCTAACATTTGAACAAATTAAAGCCCCTTCATTAGAAGAAATACTAGCATTGGCGCAAAAACACGACACGGGCATATATGCCGATGTAAAAGATGTGGCAGCCACCTTGCCCGTTTATGAGGCATTAAAACGGGCAGGAATTGAAAAAGCCATCATCGGCGCATTCGACCCTAAAGCCGCTATCTTGCTCAAAGATGCGGGCTGCACTTATCCAAGTTCGGCCTTAGTGCCCATCGGCGCTGACCCATTTGAACACGCCAAACATGCCGATGTCATTCACTTATGTTGGGAAAATCTAGACCGCCCACAAGACCTATTGGATGGTGCATTCTTCACTCGTGTCAAAGCCGAAAATAAACTAGTTGTTTTGTGGCATGAAGAAGACCCAAAACGCATGGCAGACTTACGCCATTTACCCATTTTAGGCATTTGCTCAGATCGGCCTGAATTGGTGCATCCATTTACCCCACCGACCGAATGGTCTGTCGAAATTACCTGCCATCGCGGCGCCAACAAAATAGCCCCTGAGAACACTCTCGAGGCTGCCCATTGCGCTTTTGCCGCTGGTTTTCAATATGTCGAAATTGATGTGCATTCCACCCTTGATAAAGAGCTAATTGTCATCCATGATCATATGCTAGAACGAACCACCAATGGCACTGGCTTGATCGCTTATAAAAATTACGCAGACATAAAAAATCTTGATGCAGGAAGCTGGTTCTCTGCCCATTATAAACATTTGAAAATTCCAACATTTGATGAGATTTTACAAGTGGCGAATCAATATGGCGGCAAGCTTTATGTCGAGCTTAAAACCGTCAATGCTCAGAAAGTATTCAACACAGTGGTTAAGTATAACATGTTAGATAATTGCTTTTTTTGGGGTTTTGATGCCGCTCTACTTAAGGATATACGCGAAATTTCTACAAAAGCCCACATTATGATCAGGCGGCAGGATTTCACTTCTTTAGACGAAACGCTTGCATTCCTTTCACCATCAATTATAGAATATACTATGGCGGAGGATTGGTCAGAATTCGAGGCTTGCCGCGCGCAGGGCATAAAAGTCATGACTGCCTATATGGGGGAAGATAAAACCGACATGCAGCGCATCATCTCTGCCCGCCCCGACATTGTTAATCTAAATCATCCATTTTTATTCCACGACCTAATTCAACAAAACTTTAAAGGCTGAGCGTTCATGGCGAACATTCCGAGAAAAAAACCGACATCATATGATGTAGCAAAATTAGCGGGCGTTCACCGTTCTGCGGTTTCACGGGCTTTTTCTGACGGCGGAAGCATTTCTGCCGAAACCAAAGAAAAGGTTATGAAAGCCGCCAAAGTTTTGGAATATCGGGTTAATTTTTTCGGCCGTGGTTTGCAAAAGCAAAATTCTGGTCTGGTCGGCATTGTCGCCTCACGGCTCGACACACCCTACCGCGCCAAACAAGTCAAACTAGCCAGTCATGAACTCATCCGAAATGGTTATACCCCCATATTATTGACGGTCGATAAGTCAGACGATGTCAGCGGTCACATGTCGAACCTGCTCAACTACAATATAACAGGCATGATTGTCACTTCTGACACCCCGCCTGCTAAAATTATTGAAGAATGCATTCAATATAACGTGCCTGTTGTACTGATTAACCGCGACCCATCCATCACTGGCACTGACCGCATACAGCTAGACATTGAACATGCTGGGCAAATGGCATTTGATATGCTGCGTCGCGGCGGCGCCACAAAATTTGGCGTGTTGATGCCACAAAGCCAAACCTATACCGTGGTTGGGCGTGCCGAGGTCTTCGCTCAAAAATGTCGCGAGGCAGGTTTTCCCATCAGCATCATTAAAACCACTGCCCAAAGCTATGCAGCGGGTATAGAATCCACACAAACAATATATGAAAATTTGGCCAATATTGATGCCATATTTTGCACCACCGACCTCATGGCATTCGGCCTTTTGGATGGGTTACGCACGCGCTATAATATTGCCGTGCCAGAGCGGCTCGAAATGCTCGGCTTTGACGATATTGAGCAAGCCAGTTGGGCAGGTTACAACCTCTCCACCATCAACCAAGACATCCAAGAAAGTGCAATCACAGCAGTTCAATTGATGATGAAAAGGTTAAAGCAGCCTACAAAACCGCTTGAAACCATAGATATTTTGCTAAAACCCATGCACCGCAACACGACCTTAATTAACGTATAAACTAGACTTGAATGGAATAAAATGGCCACCACAGATTTACGATTAGACTTCTGCCAAACAATCGCACAGCAAGCAGGCGAGCTTGCGGTAAAAATGCGCCAACAATCTGGCGCCAATTTCATCGCCAATAAAGGCCATCAAGATTTTGTAACCGAAGCTGACCAAGCGGTCGAGCGATTTATACGCGAGCGGATAGACGCACAATTTCCAAACGAAGCCATAGTCGGCGAAGAAGAAGGCGTAACAGGCCAAAGCGACACATGCTGGGTTATTGACCCGATCGATGGCACCGCAAATTATATGCGCGGGCTGCCTGAATGGGCAATATCTATCGCCTGCGTGCAAAATGACCGCATCACCCATGCCGTGCTTGACCTGCCAGATATAGGCAAAGCCGCCAGCGCCCAAATTGGTTGCGGTGCTTTTGTGAATGGCAAAAAATTACAAGTATCTAACACACAGACCCCCGCCAAATCTATGATCATATTGGGGCATTCGGATCGCTTGCCACTTAAAACTCACCTTTCAGCCATTGATGACCTGCTCAGCGCTGGTTTCGAATATCGCCGTCAAGGCTCGGCTTGCTTTGGCCTATTCAGTGTGGCTGCGGGTTGGGCGGAGGCTTATCATGAGCTACATTTAAACCCTTGGGATGCCTTTGCAGGCATGTTGCTCATCACCGAAGCAGGCGGAACAGTCACTTCCAAACCTGTAGCAGAATTCTTAAAATCTGGCAGTGCTTTTACCGCCACAAACGGCCAAATCAAGTTGCCAATGCTAGACTTTTAAATCATGATGTCGTTAACTGACCACTGATTCTGAAAGCAAAATATGTCAATCTGGAAAACTGAAATATCGTTGGACTCTGCCAACAAACTTATGAAAAATACCGCCGCCTCACATTTGGGCATTGAAATGACCGAAATTGGCGATGATTATTTTAAAGGCCGCATGCCTGTTGATGCCCGCACCCACCAGCCAGCAGGTATATTGCATGGCGGTGCATCTATCCTATTTGCCGAAACCTTAGGTTCTTTCGCCGCCCAATTTGCCGCGGGAGAAGGTTTTTATTGTGTTGGCCAAGAGGTCAACGGCAACCATTTGCGCGGCGTGGCTGAAGGCTGGGTATACGGCATTGCCAAACCGCACCATATTGGCCGCAAATCACAAGTTTGGGGCATTGAGATCACCAATGAGCAAGGCAAAATGGTCTGCATCGCCCGCTTAACTGTCGCAGTATTACCCAAGCCATAAACAAAACCCCAGAACAGCACAGCCATTCTGGGGTTATTCATATTCATAAAAAGAGTGGTGGATTAATTATTCACCACAACCCAGCCACCATCTTTAACCACTGAAAGCACCACATCATCAGCACCTTGATGATCGCCAGCGCCGTAAGTGATTTGCGCACTCATCAGATCATCCATATAGTCGACAGTTTCCATGCCTGCAATAAAGCTGTCTGTGGTCAAGTCTTTACCCGCAGCTTCCAAAGCCATAATGGTTTGGTTGGCGGCAGAATAACCGAGCATCGCAAAGCCACCAGGTGCAGAGCCATATTTAGCCGTATAATCGGCAATAAATTTAGCCGGTGCAGCGTCAGAAGCGCGAGCCGCTAAATCCACCCAACCAGAAGACGCATAAAGCCCTTCGGTTACACCACCTGGCACGGCTGCAACCACACCCAAAAAGCCTGCTGATGTATTGAGGAATTGCATATCAGTTAAGCCCATTTTCTTGGCTGTACCAACCACAGTGATGCTTTGGCGCACGCCCAAAGCCATAATCACCACTTCACATTCAGCAGCTTTTAATTTGCTCAATGAGCCAACAAAATCAGCTTCATCGCCTTTATGTGTGGTTTCAGAAGCAAAATTCAGACCCAATTTTTCAATCGCGCTTTTAGCACCATCAACCACTTCATTGCCATATTCAGATGGCAAATACATAGCGCAGATATTTTTGGCTTCATATTTGTCGGCAAGGAAAGTAATGCCCGCTGCAGCTTGGTCAAAATAACTTGAGAAACCCGCAAATTTATTATGCATCGGTTCATCTAGCATTTTAAGCGATGCAGATAAGGGTGAAATATTCGGAATGCCTTTAGGGTCAAGCAATCTAAAGCCCGCAATATTCATCGGCGTGCCTAAAGATAATAACATGGCAAAAACTTTATCGCGGTTAAGCAATTTATTATAGCCCTGCATCGCGCGAGGTAGCTGATAGCCATTGTCTTCGACAATATATTTAACCATACGGCCATGCACACCGCCAGCGGCGTTGGCTTCATCAAAGCGCAAATTCGCACCATTGACCGCAGGCACACCTACCGCAGCAAATATGCCCGATAAATCACTCACTGAGCCAAATGTCACTTCAGTATCAGATACGCCTTGGGTTTCAGCGAGTGCCGTTGATGTCATCATTAAAGCGGCAACACCCGCAATGGCTAATTTTAATTTCTGTTTCATATTTCCCTCCCTGGAAAATGGTTACATTATATTTTTTCGTTCATTCTACCTTTATTCATTCATACATTTGGTCGATGAGAGCCATATATTTCTTCTCAACCAAACCTCGTTTTAGTTTCATTGTAGCAGTTAGTTCATCATCCTCGGCAGTCAGCAATATGTCAATCAGTTTGAAATTTTTAATCTGCTCAACCCGTGCGAACGCTTTATTAACCCGCTCAACCTCATCACCAATCAGCTTGGTCACTTCGCGAGTTGCACATAAAGATGCATAATCACTGAACGGTACTTTTTGTTCCTGAGCAAATTTTTCGACATTCTCTTGATCAATCATAATCAACACTGTCAAATATTTTCGCTTGTCACCAATCACCACCGCATCGGCAATAAAACTCGAGAATTTAAGTTCGCTTTCAATCTCCGCAGGCGTGATGTTTTTACCACCTGCGGTGATGATGATGTCCTTAATCCTGCCCGTCACTTTGACATAACCATCATCATTTATCTCGCCCAAATCGCCTGTCATCAACCAGCCATCTTCGGTAAATGTTTCGGCGGTTTTTTCAGGGTTATTCCAATATCCAGGAAACGTATTTAAACCATTGGTTTGTATCTCACCCGTTGCCGAAATACGCACTTGCGTGCCACTTATTGGCCGCCCTACACTGCCCAAATGACGTGGCGACGACGTATTGAGCGTACAAACAGCAGTGTTCTCGGTCATGCCATAACCTTCACAAATTGGCACCCCAATGGCATAAAACCATTTCAACAATTCTGGTGACACGGGTGCCGCACCCGATATTGCACGGCGCACTCTATCGAGCCCCAACATTACCCGCAAATTGCGCAAAACCAAAAAATCCCAAAACCCATAGCGCAGTTTTAGCGCCATACCAATTGGTGTGCCATTCTGCGCCAGCTCGGCTTTTTGCATACCCGCCTTTATGGCTTGGGCAAATGACCAACGGCCAAGGCTCGTGGCATCTTTAACCAAAATCAACACGCCCGAATATATCTTCTCCCACACCCGCGGCACAGCCGAAAATATATGCGGCGAAACCTCGCGCAAATTATCAAACACCGTCTCTGGACTTTCAGCAAAATTAACCATCGACGATGCCGCAATTGAACCAAAAATACTGGTGCCCCGTTCAAATACATGGCTCAATGGCAAAAAGCACAATTGCTCATCCGTATCATAAGTCGGGCAATACGTGGCGAGGCTTGCTGTACCTGCAACAATATTCTCATGGCTCAGCATCGCTCCTTTCGGTTTGCCCGTAGTGCCCGAGGTATAAATAAGCAAAGCCACATCCGCAGCTTGGCCAGCCTCTATCGCGCTGGTAAACAACTCTGGCTCATCGGCCAGTGCCGCCTCACCCAACGTATAAAAATCATCCAAAAATATAATCTGTTCATCATCAAGAGCATGCAGACCCTCTGGGTCTAACACAATCACCTTTTTCACCAATGGCACCTGATCGCGTATTTTTAAAAACTTATCCAGCTGTTCATCATTCTCAACCACCAAAAACGGGCTTTGACTATCTTGCAACAAAAACGCCAATTGTGACGAACTATCAGTGGTGTAGACGCCGCTGCATATGCCGCCAATGCCTTGAATGCCCATATCCAGATAACACCATTCTTTATTGTCTTCTGACAATACCGAGATCACCTGCCCGCGCTTAAGCCCCAATGCATGAAACGCCGCCCCCATGCGCGATGCGCCCGCCCAATATTCATCCCAGCTATATGACTTCCAAATGCCTAGGTCTTTTTCGCGATGTGCAGTGCGTTTGCCGTTAGTTTTACAACGCAAGGCAAACAGCTTGGCCATTGTGTCACAACCATCTATTATGGCTGGCCGCACGCTAAGGTCGACGTTCAGCCTCACCTTGTTCACAATATGAGTTTCGGGCATTGTTATATGTTTATTCATGCAGGTCCTCCCATAATCATCTCCACGTTTTCTTGCGTTTCCAGCGGCGTTCTTCACGCTCGCCCTCTTCCTGCACACCCAAATAAAAATTCTGAATGTCTTCGGATTGCATCAATTCATCGGCGCTGCCATGCATCACAATGCGGCCAACTTCCATCACATAACCCACATCAGCAAGTTCCAATGCAATGGCGGCGTTTTGTTCGACCAACATCATAGTTACCTTCTGCTCGGCATTTAGACGCTTTAAAATCTCAAATATTTCTTGCACCAATATCGGGCTAAGGCCAAGGCTTGGCTCATCGAGCAACATAATTTTTGGCCGTGCCATCAAGCCGCGGCCAATGGCTAACATTTGCTGCTCACCGCCCGAAAGAAAGCCCGCTTCTTGAGTGCGCCTTTCTTTTAAAATTGGAAAGTAAGAAAAAACCATTTCGCGGTCTTGCTCAATTTCAGCTTTATCATTGCGCGTAAAAGCGCCAAGGCTGAGATTGTCATTAACCGACATCAGAGGAAAAACCTCCCGCCCCTCGGGAATATGCACAACACCCTGCGCCACCACTTTATGTGGCTCCATGCCTTGAATTTGCACACCATCAAAAGTAATTTGGCCTTTTTCAGGGTCCATAACCCCAGAAATGGTTTTCATGAGAGTGGTTTTTCCTGCACCATTTGCACCCAATACGGTGACAATTTGCCCTGCCTCCACTTCTAGGCTCACGCCTCTAATCGCCATAATCGGCCCATAATAGCTTTCGATATTTTGGATGTTTAACAAAGCATCACTCATTAAGCAGCACCCCCTAGATAAGCTTCAACCACTGCTGGGTTGGTCTGCACCTGTTCAGGCGTGCCTTCGGCTAGTTTTGCGCCATTGGCCAATGCCAACACGCGGTCACAAACCGATGACACCAAGCCCATATCATGCTCAACCATTAAAACCGTAATGCCCATTTGGCGCCGAATGTCATCTATCCACCAGCGCATATCGGTGGTTTCTTCAACCGACAGGCCAGAGGCTGGTTCATCCAACATCAAGATTTTTGGCCCTGTCGCCAATGCCCGTGCCAACTCAACTACTTTGCGCACGCCATAAGGCAGGCCAGCAATCATCTTATCGCGATAGGGTTGCAAATCTAAAAAATCAATAATTTCTTCGACCATATGGCGGTTTTGTAGTTCTTGTTTGCGTACATTGGGGCTGAAAAATATTTCGGCCAGAAAATTAGTTTGCCGATGCCGATGCCGCCCAATCAACAAATTTTGCAACACGGTTGAATGGTCAAACAATTCATTATTCTGAAACGTACGCGCCACACCCAATGCCGCAACCTCCGAAGGTTTATGTGCCAACAAATCATGCCCATCAAACTGAATGCTACCCGCAAACGGTTCGTAAAAACGTGAGATCAAATTAAACGCAGTTGATTTACCTGCACCATTTGGCCCAACAAGCGCAAACACTTCGCCTTCTTCCACATTAAATGACAGGTCGTTGACCGCAATCACCCCGCCAAACTTAAGCGTTACACTTTCAAACTCTAACAAGCTCATTGCAATCGCTCCGTTTTCAGGAAGGATTTTTGACGTTTAAACATGCCTTTACGATAAAACGGAAACAGCTCAAGCCATGTTCGAATTTTAATCCACCTGCCATATATGCCTGCAGGTTCGAACAAGATAAAGGCAATGAGTATCATGCCAAACACCCCAAATTCCAAACCTGGAATAGCGACGGCACTGCCACCAATCACATCGCCAACCCAGCCTTTGGAGATGGACAAAAATTGCGGCAAAAAACCAATCACAATCGCGCCAAAAAATGCGCCGTGAATAGAGCCTAGGCCACCGATTACAATCATCATCAACAATTGCACCGAAATGACCACGGAGAATGTTTCATTGTTAAACACACCGCTAAACATGCCCATCAAC
>NVQL02000066.1 GCA_002400495.2 Alphaproteobacteria bacterium | reverse complement strand
CTCTCTTATAGAGGTTAATAGAGTTAAAAATTCATCTCTATATAACCAATTTTAAGAGAAACTGATTGAGTAGAATTTTCAAACATCCCACAATCTACATAGTTTAAGATAATTGACGACGCAGATCGAAGTGATAGATGGCTCAATAAGCTAGATATGAGCATGTGTCAACATAAACGTGTGTTTACTTGACCAAATGGTCAGACTTATTCACAATTCCTGCGCCAAAAGCGTCCAATATGGCGCATTGTGGGCGGTTGTCTCCATGGCAATTGTTAGATAGGTGCTGCAATGTGGCTTTCATCTTCTGGCTGTTGGCGATGATCTCATCTAACTCGGTTATCTGCTCTGCCACCAACTGTTTAACATCCTTACTGGCGCGGTTTTCATCGTGATACATGCCTAACAGAGTGCGGCAATTTTCGATTGAAAAACTTAAGCTACGGGCAACTTTTAAGAAATTTAATATTTCGATATGTTGGTCGCTATAGTCGCGATAACCGTTATTTTGCCTATCAGGAGTGATGAGGTGGATTTCTTCGTAATAACGAATCGTTTTGCTGTTAAGCCCTGTTTGTTTTGCAGCGTGGCCGATATTCATAATTTTACCTTTCTCAACCTTAACGCGTTGAGCACAACTGATACCGATGATAAACTCATTGCTGCGGCGGCAAAAATGGGTGATAGCAGCACGCCAACTAGTGGGAATAAGATGCCCGCGGCGATTGGCACGCCTGCTGTGTTATATATAAAGGCGAAAAATAGATTTTGCTTGATGTTGCTCATTGTGGCATTGGCCAAACGCTTGGCTTTGACAATGCCCATTATATTGCCACCCACTAGGGTGATGCCAGCGCTTTCTATCGCCACACCAGCGCCTGTGCCCATGGCAATGCCTACATCAGCTTGGGCAAGGGCAGGGGCGTCATTAATGCCATCGCCTGCCATCGCGACTATCCTACCTTCTGCCTGCAATTGTTTGACTAGCGCGATTTTATCTTCGGGCAGCATGGCGGCTTTATACACATCTATGTTCACTTGTTGGGCGACTGCTTTGGCGCTTTGCTCAATGTCACCCGTTGCCATAATCACTTCTATGCCCAACTCGCGCAATTGCTCGATGGCCAAAGCGCTATCTTGTTTGATTTGATCGGCGACAAATACGAGGCCTATGGCTTGATTTGCTATGCTTATATATATTGGTGTTTGACCTTGTGCCAAGCGATTTTGCGCGGCTGTTGGAATGGTGCTAAAGTCGATTTCTGAATGGGTCATGAAGTTTAAATTGCCGACTAAAATCTGCTTGCCTGAAATTGAGGCGCTAATGCCTGCGCCTGTTACATCCTTAAAATCATCAATTTTAAGCAAGTCTAGGTTTTGAGCTTTGGCACATGTCATCACGGCATGGGCGAGGGGGTGATCGCTATATTGCTCGGCCGAAGCCAATTGCTGAATTACATCTTGCACTGTATATTCACTATTAAGGCAAAAAATCTCACTCACTTCAGGCTTGCCTTGGGTGATGGTGCCGGTTTTATCGACAATTAAAATATCGACATTGGTCATCTTTTCTAACTGAGCGGCATTTTTAATTAATACGCCATTACGCGCGCCTTTGCCCATCGCCACCATGATTGACATGGGCGTTGCTAGCCCCAACGCACATGGGCAGGCGATAATTAGCACGCTGACTGCGGCCACTACAGCGTAGCTAAGCTTTGGCTCAGGGCCAAAATATATCCAAGCCGCAAAGGCAATGGCGGCAGCTGCAAATATGGTTGGCACAAATAGGTTGGCGACTTTATCGGCCAATGATTGTATGGGGGCGCGGGAGCGTTGGGCATCGGCCACCATTTTAATGATTTGGGCTAATATTGTTTCGTCACCGACTTTTTGTGCGGTGAAATCAAACCCGCCAGTGCCATTGATTGTGCCGCCAATTACTTTATCGCCGATTTGTTTGGCGACTTGCAGCGGTTCGCCTGTAATCATCGCCTCATCAACATGGGTTTTGCCGCTGATAATCACGCCATCTAGCGGAATTTTTTCGCCCGCTCGTACGCGCAACACTGCGCCTTTTGCGATTGCGCTCACCGCGATGTCGGTCTCTTTGCCGTCTTTATCTATGATATGCGCGATGTCGGGCGATAGATCGAGCAATTGTTTAATGGCATTGCCGGTTTTCTGTTTTGATTTAATCTCCATAATCTGCCCCATTAACACCAGAGCGATGATTACCGCGGCGCTTTCGTAATAGACAGGAATGACACTATGCATGTTCAACATGCCGGTTGGGAACAAATCGGGTAGAAAGGTTGCGACCACCGAATAAGCGAATGCGGCAGATGTACCGACGCCGATAAGGGTGAACATATTTAAATTATTGGTTTTAAAGCTAAGAATTGCGCGTTCGAAAAACGGCATGCCTGCCCACATAACAGGTATGGCCAAGCCAAGCCCCAACCATTGGCGCTCAACACCAGACAAGAATGGCAACAGATTAATGCCTAATAAATGATCGAACATTTCGATAACAAGCAGGATGATTGCTAATGGTGCGGCCACCCAAAGGCGGCGGGAAAAATCGATTAATTCTGGGTTCACTTCATCTGTTGGCATGTCCATCACTTCAAGTGCCATACCGCATTTGGGGCAAACACCTGGTGCATATTCAATTATTTCGGGATGGCAGGAGCAGGTGTATCTGGTGCCTTTGGGGGCTGTTTCAGCTTTTTTTGCTGCGTCAATTTTATGCTGGCCTGTTAGATAATATTCGGGCTTAGCTTTAAATTTTTCATAACATTTCGGGTTGCAAAAGTAGAAAGTTGTGTCCTTATATGCGTGGCGTTTCTTTTGTTCATTGTCGACATCGACTTTCATCCCGCAAACGGGATCAATTGCGTAGATTGTTGGTTTTTTATCGTCTGTTGAACAACAAGAATCGGCCATTTCATTCACCTTATTTGTTTTTATATACACTAAACCTTCTAGTCATGGGAATGTCAAGCAATAGAAATATGAATTGATTAATTTAATTTTAACCATGTTTTGCTCTACTCAAACTAATATTTTTTTTGGGGGCATTCCATGTCGCAATCAGCTGAATCTACTGTAGAAAACACGAATCATCTTGATATTCTGGCTCGTATTTCCAAGCGCTTAAGCCATGTTGGCATTAATATCACCAAAGCTTCGGCGGTTGTGGAAGATACCAATAAATCGCAAAAAAAATTGGAAGGCCGCTTTGATGAATTATCCAGTGCGGTAAGTCAAACTCTTGCGGCCAATGAAAAAATTACTGACGCAGTGAAAATTGCCGAAGAGACAACTCAAATTCTAGGTGAAAAAGTTAGTAATTCTAGTCAGAAACTTGATGCTTCGATTTCAGAAGTTGCTGAATTGGTTGACGTTGTGACTGCGATGACAACACAATTGCAGGATTTGCAAAACTCACTTAACAGCGTATCTAGCGTGGCGGAAGTGATACAGGTTATTGCAAAACAAACCAATTTGTTGGCACTAAATGCAACTATAGAAGCGGCGCGTGCGGGCGAAGCAGGCAGGGGGTTTGCGGTTGTGGCCGCCGAAGTGAAAAGCCTTGCAGACCAAACCAGTGCTGCCACTTTGCAAATTGATACAACATTGAATGCTTTGAATAAAGAATCGCTTAAATTGATAGATTTGGGCGATAAAGCCATTGAATTTAGTGATCATGTGAAAAACAGTACTGGCGAATTACAAAGCGAAATAACCGATTTAGGTGATGCCTTTGCTGCTATAGATCAAACCTCGAGAACCATTTCGGAGAATGTAGAGAACAATAATGAGGAAATGGAAAATTTCTTTTCGACGATTGGTTCGATGAAAAATGATGTTGAGGAAAATTCGAAAAAACTATCAATCGCCACTAAAGGCATGAAGGAAACTGGCTCGATATCAGACGAATTGGTTGGTAGAGTTGCAACTTCTGGCATTGATACATTCGATTCACGCTCGATTACGCTGACTATTGAGGCGGCCAGAAGGGCGGGAGAGATTTTTGAATATGAAATTGCCCAGAACAATATTTCAGCGCAAAAATTATTCGATTTTGATTATCAAGAAGTGCCAAATTCTGATCCGCAGCAACATATAACCAACTTTACGAATTTTACAGACAAAGTATTGGTTGATTTGCAGGAAGAAATATTAGCTAGCAACTCGCAATATATATTGGCGGTATCAACTGATATAAATGGCTATATACCCACGCATCATAAGCAATTTTCTAAACCGCTTTCGGATGATCCAATTTGGAATGCAACCAATTGTCGTAACCGCCGTATATTTAATGATGCAGTTGGTTTATCGAGTGCGCAAGATACAAATGAGTTTCTGTTTCAAACTTATAACCGTGATATGGGCGGCGGTAAAAATATGATATTAAAGCATATTTCATCACCTATTTTTGTGAATGGCAAGCATTGGGGTGCTTTCAGATTATCCTATAAAATAGATTAAACTTGCTTCTGCTTAGGCTTCGCTATTTAATGGGGTGAAGCGAATGAGGGAAGATACATGCTTGACGGTTGGTTGATTGTCACAATAAGTTTGGCTTATATTGGTGCGTTGTTTTTAGTCGCATGGTGGGGTGATAAAAACCGTGATAAACAACAAACGGCATTTGTGCGGGCGGCTATTTATTCTATTTCGCTGGCGGTTTATTGTTCATCTTGGACTTATTATGGCGCTGCAGCCACTGCCACATCATCGGGTTGGCAATATTTTACCATCTATTTAGGCCCAATATTGACTTTTGTTGTATTTGGCAAATTTATTCAAAAATTAGTCATTGTTGGCACCAAACAGCATAGCTCGTCTATTGCCGATTTTATCTCGGCGCGTTATGGCAAAAGCCAGAGTTTGGCGATGATGATTGCTTGTTTGGCGGTGATCGGTAGCTTGCCTTATATTGCTCTGCAATTAAAATCCATCTCGACCAGTTATCAAATTATTTCGACCCCTGTTAACAGCTTGGTTGGTGCTGACCCTATTAGCTGGGCTAATGAACTGATCATTGCGCTTACGTTGGCATTTTTTGCCATTATGTTTGGCACGCGGCATATTGATGCCACCGAGCATCATCGTGGTTTGATCAATGCTGTGGCGTTTGAATCGATCATCAAACTGGTGGCGTTTTTAACTGTCGGTATGTTTATTGTTTATTATGTGATGAATGGGTTTGACGATTTTGCGCAGCAATTGGATGTTTTGAACCAGCAAAAAGATTTATTTTCGACCGACCAAATCAACACACGATTTTTTACCATGCTGGTGTTGAGCATGTCTGCCATTATATTTTTACCACGGCAATTTCATGTGGCTGTGGTTGAAAATAATAATGTGAATGATGTTAAATATGCGCGCTATATTTTACCGATTTATTTATTATTGGTCAGTGTGGTTTTGGTACCAATTATTGTAGGCGGTATCAACACTTTGCCGAGTAATTTGCAAAACCCCGAACAGTTTATTTTAAACATTCCATTGTTTAATGACAAAAATACTTTGGCAATTTTGGTGTTTTTGGGTGGTTTCTCGGCGGCGACGGGCATGGTGATTGTGGCGTCTATCACACTTAGCACGATGGTTTCTAACGACATTATTATGCCGTTGATTGTGCGTTTTAAAATCATCAATATGGATGATAATGATTTTAGCAAATGGCTGATTAACATTAGGCGCGGCGCCATCGTGGTGATGATGTTGATGGCCTATGCTTATTATCGCATATCAACCTCTGAAAGTTTGGCCAATATTGGGTTGATCTCTTTTGCCGCGGCCATACAATTCGCGCCTGCCATCATTGGTGCCATTACGTGGCGACGTGGGCATCGAAATGGCGTTACCATCGGCCTTGCACTTGGGTTTTTAACTTGGGCCTACACTTTATTATTGCCAAGTTTGGACATTCAATTCATCAATGATGGCATCAATCAAAATGGTTTGTTTGGTTTAGAATGGCTCAAACCACATGCTTTATTTGGTTTGGATTTTAGCGATAGTTTAACCCATGGTGTGGTGATGAGTTTGGCCGTTAACATCAGCTGTTATATTTATTTTTCGCTCAAAGCTATGCCAAGTATATTAGACAGCACGCAGGCTGCAGCTTTTGTTGACAATCGGCAATCTACCTTGCTTACACCACATGCAGATGTGCAAGATATGATGCTGCGGGTGTGGGATTTGAAAAACCTTGCGACTAAAATTTTAGGTTATAATCAGAAGCAAGATTTCATCATTGGTTTGCAAAAAAAGTGTAACCGCATGGTGCATCTGAATGATAAAATTGATTTGGATGTGATTCAATATACTGAAGAATTGATTGCCCGTGCCATCGGAGCGTCTTCGGCGCATAATGTGATGGGTTCGGCGTTAAAAGGCACTAATTTACAGATTGATGACATTATTCATTTGCTGGGTGATACTAGCAAAGAAATTGCCTTTAACCGCGAGATTTTAAGTTCAACCCTCGAATATATCGCCCATGCGGTTTATGTGATTGATGGGGCGCATAATGTGATTGCGTGGAATAAAAAATATGTAGATATGGCGGGATATGCCGATGATTATATGTATGTGGGGCGGCCTGCATCTGATTTGATACGGTTTAATGCGGAAAACGGGGAATATGGCGATGTGGATGTTGAATCAGTCGTCACTCAACGTAAGGAAAGCTGGCGTAAGAATATTCCGCGTAGTGTAACGCGCACGCGGCCAGATGGCACGATATTGCAGATATTATCCAACCCCATGCCTGGTGGCGGCACAGTGGTGAGTTTTACCGACATTACAAAATTAGTAGATTTTGAAAACGCGCTGAAGCGTAAAGATGAGAATATCCAATTTTATACCGATAGCGTGCCTGAAATCATCTCATTTGTAGATAAAAACGAAAAACTGGTATTTGCCAACAAAGCTTTTCATGCCACATGGAATTTTTTGAATGATGAAATTATCGGCATGCATGTCAAACAGGTGTTTGGTGAAGACGATTATAATTTGCGCAAGCCGCATATTGAAAAAGTTTTAAACGGTGAGAAACAGACATTTGATGTCGAAATTTTTAGACCGATTATAGGCACGAGATATGTGCAAGTGTCTTATGTGCCACAATTTGATGACGATGGCGCTGTTGGTGGCTTTTTTGCGATCTATCAGGACATTACTGATCGGCGTAAGGTTGAGCTTGAGCTGAAAGATAGCCATGAGCATTTGGAGCGGCGGGTGATTAGCAGAACCGAAGAATTGTCGCAGTTGAACGATAATTTGGTTACGGAAATTGAATATCGCGGTAAGATTGAAGAGCAGCTTAGACAGGCGACTTTATTGGCCGAAACTGCAACCAAAAGTAAAACCCGTTTTTTAGCAGCAGCCAGCCACGATTTATTGCAACCGCTTAATGCTGCGCGGCTTTTTACATCGGTTTTAGAAGAGGATTTTGCGTCTGATGAGGATGGTGAAACCAGAGAAATTATCAAAAATATTTCAGAATCTTTGAAATCATCTGAACGTTTGTTAAATGCTTTGCTGGATATCTCTAAGCTTGATGGTGGTGGTGTTGACGCCGACAATAGCGTATTCCCAGTCAATAAATTACTCACCTCTCTCAATGTTGAATTTTCAGTTGTGGCGGCGCAAAAGGGGTTGAGTTTGCGCATGGTGCCGAGCAATGTCACCATATTCAGTGATATAGGCCTGTTATATTCTATCTTGCAAAATTTTGTGTCTAATGCCATTCGTTACACCCATGAAGGCCGTATTTTGCTAGGCTGTCGGCGCCGTGACGACCATATATTGATTGAAGTGTGGGACACTGGAATTGGCATCGAAACTGATGATTTGGATGATGTGTTTCAGGAATTTAAGCGTCTTGATAACAAGGCCACACGCCAAGAAAAAGGATTGGGGCTGGGGCTGGCCATTACTGAGCGCATTGCCAAAATCATAAATTGCGAAATCAGCGTGCATTCTAGGCTTGGCCATGGTTCGGTGTTTCGCGTGGCGGTGCCAATATCTGGCCAGGAGTATAAGCCAGAACCTAAATTGCCGCCATCAACCCAAGACCATTTATTGGATGGGCTGAATGTTATTTGTGTCGATAATGAGGTAATTATATTAGATGGTATGGAGAAATTGCTCCAGCGTTGGCGTTGTAATGTTTCGACCGCTCAAGATTTTACACAAACGGTAAATCTAATTGACCAGATAGCTGAGGTCGATGTTATTTTTGCTGATTACCAATTGGATAATGATGAAACTGGGCTTGAGCTATTGTTGCATTTGCGCGATCAATACCGCTTAGATTTTAAGGGCTATATTGTGACCGCTGATAAAACTAGTATTGTGCATGAAAAAATTGCCAGTGCTGGCTTTCAACTGATTCAAAAGCCTATTGACCCTGCTATTTTACGCAGCGCGTTGCTCAGTGCAAAACAAGTGAAAAATGTTTAATCACTCTTGTTTGGTGTTTTTTTCTAAATCTTTGGCAAAAATAACCGCTTGAGTGCGTGAGCTGATGCTCAACTTTTTAAAGATGGCGGTGATGTGCGTTTTAATGGTGGATTCTGAGATGTCCATTTTAAAGGCAATTTGCTTATTGAGCAGGCCTTCGGCAATGGCCATGAATACCTTAGATTGGGTTGGGGTGAGGGTGGAGAATAGCTTGGAGGATTCGCTGTGGCCAAAACCTCCAGTGCTGCCAAGCGGGCCAGGCCCGTCAACTTCGGGCCACCATGATTGGCCTTCAAATACGGTGTTAATTGCCTCACGAATCACCGAAAGGTCAGCTGATTTTGGTATGAAGCCAGAGGCACCAAACTCAATGGCATTGCGAATAATTTCAGGCTCTTCACTGGCTGAAACAATCACAATCGGCGTTAATGGATAAGCTTGCTTATACATTATAAGACCCGCAAAACCGTCGCTATCTGACATATGGATGTCGAGCAGCAGCAGATTTATACTGTCTTCTGAAGCCAATATATCGGATGTTTCACCTAAACTGCTGACTTCCATAATTTTTGCATTGGTTGAGATTTTACGGATGGCTTGTTTTAGAGCGGCTCTAAACAGGGGATGATCATCAGCAATCACTACTTTTTTAACCATATATCCCTCCCAGATATGGAATCAAATTATTAAAAACTCCTAGTATCTATCTGTTAAAATATTTTATCCCAAAAGTAACCTCAGACCATAGTCTTACACTGAATCAGAGTTTTGTCTTAGGCGCACATTGTAAATATATATAAAAACAACCTGTTAGATAATATTTGAAAGCGACATAAGACCATCGTCCGATAACTTTTTACTGTATTTAATTAGATTATTGTCAGGTTAAAGGGATTATATCTGGTTTGTAATTAAATTATTGATTGATTTTTTTAAAAATTTTGATTGGGCATATTTTTAATGTGCTTCATTTTAAATCATAAGAGGGAGGAATTTATCTTGGCTAAAAAGTCTGATATTTCAAAAACTATATCTCGTCGTTCTATACTAAAAGCTGGTGCTCTTGGCTCAGTGGCAATGAGCGCACCTATGTTTTATGCAAAAAATGCATGGGCTGAATCTGCAATTGGTAACTATCCAATTGAAGGTGATACTGTAATGCTTGGTTTTAACGTACCACAAACTGGCGCATATGCCGATGAGGGTGCTGACGAACTTCGTGCTTATAAACTAGCTGTAACCCACCTTAATAATGGTGGCGGCATGTTAGATACATTCAAGCCATCAAAATTAACGGGTGCTGGTATTCTAGGCAAAAAAGTTGATTATGTTGTTGGTGATACACAAACCAAAGCCGATGCAGCTCGTACAAGTGCCCGCCGCATGATTGAGCGTGATAAAATTATCATGCTTACGGGTGGTTCATCTTCAGGCATCGCGATTGCTCAGCAATATCTAGCGTCTGAAATGGGCATTATCTTTATGGCTGGTCTTACACATAGTARTGACACAACTGGTAAAGACAAACGCCGTTATGGCTTCCGTCATTTCTTTAATGCNGAAATGACTGGTATTGCGCTTTCACCAATTTTGGCTGAAACATATGGCAAAGAACGTCGTGCTTTCCATCTAACAGCTGATTATAGCTGGGGTCATACACAATATGACGCTATGAAACGTGGTACAGAAGGCCAAGGCTGGACAACAGTCAACAACCTAATGACACCTGTTGGCGCACCTGACTTTAGCCAATATTTAACTGAAGTGTTGTCATCTGATGCTGACGTACTTGTGTTGAACCATTACGGTAAAGACATGGTGAATTCACTTTCACAAGCTGTTGAATTTGGTATGCGTGAGCTGCAAAAAAATGGTAAAACAATGGAAATTGTTGTGCCTTTATTCTCTCGTCTTATGGCGCAGGGTGCTGGTTCATCTAAAATTCAAGGCGTGTTGGGTACAACCAACTGGAACTGGTCATTGCAAGATGAAGGTTCTCAAGCATTCGTTAAAGCGTTTGAAGCTGAATATGGCTTCCCTCCTTCAATGGCTGCTCACACTTGTTATTGCCAAACATTGCTATATGCAAATGCTTGTGAAGTGGCTGGCACATTCTACCCACCTGAAGTTATCAAAGCACTTGAAGGCTTTGAATTTGACGGCATGGGCAATGGTGCCACTCTTTACCGTGCTGAAGATCATCAGTGCTTTAAAGACATTTTGGTGGTTAAAGGTAAGTCACCTGCTGATAAAACTGGCGAATTTGATCTGCTTGAACTTGTGGGTACAACCCCTCGTGAAACAGTGACATATGACGCTAGCATCTTCGGTGGTGAACTTGGCCCTTACGAGCCTGCATAAGCCTTAGTTGGTTTATAAATAAACGGTGCGGCAACCACTCTTAACTAGTTGGTTGCCGCTTTTTATGATATCTTCGTTAAAAGGCACGTTTAAACGCGCGGCAGAATTTTTGATGATTGAGGTGGACAGTGAATTATCTTTTCTTACAAGTATTAACCGGGTTGCAAATTAGTGCGCTTTATATGCTGATTGCATTGGGCTTGACACTTATTTTTGGCACACTCGGTGTGGTGAACTTCGCGCATGGTGCGTTGTTTATGTTGGGCGCATATTTTGCGGTTGTTATTTCCGATGCGTTTGGCTTTAATGTTGCATTGGTTGCGGTGCCTATATTATTATTTGTTGTTGGTATTATTTTGGAGCGTGGCCTGATTAGGTTCTTTTATGAGCGCTCACATACCGACCAAATATTGGTGACCTTCGGCTTAGCGATTGTGATTGGCGAAGTGTTAAAGACCATATATGGCGCAAATAACTTACCATTTGCCAAACCATCATGGGGCAGCGGTATCGTTAAATTGCACGAATATTTACCGTTCTTAGAAGGCTTTGTGGCTTATCCTAAATGGCGCTTAATATTGGTTGTGGTGAGTTTCTCGACAGTGGCGGCCTTATTCTTATTGTTACAATTCACTCGTTTTGGCTTGATTGTACGGGCAGGGATGCGCGACAGCCAAATGTTGGCTTTCTTAGGGGTGAATATCACCCGGCGCTTCACCATTGTATTTGGCATTGGCGCGGTAATTGCCGCCATTGCAGGTCTATTTGGTGGGCCGATTACGCAGGTTGAACCTGAGTTGGGTATGAAGCTGCTTATACCATCCTTCTTGGTGGTGGTGGTTGGGGGTATGGGCTCCTTACCCGGGGCGGTGCTCGCCAGTCTGTTATTTGGCATGGCGCTGAGTTTTACGGCGAAGTATGCTGAAATTCAGCAAATTATTATTTATCTACTTGCGGTTGTTATTTTGTTAGTGCGTCCTCGTGGTTTGATGGGCAAAAAAGGATTAATGGAATAATGGAATATGTAGTTTCTATCTTAAAAAAATTCCCATTAACGGTGTTTTCTTTGGTGATTTTGACCATGCCATTCTGGTTTCCGTGGATTGGCGGTTATGGCGGTTTGGCTACCAAAATCATGATTTGGGCATTATTTGCTTTGGGTTTTGATATTTTGCTTGGGTTTACAGGTTATCTGTCATTTGGTCATGCCATATTCTTTGGTGTGTCGGCTTATGCAACAGGCCTGATGTTTAAACATTTTTCTGACGAGATTATCCCTGCGATGATTGTGGCAGTGGTTGTTGGTACATTGGCTTCGGTTATTATTGGTTATCTTACGCTTAAAAAGTCGGGTATTTATTTCTCTATTCTAACACTTGCATTTGGTGAAATGTTGCATTCTTCTGCGCTTTCAACATTTGGTAGCTTCACAGGCGGTGAAAACGGCCTGACGTTACCCGATATGATCCCATCAATGTTGGGCATTGAAATGCGCGGCGAAATTATGTTTTATATGACCGCTCTGGTATTGATATTGGGCTTCTACATTGCACGCCGCATTGGAGACTCGCCGTTTGGCTTGATATTAAAAGCCATTAAATCGAACCAAGAACGTTTGGAATATACCGGCATTGATGTGCAAAAATATAAGCTCGGGGCGTTTGTTATCTCGGCGGTTTTTGCATCGGTTGCAGGTAGCCTTATGGTGGTTTATGAGCCATATGTTGGTACTGAATATTTACGTTGGTCAACCTCGGGCAATTTGGTGCTTATGTCGGTTATGGGCGGTGTGGGTACACTCATTGGGCCAATTATTGGTGCGGCATTTATGCTGTATTTTGAAAATGTGCTTTCTGTGCCTTTGGGCGAAGAATGGTTATTGGTACTCGGATTGATATTTATGGCGATTGTTATCTTCTTACCAGGTGGCTTTACTGACGGCTTTAAGCTGATTTATAAAAAGCTTTTTGGCAATAAAGCTGATGGGGAGGAGAAGTGATATGTCTAAAGAATCTACATCAGATGTAATGCTCGATTGTTATGAAGTGTCCAAAAATTTTGGTGGCTTACAAGCGCTAAACGACGTGAATTTAAAAGTGAAGCATAACACCATTCATTCGCTCATTGGGCCGAATGGTGCTGGTAAATCAACCTTGCTGAATGTGATTACGGGTATGATTACGCCCACTCATGGTAGCGTGGTGTTTGACGACAAACCGATGCTTGATTTGTCGCCGCATGAGATCAACCAATTGGGGCTGGCAAAAGTATTCCAGACGCCAGCGATTTTCCCTGAAATGACGTTGATTAAGAATGTGTGCATTCCAGCTTTAGCTGCACGTGATGGTGCGTTTAAACTGAATATGTTTCAAAAAGCTGGAATGAAATCCATAGAAAGTTTTGCCGAAGAAACTTTGGAAGAAGTTGGTTTGAAAGATAGTGTGCATAAAGAAGCTCGCTTTTTATCACGCGGTGATAAACGCCGTTTAGAGTTGGCAATTTGCTTGGCGCATCGGCCTAAAATGCTGTTGCTTGATGAGCCAACTGCTGGCATGGCGCGCCATGAAACAGAAAACACGATTCTGCTTTTGCGTAAAATTGCTGATCGCGGTATGACCATGGTGATTGTTGAACATGATATGAATGTGGTGTTTGCGTTGTCTGAAACCATTTCGGTATTGGCACAAGGCACTATTATTGCCGAAGGCACGCCTGATGAAGTGAAGGGCAACCCTAAAGTTATTGAAGCCTATCTAGGTGAGGAGCAAGAATGAGCATGTCAGATAATAAAAGCTTTTTCTCGGTTAAAAATATTCATGCCTATTATGGCGAAAGCTATATTGTGCAAGGTGTGTCATTTGACGTTGCCGAAGGTGAAATTGTGGCGCTGCTTGGCCGTAACGGTGCGGGCAAAACCACAACTCTGAAAACCCTAGCACGGGCACTTGACCCGAAGCTAAGAAGTGGCGAGATTTATCTTGGTGGCGTTGCATTGCACAAGATGAAAGCCCATGAGGCAGCGCAAGCTGGTGTGCAATTGGTGCCAGAAGATCGGCGCATCATCCCTGGTTTAACGGTTGAAGAAAACCTTATTATCGCGCAAGTTGCGCCTAGTAAGGGTTGGGAAATTGACCGTATTTATGAGCATTTTCCACGTCTTGCAGAGCGCCGTAAACAGGATGCAACCTCTATGTCGGGCGGTGAGCAGCAAATGTTGGCTGTGGCTAGGGCGTTGGCCAGAGAAGTGAAATTATTACTACTTGATGAACCATATGAAGGCTTAGCGCCGATCATTGTGCATGAAATCGAAGCCATTTTACAAGAAGTGAAGAAGCTTGGCATCACTACCATTATCGTGGAGCAAAACGCTGTAGCAGCGCTGAAGCTTGCTGATAGCGCGATTATTTTGGATACAGGTGAAGTGGCATTTAGAGGCACCGCCAAAGAAGTGCTGGACAATAAAGAATTGCGTGAAGAATATCTTGCAATTTAATTTTGAGTCTTGCGTACAGTAAAATGTATCACCTAAGAGCGTTCATTTATGAGCGCTCTTTTTTATGTGGCTTGCGATATATTCAAAATTGCTGTAATTCATGCCTATGGAAAAAGATATTATAAAATTACAAGAGACTGTTGCGCATCAAGGCATCGAAATTGCTGAGCTGAGTGATGAGTTATATAATCAGCACAAAGAGCTTGATCGGTTGAAACAATATATAAAAATTATTGAAGCCAAAATCCAATTGGCAATGGACAGTGATAGCAATATCAACCAACCGCAAGATGATGCGCCACCTCCACATTATTGAGTTAATTAAGTTATGAAAAAAGTAAAACGCACGCCATTTGAGCATGAAATTGTTTTGGGTAAAAACATATGGCGCATACGCGACCATTTGGGTTTAGGCCCGCGCGATATTGGTAAAAAACTAAAAATGACTGAAAAGCAATATTTGCAAATGGAGCGCGGCGCTCTTGTGCCGTTGCCGAAGCTAGAAATTATCGGTAAAGTGTTAGGCCATCCCGTACAAAAACGTGACATTCGGCGCATTTCTTTTAAACGTAAATTGGAAATGGAAACTGGTGTTGAGCAGGTTGAATTGATTGATATTTATAATGAAATCTTTCCACATCCTGAAGTGGAAGATTAATCTAAAATATTGGTGATGAGCCGATGGAATATATTATGCCCCGTTTCAATTAATTCATCGGGAAAGTTGAAATCTGGATTGTGCAGATAAGGCTGATCTATCCCCGAACCCAACTGAAACATAGCCGATTTGCTGATATTGGCAAATTGCCCAAAATCTTCAGATGCACGCCATGTGGCGTCTAGTTCAGTTACTGGTTTGTTTTCGTCGGCACAAGCTTGTCTAATCTTGTCGGCCGCTTTCTCGTCATTAATTGAAGCATCAAACGGTTCGTCAAGGTTATAATCATAACCAAGATTATGTTTGCGGGCGGATTTTTGGGTGAATATATCCAATTGGTTTTGCATTTTTTCCAGCAATAGATCGCTTTCAGAACGCAATGTGAGCATAATTTTGGCGGCGCCTGCGGTGATGCCAAAGGCTTCCTCGCCCGCTGACGCATGGTTGATCGAAACCAGGCAGAACGCTGGTTCGGATTCATATTGTTGATTGATTTTTTTTACCTCGGCCAATATCTCACACATCGCTTCAACGGGGCTGATGCCATTTTCGGGGTGAGAGGCATGCGAAGTTTTGCCAAATAGTTCGATTTTCATACCTACTGATGCACAATTGAAGTCACCATTTTTAATTGCCACCGCGTGCATAGTCATTTGGGGCATGTTGTGCAGAGCAAAACTATATTCAGGCACTAGCTTTTTGAGTTTTAGTGCCTCTACCAAGGGCTTGGCGCCTTTGCCGGTTTCTTCGGCGGGTTGGAACAATAAGATCACCCGACCGCTCTCGGGGCGTTGTTTATGCAAAGCTACGGCTAATGATGCCACAATGGCCATATGGCCATCATGCCCGCAGGAATGAGCTACATTATCATATTGTGATTTATAGGCGACGGTACTTGTTTCCATAATCGGCAAAGCATCTAGCTCGCATCTGAATAATATGGTGGGGCCATTTATATCTTTGCCATTATAAACCGCGGCGAGGGCATTGCCGCTCAGGCGGTTGTGGAATTGATCGGGTTTGAATGGCGCAATGAATTCGCTAATCAGTTGTGCGGTGTCACGCTCTTGGCCAGAAATTTCGGGCGATTGGTGTATTTTTTGGCGCAGTTTTGTGAGCTGGCTAATTTCGGTTTTATTTATCATGATTTTAGGTTATGCGCTTCGGGAAATTTTTTCAATTGAATCTAGTTGCTCACGCACATGTTTAATGGGCATTGGCTTGCCATAATGATAGCCTTGGCCAAGTTGGCAGCCTGCAGCCCTAAGCATAATGATCACTTCTTCGGTCTCAATGCCTTCGGCCAATACAAGCTTATCGAGTGAATGGCCAAGTGCCACAATGGTTGAGATGAGTGCATCTGCTTGCTTTGATTTGCCAATATTCTTGATGAAGCTGCGGTCAATCTTAATTTTATCGAATGGCAATTCTGTTAGATATTGTAAACTAGAATAACCTGTACCAAAATCATCCATGGCTATTTTAACACCCAAATTTTTAATACTGGTTAGGGTCTTAATCACATGTTGGACATCATCCATCATCATGCTCTCGGTAATCTCTAGTTCAAGCCGTTCTGGCGGCAGACCAGATTGCTCTAAATATTTGCGGCATAAACCGACCATATCTGTATCTTTAAATTGTATTGGCGATACATTGATGGCTACGGTTAAATCATCTGGCCAATAAACGGCATCGTTACACCCCGTTTCTAGCACTAGCTCACCGATTTGGTTGATTAAGCCAAATTCTTCGGCCACGGGGATAAATTCATCGGGGAAACGTAGGCATTTAATGGGGTCTTGCCATCTAATCAACGCTTCATAACCAAGTAATTTACCCGATACAATGTCGTGTTGAGGTTGATAATAAAGTACAAACTCTCCATTTTTAATGGCGCGTTGTAAATCTAGACGGATCTCGCGTTTGTTACGTAATTTTTGTGCCATACCCTCTTCATAAATAAACCATTTGGTTTTTTTTGAGGCTTTTGAATAATCCAGGGCTTGCACGGCATTGCTAATGAGAGTTTCTGGAGTGTCGCCATGTTTGGGTGCAATTACTACGCCCATAGAAACCTCTATAGATATATTTTGGTTATTTATGTAAAGTGGTTTTGAGAATAGATAATAAAGTTGGCGGATGAGTTGTTTAAAATGGTCGGTATTTTTGCTGTCTATGCCGCTATAAATAACGCCAAATACTTTTTCGGAAAAGCGTGCCACTAAGCCTTGGCTGCCAACAGCATTATGCAATAAACGCCCAGCTTGATAGATGACTTCATCACCAATATCCATGCCATGTAAATCGTTTATTTCTTTGAGGCTATCTAAATTAAGCAATACTACAACACTATCTTTTTTAACGTGGGCGTTAGAATAAAGCAATTCTAAGACTTTGTTAAAATTACTGCGATTTGGTAATTTGGTTAGCGGATCGTTATTTTTAAGATCAATGAGAGCGCTATCAGATTTGTTTTTTTCGTCCAGAATCTTCATTTTTTCTGTCACATCTTGAATGGTGAAATTGAAAATTTCATGCGACTTCATTCTACTGCTATTGTTGAAAAATTTATGATTGTCAAAATGTTGAATGAAGCTGGTTTTATTCAGCATCATTTCAATGGTGTATTCTTGACCCAATTTGGTTTCAAAATTTTCCATCACAAATTCGATTTGGGAGCCATTTCGCGATTTTGACTGGCTTACTTTTGCAAATAGGTTTTTGCTGCCTGGAACATATTCAAATACACTTTCTGTATTTTGTACAGTATGATTATCCATAGAGAAGAGCTGCCGTGCTTTGCTGTTGGCAATTAAAATCCCACCTTGTAAATTGGTTATGATGATGGCATTGGCGCTTTCTTTAATAACTTGATTAATCAATGCCTTATTGTAGTTGTTTCGATTGGTTTCTTTAAACAAAATATGGCTGCGATACTTTATATTTTGAATGATTTGCAGAACACATGACAATATTATCGCCACATATAATATTGCGGCAGGAAGCATAATGGCGGCGTAGGCATGCAATATAAAACCCGATGCGTAAATAACAACAATGATGAGTGAGTTGGAGGCTAACGCCCAAATTAGCCTTGTATCATCATGTAAGAAAGTTAATACGATGAATAAAGCGATGGCTAACGCCAGCATAATTGCGGGCGAGATTGTGGTGAATAATCTATCGGCAACCAGTGTTTCATAACCCAATGCATGGATAAATACATTGGGCAATCTGCCATGCTCTGGCAGCGTATACATATCGCCTAATTGCGGAGATGTGGTGCCAATCAATAGCGTTTTACCACGAATTTTGCTGAGGTCAAAATCATCGGAAATAATGTCTTTAAACGTTATGCAAGGAATGCTTAGCGGGTTGATTGAGAAATTAATATGGACTGCATTTTTTGGAGTGTTAACGCGATTGGCAAGCAGTGCGCCAATGGTTGGACGGTCGTTTTCTGCAAAAGTTAGATATTCGTGAACGAGGCCTGATTTTTCTACCTTTATATCTAAACTGCCGAGTAATGAGTATTTTGCCAGAGGTTCAATGGGTAAAATTTCTCGGGGTGCACGAGTTTTTGTCGGCAATATAACAGGAAAGGAAACATCTTTTATTGCGTTGCTAAAAATTTGATCGTTGATTGGGTTGGATGGGGTGCTAAAATCTATATCAAGAACCACTAATTTAGGTGAAGCCGACTCTAATTTATATAAAAGCTCGGCAAAGCTGCTGCGCGGCCATGGCCATGTATTGAAATTTTCGATGCTCTCTTCGTCTATCTTAACAATAATCAAATTTTGTGAGGCAGGGGTTGTGAATTGGTTGAATTTTTGAATGTTAGAGGTTTGATTCCAACCTTCTATATCCATAGTTACAGATAGAATGGCGAGGAGTATCGACAGTATGACTGCAGGGAATATTTTCCGTTTTAACACATTGCGATTCATCGGCTGCCACAAAATATATTTATAGTATGATGTTTATGTTACGGCGCAGAGGGTTAATGAATGGTTTATTTGTGGTTAATAAAAAGTTAATATTCGCCTTTTTTGAGCTAAACTTCTTTTGTGGCGTAAAACTTATCTTTTGCCAATTTTAAGCTAACTCCCCAGTTTAAAAAGGGTTGAGGCGGCAACCAGCTAGGTTTTGGTCGGGCAGCGATAAGTTGTTTTGTTGGGCTGGTTTGGTTAAGCGCTTGATAGGCAATTTCTTGACCAAATAAAGTGGCAAGGCCAATCCCGCCGCCATTATAACAACCGACAGCCCAACAGTTTTTATAAATTTCATCAAAAATATTTGCATTATTGGCACTGATGCAAGTGACGCCAGACCATGTGTGCTCGATTATGTCATCGGCTAAGAAAGGAAACCTGGCCTTTAAACCCGTTAAATGTTGCGATTTGCGCTTTTGCATGTCGTTGGTTGATAGTTGTAGCGATGAAGACACTTCAACAGTGTTGCGAATCATCAAGCGATTGTCTGATGTGTAGCGCAAAGTCGCGCCCATGTGATTGGCTGACAAAACACCCCATTCTGGCACGTTATTCATATGTTTTTGTTCATTTGGTGTGAGCTGTCGGGTTAGGCTTGCGGTCAGCAGTAAAGGAAATGCGCGGTTATTTTTGATTTTAAGGCTTGGCATAAAACCGTTTACTGCAATGATGAGGTTTTCAGCGGTGATATTGGCATGATTACAATGCACTACATGCTTTTTGCCATATTTTATTTTTGTTACAGGTGTGTTTTCGTAGAGGCTGACATTCTTAGGCAATGCGTCTATCAAACCGCGGACGAGGGCGGCGGGTTGTAACATCGCGCCACCAAAGGTTTTAACCGCCATTTTATAGAAATCTGTGCCTAATTGTTTGGATAAATCGGCTTGATTGAAAAATTCATTTTTTAAACTAAGTTGATCTAGTAACTCGATGAAATTATGTAGTTTTTTTTCATTATTGAATGTAGAACTTGAATAAAATTTACCGCATTCATTCCAATCACAATTTATTTTATATTTGGCGACCATTTGTTTTAGATTGTCAGCAGCTTTTTTATTTAATTCATATTTTTGTAAATAGGATTTAAGCCCTGTGTCTGAAAGATGGCCATCATTTAATGTAGTGTCGACTAGATAGCCAGAATTTCGCGCGCTGGCGCCTTCGCCGGCGCCGTTGGCGTCAATAAGTATGATTTCATCATTGGGTTGGTTTTCGGCCAGAGTGAGGGCTGTAGCTAACCCTGAATAACCTGCGCCTATTATCAACCACTTGCTACGGGTGTCTTTTTGTAGCGGCGGAGTATGGGGGCGCTGGTCTAATATGTTAAGCCATCCGCAGCCAGCATCGTTTTGGGGTTGTATGGGCATTGTTTTACTCTTTTAAAAAATCATGTATTTGCTTTGGTTGACTATTCATCAATCTAAATCGATTGACAAGTATAAACTTTTCCTTATGTTCTATTTTTTAACGAAGAACCAATTTTACAGAGGCCAAAATGTTTGCAAATACGGATAAACAATTATGGTTGGGTGAGTTGGCTGCCACCTATAAATTGGCTTGGCCGCTCATTCTAACTCAATTGCTACACACTTCATTGGGTGCAACTGATGTGGTGATGATGGGCTGGTTAAGCCCACACCATTTGGCGGCTGGTGGTACGGCATCTTCATTCTATTTTACATTTTTGGTGTTTGGCATGGGGGTTGTTGGTGCGGTGTCGCCGTTGGTTGCACAAGCCATTGGCGCTAAGGATTTAACTGCAGTGCGCCGTTCCTTACGCCAAGGCATATGGGTGGCTTTGTTGTTAGCGGCTTTGCTGTTGTTGATTTTGATGCAATCTGAATTTATATTTGGCCTGCTTGGACAAAAACCCGATGCCATTGAATTGGCGGGCGGATATTTAACATATGCCAGTTGGTCAATATTCCCTGTGTTGATCATGGTGGCATTTCGTTCATTTTTGTCGGGTCATAATGATACTAAGGTTATTCTGCTCATCACCATTTTGGGTTTCTTTTTGAATTTCATTGGCAATTATGCGTTGATGTTTGGTAACTGGGGATTTCCGCGGTTAGAGCTTGCAGGGGCGGGGATTGCGACTAGCATTGTGCAATTTGTTTCGACCATTTTAGTCATTATTTATATTATATTCAAAAAAAGTTATAAGCATTATGAAATATTTGTGCGGTTTTGGCGCCCAGACTGGGTGAAATTTAAAGAAATACTGCGTGTCGGCATTCCTATTGGTCTTACGGTTATGGCGGAAGTAGGATTGTTTAGTGCGGCATATTTTCTGTTTGGTTTGTTATCGGCCGAAGAGACTGCGGCGCACGCTGTGGCGTTACAAATCACCTCGATTACCTTTATGATTCCGTTTGGCCTTAGCATGGCTACGACAGTGAGGGTAGGGTTGGCTTATGGACAGAATAGCCAACAAGGGGTGTTTTATGCTGGCTGGGTGTCGATTATTTTGGCGTTTTTGACCATGATTATCACCTGTGCGTCGTTTATTTTTATACCAGAAATATTCATTCATCTATTTTTAGACCCAGCATTAAGCGGCAATATAAATTCTATTAGATTTGCGGTTTCTTATTTGGTTATTGCCGGGGTTTTTCAGCTAGTTGATGGCGTGCAAGTGGTTAGTGCTGCTGCATTGCGTGGCTTAAGCGATACCAAAGTGCCAATGTATGTGGCGGTTTTGGGGTATTGGGCATTCGGCCTGCCGATCGCTTATATATTGGCATTTGAATTTAATATGCGCGGTGTGGGCATTTGGCTAGGCCTTGCTTGTGGTTTGGCTTTTGTGTCGATTATATTATCGATACGGTTTTTGATGCGTGACAAATTGAACCTAATGACAGGCAAAAACATGGGCTAATTGCAAAAATAGTTGCAATTCCATAATTTTTACTGCAAATTTAACCGCAAGAATGTCGCGCGGTTTTCTATTTTCATATTGAGAAAATACTATATAAATAACACTATTATATCAATTTGTTAGGTGGTTTTTTAAATGAGTAAATTTAGTGTAGCTGAATTAAATGATTTTTTACAGACTCTCTTTCCACAAGCTGAGAATATTGGCACCGTCACTAGTTTGGCAGAAGGTAGTGCGGAGTTTAAGCTTAAGGTAAATGATGGCCATTTAAGGCCTGGTGGGACGGTATCTGGCCCAACGATGATGGCACTTGCTGATGTGGCGATGTATGGCGCTATATTGAATGCTATCGGACCCGTTGCTTTGGCAGTTACTACCAATTTGAACATTAATTTTTTACGTAAACCTGATGCCAATTGTGATATTACGGCGATGGCAAAAATACTGAAGCTCGGTAAACGTTTGGCTGTAGGTGAGGTGTCTATTTATAGCGCTAAAAATAATGTTTCAGGTGCGAATCTAGTGGCTCATGCGACTATAACCTACTCGATTCCTATTCATTAATGACTGGAAAAATATGAGTTGGTTAAGACTAAAGAGGCAGTGATTCTGTTTATTAACTTTGCCCGAAGAGCTTGATTTATACAAAATAGTTGTATATTATCGGTTATCTTTGGGATGGTAATACACACCCGTTAACCATGTTCCAATGTTTTATTTGCTATTTGTTTCATTATCATACAAAATGCGTAAAAATTTAGACAAATCTTAACTACATGTTAATTTATTGTCTGAGACAGATTCCTACGGTGTGCTCAGGTCCGCCGCATCTCCTGGGTTCGTAGGTCGGTCGGTCGTAGAATAGTTAGAGTGGCCTCCTCGATGATATTATTCTTGACCGACCATTTTTTTCGCCTAAATTCTGAAATTCAGCTCGATTTGGCGATGATTCGAAGCCACATCTACATTTAAAAAAGATTCACACAGTTTTTTTAGTTTTCAAAAAAAGAACGAAAAAAATAAGGTGCTATAAATAACACCTTACTCATTTCTGTAAAAATTAAGAAATTACTTAATTTTAGTTTCTTTAAAATCTACGTGTTTACGTACAACTGGGTCATATTTTCTTTTGACCATTTTTTCGGTCATTGTGCGTGCGTTTTTCTTCGTTACGTAGAAAAATCCAGTGTCTGCTGTTGATTGCAGTTTGATCTTGATGGTTGTCGGTTTAGCCATATCTCTTCTCTTTTATGATGTGAAATTTATCTGTCTTATCGATAATGAATATCTAGCAAATAACTCTCAAATAGTCGTAATATTGACCGCAATTTACGGTTATTTAGGCTAAAGTCAAGCATTCAATAACTTTATTGGCAGATAAATGGTTTATTCTGCTGCCAACTTGTTGGGGGTGGGTGCTTCATTCCAATCTGGGCTTGTGTCTTCATCGCCAAAGCCATGCATTCTATGCGCCCATTGTAGGCCGACCAATGCCGCTTTAATGGGTGGCAGGAGAGAAAGCGATAGGATGAGTATCATTGGCAGCCATAAAACCATATGCACCCACATAGCAGGCGCGTAGAGTATCTGTAGGGTGGTTGCAAGGCTGAGAACAATATGGCCAACAATGGTGATGGCGATATAGGGCGGAAAATCATCGGCTTGGTGATGGTGGAACTGTTGCCCGCAATGATCGCAACTATCTTTCACTTTAAGATATTTGCCATAAATTTTACCTTGATTACAACGCGGGCATTTGCGGCTTAGGCCGCGGCGTATGGCCCGCCAAACGTTTCTTGGTTCTGGCCGCTCAAATGCATCAATATTTTTGCTATCTGTATTCGTCATTTTTCACTCTTTAAGAATTCGTAACAGCTATAACATAAACAGCTTAAAATTTGATATAGGACAAATTGTCGCCATTCATTGGTTTATCTGGCGTTCGTAGTTTTTTTATTATGGGCTTTTCTTTTGTGCTTTGGCGTGGTGGTTTTCACCTTTTTGCGCTTGGCAGTGTTGGGGCGGCTATCCTCGCGCTTTTGCGAGCGTCTTGGGGCTTTGCCTGTTGATTCTGAACGTCTGCGGCCATCGCGGTAGCTATGTGAGCGTGAACCATCACCAGATGGGGCTTTTTCAATGCGTTTGGAAGAAGACAGCATTTTAAACAGCAACGAACCGTTGCTGGCATTGGCTTCTACCAATTCAACTTCAACCATGTCACCCATACGGTAACCACTTTTATGCTTGCGGTCATATAACATTTTTGTGGCTTCGTCATAAATGTAGAAGCCTTGTAGGGTTGATTTAGGAATAAAACCATCTGCGCCTGTTTCGGATAATTCTAAGAACACGCCTGCATGGATTACGCCTGAAATTCGGGCATCAAAACGAGCGCCAATCTTTTCGGATAAGAATTCAGCAATTAGCCTGTCTTTGGTATCGCGTTCGGCTTTCATGGCGCGGCGTTCTGTGGTCGAGATATGCTCGGCAATGTCGTCTAGCCGTTCGATTTCTTGCTCGGTAAGGCCATCATCACCCAAATCAAGTGCTGAGATGAGCGCCCGATGCACGATGAGATCGGCATAACGCCGAATCGGTGAGGTGAAATGGGCATATTTACGCAGGTTTAAACCAAAATGTCCTAGATTTTCAGGCTGATAGACGGCTTGCATTTGCGAGCGCAATACGCTGATGTTGATCATTTCTGAATTTGAATGCTTTTTGGCGCGTTCCAATATCGTATTAAACATACGCGGTGCGAGTTCATCTTGGCTCTTGACCTGAATGTCTAAATCTTTGAGAAAATCATTTAGCGCTTCGACTTTTGCCAAGCTTGGTTGCTCATGGACGCGGTAAATGAGTGGTTGTTTGCGTTTTTCCAATGCTTCGGCGGCGGCAACATTGGCCAAAATCATGCATTCTTCGACCAATTTATGGGCTTCTAGGCGTTGTGGAATGATGACATTTTTTACCAAACCATTTTCGTCCAGCACAATTTTACGCTCTGGTAGGTCGAGTGCTAAGGGTTGGCGGTTGTCTCGCGCGATGCATAGGCATTTATATGCTTTTAGAATGGGGCTGAGGCTGTATTGATAAATATCGGCACTCACTGAGCCCATATCACCATCAAACGCTGCCTGAGCTTCCTGATAGCTTAATTTAGCGTGAGAGCGAATCAAAGCGCGCACAAACTTCTGGCCAATTTTTTTGCCCTTGGCATTAATACGAATGATGGCGACCATAGAGGGACGCACTTCATTTTCGATCAATGAGCATAGGTTATTGGAGATGCGTTCGGGCAGCATTGGCACCACTTGATCGGGGAAATAAACACTGTTGCCGCGCTTAAACGCTTCTTTATCCATGGCCGAGAATGGCTTGATATAGGCGGATACATCGGCAATGGCGACATAGATTTTATAGCCATCCAGATTGTCTTTGGCCATGTCTGGCTCGGCGTATAGGGCATCATCATGGTCTTTGGCGTCTGCGGGGTCGATGGTTACGAAAGGCAGATCGGTTAGATCATCACGTTGGTTGCGTGCGACTGCGGATTTGCCAACATCTTGGCATGCTTCTGATTCGGCAATCACTTCATCGGGGAATATATGTGGGATTTCGTAAGCATGCAGGGCGATTAGGCTTAAGGCTTTTTCGCCTTTTGGTGAGCCATGGCGCGCTGTGACAGTTGCACCTTTGTAGCGTGAGCGGGTTTTGGGCATATCGAAGCTGACTAAGTCGCCATCTTCTAGCTCAATGCCTTTTTCGATAGCTGAGACCCGATACTGATTGTGGTCTTTTTTATCGATTGGCTCGATAAAGCCTAATTTTATGTGCTTTTGATGCGGCTCAGCGTCTTCATCGATATAGAAAATGCCCAAGGCATCAGCTTTGCCAGTTGCACCAATTTTTTTAATGAGTTTGGCGGTGTAATGTTCGATACCGCGTTCGGCGCCAGTTTTTTTAATGCGTACTAAAGCTTTGTCGCCGGGTTTTAAATCCTTGGCTTCTTTGTCGGGCAGGGTGATGTAAAGATTTTTACGATCTTTCACCTCTGCGCTTAGTGGTAGCAGTAGGTAGTCGCCATCTTCGGTTAGCTTATCGATCTCGCAAGTGATGACAGGCGGCAAGTTTTTGCTGTTCTGAAACACGCGATGTTCATAGGCCACATCGCCGCTGTTGATCAAATCGCGCAGCATATGCTTGAGCTTGGTGCGGTTGTCGCCTTTAATGCCAAAGGCACGCGCGATGTCACGCTTGCCGATGCGCCCCATTCCGCTGTTGATATATTCTATAACTTCAGCTTTTGAGGGGAATGGTTTATTACTCATGCTTCAGCCGATTTTTTAGCTGCGGGTTTTTTCTTCGCGGTGGTTTTCTTTTTTGCCGTGGTTTTTTTCTTGGTTGCGGCTTTTTTCTTTGGCGCGGCTTTTTTCTTGGCTGGCGCTTTCTTTTTGGTCTTGGCTTCTTTGGCCTTAATTAGCTCTAGCGCCATTTTCATGGTTATTGATTCTGGATCAGTGGCTTTGCCAATGGTGGCGTTTACTTTTTCGAATTTTACATAGGGGCCATAGCGGCCGTTGTAAATGCCGACTTCGCCACCGAGTTTTGGATGTTCGCCCAGAATTTTAATTGGTATGGATTGAGCACGTTGCTTGGCGCGTTTTTCTGCCAATAAAGTTAGAGCGCGGTTCAGGCCTACGGATAAGACATCTTCGCCTTTTGTGAGGCTGGCAAACACTTTATTGTGTAAAATATAAGGGCCAAATCGACCAAGGCCAGCTTTTACCACCAAGCCATCTTCGGGATGCATGCCGATTGTGCGCGGCAATTGCAACAAGCCGATCGCTAAATCTAAATCAACATTGGCTGGGTCAACATCTTTAGGGATGGTTGAACGTTTGGGTTTTTCTTTTTCGACTGCTTCGCCCAATTGCACATAGGGGCCAAAACGGCCACGGCGCAGGCTAATTTCTAGCTTAGTTTCGGGGTCAATGCCCAGAACTTTTGGTTCATCACCAGCGGCTTCATCATTACCTTGGCCTAATTGACGGGTAAAATTACAATCTGGATAGTTAGAACAGCCAATGAATGCGCCATAGCGGCCGACTTTAAGGCTTAACAAGCCATCATCACATTTTGTGCAGCTACGTGGCGGCGTGCCATCTTCACGTTCGGGGAATACAAGGGGTCCTAAGGCTTCGTTCAATGCGTCAAGAACTGCGGTGATTCGTAAGCCTTTGGTTTCTTGTATCAGTTCGTTAAATGGCGTCCAGAATTGGCGTAAGATCTCTTTCCAATCAGCATTGCCTGCTGAAATTTTGTCCAAATCCTCTTCCAAATTCGCAGTGAAATCATATTGTACGTATTTGCTGAAGAAATTTTCTAGAAACGCGGTGACTAAACGGCCTTTGTCTTCGGGAATTAGGCGGTTTTTTTCTAACCTTACATAATCGCGGTCGCGCAAGGTTGACATAGTGGATGTGTAAGTTGAAGGGCGGCCAATGCCTAATTCTTCCATTTTACGAATGAGTGAGGCTTCTGAAAAACGTGCAGGAGGCTCTGTAAAATGCTGAATGGGTAGTATTTCGACCGTTTTGACGGTTTCGCCTTCGTTTAATTTAGGCAAACGTCTGGCATCTTCATCTTGCGATTTATCATCGAATGAAGATTGGTAAAGGTTTAGGAAACCATCAAATATCATCACTGAACCAGTGGCGCGGAATTCGTAAAGTTTTCCGTCTATGCCTTTGGTCTCTAGCGTTGCGGCGGTGCGTTCAAATAACGCATCTTCCATTTGTGAGCCTAAGGCGCGGCACCAAATTAAGTTGTAAAGTCTGTAATGGTCGTCATCTAATATAGCGCGCACTTCACGTGGATGGCGGGCTAATAAGGTGGGGCGAATGGCTTCATGCGCTTCTTGGGCATTTTTGGCTTTGACGGCATAAAACCGTTGTTTAGGGGGAAGATATTTATCGCCCAAGCTTTTAATCACGCTGCGGGCTTCGACAATGGCTTCTTGGGTCATGGTCACGCCATCTGTACGCATATAGGTGATTAGGCCAGTGGTTTCGCCATTAATGTTAAAACCTTCATATAATTTTTGTGCCACACGCATGGTGCGGGCTGCGCCAAAACCGAGCTTAGACGAGGCTTCTTGTTGCATGGTCGAAGTGGTAAATGGTGCTTGCGGCCGACGACGGGCAGGGGTGGCTTTGATGTTGGTGACTTTAAGGTCACTATTTTGCAATGTGGTTTCGATGGCTTTGGCAGCGGTTTCGGTGGTGATAGAGAATTTCTCTAACCGATCATTGTCAATTGCCCAAAGCTTGGTGGTGAATTCGGTGCCGTTGTTGGATTGTTGTTTGCCGTCAATCGTCCAATATTCTTCGCGTATGAAACGTTCAATTTCGGCTTCGCGCTCGCAAATGAGGCGTAGGGAAACAGATTGTACACGGCCAGCGCTACGGGCGCCAGGTAATTTACGCCATAGGATGGGTGAAAGGGAAAAGCCTACGAGATAATCTAGCGCACGGCGGGCAAGGTAGGCCTCAACCAATGGCGTATCAATCTCACGCGGGTGCTTCATGGCTTCTAAGATAGATTTTTTGGTGATGGCATTAAATACCACGCGCTCAACTTGTTTACCTTTCATCAGGCCGCGTTTGGCGTTTAAAACTTCTAACACATGCCAGCTAATGGCTTCGCCTTCGCGGTCGGGGTCGGTCGCGAGAATTAACTTGTCGGCGTTTTTTAGCTCAGCCGCAATTTCGTTTAAGCGTTTTTTGCTGTCGGTATCGACTAGCCAATTCATATCGAAGTCGTTTTCAGGGTCGACACTGCCATCTTTAGACGGCAAATCTCTCACATGACCATAAGATGCATATACCTTATAGTCTGAACCTAAATATTTATTGATAGTTTTGGCTTTTGCTGGCGATTCTACGATCACTATATTCATATTTAATTCCGCTTAATGTCTAAATTATTTTTATGCTAATACTCATCTATATGGTATTTGTCAAAAAACTTTTAAAGATTTAACAATAATAACTGTAATTTTAAGAGCGCAATTGCACACCCTGACCATAAATTTGTTCAATTTTTTCATCTAGTTCAAGGTTTAGCAAAGCATTATGAAATTTTTCTGTATTTAATTTGGTTTCTCGCAATAAATAATCCATTTCTATCGGGGAGGTGGTTAGTAATTGCATGATCACATCTTCAGGTTTGTTGCTTATTTCTTGCATTTTACGTGTAACGGGTTGAAGTGAAAACAAATCTTCTTGTTGTATATTTACTTCAACTTCCTTTATATTTTCGTAAGAAGTTTTTTGATTATTTTTAACAAATGCCAATGCATCCAACACATCATCTTTATGCCGCACCAATATTGCGCCATTTTTAAGTAGGCTATTGGGGCCTGCTGCGCGTGGGTCGAGCGGGTTGCCGGGCACGGCGAGAATCTCACGGCCTAAATCTGCCGCCATATTGGCGGTGATTAATGAGCCAGATTTTATCGCGGCCTCGATTACCAATGTAGCGTGGGCAATGCCCGCAATAATGCGGTTGCGGCGCGGGAAGTGGGTGGCTTTTGGCGTTAAACTAAATGGCATTTCACTGATGAATAGGCCTTTATGGGTGAGGAAATCTTGGTATAGCTTGTCATTCTCGGGCGGGTAGATGATGTTTATCCCACCTGCCAAACAAGCAATTGTGCCTGTATTAAGGGCTGCGATGTGTGCCTTGGTGTCAATGCCGCGGGCAAAACCTGATACGATGGTAAAACCCTCTGCCCCGACATCAGTAGCTAGTTTTTGGGTGAGTTTTAGGCCTAAGGCCGAGCAATTTCTTGTGCCGACAATGCTTAATGCGGGTTTGCGTAATTGCGATATATCGCCTTTAACGGTTAGTAATGGCGGCGGATTGGCTGAATATTTAAGGGCATCTGGATAATCATCTTCACCCAAAGCAATGAGCTTGGCGCCAAATTTTTGGATATTCTGCCATTCATAAAGCACAGTATCGCGGTTGGCTAATTTGATTTTTTTATTGTTGGTTTGGGCGATGAATTCGGGCAGGGCGGCAATGGCATTGCCAGCGCCGCCATATTTATTGATCAGCATATGAAATATTTTAGGGCCAATTTGGGTGGAACGAATGAGCTGGAGCCAATCTAGCTTTTGCTCATCGGTTAGTGCCACTTTTACCCCGTCCATAATGCTACCCTTTTTTACCAATCTTAGATTCTTCGCCTTTTAGTAAACGTTTTATATTCTCGTGATGTTTGGCAAATATGAGGATGGTGAGAATCGCCGACAATATCGCCCATTCGAGATCGAAAAAATATAAGAATATGGTGGTTGCTGTACAAGCTAGCAAAGCCGATAAAGATGAAAAACGTGTGATATAAGCTGTGCTTAGCCAAGTGATGGCGAATACCAATACCGCCCATGGTGCGCCTGCCAAGAAAATGCCGATATAAACTGCGACGCCTTTGCCGCCTTTGAATTTAAGCCAGACGGGAAAGAGGTGGCCAAGCAGTGCAAAAAAGCCTGTTAGGCATACAAAGAATATTGGGAAATTCATGGTGTTGTGGAAATAGAGCGTGATCCAGACGGCGATGGCGCCTTTGAGTAAATCGGCAGCTAAAGTGGCGGCTGCGAGTTTTTTACTGCCTGTGCGCAATACATTGGTGGCGCCGATGCTGCCTGAACCGATATCGCGCACATCGCCAAGCCCC
>NVQL02000028.1 GCA_002400495.2 Alphaproteobacteria bacterium | reverse complement strand
AAGCGCGACTGCGCGTCGCCGTTAGGCGTGGCAAGAGAGCGGAGCGAACGCACGCTAGTGCTAATAGAGAGCAACGCGAACGATAAAAGAGAGGCAAAGACGAACGAAAAAATGCAAACTTCCAGAGCATTAACTAGCAGCTAACTTTTTTCGATCCGCCCGAAACCCACTCACACCAAAAATAAAGCAGCCCGCCCAAATCAACCCAAATACCATAGCATCAATGTTGGTAAAGGCTTCACCATAATATAGCCCGACCATAAATTGAATGCTCGGCGCTATATATTGCAACAAGCCAACGGTCGAAAGTTTAATACGGCGTACACCTGCCGAAAATAGCAGCAAGGGAACTGCCGTGATGACACCTGCGGCGATGAGCAACATATCTGTGCGTGTGTCAATGGTGCCAAAACTCAAGCCATAATTTACCTGCAAATAATATAAAAACCCCAATACTGGCAGCAACATAATCAGCAATTCAATGAACAGGCCTTCCGAAGCACCAATGTTAACGGTTTTGCGAATATAGCCATAAGTGGCAAAACTGAATGCCAGTGTCAGCGCAATCCACGGAAACGTGCCCGCTAAAACCAAACGGATGAGGATGGCGATAGCCGCTAACACAACGGCAATAATCTGCGCTTTGCTTAACCGTTCATGAAATAATAACACCCCGAGCAAAACATTCAGCAACGGGTTGATAAAATAACCCAGCGAGGCTTCGATGATATAACCATTTAGCACCGACCAAATGAATAATGACCAGTTGAACAAAATCAACACAGCCGAAAATAACAATGTGATCATTATTTTTTTAGATTTTAAGGTCGCAAATATAATTGGCCATTTTTGGCTATAAGTGATGATCATGGCCAACAAAACTAACGACCATAAGCTGCGATGGGCAATCATTTCAAACGGTGGCACATGCGACATTTGCTTAAAAAATAACACCACAACGCCCCAGAGTAAGAAGGCTGATGTGGTATAAATTAGCCCAAGGCGATATTCGTTATCTTCTGGTGAAAGCATTTTAATTCCAATCGTTGTGCGGAAAATAGGAGTAAAAATCAACAAAGTAAATATAAAAAAACCACTCATCAAATCAATTGATGAGTGGTCGTATTTTAAGCGATGGGCAGCATATTATTTCGTGCCAAATATACGGTCACCAGCATCACCAAGTCCAGGCACAATATAGCCAATTTCGTTAAGTTTTTCATCAACAGCTGCAGTGAATATAGGCACATCAGGGTGCGCTTTGCGCAACGCTCTTAAACCTTCTGGCGCAGCAAGTAAGCACAAAAACACAATCTCTTTGGCATCACGTTTTTTAATTTGATTAAGCGCCGCAATGGCCGAGTTGCCTGTCGCTAACATCGGGTCGACAACCAAGCAAAACCGCTCGTCCAAATGGTTGGGCGCTTTAAAATAATATTCAACGGCCTCTAAACTATCATGATCGCGATAGAGGCCAATATGCCCAACACGGGCAGAGGGAATAAGATCGTGCAGGCCTTGCGCCAAACCTTCACCCGCGCGCAATATAGAAAATATGCACAATTTGCGGCCAGACAATTTTGGCGCTTTTGTAGAGGTTACAGGTGTTTCAATGTCAATTAATTCGGTGGGTAAATGGCGTGTCACCTCATAACCCAGCAACAGGCTTATTTCTTTAATCAACGCGCGAAACACCACAGATGGAGTGTCTTTTTTCCGCATAATTGTGAGTTTATGTTGAATCAGCGGGTGGTTAATAACACTCACGCCTTCAATTTCATGTGCAACAACAGACATTTTATACCTCATTTTTAAAATTAAAACATATTGGCATAAAATAAATCGTCAGTCTCGCTTATTTTCGGTCGGTGAAAAAATATGGTGCATATTGTATAATAAACAAACCAAATGCCAACATCCATGTTGCAGCCGAAATATATAAAAACCCCGTTTCATAAACATCATAAATTGAAGCCGATAGCCGTGCAATGACCGAGATATTGATGCAAATATAAACCAAAATAGTCAGTTTAGTGGCAATGATTTTACGCCCCGTATGGCCAAGGCTGGCTCTTGTCATCACCGCCAAAATCATCGTGGTAAAACCGCCCACTGTAATGGCATGTATCGGCAAATCCATTTGGTCAATTTGCAATATAATCACCACACCAAATAACAACAATCCAATCACCAACCAAGCATATGCCACATGCAATATCAGCAGGATTGGGTTCTTAGCAATGGCTAAAAATTGCCAACGGCTCAGCCGAATGGCATTTAAAATGGCTGCACCAGCGAATAAATACCCCGTAAAAATATTTACGGGCATAACCACCCATAATAACATGCTGAACAAAGTCCATAAAATGGTGATTAGATCATACCTATTCATTAAAATAGGCATTTTATCGCCACCATTTTGTTTGAGCCAATTTGTGGTAAAACTGGGGATGACCCGCCCGCCGATTAACATAATGAGTGTGGCAACCAACATAACAGTCAGCCGATAGCCATATTCTTCGGTTTCTATACCCCATATCAGTTCGGCATGCATTAAAGCGTTGGCGAAGCCGAATAGGAATATCAATATTACGATGGGCAAATTGCGCTTTGTACCTTGCGCCGAAATCTCGCGAAATATATACAAGCCTAGAATAAAAAACAGCGGCAAATCAGCAATGGCAGCAAAATAAGCTCCAGTAAATTCCGAGTAAAAAATCGTCACCCGCCCCAAAATCCATAAGCCGAATAGAGAGGCAAGGTTAAAGCCCTTAAGGGCAGGGCGGCCTGTCCAATTGGGCATAGCGGTGAGCAAGAACCCTGCAATGGCAGCGCCAACAAAACCAAACATCATTTCGTGCAAATGCCAATAGCTAGGGCTAAATAAGCTATAAATTTCAATAGATCCTGCCAAATAGCCAATCCAAATCAGCATATTCAACAAAGCAATAACGGCAGCACCTAGAAAAAAAGGCCTAAAACCACCTGTAAAAAATATAGGCATTTGCTTTCCCACCTAAAATCCTTGCGCTTGATTAATATTCGTTCAGACTATAGATTTGTAGACAGCGTTCAATCTGGCAGATTGACGCAGGCCTAGTTTTGGTCAAATATTTAAGGATTTGCAGTAAATGCCTCATATCACTATAGAATTTTCAAAAAACTTAGATAAAAGCCTAGACATGCAAAAAATCCTGCAAATCTGCTTAACCACCACCAAGACCAATGGCTTGCTTGATATGTCAATTGTCGAAGCCCGCGCATCGCAAGTTGATTACGGCCTAACCATAGAGGGCGAAGCAACTTTTCTACATGTTAAAATTGCCTTATTCCCAGGTCGCGATGCGGTTAAATTAGCCACCCTATCTAAAGCCATACATGAAGAACTGGCAGCTTATGCCAACCAAGAGATGAATCAAACTGCCAGCATATCCACCCAGATTGTTGAAATGGATCCGAAATTTTGTTTTCATAGTTAGTCAGATTAAGATGGTTGCCCCCACTTTAGATCGTTAACAAAGTGCAAATAAGTCTAGCTTGTTGAGTGGCAAGCCGCTATGTAAAGACAATATTGTTTTGACAGGATTTGCCACTATGTCCGATATAAAATCTATCACCCTTAAAAAACCCGATGATTGGCACGTGCATCTACGCGATGGCGATATGCTCAAGCGCGTATTGCCCTATACGGCTCAAGATTTTGCCCGCGCCATCATTATGCCCAACCTTGTGCCGCCCGTTTGCACCACAGCCGATGCCATCGCCTATCAAGCCCGCATCATGGCCGAGTTGCCAAAAGACCATAATTTTACGCCGCTTATGGTCATTTATTTAACCGAAGATACCAATGCCGATGATGTAGAACATGGCTTTAAATCAGGCGCGGTGCAAGCCGTTAAACTCTACCCCGCTGGCGCCACCACCAATAGCGATAGCGGCGTTAAAGATTTCAGCAAAGTCTATCATGTGTTTGAACGCATGGCCAAAATCGGCATGCCACTGTTAATGCATGGTGAGGTGGTTGATGCCGATGTTGATATTTTCGATCGCGAAGCGGTGTTTATTGATAAGATTTTAGAGCCAATCAAGCAAAAATTCCCCGAGCTTAAAGTGGTAATGGAACACATCACCACCAAAAATGCGGTGGATTATGTATTGTCGAAAGATCAAAACCTAGCCGCCACCATCACCACCCATCATTTAATGATCAACCGCAATGCCATGCTGGTCGGCGGCATTAAACCGCATTATTATTGCCTGCCCATCGTCAAGCGTGAAAGCCATCGCCAAGCCTTGGTTGCGGCTGCCACCAGCGGCGACAAACGCTTTTTCTTAGGCACCGATTCCGCCCCGCATATGGATGATGCCAAACTGCAAGCTTGCGGCTGTGCAGGCGTATTCAACGCCCCCAATACCATTATATGCAGCGCGCAAGTCTTCGAAGCCGCAAACGCGCTCGATAAACTCGAGGGCTTTCTATCCATCAACGGCCCCACCTATTATGGCCTGCCGATAAACCAAGCCGAAATCACCTTGGTTAAAACCGCCACAGCGCTCGACCTTGCCATCGAATATAAAGCGCTAAACGGCGCGCTCACAGTTTTCGATCCATTAACGCCATTATATTGGCGCATTAAATAGGGGAATATATGTCTGTAATTAATAAGCAAAAACTAGCCAAAGAATGTGGCGAAACTTGTTGGCTTCAGGGCGAGTTTAAACTCCGCTCTGGCCAAATTTCAACCGATTATTTCGATAAATACCGTTTCGAATCCTTGCCGCATTTACTTGTGCCAATTGCCACCCTAATGGCCGAAAAAATCGAAGCGATTGATGATGATTTTTACGCACTTGCTGGCCTCGAGCTTGGCGGTGTGCCACTTGCCACAGCCATCGGCATTCAAAATGGCATGCCTTCATTATTCGTTCGTAAAAAAGCCAAACAATATGGCACATGCCAATTTGCCGAAGGTCTAGACTTTAAGGGTAAAAAGCTTATCATCATCGAAGATGTGGTCACCACTGGTGGACAAATCATCGAAAGTACCAGAATGTTGCGCGAAGCAGGGGCGATTGTCACCCACGTGATTTGCGTATTGCTGCGTGATAAAGTTGGCATTGATAAATTGGCCGCCGAAGGCTTAACACTAGATTATGTATTTTCCAGAGAAGATTTTGAATAGGGCGCAAAATAATGAGTGAAAAAAGTTTAAAACAACAAGCTGCCGAAGCGGCATTGGAATATGTCACTGATGGCATGAAATTGGGCTTAGGCACAGGTTCTACCGCCGTTTTTTTCATTCAAGCCTTGGGCGAAAAAGTCGCCAATGGCTTGAACGTAATATGTGTGCCAACCTCAATCGCTAGTCATAAATTGGCCAAAAAACTAAAAATTCCGCTCACCACATTAGATGAAACCTCCAAGCTAGATTTAGTGGTTGATGGTGCCGATGAGCTAGACCTAGAATTAAACCTCATCAAAGGCGGCGGCGCGGCTTTATTGCGCGAAAAAATCGTCGCAGCGGCTTCTGACCATATGGTGGTGATTGCCGATGACAGCAAATTGGTCGACCCACTTGGTGCTTTTCCTCTACCTGTTGAGGTCATCCCGTTTGGCGCTGCTGCAACAGTCGAGTTAATGCATGCCGCGATTAAAAATGCGGGCTCCAAAGGCGCAGTAGCATTGCGGCTTTTACCCAATGGCAAACCATTAATTACCGATGGCGGCCATTATATTTATGATTGCGCTTTAGGCTCAATCAGCAACCCCAAACAATTGGCACTTAATCTCAATGTCATTCCTGGTGTGGTCGAGCATGGCCTATTCATTGGCTTGGCACAGGTAGCGATATTGGCCACAAAAGATGGCATCAGAAAAATTGAACTTTAGTTCCAATATATAAAATAATTTTATAGATTATTTAAATGGCTTTCCTGTGGAGAGCCATTTTCTTTTTTAAATCCTCTATATTCCATCAATACAATTCGTTTGTCGTTGCCATTGACCACTTATAAAGTCAACTCAAGTATAAATACCGAGATAGATTATGACTATTTATGAATTAGCGGCATTATTAGCCGCCACATTATGGGCCGTTGGTGGCATGATTTCGGCCAAGCCATCAAGCGAATTGGGCGCGATACCCTATGTGCAAATCCGCATGGTCATCATCACGGGCATGTTGGCTTTGTGGGTGTGGGTCGCAGGCACATGGCACACAGTTTTACCTGAGCATTATCAACCACTCATACTTTCAGGTGTTATTGGCATATTTTTGGGCGATACGACTTTATTTTTAACTCTAAACCGCTTGGGGCCACGGCGTACTGCCATTTTATTCTCACTCGCCGCACCTTTGTCAGTTTTATTGGGTTGGATTTTCTTAGATGAGCAATTAAGCTATTTGCAAATTTTTGGCGTGGCCATTGTCAGCATTGGTGTGGTGTTGGCGGTGGTATTTGGCAAGCGCAAAGCTCAACAACATCAATGGGAAGCCATCAAAGGCCCCATCTGGGTTGGCGTATCATTAGGTGTGTTTGCAGCCCTTTGCCAAGCCATTGGCTCAATTCTTGCCCGCCCCGTTATGGAAGCAGGGGTTGACCCTGTCGCCGCATCAGCTTTAAGAGTTGGCACATCAGCACTTATGCTCAGCATCATGGTGCAACTGCCGATCAGAGCCTTTAAGCGTGCCAACCCACTAACCCCCAAATTATTGGGCTTGACTGTCCTTGCAGGTGTTAACGGCATGGGCATTGGCATGACTTTATTTCTATTCGCGCTCGAAGGCGGCGAGGTCGGCATTATCTCGACCATAACCGCCACATCCCCCGCCATATTACTGCCAATACTTTGGATCAAAACCAAAGAAGTGCCAGCATTAGGCGCTTGGATTGGCGCAGGCCTTGTGGTTGCAGGCAGCGCGCTTCTATTTGTCTAAAAATTAGCCTAGGCAAATATAAAATCATTAGCAGACAATTGCGCCACATCAACATTTTCAAGCTTTACGGTATAATCGTCAAATGCATGCATAAATATTTCAACATCATTGCCTCTCTGCACGCTGTTTTGAATCAAGTCATCAAAATCAACAATAAAACTCAAATCCGCAAAATCGATAAAATCATCTAAAATATTAAAATCATAAATCACGTCAGTAGTCACCGCACCAACTATATCCTGATTGCTGAATTTAAACACGTCATTACCCGTGCCGCCATAAAACCTGTCATTACCTCGCCCGCCAACCAGCACATCGTCGCCGCTGCCGCCTTGCAATTCGTCATCGCCGTTGCCGCCATCTAATTTATCGTGGCCACCTAACCCTTCAAGCACATCATCACCATCGCGGCCATATATCTTGTCATTATAATTGCCGCCCGATAGTAAATTATCATCGGCATTGCCATATATAACATTGCTGGCATTAATCACACCATCAACGTTCTCAATATTCACAACATCATCTTCAAAACTGCCATCAATAAATACATCGCCGCTTTCAAGGTCAATTTCCAATTTGCCATTGTGGTTTAAATAGCTCACCGTATCGACACCTGTGCCGCCATCGATATAATCGTAATTTGTATCAACGCCAGGGCTAATATAATCATCGCCAGAACCGCCATAAATCTCATCAGCGCCTTTGCCAGCATTGATAATGTCATCACCACCATTGCCATAAATCAGGTCATCACCGTCACTACCATAAAACACGTCATCGCCGTTAGCGCCAATAATTGCGTCTTTATCGCCAGTGCCAGTATAAATGTCTCCGCTAAAGCTCGCGCTGTAATAAACCGTATAGCCTGCAGAAATAAGCACGCTATCATTCGGCACATAGGCACGAATTTCGATAATATCACAGGCCGCCAATAGCGGCGTCAACAACGCAGCAAAAGCTTTTTTATTATGCTTTTTTGCAGTCGTGATGATAGGGTTTTGGGTGAGATTCTTAACATGAAGAGAAGAAGGGATTTGTGACATATTTAACTCCGAATAACAAATCTCCTAAACCACATAGAATTTCTAAAATTAAATTATGGCAATAATTAGATTTAGCCAAAATAATCTGCACCTTCCACAAATTAAATCATTCAATTGCTTGGCCATATTCACTGTTGACCGTGGTTTGGTAAATAGCGTCAATAATTTTTATAACCATTCAAATTTAATTGATTGGAAATAGGTTTGAATCCTTATAAAACTATGTCCATATTGCTTATTCAAAAATATAAGGAAAAATTATGAGCCAATTTGATTATGATCTATTTACCATTGGTGCAGGTTCTGGCGGCGTACGCGCCAGCCGCATCGCATCAGGCTTTGGCGCTAAAGTGGCAGTGGCCGAGGAATATAGGGTAGGTGGCACATGTGTGATCCGTGGCTGTGTACCCAAAAAATTATTTGTTTACGCCTCAGAATTTTCCAAATCTTTTAAAGCCGCCAAAGGTTTTGGTTGGGATGTCGGCGAAACTAAATTCAATTGGACAGAATTAATTGCCAATAAAGATGCGGAAATTGATCGTTTAGAAGGCATTTATGATCGTAATTTAGGCAATAGCGATGTTAAGGTTATTCGTGATCGCGCCATCATTAAAGACAAACACACCATTCACTTGGTCAACGAAAATAGAGACGTCACCGCCAAATACATCCTCATCGCCACAGGCGCAGCGCCATTTAAGCCGCAAATCGAAGGCATCGAGCACGCCATCACCTCCAACGAAGCCTTTGATCTAAAACAATTGCCAAGCGACATCGTAGTGGTTGGCGGTGGCTATATCGCAGTTGAATTCGCAGGTATTTTTAATGGTTTAGGCGTTAACACTCATCTAATTTATCGCGGCGAGAAAATTTTACGCGGTTTTGATCAAGATTTGCAAGACGGCCTCACAGCCGAGTTAGCCTTAGCGGGCATGGATGTACAAGTGATGACCGACATCACAAAAATTGAAAAACAAGCGGATGGCGTATTACTACATTTAAACAATGGCAAAACCCTAAAAACCGGCGCAATTATGTATGCCACAGGCCGTGTGCCGCATGTTAAAGATTTAGGCCTAGAGGCTTTGGGCATCGAGCAAGGCCGCATTGGCGAAATTAAAGTCAGCCCGCAATCACAAACCAATGTCGACAATATATATGCAGTGGGTGATGTGACCGATAGAGCCAACCTAACTCCCGTAGCAATCCGCGAAGGCAATGCCGTGGCCGAAACTTTGTTTAATAACAACCCAATGGCAGTCGATCATAAACTCATCCCAACAGCCGTGTTCAGCCAGCCAGAGCTTGGCACAATTGGCCTAACCGAAGCCCAAGCGCGTGATGAGTATAAAAACATTGATGTCTATGTATCCAGCTTCCGCCCAATGAAAAACATTCTAGCAGGCAGCGACAGCAAAATGATGATGAAGCTGATTGTCGATCAAAAGACCGACAAAATGCTTGGTGTGCACATTATGGGGCCAGATGCAGGCGAGATGATCCAACTCGTTGGCATCACCATGCGCATGGGCGCCACCAAGGCTGATTTTGATGCCACCATGGCTGTCCATCCAACTGCAGCCGAGGAATTGGTGACAATGAAAGTGCCGACCCGTTCATAATGGTTAATTTCACAACTGCTCACACGCAAGATTCTTGCGTGTGAGCAGTATATTGTGGATAATCCTTTCACCGCAAAGAAAACCCCTAGTTATTTTCAAAAAGCCGTATAAAGTGCAGAATAATCGAGGTTTATGCCTCGTATGAATAGTTGTTTTGAGAGTAAAAGGTTGAATAAAATGAGTGAATTATGGACCCCTTCAAGCTGGAGAGATAAGCCTGCATTGCAGATCCCTGTTTATCCAGATGCAGACGCATTAGCCGCCACCGAACAAAAAATTGGCGATTTTCCGCCCTTGGTATTTGCAGGCGAAGCCCGCAACCTAAAAGCCGAATTGGCTCAAGTGGCACAAGGCAAAGCATTCTTATTACAAGGCGGCGATTGCGCCGAAAGTTTTGCCGAGCATAGCGGCGATAACATCCGTGATTTCTTTAAAGTCATGCTACAAATGTCTTTGGTTCTTACCTATGGTGCAGCTTGCCCCGTGGTTAAAATCGGCCGCATTGCAGGTCAATTTGCCAAACCCCGTTCTTCACCAATGGAAACCAAAGATGGCGTTGAATTGCCATCATATAAAGGCGATGTGGTCAATGGCATCGAATTCACCTCCGAGCAACGCATTCCAGACCCTGAACGCCAAGTCAAAGCCTATCGTCAATCAGCCGCAACTTTAAACTTGCTACGTGCTTTTGCCTCTGGTGGTTTCGCCGACATCGAGCAATCTCACCGTTGGAATCTCGGCTTTCTAAATGGCACAGGCGCAGGCGCTCGCTATAAAAAAATGACCGATAAGATTGAAGAATCTATCGCCTTCATGCGCGCTTGTGGCATCACATCTGACAATAGCCATCAGTTGCGCACCACCGATCTTTATACCAGCCATGAAGCTTTATTGTTGGGTTACGAAGAAGCCTTAACCCGCAATGACAGCACATCTGGCGATTATTATGCCACATCAGGCCATATGATTTGGATCGGCGATAGAACCCGCCAACCAGATCACGCACATGTAGAATATTGCCGCGGCGTTCAAAACCCAATTGGCATTAAATGTGGCCCAAGCCTCAACCCAGATGAATTGCTGCAATTGCTCGATATTCTTAACCCGAATAACGAAGCAGGCCGCATCGTGCTCATCTGCCGTTATGGTGCTGATAAAGTCGAAAAGCATTTACCCGCACTCATCCGCAAGGTTGAAGGCGCTGGCCGTACGGTTGTGTGGTCTTGCGATCCAATGCATGGCAACACCATCACCTCAAAAAGCGGCTATAAAACCCGCCCATTCGATAGCATCCTAAGCGAAGTGACGCGTTTCTTTGACGTGCATAAAGCCGAAGGCACATATGCTGGCGGCGTGCATTTTGAAATGACTGGCAAAAACGTCACCGAATGTACAGGTGGTACAAATGTCGTGTCTGATGAAGATCTGTCAGATCGTTATCACACTCATTGTGACCCGCGTTTAAATGCCGATCAATCGCTCGAACTTTCGTTCCGCTTGGCCGAACGCATTGCCGATGAGCGTAGTGATATGAAAAATAGCTGATCAAATCAGCAATAAAAATGTGAAAGTGGCTCGGTTTTCCGAGCCATTTTTAATTTTGGCTAGGCCATTTTATCAACGTGAGTGCCCATACCTTCTGCAGGCGGAGCTTTTTGGGCTTGGCTGGTTTCTACCGACTGTTTTACCATATCGGCCATCGCCATTTCAGACGCATGCGCGGCTTTCACCATGCTGGTAGATATTATTTGTTGCGTTTGGCTTTGTGCGCCCGTTGCATATGCCGCTGCTAACACTGAAACTTCCATGTTCAATTCCCATAAACATTCTGTTGTGAAACAAACACTAACCGAAATAACTTAAAATAAACTTACATTTAAATTCATATTTTGTCTCACCTGTGTTACTTTGGTGTCAACGAGGGCAGCTAAATGCCCATGAAAGGATATAAGTTGAGTAAAAATACCTATCGGGACAATGTTCCCAAAGGTGTTGGACGTCACTATAAAAACAAAATGCAGAACGACAGTTCTGTTAATGCTATTAATAAGTTAGACAATATATCAAATGAAAGGGTTGCAGAAGAGCCGAATTTACATAAAGATCGAGATGGTAAAAACAGCCATAAAAAAGCGTCAAAAAGCCGCCATTCTCAAAGATCGCACAAAGATGATGTAAAGGCCGAAGCGCCTGATGATAAGTCTAAAAGACGTCGCAACGCGGCACAGGATACAGGCGATAATCCGTCTAAACGAAGCCAAGATGATGCAAAACCAACTGGTCGTGTGCGCAAGAATCGCGGTTTCTTAGAACAAAAAGCCACCCGCCAAAAACATAAATCCGAAAAACGTAGCGAGCATAATAAACGCAATGTTGCGCATCCTTATGTACGCAATTCTCGCAGTCAAAATTCTCGAAATCATAAGGGACAGAAAACCGCTGTTTATGGCGCATTGGATTTGGGCACTAATAATTGCCGCTTGTTGTTGGCGCGCCCACAACGCAAAGGCTTTCGCGTTATAGATAGCTTTTCACGCATCATTCGCTTGGGCGAGGGCTTGAGTAAAAACAGTAAATTATCCGATGAAGCCATGGACCGCACCATAGACGCGCTTAAAGTATGTTCTGAAAAAATGGCCTATCGCGGTGTGCATAAATCGCGCCTCATCGCCACGGAGGCTTGCCGCCGTGCCGAAAATGGTGCTGAATTTATTCACCGTGTGCATGCCGAGACAGGCTTGAAGTTAGAAATTATCGAGCAGCAAACCGAAGCTAAATTGGCGGTTGCTGGCTGCGCGGCTTTGCTTGATGAAAGAAGCAAATATGCCGTGGTGTTTGACATTGGCGGCGGCTCGTCCGAGCTGATATTGGTCGAAATTTCACCCGATGATAATGCGGATGCAGAGCATAAAATTGAAGAATCACCTTTCCACCCCAATTATCGCATTGTCGATTGGACCAGCCTGCCGATTGGCGTGGTCACTCTGTCCGAAAAATTTGGCGGCACCAACGTCACGCATAAATTAATGGATCAAATGATTGAATATGTTGATGCTTTCCTCGCGCCGTTTGAAGAAAAGCATCAGATTTCTAAAAAAATCAACAAAGAAAAAATTCATCTTTTGGGCACATCTGGCACCGTCACCACGGTGGCAGGCATCCATTTGAAGCTCAAGCAATACGACCGTCGGCGCATTGATGGTTTCTGGCTAGAAAGCTCTGTGTCATTGGGCGTTACCGATATGTTGATTGATATGGAATTTGAAGGCCGTGCCAAGCACCCTTGCATTGGCATTGAACGTGCTGATCTGGTACTGGCGGGTTGCGCTATTTTTAATGCCATCTATAGAAGATGGCCAGCCGAACGCACACGGGTTGCCGATCGCGGCCTGCGCGAAGGTATATTGACGAATTTAATGAGCGGCGATTTAGCTGACAACAATAAAATTGAATAGGTGTTAACATCATGGCACGCAAAAAAAGCAGCACATCCAAAGGATCGCGTGAATTACACGTAAGAGTCAAAACAGCCAAAGGCCGCCGTCTGTCGTCCAAATTATGGCTCGAACGTCAGCTCAATGATCCTTATGTGCTCAAAGCCAAAAAGGAAGGCTATCGCAGCCGCGCAACCTTTAAGCTATCCGAAATTAACGAAAAATTTCATCTGTTAAAAAAAGACATGCACATCATCGACCTAGGCTGCGCGCCTGGTGGTTGGCTGCAATATGCCAGCAACAAAATTGGCATCGATAAAGGCAAAGGCTCTTTAATTGGCATTGATTTGCAAGAGGTCGAACCCGTCAGCGGTTGCACCATCATCCAAGGCGATTTTTTAGAACAAGAAATGATGGACAAGCTCAAACAGCTAACGCCCAACGGTAAAGCCGATATGGTCATGTCCGACATGGCGGCCTCATCAACGGGTCACAAACAAACCGATCATTTAAAAATCATCGGTCTATGTGAATCGGCATTATGGTTCGCCCGTCAAGTGTTAAACCCCGAAGGCATCTTTTTAGCCAAAGTGCTGCAAGGCGGTACAGAGCGCGAAATTCTGAACGATTTACGCAAAGATTTTAAAGTAGTGCGTCATGTAAAGCCCAATGCTAGCCGTAAAGACAGCACCGAAATGTTTGTTTTAGCCACAGGCTTTAGGGGTGAAAACTAAGCCATGAAAACCCTCGAGGTGCGGCGTCACACCATGCGCGCCAAACCGAATTTACACATTTCGCCCGAAGGCATTGCGCTGACAAAAACCGTTGCCATCAGCCAATCAAAATTTGATTATGTAGTAACTTCCGACCTCGAACGCGCCATTCAAACCGCCGAGGCCATGGGGCAAAAAGTCAATCATACTGAGCATGATTTGGGTTTCCTGCCCAAAACCATTTACAATCATGTCGGTTGGCCTGTCGCCTTGGAGCATGTGGCACAAAGCATGAGCGACCCCGCAACCAACGCCTATGCTCAAAACCAACTCGCCATGTGGCAAAACATAATCACCCAAACACCTCAAAATGGCCACGCACTCATCATCACCCACGGGCTGATCATCGAACTGGCTATGGTGGCATGCATGCCAAACGCCATGCATAAAGACTGGGGTCAAGCAATCGGCTATTGCGAGGGCATTCGCCTAACATTCGATGACAACAAATTCACTAAGTCCGAAATATTACGCGTGCCAAAGGAGCATTATAATGCCGAAAATTAACATCCGCCCTTTACTGACTAGTGACCTGACTGCGGTTAAAGACATTTATAATCATTACATCAAACACACGCACATTAATTTCGAAACCAACCCCTATAGCGATGACTATATGCAGGAATGGTTTCAACAATTCGACCATTCTGGCCGCCATCACGCTTATGTTGCGGTGCAAGGTGAGCAAATATTAGGCTTTGCCTTGTCACAAAAATTCCGCCCAAAACCCGCTTACAGCACCAGCATCGAAGTCACCTTCTACCTAACCGAAGCGGCAGCAGGCAAAGGCTTAGGCAAAAAACTCGGCCATCATTTGCTCAATAACCTCAAAGAACAAGACATCAACCGCGCCTATGCCGCCATCGCTTTGCCCAATGATGCATCAATTGGCTTGCATAAAAGTTTGGGCTTTGAACAGGCAGCACTTCTAAGTGAAGTAGGCCGAAAATTTGATAAATTCTACGATGTTGCCTATCTAGAATATAAGTTCAGCTAATTTGAATTCACACTCCTTCTAATAAAATTGTATTTTTGCGTTGCATAGATTTCTGAATAGTGGATTATACTTTCATGCCGAATATTGATAAGAAATTAACCCAGTCAGTTCGTGAATCCATTGACGCACTTGTGCGTGCTTTCAAAATTGATGAGGGGGTGACGTCTGGCGGCGTTAAAGTGAAAATGAACCCTCCAGATATGCATGCACTAATGTATATTAGCCAGTACCCTAAATGCATGGCGAACAAACTTTCTGGCTTTCTGGGTGTTGCACCGACCACCGTGTCTTCAATCATCGACCGTCTGGTGAAAAAACAACTAATCACCCGATCACGGACAGAGGGGAATAGACGAATTGTTCAATTGGAATTAACCTTTGCAGGAAAAACCGCCGCAAATGCCATTAAGCAAGAACAGCTTTCTCACTGTGAGGAAATGCTGCTTCCTTTAAATGAGGATGAAAGGGCAATGTTCGCTTCCCTTTTGAAAAAAACAACCCAAGATCTCTCTTGACAATACGAATTTCGTACTATACATATATTGCATAATTAACAAATGCGGTAGTCTATTATGAACAAACCAGCAGACAAAGAATTTTACCTATTAACAGGTGCAACTTCGGGAATGGGGTTAGAGCTTGCAAAAAAGCTTCGTGATAATCCCAAAATTCACATCATTGCGGGCGCCCGTTCTGAAAGTTCAGCAAAGCGGATTAAAGCCGCCGTTAATCCAGAACGCATAACTGTATTCACATTGGATTTAATGAGCCAGCGCTCTGTCCATAAATTTGCAGACCAAGTGCAGAGTTTCCTAGGCGATGCTAAACTAGGCGTGATCGCTCTAAACGCGGGCCTCCAGATTTTAACAGCGTCCAAAAAAACACAAGACGGCGTGGATGAAACCTTTGCAGCCAACCATTTAGGCCATTTCACCTTAGCACATCTACTCATCGATTGCCTTGCAGATGGTGCCCGCATCGTTTCAACAGCCAGCGGAACGCATGACCCTAATGACAAACTTGCCACTCGGTTTGATTTTCGCGGAGCTATCTTTAAAAGCGCAAAATCAGTGGCTTCAGGCGATTTAGGCTTAGAAGGTTCGGAAATTCAACTTGGCATGGACCGCTATGCAACTTCAAAACTCTGCAACATTCTGTTCACGCGAGAAATGGCAAAGCGAACAAAAGAATTAGGAAAAAACGTAAAATTTATCGCGTTTGATCCAGGTCTTATGCCAGGTACTCATTTAGCCAGGGATCGCCCAGCCATTGTTAAATTCGTCTGGTACAATATATTGCCTAAATTGCAGCCTATACTGGCTTACCGCGGCGTGGGTATCAGCCTGCCACATAAATCGGCAGAAAGTTTGCGAAAGCTTCTAACAGGAGAATTCATCACAAAAACTGGTGATTATATTGAGTTCAGCATGGCACTTGCGCCAGTCAGCATAGATGCACAAAGTGACGAATATGCTAAAGATCTATACGATGTGAGTGCAAAATTGGCAGGTGTTACGCTTAAGTAATATTGGCAATTTCAATTTTATAAAACCTTATAGGCTGATGTGAAGCTTTTATGACAAAAGCTTAAATTAATCATAATCGGTATATTTATTAAAAAACCCTTTACATAATAGGCCTTATGGGACTATTTACCTGTGTCAATACTCTAAATCTAAATCGAGGTTGACCCATGAAACAAGCCCTTACATTTGATGACGTTTTACTACAGCCCGGCCCGTCCGACGTCTTGCCTGGCCAAGTAGATACCAGCACCACACTTTGCGGAAACCTAAATCTAGGCATTCCCATTCTATCCGCTGCGATGGACACCGTAACCGAGGCACGCCTCGCCATTTCCATGGCGCAAAGCGGCGGCATGGGCATTCTGCATCGCAACTTAACCGCCGAACAACAAGCCCGCAACGTCGAAAAAGTTAAAAAATTCGAAAGCGGCATGGTCATCGATCCTGTCACCATCAGCCCCACCCGCACATTGGCCGAAGCCCAAAAAGTCATGGCCGATCGCAAAATTTCAGGCTTGCCAGTGGTTGAAGCCGATGGCAAATTGGTCGGCATTCTCACCAATCGCGATGTGCGCTTTGCGACCAACCCAGATCAACCAATTTACGAGCTGATGACCAAAGAAAACCTCATCACCGTCAAAGAAGGCGTATCACAAGAAGAAGCCAAAATGCTGTTCCACAAAAGCCGCATCGAAAAATTGGTAGTGGTTGATGATGAATATAAATGCGTCGGCCTGATCACCGTTAAAGATATGGACAAAGCCAAAAACTATCCCAACGCCTGTAAAGACGAGCTAGGCCGCCTACGGGTTGGCGCCGCCACAACAGTCGGCGAAAAAGGCCTTTATTACGCACAGGCTCTGATCGATGCTGGCGTAGATATGCTGGTCATCGACACCGCCCACGGTCATTCATCACGTGTAATTGAATCAGTCGAACAAATCCGCAAACTCTCTAACAGCGTCAAATTGGTTGCAGGCAATGTCGCCACAGCTTCCGCCACCGAGGCACTCATCAAAGCTGGCGCTGATGCCGTAAAAGTCGGCATTGGCCCAGGCTCTATCTGCACCACACGTATTGTCGCAGGCGTTGGCGTGCCACAACTCACCGCCATTATGGATTGCGTCGAAGCTGCAGATAAATTCAACGCCACAATCATTGCCGATGGCGGCATTAAATATAGCGGCGATTTTGCCAAAGCCATCGCCGCTGGCGCAGCCTGCGTTATGGTTGGCTCAATGCTGGCTGGCACAACCGAGAGCCCAGGCGAAACCTTCCTTTACCAAGGCCGTACCTATAAAAGCTACCGCGGCATGGGCAGTGTTGGCGCCATGGCAGGCGGTTCAGCCGATCGCTATTTCCAACAAGAAGTCTCAGAAACTCATAAATTAGTGCCCGAAGGCATTGAAGGCCAAGTGGCATTTAAAGGCAGTGTCGAAAGCGTATTGCATCAAATGGTCGGCGGCTTAAGAGCCTCAATGGGCTATGTCGGCGGTCACAATCTAAAAGATTTCCAGAAAAAAGCCGAATTTGTGCAAATCACTTCAGCCTCTTTGCGCGAAAGCCATACACATGATGTAACCATCACCCGCGAAGCGCCAAATTACCCAACAAAAATGTAATTTGGCTTAAGCCTTAGAAAACAACAATTCAAGCACATCATCATGGATGCGCTCTAAAATGCCGGGCATATTTTCAATCGAGAATATGCCTTGCACCATTATATAGCCATAAGTCAGAAAAGCCCGTGATTCGGCAATCTGCTCCTCATAACCTAAATCCATAAAATAGCCCTTTACCCAGTCAATCCGTTGCTTGTCGACTGTCGCAAGAGTTGCTGCGGCCTGCTCATCATTGCGCGCCCACGAGCGCACAGCAAGCTCCGTCGCGCCACTACTATTGCGCGGCACACTGCGCGGCACACTTTCCAGCAGGTTAATCAGTTTATCACGCGCATCGCCGCCAATTACATCCACGCGATTCATCACCCGTTGTTCACTTCGCCATTTCTCCAAAACCTCATCCAGTAACGTCTGGCGGCTTTTAAAATGCCAGTAAAAGCTGCCCTTAGTCACGCCCAAGCGTTTGGCCAATGTTTCAACCCGCACCGCAGTGACTCCGCTTTCACTTAACGTGTTAAAAGCGGCCTGTATCCAATCTTCTTGGCTTAATTTATTTGTTTTACTCATGATTTTCCATACGTAACCGTATTGATTATTTATACCATCTTATATACCATAGCGTTAAACAATGCCAGAGGATGCCGCATGAGTGATGAAACTATCATTTTAACCACCGCCAAAACCGCCAAAATAGTGCTAAATACCCCGCAAAAGCTCAACGCTTTGGACATGAGCATGATCGCGCCATTAGGCGATGCATTGGCCGCGTGGAAAGATGATGACAACGTCAAAGCAGTGATTATAAAAGGCGCAGGCGACAAAGCCTTTTGCGCAGGCGGCGATGTGGTCGGGGTGTGCCAACAAGGCAAAAATAATGTCGCCAAAGCGGCAGAATTCTTCCGCGCCGAATACCGCACCAATTGGCGCATTAAAAATTTCCCAAAACCCTATATCGCACTCATTGACGGCATCGTTATGGGCGGTGGTGTGGGCGTATCAGTGCATGGTCACTACCGAATCGCCACCGAAAAAACCATGCTCGCCATGCCCGAAACCACCATCGGTTTCTTTCCCGACGTTGGCGGCACGTATTTTCTATCAAGGCTGAAAAACAAGATAGGCATGTTCCTAGGCCTAACAGGCCACCGTGTATTTGGTGCCGATTTGCTGGAGCTAGGCATAGCCACCCACTATATCGAATCAGACAAGCTGGATGCACTCGAAGCGGCGTTAACGCAAGCCGATTACGGCGCAGATGCCTTTGCCACAATAGACGCCATATTAGCCAAACATTGCACACAACCAACAGAGCAGGGCGCTTTCGCTGAACTTGCCGATCAAGCAGGCCGCCTGTTCACCGCCGATAGCCTAGCCGAAATTATGGCCAATCTAGCTGCCGATGACAGCGAGTTCTCAGCCAAAATCCAAAAAACATTATCACGCATGTCCCCCACCAGCATGGCTGTCACCTTCGCCCAAATCAAACAGGGCGCAGAGCTAGATTTCGATCAATGCATGCAAACCGAAATGCGCATCGCCACCCATATGCTAGAGGCCGATGATTTCTACGAAGGCGTACGGGCATTATTGGTTGATAAGGATAAAAGCCCCAAATGGCAGCCACAAGCCGACGCAAAAAATTATTTTAAGCCGATAACCAAAGAACTGGTTTTAGATTGGAACCAGTTGCTGTAAATTACAATGAACCAACAGATGAAGGAAAACACATGACAGATTATAAAGTGATAGAAGTCGAAACACATGGCCGCGTTGGCCTAATCCGCTTTAACAAACCACAAACTCTAAACGCCATGGCAACCGACATCGCCACCGAGCTGGCACAAGCCGCCCGCGCCTTTGATGCCGATTCAGATATCGGTGTCATCATGCTAACAGGCTCAGGCAAAGCCTTCGTTGCTGGCGCTGACATTTCCGAAATGGTTAAGCTCAGCTATAACGATGTCTATGATGGCAATTATTTCACAGGCACTCATGACGTAATCGCCAGCATCCGCAAACCCACCATTGCCGCAGTTAACGGCTTTGCCCTTGGCGGAGGTTGTGAATTGGCTCTTATGTGCGATATGATCATCGCCTCCGACCGCGCCAAATTCGGCCAGCCCGAAATTAATCTCGGCACAATCCCCGGCATGGGCGGCTCACAACGCCTAGCCCGCACCATCGGCAAACAACTCACTATGGATCTATGCCTCACCGGCCGCATGATCACAGCAACAGAGGCTAAAGAAATGGGCTTTGTCAGCCGTATATTCGACAGCGAAACATTCGCAGAAGACGCTTTGGCCGTCGCGCAAGAAGTAGCAACCAAATCCCTAGTCGCCACCATACGCGTTAAAGAGGTCGTCAACCGCGCTTTCGAAACCACATTAGCCGAAGGCCTACTTGCCGAGCAACGACTCTTCTATACAACATTCGCAACAGAAGATCGCACCGAAGGCATGCAAGCCTTCCTTGACAAACGCGAAGCCAAGTGGAAACATAAGTAAATAACACAAGCAAAATAGGAGCAAGATATGACCGAAAAATTGAAATTACCCCTATGGTTTTGGGTGGTAGCAATCGTTGCATTATTGTGGAATTTAATGGGTGTTTTCGCATTTGCCATGCAAGTGACCATGAGCGCGAGTGACATGGCGCAATTGCCCGAGGCGCAGCGCATGGCGCTAGAAAACAATCCAATGTGGTTTAACATCGCCTTTGGCACATCGGTCATCGCAGGCGCTTTAGGCTGTATCTTTATGTTGATGCGCAAAAGCTTGGCCATTTTGGCATTCATCATTTCATTCGCCGCCGTTTTGGTGCAAATGCTCTATTCGTTCTTTTTGTCCGAACATATGACCGATTATGGCTCAGGCGAAACCATCATGCCGCTTATGATTATTGCCGTTGGCGCGTTCCTCATATGGTTCGCCCGCTCAAGCCGCGATAAAGGCTGGATATCCTAAACAAAAGCCACCGCAAGCAAATTGCGGTGGCTTTTCTAATTACATATTAAGCGATTTGCCCGTTTCAAGATAAGTTTTCAGGCCAGATAAAACAATCGGCCACCCACCAGAAACACTCGCAAATGTTATGTTTTCATCTTCAAATTCATCATGAATTAACGTAAATTTCACCGCATTTTCAGTTTCTTCTAGCTCGTAAGTCACACGACTATGCGGCTCTCTTTGGTCAGAATCGTCATTGATTTTATTGCCTCTAAACGTATAAGCAAATTTACTCTTCGGCGTATTTTCCAAAACCTCGCCTTGTATCGTCGCGTTGCCATCTTCCATATCAAAACTAATTTTATCGCCTTTTTTCATGCCCGATACTAATTTCGTGCCAAAAAAATAATTCACCGTCTCGTCAGGCTCGGTCAAAGCCGCCCATAAGCTGTCAATATCGGTCTGGATATAAGTTACATATACTTGTTGTGGTTTGGTCATTTCTTGTCCTTACTGGTTACGGTTTCAAGTTGATTCTTCAGCTTGTTCATGCTTGTTGCTGTGTGTTTGGTGAATTTATCAATCCACCTGTTGGATATTTCGGCAATCGGCACAGGGTTCAGATAATGATATTTAAACCGCCCCACTTTGCGGGTCGAAACAAGGTTAGCAGCCTCAAGCAGCTTTAAATGTTTCATCACCCCAAAACGGGTTATGTCGGGCAGGGCAAGCTCCAATTGTTGCAATGTCTGGCCATCTTCAATCGCCAATACATCCAATAATTTTCTACGGTTTGCGTCTGCTAACGCTTTAAATATATCATCCATGTTTTTCTTATAGGTGACCATATGGTAACATGTCAAGAAATTTTAATCTTGCACTCAGTTAAAAAGCAGCCTATTAGCTAGTTTCAAATTTAATATACAGACGGAAAGCCGCATATAATGAGAGCCGAAGCACATTTAGCCAGCGCTATAGAAATTTTATCAACATTGTTCGAAACCAAGCAACCTACCGACAAATATCTCGATGGTTACTTCAAAAACAATCGCTACGCAGGCAGTAAAGACAAACGCGCCATGCGCGGCATTATTTACGATATTTACCGTAATCTACGCCAATATGAATATGTAATCGGCAGCGCCGAACCACGTTCACTGATCATTGCCTATCTACTAGGGCAGGGCGACGATGCCGCAAAAATTGCCGAAAAATTCAGCGGCGAAAAATATGCCGCCGCCAACTTAACTGACGATGAAACCAAGGCGATAGAAAACGCCAAAAACCTAGACGATGCCCCAAAAGCCGTAACGCTCAACCTAACCGATTGGCAATTCGATAAGTTTAACAATCAGTTCGGCGAAAAAGCAGAATCAGAAGTTGAAGCGCTCAACCAAACGGCATCACTAGATGTGCGAATTAACAGCGCCCAAACCAACATCGAAGACGCTAAAAAGGCCCTGTCGAAACAAGGTCTAGAATCAGCCACAATGCCATGGTCACCCATCGGTCTGCGGCTAGAGCCAACCACCCAACTCACCCAATCACCATCTTATCGTTATGGCGCGGTCGAAATTCAAGACGAAGCCGCGCAAGTCGCAAGTCTACTCGCAGGAGCCAAGCCAAAAATGAGCGTGGTCGATTATTGTGCAGGCGGCGGCGGTAAAACCCTCGCCATGGCCGCACAGATGGAAAATAAAGGCCAAGTCTACGCCTTAGACATCGATTTCAATCGCCTTAAAGCCATCAAACCACGCATTGAGCGTGCCAAATTGCACAACATTCAAACTCATAAATTGGGCAACGAAAAAACCAACCAGCTCATGTATGAATTAGCCGATAACATCGACATCACCTTTGTTGATGCCCCATGCAGTGGCACAGGCACATGGCGCCGTGCGCCCGATGCACGCTTTAATCTAAGCCAAAATGATCTGAATCAACTTGTGACCCGACAAGCACAAATCCTTGAATCTGCAGCTAAATTAGTTAAAAAAGGCGGTCGTTTCATCTACGCAACTTGCTCGCTTTTCACCGAAGAAAACGAAGCACAAATCTCAGCTTTCTTAGAAAAACATCCAGAGTTTGAACTGCTAAACTATGCCGATGAATGGGAAATCTACGTCAAAACCGATGCACCCAAAAGCGCATCAAGCTTAGACGGCACATTATTGCTGACCCCAAATCAGCATCAAACCGACGGCTTCTTCGTCGCGGTCATGCAACGCAAAAACCCCGCTTAAGCTTTAAACCATATACGCCTAAATATACCATCTTTGACAATAAATTGATGGTATAAAGCCGCCAAAATATGCAATGCCAATAATGGTATCATCGGTATGGTCAGCATTTCATGCACTTCGGCTGGCAAAAAATCACGCGGGTTTGGCCAAACAACATTATCAGCTAAAAACAACTGCTCACCCAATCCGCTAAAAATTATATAACCAAGCCCAGAGCCCGCCGCGCCCAACATCATCGCGTAAAAAATATAATGCAAAGCCTTCGCCATAATCTGCTGATATCTTGGTGTGGTTTTAAGCTCCGTCACCTTATTGTCCATCAATTTCCAACCAATGCGCAATATAGTGGTGACGAATATAACAATCCCCATCACAATATGCGCTTTATACAAGGTAGCCTTCCAATCGCTAGCAGGCAATTCATGCATATAAATGCCCAAAGGAATCATGCTTAAAATAAGAATTGCGGTGAACCAGTGAAAAAACACCGCCCGCGATCCATATTGATTTTCCGAAGATTTTATAGCCATTAAACGCCTCTTTCATATAGATTTATTTTCGTCTTATCCATATATAAGAAACATTCTAATGTTTTAAACTAGCATTTTGTATGATTGATTTAGATCAAATCAACCCATGTCCTACGCATATGCGCTTTAAATTCTAGTTCAAAATCATAAATTAAATCACTCAACCCATGTTCACGCATTAAATCGAGCACATGAGCAGGCGGGTTGCAATGCTGCCATGAGGCTAAAAATTGACTATAGCTTTGTAAAAACCGCACCAAAAACTCATCTTGCCTATCACTGCGCACCACAAATGCCATGGCATTACTGATTTTTTGTGAGGTGGTAAAAAGTGATTTTTTAAAACCGACTAAATATTCATCACCCACATTGTTTTCCAGAATCAACGGCACAATTGACGCCAAATACACAGCTTTGGGTTGGTGATTGGCAAAGCCAATAAACCCAGTAGAGAAATTATCGATCAATTCATCCCGCGCAGATTGTTCAATCAACTCTATAAAACCCGCAGTAAATGCATCAAAATATTGCGCCAACAATGAAAGATAAATCTCTTCTTTGCTGCCAAAATACAGGTATACCGTGCCTTTAGCCACACCAGCCTTGGCAATAATTTGGTTCACCGATGGCAACGGAAACGCGCCTTTCACAAGCAGCATTTCCGCAGTATCAATAATTTTTTGTCGTTTAGCCAATTTTTCTTGGTCTGAATAAGCGCGTTTAATGACGGCTCTCCTTATCCATTTTTAACATCATGCTTGCGAATCCACTCTAGACTATCTTTTAGCGTGGTTTCAATAGCTCGTGGCTTCCACGCCAATTCATCCATGGCTTTTTTCGCTGTCACAATTTGCTTTTCTTCGCCCATATATTCCTTAGCCAATTCACGCGTAATCACCCGCATAGATCCCGTAAACTTATGCTCCAACCAGTCAAATAATGGCAACAGCGGAACGATAAATTGAGGCGCCACCATGCTAGGTAATTTCAGCCCCGCATCAATTTTCTTAAATTTAGCAATAATGTCTTTTAACGCATATTCGCCTTCACTCACAATATAACGCCCTTGCGCCTTGTCATTCTCATAAGCCAAAATATGCGCCGCCGCCACATCGCGCACATCCACAAATGACATATTAACCGGCGGTATAATCGGCAAATTACCATCAGCAATCTTTTGGAACAAAAAGGTGGATGGTGTATGGGTCATAAAATTCGGCCCAATAATGCTGCACGGCAATATGGTCACAAGGTTCAGATCATGCTCATCAGCTAATTTCCAAGCCAAGCGTTCGGCACGGTTTTTAGAAATCGTGTAATTCTCAGTCGCCTCATCATTCCAACTATTCTCATCTAGCGCCACCCCGTTTTTCGTTGTGCCAATAGCCGCCACGCTCGATGTATAGATAATTTTTTTAATGCCCACTTGCTTGGCCGCGAGCAGGGCATTCTCAGTGCCTTCAATAGCAGGGCGAATGATGTCGCGCTCAGGGTCTTTGCTGTCCATTTTATAACCTGCCGCCACCTGAAACAACCCGTCACAACCTTCAAATGCCGCCACCAATGAATCCCGATCAAGCAAATCAGCTTCAACAATCTCAACACCTAATTCCGTTAAGCGTTTGGTTTTAAACGAATCATTCTTATTACGCACCGTAGCGCGCACTTCATAGCCAGCTTCAACCAGTTGTTTAACAATCGTACTGCCTAAATGCCCATTTGCACCTGTTACAACAATTTTATCCATTTTAATTTCCTTATATATTAATTGACCGTTGGTCAGTTAATATAATGACCATCGGTCAATTGTCAATTGTCAAATAAAAAGTCAAAATTTTTGAATTTAAACGCTTAGTTCCATCAATATTTCACACATAGAGAACTCTCCATGCTGAATGGCATCTGCCTCAATACTATAAGTTTCAAAACCAACCGCCTTATATAAGCCCAACGCCGCTTCACTATCGGAAGTCACACCAAGCTGTATTTTAACCAGGCTCGGGTTAACCTTGGCATCAGCAATAATTTGCATAATTAATTGCTTAGAGATTCCTCTCCCTCGATGGTCAGGAGCTGTAAAAACCCCCCATATATTGCCAACATTTTCAACCACGTAAAAACCCGCCATTGCCACCAATAACCCGCCTTCAAACCCGCCCCAGATGAAATTATCATCATCCACGCGCAGGCGGTTGGCAAATTCTTCATCGTCAAATGCCGCTTCACGCGCGTAATGGCTGCCAAAACTTTCGGGGTTGGTTTGCAAAGCATCAAGCCGCAGGCGTTTAAATTCAGCCAAATCTGCAATTGTCAATTTTCTAACGTCAAGCCGCATGTTGGCCTCTGCATTCCTTGGTGACTTCAAGGTTTTTACAAAACTCTACCAACATATCTATAAACAACCGCGCTTTTTGGGTTAAATACCGATCAGCAGGGTAAAGCGCATAAATATCCCATATCGGGTAAGAATGATAATCCCGCAAAATCCATTGTAACTTGCCATCATTTATATCATCCAACACAATAAATAAAGGTTGGACAGAGATGCCAACCCCCGCTTTTGTCGCGTGGCTATTCATATTACCATTGTCAGATTTCATGACAGAAGAAAATGTCACATGCCCCACATCCTCGTTATCTTTTTGGTAAGTCCAAGTGTTCTGGTTCTCTTTGCCCGTATAGGTAATGATTTTATGATTTTTCAATTCTTCAGGCGTTTTAGGTTCGCCATATTTGGCCAAATAGCCCTCACTTGCGGTCACAATAATCGGGCAGGGCGCTAATTTTCGTGCCTTAAAAACACTATCAGGCGCAGCCCCAATGCGCACCACCACATCATAACCGCCCGCCACCACATCCACTTTGGTTTCGCTAAAGCTTAAATCAAGCTGAATGTCGGGATATTGCGCTCCAAATTCCGCAATGGCAGGCGCCAATTGGTTGATACCGAACGACAAAGGCAAATTCACCTTCAACACCCCTGTCGGCGTGGCCTGCAAATCTTTCAATTCATTTTCAACTTCTTTAATGTTAGATAATGCGTTGCTGGCACGTTTATAATAAAGCTCACCTGCCTCGGTCAGTGAAACCGAGCGCGTGGTGCGGTAAAATAATTTAGTTTTTAAGCGATCTTCCAAATTCTGAATCTGCTTCGAAATACCAGAGCCAGTCATATTCAATTGCTTGCCTGCCGCCGTAAAACTACCCGCATCCGCGACCGCTAAAAATATCTCAATTCTCGAAAAATTATCCATTTCAGATCTTTCTATTATCAACTATATGGACTTAATGTAATTCCAAAAAACTATATTATCAATTAAAAAATAACAATTATATTCACATTCAACACGAACAAAGGATTAAACGATGATCAATATTCGCAAATTAAACGATTTAGGCAAAGGCGACCATGGCTGGCTGCAATCCAACTTCCATTTCAGCTTTGCCGATTATTATAACCGCAATAACATGAGCTTCGGCCAATTGCGGGTGATTAATGACGACCGCATTGGCGCTCATATGGGTTTTGATACACATCCACATGAAAATATGGAAATCATCACCTATGTGCGCCAAGGTGCCATTTCGCATCAAGACAGTATGGGCAATAAAGGCACCACCAAAGCGGGCGAAGTGCAAGTGATGAGCGCAGGCTCAGGCATAAGACATTCAGAAATGAACAATACAGATGAAGAGGTAACCCTCTATCAAATCTGGATTATGCCCAACAAGAAAAATGTAACCCCTAGATGGGGTCAAGAAAGATTTCCTACCGACCCCGTAAAAGGCCAATTGCCATTATTAGTCTCTGGCCGCGAAAAAGACCAACGTCACGGCGTGTTATTCATCCATCAAGATGCAGCCATTTATGGCGGCCGCGTCAATAAGGGCGATAGCATCACCAACAAAATCAAACACCAAGCTTATATTTTGGTGTCCGAAGGCCAAATAGAAATTGATGGCAAAAAACTCACCAAAGGCGATGGCGCCGAGGTGACCAAACAATCAGAAATCAAAATAAGTGCAGTGAGTGATGCGGAAATTCTCATTCTTGATGTACCTAAATGATAGTAAAACCAAAGAAAGAAAATGAAATGACAAAAATCCTACACTTAGATTCAAGCCTAAAACCCGAAGGTTCATATTCAAAACAATTATCGGCAGCACTTGTCACTAAATTAGATGGCGACGTGACTTATCGTGACCTAAATACAAGCCAAATCACCCCCATCACAGGCGCGCATACAGGTGCATTTTTCACCCCTGCTGACGATCGTTCGGCTGAACAAAATGCATTATTGGACGAGTCAGATAAATTCTTGGCCGAGCTAAGAGATGCAGACATCATCGTCATTGGTGCAGCCATGTATAATTACGGCATTGCCGCTAGCCTCAAATTATACATTGACCAAATCGTGCGCGTCGGCGAAGCATTTGTCTATACCGAAACAGGGCCAAAAGGTTTGCTCGAAAATAAAAAGCTATATGTCGTGGCCGCAACAGGTGGCACACCATTGGGTTCACCTGGCGATCATCTAAAGCCACAGCTCGAAACTGTGTTTAACCACATCGGCATTACCGATCAAACATATATCTCAGCATCCGCTGGCATGAATGTCGATCCTGACGCCACAATGGCCGCTGCTTTAGCAGAAATTGATGCTTTGGCCGCATAAATACCGTAAGAATCAGCCCCTAATATGTTAGCCTTTCATCGGCTAAACGTTAGGGGCTTTTTAATGAATATATTGCTAATTGATTCAAGCGCCAGAATAGGCGCTTCAGAGAGCCGCAAATTGGGCGAAAGACTGGCCACACGGTTCGGCGAAATTCCCGATGCCACCATGTGCCGCCGCGATGTCAACCAAGGCTTGCATGTGCTTTCAGAGGCGCACCTAGCGGCCTATTATACCCCCGCCAATCAACGCACTGTGGCTCAAAAAGAGCTGATTAAAGTTTCAGACATCCTCATCGAAGAGTTGCGAACTTGCGATAGGCTCATTCTCACCATGCCTATGTATAATTTCAACATCCCCGCCAGCCTTAAAATGTGGCAAGATTTGGTGATGCGCGAGGGCGAAACTTTCGACACCGTCCCCACAGGCATTGTCGGCAAGCTAAAACATAAAAAAGCCTATATCATCATCACCACAGGCGGCACAGGCCGCGCCAGCCCCGATAACATGCTAGAGCCGCTAACCCGCTTGTTTTTAAGCGGCATAGGCATCGAAGATCAAACCTATATTCACGCCGACAATCTGGCCTATAATCATGAAAATTCATTCAAAGCCGCACAAAGGCAAATTGATGAGTTGGAAATATAATATTTTGCTTTACCCAAAAGCCCGCATAGGCTAATAAATCGGCAAGCTATTGCTTAGCTTAAACCCACATTGGGCATCTAATTTGGCATGTCGCCATTTTTAGAGTTCAAAAAGCGTTTATTGGAAAAAATATGCAAAAAATCCTCATTATAGATTTTGGTTCTCAAGTCACTCAACTCATCGCCCGCCGCGTGCGCGAAAATGGCGTTTATTCAGAAATTGTCCCATTTAACACGGCACAAAAAGCCTTAGATGAAATGACCGACATCAAAGCCATCATTCTCGCTGGCGGCCCACAATCAGTGGCCGATAAAGATTCAGCCCGCGCCCCGCAAAAAGTGTTTGAGATGGACATTCCAATTTTAGGCATTTGCTATGGCCAACAAACCATGTGCGCTCAACTAGGCGGCGCAGTCGAAAAATCCGATGAACGCGAATTTGGCCGCGCCGACCTAACAGTCAAAAAATCCAACCGCCTATTCGATGGCGTCATCAACGAGGGCGACACACAGGTCGTATGGATGAGCCACGGCGACCGCGTATCCAAATTACCCGCTGGTTTCGAAGTCATCGCCACATCACCCAACGCGCCATATGCAGCAGTGGCCGATGAAAGCCGCAATTACTACGGCGTACAATTCCACCCCGAAGTGGTGCACACATCATGCGGCGCACAACTCATCCGCAATTTCATCATCGACATAGCTGGCTGCACTGGCGATTGGTCAATGGCACATTTCAAAACCGAAGCCATCAACAGCATCCGCGCCCAAGTCGGCGATAAAAAAGTCATTTGCGGCCTTTCAGGTGGTGTCGATAGCTCAGTGGTCGCCATGCTGCTACACGAAGCCATCGGCGATCAACTCCAATGCGTATTTGTCGATACAGGCATGATGCGCCACGGCGAAGCCGATGAAGTCGTCAGCATGTTCCGCGATAACTACAACATCGCCTTATCCCATGTCGATGCCACCGACCTTTTCCTCGGCAAACTAGAAGGCATCTCAGACCCAGAGCAAAAACGCAAAATCATCGGCGCAACTTTCATTGACGTATTCGATGCCGAAGCCAAAAAAGTCGGCGGCGCCGATTTCCTAGCCCAAGGCACTCTATATCCAGATGTCATTGAAAGCGTCAGCTTCACAGGCGGCCCCAGCGTCACCATCAAAAGCCATCACAATGTAGGCGGCCTGCCAGCCCGCATGAACATGCAGCTAGTAGAACCACTACGCGAACTATTCAAAGACGAAGTGCGCGATCTAGGCCGCGAACTAGGTCTCTCACATCAATTCGTCGGCCGCCACCCATTCCCAGGCCCAGGCCTCGCCATCCGCATGCCGGGTGACATAACCCGCGACCGCCTAGAAATCCTCCGCAAAGCCGACCGCATCTACCTAGAAGAAATCCGCAACGCAGGCCTATACGATAAAATCTGGCAAGCCTTCGCCGTCCTACTCCCCGTCCGTACAGTCGGCGTCATGGGCGACAGCCGCACCTACGACTTCGTCTGCGCCCTACGCGCAGTAACCTCAACCGACGGCATGACCGCCGACTACTACCCCTTCGAGCACGATTTCCTAGGCAAAACCGCCACAAGAATCATCAACGAAGTCAACGGCATCAACCGCGTAACCTACGACATAACCTCAAAACCCCCGGGCACAATCGAGTGGGAATAATATTATAGGTTTCGGTGACTATCAATATTTATTGAAACACTGAGTAAAAACAGATAGTTAATGCACTATACATCTTTTTTTCTATTGCTGATTATTGGTGGAATTAAATGCATTTGACGGTATTGAAGACGGTAGTATTTATTGCTAAAATAGCCGTTTTTAGCGGAAAAACGCCTTTGACGGTATTTTTATCGGCCTAACTATCTGTTTTAGCATATAATTTTATCAAAAATTGTCTCTTCTCGCTATGACGGTACTTATAGTAGGAGAATATGATGTTAAATGACAGATTTTTGAAAAATCTAAAGCCAAAAAATAAAGCCTTTAAGGTCTCAGACCGAGACGGGATGTACGTCTTCGTATCCAAGGCAGGGTTGATTTCCTTCCGCCTTGACTATCGGTTAAATGGTCGAAGGGAGACAGTAACACTCGGAAAATACGGTAGGGATGGAATATCCCTGCTAAAAGCGCGAGAAGCGTGCATGGACGCAAAACGGACGGTACGAGAAGGGCGCTCGCCAGCACTAGAAAAACAGCGTGAAAAAAACCATTATAAAGACACGTTAAAGTTCGGGGAATGGGCAGACAATTGGCTTCGAGAAGCACACATGGCCGACAGCACCAAAGCGATGCGAACAAGCATTTTGAAACGCGATATTCTTCTGCCGTTCAAAAAAAGGCTACTA
>NVQL02000099.1 GCA_002400495.2 Alphaproteobacteria bacterium | reverse complement strand
TAACAATTCTCAAACCCGCCCGCTGCCAATATCGCCGCCTCTAATAACAATTGCGGCGCAAAACCGGCGCTCACTTGTTTAGCCGCCGGTGGTGCACCGGTTTTATAATCGATAATTTCAGCCCGTTCAGGGCGTATATCCACGCGGTCAGCCCGTGCGGTTAGGGTGAAGGGCTGCATCGCGTCCGCACCATAATGGGCATTAAAATGCATCTCACCTTTTATCTCAGTATAAATTTTCAAATCATCACTGCGGCGCTTAGCTTCTTCGGCCAAAAACCACACGGCAACCCGCAAAAACCGCGGCCACCAAAAAGCATATAATTGCGGCCAAGCTTGTTTGATCGCTTCAAATTTTTGCGTCCCAATGTCGGTCAAAACACCCAATGCATCCTCACCAATCGTTCCTTTATAAGCTTCGCTGAACTGGTGCAAAATATCATGGAAAAGCGAGCCTTTTTCGGCAGCACTTATTTCCAATTCAACCGCGTCTAATGGCGATAATTTGAGTATGCGTTTGGCATAAATCGCATAAGGGTCACGAATCCATGTTTCAATGTCTGTCACACTCATGCGGCTTGGCCGCGCAGCCACGGGTGGCCGAGGTTCTGGCCGCGGCGTGGCCTTAATTTGTGTCGGCTCATCTATCTTTTGCGCCCAAAAGCTCCACGGCAATTGCGGCATTAAAATATCATCCATATCCATAGCCGACAACACAGCTTTTAGGCGCAATAACCAGCGCGAGGCAATGGTTGGCGCACCGCCCAATTTTTCCGCCCGCGTCATATATATTTTATCAAATGAAAATGCCGCCACAAAGTCATGCGCCGATAGGCCAACCCGCCGCTCGGGCGCTGGCAAGCCAATTTGCCGCATCATTTGGCGGCTCACCCAGGCATCTGCTTGCGGTATTTGCGGCCACACACCTTCATTTAGGCCACCTAAAATGGCGATGTCCAAATCGGCCAGCCGCGCTTCCATCGCACCCAAAATAGCCAATCCACCATAAGAAATGTCTTTAGATCGCACCATCATGCCGCTCATCAATTGCGCCAACAAAGCTTCATATTCAACCAAGCTAACTGGCTCAAAATAGACCTCACTTTGCAAAATATCGCTACACAACAGCGCTAGGCTTTCGCCTTCATGAGTTTGCCAAATCAGCGAATTGCCATCTATATCTATCTGGCTTAAACACTGCATAGCTGCAATATGTTGCTTAAAAATCTCAATAAAATTTTGTGTGCCGCTGACATTTAAAGGCTCAAATATAAATTTCAAGTTTTCCAATAACAGCCGCGCCAATTCCCAATCATCATCGGTTAATTTGGCAATCAGCGGATGCATATATTGCTGTTCAGCCGGCTTAAAAAACCGCTCATCATGCTTCACTTGCAAGGTTGCCAACAAGCCATCAATGCCGGCTGCCGGCCGCACACCGCGCAGCAAAATCAACTCCAACGCCAATATCGACCGTGCCGCCTCATCAAAATCGAACGCCAGCAAATCTCCAGCCCAAAATTCAGTTCTAAAATAAGGGTGCTTGATCAAACCTAACAAGGCCGAAGGGCTAAATTGTTGCAATTGCACATTGATAATATGCTTTAAAAACACCGCCGGTGCCGTATCACTCAGCGGCACACCACTACTGTCATCAACATGAATGTTCCAACGCATCAGCTCATTTTGAACTCTTCGTGCCAACTGCCTATCAGGGGTAATCAACGCGGCTTTTTTATCATCTTCAACCGCTTTGCGCATCATCAATGCGATGATCACCGCCTCTTGCTGCACATTGGCCGCTTCGATCAGTTCGACATTTCCCGCCAAGCTGGCGCTCAACGCCTCACGGTTAAACGCCTCGGGCAATTTATGCCACATATGCGAGGTGGCGGTCGGCCGCACCATTTCGCTAGCAATCTGCCGGCGCAATTTCGCTGCTTGGTTTTCCAGCCCATTTAGGTTGGGCAGTAAAGCCACATCCACACGCTCAATCTCGGCATATTCAAGAAAATTTTTCAAATTGTTTTGCGGATGCGCCAGTGATATTTCTGTCCAACTTTCATCATCCATATAAGCATCCAAAGCCGGCAAAATCACACAGCCGTTTTCGAGCTGTAATATGCCTTTTAAGAATTTCTTGGTCGCCATCACCGATGCGGTCGAGCCAGCAGCAATCACCGGCCGGCTATTGCCTAAACTCTCCTGGTTGGCCAGATGCACCAACTCCAAATCCATCAATTTTTGCCGCCGCACAATCTGGTCTACTTTGCCAACCTCTTGCAAAATATCTGGCCAAGTTTTGAATACAATGTCCAAAAACCGCGTGATCATTTGCCAATTCTCGGCAAATTCGCCATCGACCAAATGCTCAAATTGCGTCGGGTCGGCTTCTTCAATCAATACACTATCAAATAATTTGGCCAAATCTTTAGCCATATGCAAGGCCATGGCCGGGTTTTCGAGGTTTAAGCGGCCATCCAACCCGCCCCGTTTGGACAAGGCGCTGATTAATTTGGCCAAAATAAGCGCCCGATCCAACGGCGCAATGGCCGGTTCAATCTCTAGCCCGTCGGCGCTCTGCCCGTCCTCATCAGCCATCATCACCCAACCATCCTCAAGCGCACCAAAGGCGCGAATTTCAGGCATAATCAACGCGTCACCGCCATTCTCTTCAAACAATATTTCGCGCAAATCGCGACAAGCTCTTTGGGTCGGCAAAAGAATGAGCACATCGCTCAGATGGCTTTTATCAAGCTGTTTTAGGCTCGGCAAATCACGGTTTAAAACGCTGCGCGCCAGTTCGCGTAAAAAACTATAGCCAGAGGGAATGTTATAAATATTTTGCATTTTTCTTACCCCCTTCTTAAAACAAATGTTTCAGCCGTTCCGCCCAATGCGTATTTAACAAAAGCTCGACATTTCGGCTTTGTAAATCATCATGTTTAAAAAATATATTCAAACAATTTTCGGGCAGATCACCCTCTAGGCGGCTTGGCCATTCAATTAAGCAAATGGCGGTTTTAACCGCATCATCCAAACCCAATTCATAAGCCTCATCTGGGCTAGATAACCGATATAAATCAAAATGCCAAATCTGCGGTTTTAGCTGATCATAAGTTTGCACCAGTGTGAAAGTTGGGCTGGGCACTTCAATGGTTTTACCCAATTGTTGTTTGGCCAGGTGATTGATAAAACAGCGCGAAAAAAAGCTCTTGCCCGCCCCCAAATCACCATCCAATAACAACACATCACCGGCTTTGGCAATTGCGGCCAATTGAGCCGCAAATTCGGCCATTTCAGCTTCACTAGCTATATGTTTGCCAAACCGGGTAAAGCTCATTCACTCTTATCTTCATCAGAATCATCAGATTTATCTTTATCATCTTTATTTTTGCCACGCTGATAAAGCGCTGCCAAACGAGAATTGGCAAAAATGCCCTTTGCATCAGTCACGACATTGGAAATTTCATCTTCGGCTTTTTCGGCCAAATCAGTCACTGCCGCGGCAACTTCATTGAGTTTTTCGGCCGCCGCTTCGGTTACATCCTCAGCTTTATCAGCCACATTATCGGCAATATCTTTAACCAATTTCGGGCCATCTTGCTGGGTCCTATCGCGCAATAACTTAAGTTGCTCAATGGTCGAAAGCCTTTTGGGCTTGGCATCACTTTGCTCATCCTGCGCTTCAACAAAGGCCGACACAATCGGCAAAACGGCATCTGCCGGTTTCATCTTAATCACATTACTGCCAAGCTCGGCTTCATTCACTGGTTCAATCTTTTTCGGTTCAGCGGTTAATGGTAAGCTGCGCGTTTCAGCTTGTTTGATGGGGAAATAACAGCTTACTATCGTGCCTTTTTCAAGCTCCGACGATATCCGCACCTCACCCCCATGAAACTCAACTAATTTTTTAACCAATGCCAAACCAAGCCCAGCGCCAGTAGGTTTGTCCGAGTTAAATTTTTCAAATACATTTTTAAGCTTTTCATCGCTCATGCCAACGCCTGCATCGCGCACCCACAAACGAATATGTTGCTTTTCTTTTTCCGCCCCAATCGAAACAATGCTTTCATTATCACTAAAATAAATAGCGTTGGACAATAGATTATATAAAATCTGCGACACCCGCTCAACATCACCAGCAAAAGTGCCAATATTCGGCATAATGATACGGTTTAAGATAATGTTTTTCTGCTCAACTGACAGTTTCACTGCATCAACCGCATTGGTAATCAGCTCATTAATGTCAATTTGGGTATATTTTAGCTCCAAACGATCAGCATCCAGTGACGCCAGGTCCAAAATATCATTAATCAACGCCCGCAAACCAAAGCTAGACGAGCGAATGATATCAACATATTCCAATTGTTTCTTGTTCAACTCGCCAAATATCTGGCCTTCTAACATTTCCGAAAAACCCAAAATATTGGTCAATGGCTCGCGGAATTGGTAAGAGACATGCGATATAAAATCAGTTTTCAACTGGTCTGCCGCCACCAAAGCATCATTACGCTCGACCAATAGGTTGGATGATTTGGCTTCTATCGTTACGTCGGTAAAGGTCATCAAAGTCGAGCTATTGGGCAGCGGAATCGAGGCATAATTAAATACCCGCCCATCCTCACAATCAATCCGCCCTTCAACTTCTTGTCTTTCATCAACAATGGCGGTGACGCTGGTTTTTAACAAGCTCCAGATTTCATCATTTTCGGTAATGTAAATATTTCTGGTCAAAGCAATATTTTGGCTCTGTTTCTCACACCATTCAAGCACCTTATTGACATGCGGTCTATCCAGCAATTGGCTGCTTTCAAACTCCCAAATTTTGGCAAAAGCCGGGTTTGAAATTTGCAACTCACCATCAGAGTTAAACACCGCCACGCCATCAGTCAGATTGTCCAGCGTTTCGCTTTGCATCTGGTCAAGCTCATTATATTTGCTAGCCAATGCCACATGCTCAGTCACATCATCATAAAGGAATGTCACACCACCAAATGGATGCGGGTCGGCAATGATGTGCAGATTATTGCCATTGGGCAAATGCCACCATTTTTCGCTCGATTCAACTTGCCGAAACGCCTCAAGCTCTGTATCACGCCAATTTTTAAAATTGGCCTGTTCGGGCATTTTTTTCAGGCTTCTAATCTCTTCCAAAATCATCGACATACT
>NVQL02000117.1 GCA_002400495.2 Alphaproteobacteria bacterium | reverse complement strand
AAACACGCACATACGGGCACGTGATCTTGTTCAGTTTGGAGGTATCCAGTGCTTGCGCACGATTGCGTTTACGATTCTTGACGACAGCTATGCCGTAAACATCGTTGTCACGCGCGACAACAGGAGCCTTATCCACTTTTTCTGCCCACCACCGAAGCCAGCTTAAGCGGTTTCGTATTGTGGCCGTTGTCAAATCCTGGCTCTGCCAGCTTTCCATCAGCGCACTCACATGCTTTGGCTTAATTGAATTGGCTTTCGGCAGCTTGTAACCTAAATCAACCAACTCTTTGGCCATTGCGGTTAAGCCGCGCTGGCGGTTCTTTTGGGTGCCAAATGCACCATCTTTATTGCGTTTGCACAGGCGCACGAGCGCCATGGATAAATCATCCATCTCCTTTTCTTTCTGTTGGTTAGTGTTGATGGCCGTCAAGTGTCCGTAGACAAAAAACCCGCAATGCGGTTAAGGCCGAGGCACAAAAAAACACCCCGCAGGGTGCTCGCGCCAATTGCCCGGATGGGCGCTGAACGGCGAATAAACTTCGCAGTCCAGTATGAATGCCGCACTTAGGGCGGCGCACGCGAACAGTATGGCATCATGGCCATTCTCCTTCAGAGTTTACAGATAAAATGATTTTGGGATAATTCAGATTCCATTTCGGACATCTTGGTAATATCCTCCCCTAACTTGGCGCATTTGTCCAAGGTTTAGAAAAAAATGATGGTGCCGCAGGCTCCCCATCATTTGACCGTCATTCCCCAATTTCCCGAATTACTGATCGTGGCCGTGGCGAGAGAGGTGCCGTCACTCCCCAATGTATTGTCGAGTGACGGCACGACGGGTCAGCCGTTTGCATTGTCTTTTGTCTGACATTTCATGTTTTTTCGCCTTGATGCGGTGTCCGGGAATTGGCGTCACCGAGGTTCATGCCATGTCGCGTGTCCCCACCCATGTTTGATCCAGCCTTTTCACCACCACCAAGTGTTAATCCTGTGTAGGCAATGTTTATGTCGTCTTTCCAAATATCGTGCTCAGCGGTGTCGTTCGGTTAATCCGTGAACATGGTCTCGCGCAGCTGCCCTGCAAGTTGTCTTCCGCCGCTTTTCCCTACGGGGCGGTCTCCCGAGAAGAAACTGGCACGCCAGCTTAAAACACTCCTCCAGATCATTCACGACCGAAGCGACAAGCGCTGAGGCAGAACGAAATGGAAAGATAAGAAAATGACACAAACAAAAGCACCCACACATGAAGTATTTCACGTGGTTGGAGATGGTGAAAAAGCACGCTGGACAAAGATAGGCGTCGGCTGGTCACACAAAGACGGCGATGGCATGAGCCTTGCGGTAAATTACGTGCCCTTACATGAAGGCCGAACACTCGTTCGCAAGGTCAAGGCCAAAGAAGGAGACACAAAATGAAGCTCCTTCTAAAAGAACAATGCAAACAGCTGGCCCTTAACGGCCAGCTAATCGATAAAACGGGTAATGACGATCTGGTGCCGGTGGTGAAACTCTTCACCCCGGATGCCAATTGCACATGGCTTCTGGTTTCAACAGAACCAGATGATGCAGATATAGCCTATGGGCTTTGTGATCTCGGGCTTGGATGCCCGGAAATCGGGTCTGTTCGATTATCTGAAATCGCCACCGTTCGTGGTGTCATGGGTTTGCCGGTTGAGCGGGATATTCATTTTACAGGCAATATGATGCTCAAGGAATATGCGGCAAAGGCAAGAGTTGTTGGATGGATCAGAAATTAAACTTACGGGCTATACCTGAATCATCATATAATTGACATGTTGTGCGTTCATACACACTTTAGCAATGTATTTCGCCCAATATATCTGAGTAATAGCCCAGTTTTCCCCTGTTTTCAGGGGCAACAACCCTACCAAAGCGTGCAAAAAACCGGGAATCAGTTCATAAAGCATATCGAATGGAGAACCATTTTGATTGTTGCGGCGGCAAAAATTCTGACGACATCCAGATCGGGAAATCACGCCCGCGAATCACTTTTCACTTGCGCCATGCTCGAAATTGTTGAATCCTTAAATCAGGTTAAATTGGTAAGCTGGCTAAGTAAGTGCATGCTGGCGACTAACAGGGTTGAAATGTTGAAGAGTAATGCGTTCAGCAATTCGGAACATGACAGTTCCGCAGTCCCCGTGCTCGGCTCAGAAGCTGGTTGTCACGCAACCCCAGACTCTGCCAAAAACACATTGCCTTTTGGAACTTTCCATGATAGGATTATTTTCCTATACACAAAACATTGGCGCGCAATATCGCGCACCAATGTTGGCAACATTCTACAAATTTTTCATCGCAGAACTCCGGCCCTGTTGTTCGGTGATTGCAACGCATTTTTTATTCATTGCGCTACCAATCGCCTTGCAGCCATTCCAAGATACAGTCGTTACTTGCGAAAGCCTTTTTCTGCCGTTGACCGCTTGCCACAAATCCCGGATATCAGCACCGGTTTGGATCGCGGCAGCCATTCCCGCGATGGAAGCGGTTTCCGGATCAAAGATGGTAGCGGATGCTTCCGAAATGTTTCGGCCAATACTTTCGATGCACCTGTCGACTTCTTCAATGTCGACATCATCAAGAAACCAAATTGTCAGGTTGCCCCGACGTTTGGTGAAGTTATACCAGTTGTCTTGCGACTCTGGCAAAAGAGATACGGAATCGTACCTTGTTGAAACATAAGTCATTAGAACTGCCTTTTTGTTTTGCTTAAGTTGGCGACCCGTAAGAGCAGCGTGCTGATACACGCTGTTCGCCCGTACTGATCAGTTTTGATTCTAGCCTGAATCAACTTCAGTGCGATTAATGCGGTGCCGTCCCCTCGGGGGCGGCATTTGCATTTGGGATGGCTTTAATCCCGGCTCGCTCGTTGACCCATGGCGGCTATCCTGCCGCTAATTCCCTCCTGATTTGAAAACACAAAAAAACCCTGTGCAGCCAAGTGGACGCACAGAGTTTAGGGCCTTACGGCCATTTCTTTCCGGCAAAGCCGTGAAAATATTTTTGGACGGGTTATTCAGCATAACGATAAATCCCCGGCGACCCGTAATATAGAGTTTCAGCAGGAGAAAATGTAATCACACTTTTCAGCAATGCTGGTGCGGCATATGTATTGATTGAAAGGTTACGCATGGTTATCATCCAATTTTTAGGTCAAATTTCTGATCTCAACCTACATCAACCTTACCGGATAGCAATCCAGACGTATTACAGTAGAAAAGGTGTAATCGGCACTTGACTGAAAACTTACTGAAAAATAGTAATGCGTGAGGAGGAAACACGATTTATGGTAAACATTAAAATAGAATATGAATTACAAGACCCTCTTGATTCATTTGAGGGACAAGAACGAACAACAATCTTCAACGAATTGTGCAATTTTATTGATAATTCCAAAAATTACGACATTTTGGCGTTGTCTATGCTTCCAACATTTTTTCAAGCAGAGGACAGCGGCCCATTTATTCAGGAACGCACGTACAATGAAGCTAGAGATTTCGCCATTACATTTTATTTGACGGTTCCAACAGGCGATTTTTTTGAAAACAAGTCAGGTTTACGCAATTTCATCACTCGAAAATCGGAAACTCCATTAAGTGCACAAAATAAAAACGCCTCACCAAATGTCATGGCAATATTGCTATTGTTTATGATTGCGCTGCGTCGAAGTAAAGTCGCCAATCTTATCACGGAACATCGAGCATACAAAACGGTTACTGCAAACACTCAAATATTTAAGGATGCAGAAGATATTATTGCTGATCCCGAGGGTGCTAAAAAGAATTTCGGAAACCGTCATATGGACACTATGAGATCATTTGCAAACATCGCGAAGGAGGCATTCAACATTGAGGATATGGCGAGCCATTTCATGCTTCGAAACTTCTTTAAAAACAGCGAAAAGGAGCGAAATTTTCTCATGTACAGATACGGAACAAGGCAGAAAATTGATCAAAATCCATACCTTGTGAAAAGTTTCCTAAAACTAAAGCCCGACCTGAGCACCACTGTACGAATGCTCCATTTTTACAAAGATAAAACAGAAACCGTTCGTCGGACAAATGGGGGGATCATTGAGCTAAATAACACCATTTACATGTTCGGCGCCTCATCAAAAATTACAATCACTCCATTAGGTGAACCAGCTCTGAGTGAAGCTCTAGGCCTCAAGCTTATAGCTATCGATAAAACAGATATCATGGATAACAAAAATGCTTTTTCGGCAGTTGTCCTGTCCAATGAACGAGATTATTATTCCCTAGTTGGAAGAATTGCAATAATTGAAACAAATGCAAACCACAGTGATGATGCCAAAATTGGGACACTTAGTATTACCAAACTTAAGTCTGAGAATGCGCTTCACGTAGGTGACGATATTGACATTCAAAAAATGTTAGAAATAGATACTAACAACAAAAATTTTGCAATCAAAGCTACTGAGTATGGATGACATTCCATTAAAATTCTGTCTTCACTTCCCCTGCCTTTCTTCTTAAATCAGCTTCATTGCGATCCACCTTGCTCTTTAGCATGGCATACGTTTTCTCGATTGCATCATAAATCATATCAACATCGACCAGTGTTGTAATCAGGCTGGAGACAAGATCACCTGATAGCTTATAGGCCACTTTGACATAGCGGCCACAAGCAGAACTTCGCCTCCCATGTTTGGCGTAGAACTGGATTCTGGCCTTTTCAGACCTTGGTGCAGCCCATGGTGTTTCAACATCCAGTTTTGGAGCGCATTCAGGTGGGAAGCTTTCTCCATAAGATTTTCCTGTTTCAGGACTTATCACCCAATAAATCTCTCCCTTCTCGCCATTTTGACTTGAGGTTTTCCAGATGGATGGAATCCCATATTTTACCTTCAACCCACCCTCGATAACAGCACTCAAGGTGGGAGCCTGATGATTACGGTCAAGAGTATCATATGACAGCGTGCGCTTGATCTTGAACACGCGCGTGCCCAAAAACTCTGGGACTAATTCTGCCTCAATATATTCCCGAAGAGATCGCGTGTTTTTACGAAACGTTGCTCGATTAAAAAGTGGATCGTTGCCTGCGTGCCCCGGTTCTTACCATAGAGCGTTACTTCAATATCGCCTTTGGACGGGCTGATATTTTTAAATTTATCAGGCAGTTTCTGTGTAAATTGACCGAAGGTCATACCCGTTTTTAGTCCGACTATGTCGGCTTTGCTTCCTGCGTAG
>NVQL02000051.1 GCA_002400495.2 Alphaproteobacteria bacterium | reverse complement strand
GATGGTGACATTTTGCTGATTGCTGGCAAAGGCCATGAGACGGGGCAAAAGATTAATGGTGTTGAGCATGAATTTTCTGACCAAGTGGAAGTGTTGAAACTGTTAGAGGCCGGCGCTTGATGACTGATATATTATGGCCAGCTGAAGAATTGATAAAAGCGCTTGAAGGTAAGTTGATTGCTGGCGCGATGCAGGATGCTGATGGCATCTCGATCGACAGCCGCGACATAGCGCCAAAAGATGCGTTTTTTGCCATTAAAGGCGATTTGTTTGATGGGCATAATTATACGCAAAAAGCCGCTGAAAATGGCGCATCGGTGATTGTGGTTTCGGATGCTGATTGTAAAGTTGAAGCGGATGGCGTGGCCTGTATTTTGGTCGATGATGTGCTGGCAAGCCTTGGCCGTTTGGCTGTGGCGTCTCGTGCCCGCAGCAAAGCCAAAATTGTGGCGATCACTGGTAGTGTTGGCAAAACCTCGACCAAAGAATTTTTACGCGCCTGTTTGGAAGTTTGCGGCAAAACCCATGCCTCGATTAAAAGCTTTAACAATCATTGGGGCGTGCCGATTAGTTTGGCGCGAATGCCCAAGGATACCGAGTTTGGGGTGTTTGAAATTGGCATGAATCACCTAGATGAAATCACGCCCTTGGTGGCGATGGTGCAGCCGCATGTGGCGATCATCACCACAGTTGCACCGGCACATTTGGGTCATTTTGAAGATTTGGAACAGATTGCTCTGGCTAAGTCTGAAATTTTTAGCGGCATTGTGGCGAATGGCGTGACGATTTTAAACCGTGACAATGAGTTTTTTGATTACCTAAGCGACAAAGCGCGCGGGCAGGGGATTGATGACATTCAATCTTTTGGAGCTGATGATAAGGCTGATATGCATCTGCTAAATGTTGATTTGATGCCGAGCGGTTCTAAAGTTTCAGCACAATATGCAGGTAAAAAGTTTGAATATGAAATTGGCTCGGCCGGCTTGCATCAAGTGCAAAATAGCCTTGGTTTATTGCTGGCGGTTGAGAATTTGGGTGTGGATTTGAATGACGTTTTGCCAACGCTTAAGGATATTGAACTCAGTGATGGTCGCGGTGCGCGGGTTGAGATAGAGATTGACGGCGGCACAATCACCGTGATTGATGAGAGTTATAACGCCAACCCTGCCTCTATGGTGGCGGCATTTAGCGTGCTTTCGGCGCAACAACCCAAACGTAATGGCCGCCGCGTGGCAGTTTTGGGCGATATGTTGGAGCTGGGTGCAGACTCCGCTGTAATACATGCCGCTTTGGCCAAAGACATAATGGCCGCCAATATAGATATGGTCATGGCATGTGGTAAAGATATGAAAAACTGCTATGATTTATTGCCACAGGAAAAGCAGGGGAGATTTGCACAAAGCTCTGCCCTATTGGCCGAAATTATATTAGACAGTTTGCAACCGCACGATGTGGTGATGGTTAAGGGCAGCTTGGGCAGTCAAATGTCTAACATAATGAATAAGTTAAAAAATAACAGGGCATCAGTATGATCCATTATCTAGTCAGCGAATTTAGCGAGTATTTTTCATTTTTAAATGCGTTTAGCTATATCACTTCACGGGTTGGGGCGGCGGTTTTAACCTCAATGTTGTTGGTGTTTTTATTTGGCCCCGGACTGATTAAACAATTGAAAATTAAACAAGGCGATGGTCAACCGATACGCGAAGATGGCCCGCAAAGCCATTTGTTGACCAAAAAAGGCACACCTACCATGGGCGGGCTGATGATTTTAATGGGCATTATCGTCAGTACATTATTGTGGGCGGATTTAAGCAATATGTATGTTTGGTATGTATTGTTGGTGACCATGGGGTTTGGCGCAATCGGTTATTATGATGATTATTTAAAGATCAAAAAACGCAGCGCCGATACGAATTTTAGTGGTAAAATGCGTTTGTTGTTGGAATCCATTGTGGCGTTTGCTGGCGTAGCGGGCATTATGTCGCTGCAACGCGAAGGTTTTGATACATCATTGGCTTTTCCGCTGTTTAAAGATTTATTGTGGAATTTAGGCTGGTTCTTCCCAGTATTTGCAGTGTTTACCATTGTTGGTTTTGGCAATGCGGTGAATTTAACTGATGGTTTAGACGGGCTGGCCATTGTGCCAGTGATGATTGCCGCCGGTACATTTGCATTGCTGTCTTATATTGTTGGTAATGCTGTGTTTTCGGGCTATTTGCAGGTGCATGCTGTGCCGGGGACGGGTGAATTGGCAGTGTTATTAGGCGCGCTGATTGGTGCAGGTATCGGCTTTTTGTGGTTTAATGCCCCACCGGCAATGATATTTATGGGTGACACGGGCTCGCTAGCTTTGGGCGGCACATTGGGCGTGGTCGCGGTGGCGATTAAGCATGAGATTGTTTTGGCAATTGTTGGCGGGTTATTCGTGCTCGAAACCGTATCGGTTATCGTACAAGTCGCCTCGTTTAAACTGACTGGCAAGCGGGTGTTTCGTATGGCGCCCTTGCATCATCATTATGAGCAAAAGGGTTGGGCAGAATCGACCATAGTAATTCGGTTTTGGATCATTGCGGTTATCTTAGCCATGGTTGGCTTGGCAACATTGAAACTGCGCTGATGATAGATTTAAGTTTATTTAGCGGGCAAAAATTTGCAGTTTTTGGGCTGGGTATAAGTGGTCTGTCGACGGCTTCTGCGCTCAAAAATGCTGGTGCTCAAGTGATGCTGTGGGATGATAGCCCGACATCGCGCCAAAACGCTGCTGATTTAGGCCATAATGTTCGTGATTTGACGACCCAAGATTTTAAACAATTTGATGGCTTGATCCTAAGTCCCGGTGTGCCGCTGACCCACCCCAAACCACATTGGGTAGTGGACAAAGCCAAGGCGGCTGACTTGCCGATATTGGGTGACATTGAGCTGTTTTTACAAGCGGTGAAACAAGATGACCGCGCCAAAATTGTGGCGGTGACTGGTACCAATGGCAAATCTACCACTGTCAGCCTCATTCACCATGTATTGAGCCAAGCGGGTTTGGATGCGCATTTGGGCGGCAATATTGGCTCGACCACGGTGTTGGATATGCCGGAAGTGGCGCAAAACCGTATTTATGTTGTCGAGCTTTCAAGCTATCAGATTGACCTGATGCCGAGTTTGCAAAAACATGGGTTTGCGCCTGATGTTTCGGTGTTGATCAATGTATCGCCCGACCATATTGACCGGCATGGCAATATCGAGAATTACGCCAAAGTAAAATCGCAAATATTTGTGCAACAAACCGATGATGATTTATCGATCATTGGCGTTGATGATGAATTTGGCGCACGGTTTGCCAAATATTATGATGCCAAAAGCTTATCGGCAATCAGTCGGTTGGCCGATATTTTTTGTGAGAATGGCCGGATAAGTGCGGATGGTGAGACAGTGCTAGACTTAAGCGCTGCGCCAAGTTTGCAAGGTGTGCACAATGCCCAGAACGCGGCGATTGCCTATATGATTGCCAAATATTTTAAACTGACGGATCAAGCGATTGCTGCTGCGATGAATGATTTTGCCGGTCTCGAGCATCGTATGGAATTGGTAGGTAAAATTAGCACCATCCATGGCGATATATTATTCATCAATGATAGCAAAGCCACCAATGCTGAGGCAGTAAAGCCGGCTTTGGGCGCCTACGAGCAGATTTATTGGGTGGCTGGCGGCCGCGCCAAGCAGGGCGGGTTAAAACCATTACTCAAACCCTTGGCAAAAATTAAAAAAGCCTATCTATTTGGCGAATCTGCCCAAGAATTTGCCGGTCAATTGGTTGGCGTGGCAAATTTTGAAGTTTTTTCACAAATGAGCGACAGCGTTAACAAAGCCCTAACTGATATTGTGCATAATGAAGCGGATGGATTAAAGGTCATTTTGCTTTCACCTGCCGCCGCCTCATTCGATCAATTTGAGAGTTTTGAAACACGCGGCAAACAGTTTAAGCAATTGGCCAAAAAGTTAGGCGCAAAGCCTATCTAGTTTGGGTGAGTTTGATGTTGTTAAGCAGAACAGATCGTAGCTATTTTAGCGAATGGTGGTGGACGGTTGATAGATTGGCTTTGTTGACCTGTGTGATTTTAATGGTGGTTGGCCTGGTTCTGTCATTGGCAGCGAGCCCGGCAGTGGCGGTAAAAATTGGCGTTGACGAGATGTTTTTTGTGAAGAAACAGCTTAAATTTATGCCGATTGCTTTGTTTTTAATGTTATCGATCAGTTTTATCACCTCGGAACGGCTTTTGCGCTATATTGCATTGGCTCTGTTCATTGGTGGCGCGGCGCTTATGGTGATGGCGATTGTATCTGGGGCTTCGATCAAAGGTTCTAACCGCTGGATTTCGCTGGGTTTTATGACTCTGCAACCTTCCGAAGTGGTCAAGCCGGGGTTTGTGGTTTTAACCGCATGGGCTTTTGCGCAAGGCATTAAATATCCGGGGGTTAAAGGCAGTTGGTTGGCCTTTATTCTGTTTGGCACTTTTGCCACGCTTTTAATTTTACAGCCCGATATGGGGCAAACGGTTTTGATCGCTGCTGTGTGGTTTTGCCTGTTCATTCTTTCGGGTGCGCCATTGTGGATTTTTGCGGCGCTGACCGGCATTTTTGCTTTGGGCTCAGTGGTAGCTTACAATACTATGAGCCATGTGGCCTCGCGGATTGATCGGTTTTTAGACCCTGAATCGGGCGATACCTACCAAGTGGATATGGCGTTGCAAAGCTTTATGCAAGGCGGCTGGTTTGGCAAAGGGCCGGGCGAGTCGAGCGTGAAAAGCTTGTTGCCTGATGCTCATACCGATTTTGTATTTGCTGTGGTCGGCGAAGAATTTGGCATTATTGGCTGTTTGCTGATCATTGCGGTTTATGTATTGATGATATTTAGCTTTTTGCGCCATGCGTTTGCGATTGAAGATATGTTTAAGAAACTCGCCATAACTGGCTTAACGGTTATGTTTGGCATGCAAGCCTTTATCAATATGGGGGTGAATTTGAACATTCTACCGGCTAAAGGCATGACGCTGCCGTTTATCTCCTCTGGTGGTTCATCATTGCTGTCAATGTCAATTACCATTGGTTTATTACTAGCACTAACCCGCCGCCAACCGCAAGCGGGGCGTTTGCCTGTTGGCGGGATGTATAACACTCCTATGCAGGGTGTTTAAATGATGGTGCCAAAAAATATTCTCATTGCAGCAGGCGGTACGGGCGGGCATATATTCCCGGCGGAGGCCTTGGCCGAGACTTTAAAGCAGCGCGGTCATCACGTTTATTTTGCGACTGATATACGCGGTATGAGATTTGTTGAAAATTTCCCCGCCAATGAGGTGAAGTTAATAGATGGTGCGACGGTGTTTTCCAAATCGCCATTGTCGTTAATCAAAGCCATATATAAAATTTGCAAAGGCTTGATACAATCTGTGCTTTATGTGCGGGCTAAGAAAATTGACATTGTGGTTGGTTTTGGCGGTTACCCCAGTTTTGCGCCAATGTTGGCCGGTCGATTGTGCGGCAAACCCAGCGTATTGCACGAGCAAAATGCGGTTTTGGGTCGTGCCAATCGGTTGCTGGCTAGATTTGCCAAACAGGTGGCGCTTAGCTTTCCGCAAACTAAATTTGCGGATAGGATTGCTGACAAAGCGGTGTTTATTGGCAACCCGTTGCGTCGCATTGTGCGGGCGTTAAAAGACACGCAATATACGCCTTATGTTACGGGCGAAAAATTTAACCTTGTGGTATTTGGT
>NVQL02000103.1 GCA_002400495.2 Alphaproteobacteria bacterium | reverse complement strand
TCAACGTGCATAACATTAATATTACCACCCCCATGCCAGAACCTGAAAATTTGATTCAAGCCCTGTGCAGCTGCAATTATCGGATTTGCGCCTGAACCATAACGAGATATTAAATGTCGCTGGATTGCACTTTTGCCCGTCGGCAGATTCTGTCTAACTGATGTAGCATGTGATTCGCCAGCTTTTAGTAGTACCGCGTCCGCTTCATCGTCTCGCATTGCCGCGACCGCTGACGATACAGTACTCCAAGCGATGGCGCTGGCTGGAGGGTTGAGCATATCAGGGAAGGCAGTAGCATCATATCCGCCTAACGCTGCTGCTGCTGTGTCATCGCCAGAATTTGATACATAGTGTACTTTTGCATCATCTTCAAGCGATATGACTGTCCATCCTTGATCGTCTTGAGGAAGTATGTCGAACTGATTTAACCATGCTGGCTCATAAGCGGGGGGCAGAGAAGCAATATCAACAACTCTAAAGCCCAAGCTAAACGCTAAATCTAATCCAAAAGACATAGATAAATCCTAATTTAAGACGTAAAAAAACCGCTTTCGCGGCGGGTATTTTGTTTGATTAATTGCTTGGCTCGATCACACGAAGCAAACTAGCTCATCTGAATTTCTAACTATAGCTTCGGTGGCCGGATTAAATGATCCGTATCGATTAACTCTGTCAGTGATTACTACAGTTCCATCCGACCCTTCAGGCGTAGCCATTTCATAATGTTTAACATCCGGCATACCGGATGAATACGAGCTGCTTTGAAGATCTTCACCGTATCGTAAGTAGTACATTGAACCGCTAACTTTAGTTACTTTTATTTGATAGTCGCTGCCATTCAAAACACCGCTATGCCCGCCCGCTGTCAAGTTGCCCTGCTCAACAAAATTTTCATACTCATCGAGCATGTTTTGTGCAACATCTTCAATGTATTGTCGTGAGTTGTCATCAATAGCCGAGTCTAGATCATCTGTATATAACGCATCACTCTGCTCATCAATTAAAATCGTCTGAGTGACCACAATTCCATTTTCAGTCGGCCAAGGCACGTGAACGCCCCATTCAATCTCGCGAATAGAGTGAAAGTAACTACCTGTTTCACTATTGATGGTAGTGATCGCCACGCCATCAAGCAATAATTCTACTTTTAACGATATTGACGAATGAAGATTAACGCCACTCTTTGTTGTTGTTGTAGTGCTTGTTCCACCTTCATCCTGAGTGTAGCCAAAGTTACTTGAACAGGGACCATTAGCCGCGCCTTCAACCGCGTGCCAGGACGGGGCGTAAAAACTAAAATTGCCACCTGCACTTTCATCTGAAATCGGTGTGTACTCAGCAAAATCGGTAACAGTAACCTTTGTAGACAACACTTTAAGATCGCCGAGACGATCATAATAAACAGTGCTGACATATTCCATTGTCGTTACATTATTCTTGTTCGATTCAACGAGAGTGTCGAACTCAAAGTGACACGTAATTGTAGTTGGTCCGGAAACGCTGTCTACGCTAGTAGCACAATCCACATTATTGCCAATAACAGAATCAACTCTCGTTGAGCCCCCTTGAATCGAGACCTCGCTCTCATTAACAGTTTGACTCCACTGAACGTATTGCGTGTGATCTACTATTACCGCTGTTGATATAACTAGCCCTTCGAGAGTCGAGCCGCTTACGTTGCCGGACAACGTTATTTCACCGATTGTTGATTGAAAGCCATAGCCTGCTAAAAAGCAAACCTTATTGCCTTTTGGTGACACCGATCTAACAGTAAAGCCCAAAAAAATAGAAAGACCAGGTGATGACGTAATACCCGTGTCATAATCAAATAGATAATCTTTTGTGCCTGCATTAATTGTAGAAGTTTGTCTAAAAAACCCCCATCGCTGAATAGTTATTTTTAAATGCTGAACGCCTACCGTATTTGAAACTTTAACAAGATTTACGCTCCACACGCTGCCGTTACCATCACGATATAACATTAATGGTAACGTTTGTTCTGCAATTTTATTATCTCTCCCCCAGTTTCCACCGCACATTAAACCATAGTTTAGCAAATGCTTAGAGGGGCTTAGTTCCCACGCCACAGCAGGCGTAGCGCCATCAAAATTAATTAATGAGCAGTCGCCCGTGGACGGTTGAGGGTAAGCAATAGTTGAGTTATCTGGGAGCGTCATCTGTCCATTTTTAACTAACCCGTGATAATTGATACCCCAACGTTTAATTTTTCCGACAGGAAGTAGAGGCGTTGTCATAACCCTAGATTTTCATCCGTCATTATTTCGAAACTAAAAAGACCATCAGTAGACGCGACAACAGTGGGCACCCAAGAAACATCAGCGCTGCCTCCACCTGCAGTAGGCTCATCACCTTCAGAAGAACCTAATGCACCCTCAATAGCTGCCCGAGTAGTAACGGCAGGTAGTGATTGTCGGGTATCGGTACGAATTAATCGATTGAGGTCTTTAGCAAAGCTTTTATTAGCCACGTTATTATTTCCTTTTAAATTGCGGTGACGGTTAAAATCTCATTGGGAATATCAAAAGAGAACTCACTAACTGATTTCGCTTCAATAGCATCAATGGCCTCTTGATTTATATTGGGTGTTTTAACTTGAAAGCGTCTTGGATATTTTTGATTAGCTGAAGGCGTGCCGACAGTATAAGAATAATCACTTGTAAAGCCTTCCCACAACGCATCATAATCATCAACCGAATCATCATTTCCTATTCGAGTGGCCAAGATTGTCGAATCATCAGGCGCGCTTATTAAAGGATCTGTATCAGGAGCAGCAGGTGCTGAAATAACCGTATCGCCATCAGCATCACCGCCGCCATTAACTGAGATGGCAATTCTAATGGTCGTTAACGCTTCTGCTGTATCTACATTAAGCGAGTGCATAAACTGAAATACCTTGCCCTGCCCCGTGATTCCGTTCGCACTTAATCTAACAGTATGAAAGCGCTCTATCTGTGGGGCTAATTCAACATCAGCGCTTACATAGTTAGAACGATGCGAAGAAAGAATTTCAGTACGAGCCCGGGCAATTAACGTCTCCATATCATTATCGGAAACATCTCTATCAAACCCATCTTGAACTATATCGTTGATTGAATCTGTTCGACCGGAAGGTGTGTCATAACCATCCGTCCAGCCTGTGGCATCAATATCAGTAGCATTGCTCGCACGCTCTGCAACACTATTAACGCCCACCCAATCAATTGATTGAGGCGCTTTAACGGTTATCGTATAAACCTCTGTTGCAGTTTGAGTCCAGCGTTTAATGGCAGTCCATGAGGCGCTCAACACTAAAAGCTTGCGCACTTTCTCATTAATCACCCATACCCCTGTACCAATACCGCAAATTTCATAACCTGATGCAGGTGGATTAGTGTATGTAAGTGGAGGTTGAACCAGCCATCCTGCCGAGCTTGCCGCCGCATAAATCATATTTTTATCAGGCAACTTATGTGCCTGTGCAGCATAAGTACAAAAACCAACACCCGGCCAAGCAAAGTCATGCTCTCTATGCTTCAAACGATTAAACCGGTATTGGTAATCAATCACAAATTCATTTGATAAATTACGTCTCGGCATCATCTGATAATTAATCGAACTACTAACAATGCTATCGGAATCATAACTAAAATCAGCCTCCAATTTAGCCGCCCAATCTACCAATGTTCCCGTAACGCCATCAGCGTTATAATCAAAGGCTTGCGGATGGGTATCCAATAGATTTTCTAAATAAAGCCACCCATCTTTATAGTCGCCAAATACCGCGTTACTCCAACGAGAACCCATAATAAGCGAATCAATTTCATCTTGGCTTAATGCTTCTATTTTGACCTGCATATCATCAGTGCATTCAAAGCTAATAAGCCCGGTGGATGGGTCATTTAAAGCCTTATCCACCAAACCTGTAAAAATGCAATCTTCAGCGGTAGCCGTTTTATAGTTAATGGTAACCGGCACGCCAAAAAAATCGCGCGTACTAATAGCGCCGGCATTAGGGTATATTTTGAAATTAGCAATACGGCTGGTAGACTCTTCCGCTTCAACAGTAATGCGGCCAGTCACCTTGTCAGACATATCAATGCCATCCACAGTCACCACCGCTTGCCATTTGCTAGCGGAATGAGTTTCGCCGCCAGAGCCTGCGCCTACATCAGTGACGGTAATGGATATATCTTGAGTATCTATCCCTCCGCTTTGGTCGTCAGCAGTAATCGTCACATGATAAATATTATCTTCATTTAAATCAGTGGGATTTTCAAAGTCAGGTGGAGCAATAAATGATAAATCACCTGTTGAGCCATTAAAGTTGAATGAGTCGGCATCATCACCCGCCATGCTGAGTACCACCACGGCGGAATCTGGATCATTCACAGTTACCACGGTAACTACTGCAGCGCTATTTTCGGCGTAGCTAATTGATGCGCTCAAACCGCCGCCATTAGACGTTATGGAGGGTGGCACAGCATTATCTACAACTGATAAAGAAAAAGATATAGAAACGCGATTAGTCGGAAATGTAACATCTGTAAACGTATCACCATCAATCCATGTTATGCCGTCATTTGAAGCCTGAATTGTAAAATTTTTAGGCATTAAACCGGTATACGTACTGGGAGCCAGAGTGAATCCTGTTAGCTCTTTCTCGTTGCCTACTCCAAAATCATAGGCCCACCATTGGGGTAATGGCGCCGAAGCTATTGTTTCCGCCCAAAACCCGAACTCCCATACATCATTGTCTATAGCATTGGCTGCTATTCCGCGAGCCTCCGCGCCAGATAAAGTCATTAAGCTAGATGCGGAGGCGTTGCCGCCCACAACCGTTTGATCAACTCCTGAAATGGTTAGCTCAATCTCCCCTATTTCAAATGCAGGGCTAAACCCATAATTGAAGTGCTCCCCGTCTACCGCCGTGACATATATTCGCCAAAACCTAAACGCCGCCATTATTCGCTGCTGCTCTTAATAACGATACCGTTGATCAACGCGGCTTTCTTAATGCCATCCATATAACGTTTTACTGGAAGATAGATCCATTTATACCACCATTTAAACTTAACAATAATCATATCTCTTCACCTTTAAACGTCCAACTATAATCGCTTGTTCTTAAATTTCTAGGCTGTTCAGGAGGGTCGCAAAAACACACTAATTCAGGCCAATAAATAGCTTGGTAAGCAGTAGCATCAGTCACGGTAGTTAATGTGGCCACATCGCCCGTCATGCTCACAAGTGTTTTTTGCCAGCGATCATTAACCAGTGCTTTTCCTTCAACACCATAATCATCGCGGCGAGCAGTCGCGACCGTGATCACATTACCAGTGCTTGTCACCACCTGTTCAGCTTGGCACTTAATAACGATGGATTGCGAGTAATCAAGCATCTGCAAGCCCACCGGCATAACGCCTTGACCCTCAATTACCGTTTCTAATTTTCCTAGCCAAGTGGATTGCTGAGCTAATCGACCGTTAGCCATTCTCAGACGATTAACAGCTTGTACAGGGGAATAACGCTGCGATAATTTCAGAGAAGCATGCAAAGGCACCTCAATGCCTCCAATAATTAAACTTCTCATCGAGAACCCCGCTTAGCAGCTTCTCGTGCAATATAACTTTCAATTTGATTAACGCCTGATGGATCGGCGTACACATTCTTAACCACAGAGCCATCAGGGAAATTGAAGGTCATGGGTTGTAATTGGTTGCTATTGCCTGCTGCTGTGGCGGCGTTAAGCGATTGACTTGCTGCTGAGCTTGAAAAATCCACGTCGCCAGCTCCCCACTCAAAAACCACAGCCTGCTTAATTGGGTTTTCATCAGCGTAGGCCTGCATTTCTGCTTGCACGCTCCCCATCTCAAAAGCGGCTTTCTCTTTATCTATTTTAATTTCTAGACATTGTTTATCGCCCATATATCGTACGAAAATTTTGGCAAACCGTCACGGTGGTTTTGCTCTGCAATCAGAGTCTTGATAAAATTGATGTATGCTGATGGTCAACTTGACCAACTTGGCATCAAGGTTCTGGCACTCAATCGGCGGTACTGATAAGTTTGTCGAAATAAAATTGCGTGTACAACAAGTGCAATGCTGACCTGCGCCTCAAGTTCGATATCTTCAGT
>NVQL02000104.1 GCA_002400495.2 Alphaproteobacteria bacterium | reverse complement strand
TGTTCGCTAATACTGACAGAGCCACGCGTCAATTAAAGCAAAAATTAGATGAGCACTTAGTGGGTGTATCGAAAAATGCGCTAACCACCGCGCATTTATTACCGGCTTTTGAGCAAGAGCCACCGGTTGCGCAAGATATTCAAAGCTTACGTAAACGCAGCCCATCAAATTTTAAATGGCAAGACACCGCCGTAGAAAAAATTAATGTTTGGCAACAACAAATAAGCCAAGAGACCAAGCATAAAGTAGGTTTTTTTTCTGTCAATATGGCCAGTACCGGTTGCGGAAAAACTTTTGCCAATGCCAAAATTATGCGCGCGCTATCAAGTGATAAACAAAGCCTGCGCTTTGTGCTGGCATTAGGACTTCGCACACTAACCTTACAAACGGGTGATGAATACCGTGATCGAGTAGGGCTTGATAACAGTGAACTTGCAGTGTTAATCGGTTCACGTGCGGTAATGGAGTTACATCAGCAAGCTAAAAGTGATTTAGCGAAAATGAGTGATGAAAATACCGGCTCAGCCTCACAAGAATCATTGCTTGATGAAGATATTGATTTTGATTGCGCATTGCCTGAGCAAAAACTAAGTACGGTATTAACCTGTGAGCGTGATAAACAGTTTTTATATGCGCCGGTATTGGCCTGTACCATTGATCATTTAATGGCGGCTACTGAAACCAAGCGTGGCGGTCGTTATATTTTGCCTACACTGCGCTTAATGTCGTCAGATTTGGTGATAGATGAAATAGATGATTTTACCGGTGATGATTTAATTGCCATCGGGCGGCTTATTCACTTAGCGGGTATGTTGGGCCGAAAAGTGATGATTTCATCGGCAACTATTCCGCCCTATATGGCAGAGGGTTACTTTAAAGCGTACCGTGATGGCTGGCAGCTTTATTGTAAAACACGTGATGCCAGTAATATTATTGGCTGTGCATGGATTGATGAATTTTCAACGAAAGTACACACCAATAAACAAAGTGAAACGCCTGATTCGATCAAACAATACCGACAAGATCACGCACATTTTATTGAAAAACGCATCAAGAAGCTCAATAAACAACCCGCAAAGCGTAAAGTTGATATAACCAGCTGCCAAAGCATTATTGATAACCATCAGGGGAAGTCCCATCAACAAGCCGATGTAATTGAAAGTAAGCAGCAGGCTTATTTTGATTGTATTGCGCAAAGTGCACTTAACAAACATCAGCAACATCATTTTACCGACCCTGCTACCAAGTTAAAAGTGTCGTTTGGTGTAGTACGTGTGGCAAATATCAGCCCATGTGTTGAACTAACAAAATTCTTATTAGAAAAAAACTGGCCTGATAATACCGAGGTTAGAGTAATGGCTTATCACAGCCAGCAAGTATTATTAATGCGTTCGGTACAAGAGCAACATTTAGATGCGGTGCTAAAGCGTAAAGAAAAAGCCAATGAAGCGCCGCGGTCATTATCGAATACGGTTATTCGTCAGCATTTAAGCACTGTACATAAACAATCACCAAACGTTGAACATGTATTGTTTATTCTAGTGGCTACGCCAGTAGAAGAAGTAGGTCGGGATCACGATTTTGACTGGGCGGTAATAGAGCCATCCTCTTACCGCTCAATTATTCAATTAGCCGGGCGGGTTAAACGCCATCGTGAGGGCGAAGTTGCACAGCCAAATATTAGTTTGCTGCAATATAACTGGAAAGGGCTTAAAGAGCTGCATCGTGAAAATAATAAGGTATTTAACCGTCCCGGCTTTGAAGAACTAATGCCACTTGCAACCCATGATGTGAGTCAGCTAATCAATAGCGACGAAATGGCGCAACGTTTAGATGCAATTGCGCGAATAAGCTTGCCTAGTTATTTAACCACGCAATATATAAAAAGCCTAAAGCAAGCCACGAGCTTAGCGGAGCTAGAGCATGCGGCCACATGGCAATGGTTAGCCAATTATAAATGTACCGATCCTAGCTCGCTAAATGGCTATTTAAACCAACATTGGTTTTTAACGGCCTTACCGCAAACGCTCGCGCCTTTTAGACAAAGTGAGCCGACCTTAAAAGTGTATTTAACCTTTGACGAAGACCATCAAGAATATAAATTTTGTGAAAAAGATGAACAAGGTTATGCCATTGATAGAGAAGCTATTCTTAATATTCAGCGATATCAATTAAATGGCTTAGCGGATAGCCGGCTATGGCTTAAACGTGATTTTGATCAAAGCTGTACTCAGTTAGCTGATTCTCAAGAAATCAGTAAAAGAATAATTTCACTTCGTTATGGTGAATTAAATTTTCGCCATGACGAAAGCAAAAAATATGCCTATAACGACCAATTAGGATTGGTCAAGATATAAAGGTTAAGCCAGAGGATATTATATCCTCTGGCTTTTAAGCTGCCTGTTCGGCAGTGAATAGTTTTAAGTATTATATATTTTCTAAGCTGCCTGTTCGGCAGTTGATAAATATTATAACAGACAATATATTATTAAGTATTTTATATGGTTGTTATTTTTATTTATTGGTATTACTATACGGAATAATCACCTAAAAATATGCTGAATATTTATGACTCGGAAATATGTAAAAAAGGAAACCGTTACTATTATCAGAACGGAAGAGGTCAGTATTGAAGATGACAATATTACTGATAGTCAAATATCCAATGCACAATTGGGAAAGGCTATCTGGATGTTTATAAAAAAATATTTATTTTCGTATAAATGGATTGGAGGTAAAGATGATGGACAAAGCAATAACGACTTTTTTTGATGAAAGAAAAGTAGCATGGTTAAAGAAAAACCTGAAAGCATCAATGTCTGATGTTGAGGTAAAAGACAAAGAGCTTGAATGTGAAGCGGTGTTTTCATTAAGCACTTGGTTACCTAACGCTGCGAAAAGAGCAGGGCAGATCTCTATATCTACTCATCCTTGTACCTTTAGCCACCCAAGTTCCCGTAAAAATAAAAACGGTTATGTTAGTTCAATTATAGCGACTAACATGCAAGCTAATGATGGTTTTTTACGTAGTGGTAATGTCAATGTAGCCGCTGATGCTCTAGGTAATGCGGCCGCGTTAGATGTTTATAAATTTTTAACCTTGATAATGAATGACGGTAAAAATTTAATTGAGCATTTACAGCAAGACAGTGAATTAGCGTTAGTGCTATTTACTTTACCGAATGTTGATGATAGCCAAAACTACCAAGCGTTAAAAGAAGGCTTCTTGGCCATGACCAGCGCAGGCAGTGAAAGCATTACCAGCTCAAAAATAAAACAAGTGTATTTCCCGATTGAAAATGATGGCAAGTCTTATCATCAACTGTCTATTTTAACGGCATCTGGCATATTGTTTGATTTGCGAAAACGCTTAGACGGCATGCGTTTTGGTGATGAAATTAAAGAGGCTCGTGCAAAAAGAAAAGCAAATCAAGAGCACCAAGGATATAAAGAAATATACAACTTAACCACCATAGGCTATGGCGGCACTAAACCACAAAATATTAGTGTGTTAAATAATCAAAATGGCGGTAAGGCGCATATGTTTATGTGCGCGCCCCCGAAAATTAAAAACCGTGACGTTCACTTTCCAACTTCTGATTTTTTTAATCAAACAGTCAATTATTTTCAATGCCGCGAGCAGTTTCAACAGCTACATAAACTCTATAGCCGTGACGACAATAATATGCATATTCGCGCTGATCGTGATGAAGATTATCAACGTATTGTTGATCATATTATTGAAAAAATGTGGCAAGTGCGGGCAGTCGCCCTTGAGCAATACATTGACACCACAAGCAGTTTATCAAGCGCGCAAACTACATGGCTGTGTGAACAGCACCAAGCATTACGTGACAGTAGCGATGACTGGTTAGACGATATTGTCAGCTCAATCACCACGTTTGTATTTCATGGCTATGAAAAAACATTGAAAAGCAAAGCAATAAAATTTGGTGAGGCTGAGCATAAGCATATGAAAAAAATCGTTGAAGCGAACAAGGAGGCATTGCGATGATAAGCGAAATTAAAAAACTACTGATTATTCCACACCTTAAAGTGCATAACGCCAATGCACTTTCTAGCCCATTCACTATTGGTTTTCCTGCGATGACTGCATGGTTAGGTGCGGTGCATGCACTGCAAAGAAAATTAAATGAGCAAGGTATTGCGGTTAAATTTATTGGCACTGGCGTAGTGTGCCACGACATGGATTTACAAACCTATAAAGGCGATAACGATTTTGTACATTCTATTGTTGGTACAGGTAATCCGTTAGATAAAACGGGCGCAAGATCCGCGTTTATCGAAGAAGCACGTTGTCATTTAGATGTGAGCTTAGTGATTGAATTCGATAACATTACCCTTGATGAACGTGATGCTTTATTGCAAGCCGTGAATCACTTATTACATGCCAAGATGAAAATAGCCGGTGGGGACATTAAAAGCTTCGAGCCACCACTTTGCCTTAACAGTAAAGAAGGCGACAGTGCCGATTTGCACAAAGTACAACGTAAATTGATGCCAGGTTATGTATTAATCGAGCGTAGAGAGCTAATGATTGATGCAATGGAGCAAGGTTTAGATGGCCTTGATGCCTTAATAGATTATTTGGCTATTCATCATCAATGTGCAGTGGATAAAAGCGAGAACAATAACAATAACGACAATGTAACTTGGCGCAGTAAACGCAGAACCTTTAACAATAAATCAGTAGGCTGGGTTGTACCCATCGCCACAGGGTTTCACGGTATTAGCGAAGTAGCACAAGCTAAAAACCAGCGCGATGTCGACACCCCGCATCGTTTTGCTGAAAGCATGGTGACCTTAGGTGAATTTAAAATGGCGCACCGGATTCACAGTATTGACGACATGCTTTGGCATTATCGCCACGATGGCGACTTATATTTGTGTCAGCAACAATCACAATTAAGTACTACATCACCAACCGATTTAATAACAGATTCAATAGAAGACGAATTTTAATAACTCACGTTTAACTAACTCAACTAACAAAAGTAAAGGGATATTTATCATGGCGAAGAATGAAAACACAGCATCAGTATTAGCATTTGAGAAAAAATTAGTGACCAGCGACGGTTATATGTATGGCACATCGTGGCAAGATAGAAGCCAAGTAACGCCACTGGCGTTAAAAGAAAAATCAGTGCGCGGCACCATATCTAATCGCTTAAAAGCGGCGATTAAAAACGATCCCGCTAAATTGAATGCTGAGGTTGAAAAAGCGAACTTACAACGGGTTGACGCATGCGCCTTAGCGCCAGAACAAGATACCTTAAATCTAAAGTTCACCATAAAAGTGCTAGGCGGTATTACCGAACCTTCGGCATGTAACAATGCTTTATTTAAGCAAAGTTATAATGCGGCGGCAAAAGCATACATAACCGAGTATGGTTTTACTGAACTGGCGCGTCGTTATGCCACCAATATTGCTAATGCCAGATTTTTATGGCGTAACCGTGTTGGTGCTGAAAATATTGAAGTACAGGTACATGCGCATAATAAAACAGTGAATGAATCTTGGACATTTGATGCGACAGAATTCACCACACGAAACTTTGATAAACAAGACGAGCAAATAAATGCCCTAGCCAGCTATATTGCTAAAGCACTCGCCAGCGATGACGACTTTTTGATGTTAGATATCAGCTGTTTTGCCCAAGTAGGCACAGCGCAAGAAGTCTACCCAAGTGAAGAGTTAGTGCTTGATAAAGGTAAAGGTGAAAAAAGTAAAATTTTATACCATGTAAATGATTTAGCCGCTATGCATTCACAAAAGTTGGGCAATGCACTACGTAGTATCGATACGTGGTATCCCGAATTTGATGATGCAGAAAAAACAGCTGGCCCCATTGCCATCGAACCTTACGGCGCGGTGACTAATTTAGGTAAAGCTTACCGCACCCCAAAAGATAAACAGGATTTTTATACCTTTTTTGATAAATGGGCACGTGGAACTGAGCTTGACCGCGCTGAAGATGAGCATTATGTAATGGCTATTTTAGTGCGTGGTGGCGTATTTGGCGAAAGTGATAAATAAGTCATTTTTATTTGCTTACTAAATAGTCTAAGGAATAAAATGAAATACTATCTAGACATAACTATATTGCCAGATGAAGAAGCTAATTTAGGCTTTCTCTGGCACAAGGTTTACCAACAAATACATATTGCCTTGGTTGAAAATAAAATTGCCGATAACCAATCAGCTATTGGA
>NVQL02000012.1 GCA_002400495.2 Alphaproteobacteria bacterium | reverse complement strand
CTGGCTTGGTTCAGCAGACCTATATGATGAAAAAATCATAGCTAATATTGTGCGCAGAGAGGGCAAAGACCTCGATGTAACATTACGCATTATTCGTCAAAACGTGCCAGGAAAACGTGCCGCCATCGGCCTTGTTTTGCGCGCAATGTGTCGGTCATCTGTACGAAAAAACGATTTGGTGGTCTTTATGGATGGCGACTTCATATTGGCGGAAGGAGCCATAAGCCGCTGCATGCCATTGTTCAAATATGATGAAAAATTACAAGCCTGTACAACCGATGAAGAAGTGATTTGCATCGGCCCTAAATGGATTGAAAAATGGCTGAAAATGCGGTTTTCCCAAAGGCGTCTTGCGATGCAATCTCACGCATTATCTGGCCGTGTATTGACACTAACTGGCCGTATGTCGGTTTTTCGCGCCTCTCATTTATTAAAACTAGAATTCATTCGGTTGATGGAGGCAGATCATTTAAATCATTGGCTATGGGGGAATTTTCGCTTTCTATCAGGCGATGACAAAAGCACGTGGTATTATATGCTAAAAAACCACGCGCATATGCTATATGTGCCCGATGCCTTGGGCTATACGGTCGAAGTTATTGACGGCTCAGGGATGAAAAGAATGGTAGACAATTTTCGGCGTTGGTCCGGCAATATGTTAAGAAATGGCGCGCGCGCAATAGCGTTAGGGCCAAAAAAAATGCCATTTTTCATTTGGTGGTGCTTGATAGATCAGCGCCTTTCAATGTGGACTATGTTATTTAGCCCTGTTTTAGCATTGTTAGGTACGTTCATTATCGGTGGATCATATTTCTTATCTTACCTTATTTTCATCGCCATTTCCCGCATGCTTTTATCATTGTTTTTATTTGGCTATGCACGAAAAATAGAAATGTCGTTTCCTTGGATTCTATATTTGAACCAGCTCATCAACGCCTCGGTTAAAGTATATTGTATTTTTAGGCTGTCAAAACAGAAGTGGGCAAACCGTGGAGGACAAACCTCCCAAAATAGTGGAAGCCGAAGTTTGAAGATATTTCAGCATTATATGGCCTTCTGGTGTACGTCAGTTGCGGTTATGTTACTGGTTATCGTGACACTTCACTATTCTGGGTTAACTAGCTTACCATCACAGGTGCTTTTCAACGATTTTTTTCAATTTGACTAATGTGCATTTTGATACTCAAAAAGAAAACACTCATTCAATGCTAAGTTCTCCCCGAATAATCGCTTGTATTATAAAGGCTATTTAATGGCTGCCGTTGGCACACTCTTTGCAAATTATTAAGCAAGGAGTGAAAAATGGCAAAAATTAAAAAAAATGGAGTTGTTTATAGTTTATTGATCGCTGCGGTGTTCACGGCAGCCTCTTTGCCGATTTTTGTGAATATAATTGTCGATCCGTATGAAATAAATAATTTCATAAACCTCGACATCAAAAAATTAAAAATCAGTGAAAAAGCTCACAATCCTTTGTGGAAAATTTCTCATTATAACCCGCAGGAAGTTGATTTAATTATACTCGGCGATAGCCGAACCAAATCATTAAGAAACAAATACTGGAAAGAATTAGGAGCGAAAACTGCCTATAATTTTTCTTATAGTGGTGGGACGATATTCGAAATTTACGATAGCTTTCAATTTATCAAATCCAATCCGAATTTAAAAACATTGGTAATTGGCGTTCAACTTCGTAGTTTCGATGAGAAATTTAAAAAGGGCATCAATCGTGTCCCCGAGGCCATTCACCTATATGAGAATCCAATTGCCTATAATAGCAATTGGTTTGTGTCCCAAGTGGCGTTGGAACTTATCAAAGACAGCTATTTCAAAAATATGCAATTTAATATTACTGATCAACTTTTTGTAAGCAAGGCGCATGCCATTAGTTTTTTTAACAAACCAAAATCTGATGATCAAAAACCCACAAAATCAGGTATTTGTAATGATTGCGAACTGCCTCAAGATGTATCTCCTCGACTTTATCCAAGCTATTTAAAGAACTACCGTCATTATTTTGGTAATAATTTGGGCATTTGGGGTGAATTGTGGGAGCAAAGCATTCCCGACAATAAGCTGAATAGAAACTTTATGAAACAAGTTGCCCGCAATGGCGCAGCAGATTGGCGTTATTTTGAATTTTCAGAAAAACTTTGGAAATATATAGAAGAAATTTCAATCTGGTGTCGCCAAAATAATATCGAGTTAATCTTAATAACGCCACCAACAATCGTGGAACTTCAGAACCGCGCCAATGATTATGAGTTAGGTAAATTAAACCATATATTGCATTTGCGGCTTGCAGAACTTGGCACATTTGTTGATTTTGACTATGTAAACCAACTCACAAAACAACCTAAACATTTTACCGACGCTTATCATTTCAACAGCGATATCGCGAAGGAAATTATTGGCGAAATTTTGAGGCTCATTCAACCCGACCAGACCCAAGTGGCAAATAAAAATTCGAATGACATTATTCGCTGCCCAATTACTGAAAAAAACATCCGCCACAAAGTGACTGATGGAACAACAACTGTGCTTGTCGGTAAATCTTGCCGAATATGGAGGACTAAAAAAAATGACTAATCGTTTTAAGAAATATTTTTCCATTTTATTGAATCTTATTCTCATTTTGATCATCGCCTTTCTCTTGTCAGAACGAGAAAATATGCCAATAAAGAATGCCCCACATGGCCACCAAGTTAACCAGATGATTTCACAGGCTCGTTCGTTACAAAAAAAAGGCGACTTAGAAGGTGCCCTCATCGTTTTTGAGAAATATGCCCTGCGCGGATATCCAGATGCGATGTTTCATGCCGCCAAAGCTTACAACCGTGGCTGGGGAACCCAACCTAATTTGGACAAAGCCCGTCATTACTATTTATTGGCAGTCCAGTATAGTTTCTCTTATCGGGCAGAAACCGCATTTGAAATCGCTAGGCTTTATCAACGCGCCATTGGACCAGATTGCAATGAAATTGCTATTTCATGGTTTCTAAAGGCACATGAATGGAAATACGCCAAAGCATCATTGCAGCTAGCAATTCATCATGAAAAAGGCCTTGGTACAGAACAAAATATACACCAAGCCATCTATTACTATAAAATTGCGGCCTCACAGGGCAACGAACAAGCGCTGATGAAATATGCCCGCATCATACAAAAAGGCCGTTATGGCACCCCCGCCGACCCAAAGCAGGCATTAATGCTTGCAGAACGTGCTATCATTTCTTTATCGCACCGCGCTCGGGCTGGTTCTGCGGGCTCAGCCAAACAACTAGGTCGTCTATATCGTGATGGCGAACTAATACCCAAAGATAATGAGCTCGCAAAATATTGGTTATTAAATGTCGCACAAGTTGGCAATACCGGTGGAATGCACGATTACGCACATTTACTTTTATCGATTAGTGATGAAAAACAAACCCACAAAACAGCGCTTGAATGGCTGACTCGTGCGGCAAACGGGGGCCATGGAGGTGCTATGAACAGCCTTGGCAAATTCCACCTTTCCCAGAAATATAACCTTGAGAGAATTGGCGCCATTCATTGGTTTAACAAAGGCGTTGATGCCGCACATGGCGGCGCTATCGAGCAATTGGCAAAACTCTATTTGAAAGGTGATTTAGTTGAAAAAAACTTCGAAAAAGCAGTCGAATTACTCGAAAAAGGTATTTCACTCGGCCATTCAGGCTCAGCGCGGCTTTTAAAAAGAATTAGCAGAACTCAATCTGCAAACAAAAAGGCACACTAATTATAGAAAGTAATATCTCATGTTATTCAACTCATTAGAATTCATATATCTATTCATGCCAGCGGTATTATTGGTGTTTTATTGTCTAAAATATTACCATTGGGAAAATGCGACAATATGGTGGTTAATTATCGCTTCTCTATTTTTTTATGCGTGGTGGAGCCCTATTCATCTCATATTGTTACTGGGTTCAGTAATATTTAATTTCCAAATTCACAAACTAATATTAAGAAAAAAGAGTCTAATCACTCTTGCTATTGGTATTTCTGCGAACCTTTTTTTATTAGGTTATTTTAAATATGCCGATTTTGTCATTGCCAATATCAACTCTATCTTCGGCGACAATATAACGCTTTTGGAAATTGTATTGCCTTTGGCCATTTCATTTTTTACTTTCCAACAAATCTCCTTTTTACTCGATACCCATAACAACAAAATCGAAAAATGTGATTTTTCGAAATATTGTCTTTTCGTGGTGTTTTTTCCGCAATTAATTGCAGGGCCGATTGTTTTGCAAAAACATACCATTAAGCAATTTAACCGTGCCCATTTCTATCGTAGAATATTTACCAATCTTTCAGTAGGCTCCACGCTGTTTATCATTGGATTATTCAAGAAAATAGTCATAGCCGATGGAATGTCACCTATTGTAGGGCGGGTATTCTCACTCGCAGAAGTTGGCGAAGCTGTACCGTTCGTCGCGGCTTGGATGGGTAGTTTAGCCTATACCGTGCAAATTTATTTCGACTTTTCTGGATATTGCGACATGGCACTTGGCCTCGCTCGTATGTTTGGCATCCGCCTGCCCGTCAATTTCAACTCCCCATATAAGGCGGTAAATATTGTCGATTTCTGGCGGCGTTGGCATATAACTTTGTCACTCTTCCTAAGAGATTACTTATATATTCCTTTAGGCGGCAATCGCAGCGGCGTTTGGCGTAGATATTTCAACCTAACCATCACAATGGTATTGGGTGGCTTGTGGCATGGCGCCAGTTGGAATTTTGTATTTTGGGGATTCCTACACGGCTTATATTTAGCCATCAACCACGCTTGGGGCTTTTTTGTGCCTAAGTCTAAACTCGTACCAGAGCTTATAGGTAAGGTAATCTCACATTTGGTTACAATGCTCGGCGTCATCGTTGCATGGGTGTTTTTCCGGGCAGAATCCTTTTCGGGAGCTCAGGCAATTTTAAGGGGAATGTTTGGTTATAATGAAGTTTACCAATATAAATTATGGCAAGCCCTCTATGCACAAAACCCCTTTTTCTGGTATTACATTCCCGCCATTGCAGCGTTGATTTATCTTGCGCCTAATGCCATCGAATTGGTTGGTAAATATAAACCTGTAATTGACTTTAATTATAAATCCCCCAAATTTTCAATCGTAACAAGGTTGATATCTAAATCATTAGCCTGGCGACCAACATTGGGATGGTCCCTTAGCCTCGGTGTTATCGCTGCTTTGAGCTTAGCTCAAGTTTATCGGTTAGACGAATTGACCGAGTTTATCTATTTCAATTTTTAGCTTTTTGAAAATGCAAACATAAACTCATTTTGCGAATTTGCATCATCGTCTAAATTTAATTGTTTAATATCAATCACTTAAAATTGGCACACTAGTTGCATTTCATTTAGTAACACACAATTTACTTATGGAGATATATATGTCCACAGCACCTATCCATCCCATTAAAGGCACTTCGTTTAATGATGTCATTCACGGCACCAGCATGTCAGATGTTATTTCTGGCGGCGGTGGCGATGATACAATATATGGCCAATCTGGCAACGATGAAATTTGGGGAGGCAGTGGTGATGACTTGTTATATGGCCATGCTGGCAATGACGTTATATATGGTTCTGGCGGTGCTAATTATGTCCAGCCCACCACCATAATGATTAAAAACAATTATCCTGTACGCGTTATATTTGAAGGTGAAACCGCTGGTTACCGCAACAGCTTTGGTTATTATAAAGTTTCAGATGAAGGTGCATTATATGACGTCAATATAATTTGGGAAAATGCATCCCTACAAAATTCGGGCGGTGATTTAATTGCCGGTCAATCGGATCAATATTTAAATGTAACTGCTGGTGACCAAATTGGGTTCTTTATCGTCTCAAATGGTTTCAGTTATAATGATTACGCCTCTTTAGAAACCGGAAGTTACGAATATAGAGATGCAGAGGGCAACGCTGCAAATATAAGCAGCACCAACCCTGACTTGTTTCATGTGGCCGATGATGGCACGATAACACAAATTATGGTTCATACTTATCATACCGCTGGCTATGGAGACAATGTGTCTCTTAATCCAGATGGCATATTGCACACGACTGGTGTCTTAAAAACAGACATGGGCACGCTCACACTTGGGTTTGAAGACCTGTATAACGGCGGCGACATGGACTTTGACGATAGTGTATTCACCATCGATATTGGCACCGAAAATGCAACCATTCTAAATGCCCATTATCAGGAGCAAAACGAAACTGATGATCAAGATACAAATAACGGCGATGTACCTCCCCTCACTCCCACCGATGAAAACGACGTTTTATTCGGTGGGTCTGGTGCCGATGAATTATGGGGCAAAGCTGGCGATGATTATTTAGACGGAGGAAGTGGCACCGACGAAATGCATGGTGGTTCTGGAAATGACACCATGCATGGTGGCTCAGCCTCAGATTTAATATACGGAAATAGCGGCGATGACACAATTTATGGAGGAAACTCAGATGACACT
>NVQL02000050.1 GCA_002400495.2 Alphaproteobacteria bacterium | reverse complement strand
ATCATCGTCAGAATATATTCAAGCGCATATTCGCAGGTTGGAGAGTTTAAGGCGGGCTAATATAGACAGAAGGTATAATGATGGTAGTTGGGAAATTCCCGAAGATTATTTAGATGCAGCTCTAGCTCATAATCAACAACGTGCATTAAAATCGCCAATGAATATTGTCACAAAATCACAATTCTCATTGGACGTTCAGATCAATTCTTCAGGCGCAACATGGCTTGATAAAAATCTTGTAGGTGCAGAAAAAAATTCAATGAGTAATATTGGTTTCGGTGGTGAAGTTGAAGCGGCTTTGCAAAGACGAAAAGCTTATTTGATTGCTCAGGGGTTCGCCAAAGAAACTGACAGAGGCGTGGCCTACCAGCGCGGTATGTTGAACAGGCTTGAGCAACAAGAGGTTCAAAAAGCTGCGGCCAAAATATCTGGTGAGATTGGTAAACAATATGTGCCATCCAACAAAGGCGATCATGTTGAGGGGATATATACTAAATCTGTTGAACTAGCATCAGGACGCTTTGCCATCATTGAGCAATCCAAAGAATTTAATCTAGTGCCGTGGCGATCAGTGTTGGAGCGTTCACGCAATCAACTGGTCTCAGGTAAAGTTGGCGGTAATGGTATTTCTTGGCAGATTGGCAAGAGAAGAGGCATTGGGATTTCTTAAACGGGGTGGTTTATCTCGTAATCTTGACAAAGAAAAACCATTGGGTCATTCGAACATGATCAATCACGACCAGGGCGCGAACGGCGTACAGCCGTTATGAGCAGACCAGCATAATCATTACGACCAACCTTGAGTTTGGCGAATGGGTGTCAGTATTTGCTGTTTCTATTATTGGTAAAATGGTTCTACCCTGAACAGTTTAAAAGTGTTGACCCAACAGCAAACTTTAATGAAATGCACGATAAATTTATGCAGATCAATTATTTTGGTGAATTTTTGCAAAACTTAAATAGTAGACAAGTGATAATGCGAGGCGGTAAACGCCCTGCATTATCACTTAAGGTTAGCGGGCCATTGGTACAAATGGCTTGCCGCCAATTTCGCTGAGGATGGCATAAGCAACTGCGCTGAGGCCATGGAAAGATGTTGCAGTAACCTCATCCATTGACAGCATGATCATTTGGTTTTCGCGGCAGGCGTGTAGCAGTTCGCAGTAAGAAGGTAGAGTTTTTTTGAAATAACCCCTTACATCTTGTGGCGTATCGCCCACACCCCAACGATAGGCGGTGATGATAAAATCTCCATCGAATTCGGGCATTGATTCTGCACTAAACCATGAGGCGCGGTCGCCATCTTTAATATCTGAGATGATCTTGGGGCGCTGGAAGCCTGCATCAATGAGCACTTTGCCGATATTACCTGCTGGGTTGAAGACGTAGAGGCCTTTGGCATTGGCATGAATGGTTGAGACAAGGATGTTTTTTGTATCGATCACCGCTTTGATTTGAGCAATTTGGCTTTCATAGCGGCTGAGCATTCTCTGCATTTTATCGGTTGTACCGGTTAGTTCTGCAAGTCGTGCATAGACATTCCAGTCGGTGCGTGAAGTGAAGTTGAATACTAATGTTGGTGCGATTAGGCGTAGTTTTTCTACATCTGCTTTTTGCCATTGTGTGGTTAAAATTAAGTCGGGTTTGAGCGCTGCGATGAGCTCGATATCGGCAAGGTTGCCACCGACCCATTCGATATTGGAATTATTAAAATCGATGCCTGTGGTGGCTTGGCCTGTGCGAATGTAGGCACTGGCGGCTGATTTGCCGCGGCCATGGCTGCCGACTGGGATCACACCGAGTTCGAGCAGGGGAATGGTCAGCACGCTGTCGTGCAGACTGACGATGCGCAGGGGTTTGACTGGAATTTCAACTTTTGTGCCCGTGTCGTCGGTGACGGTTCGGGTTTCTTGTGCCAGCGCGGGGGCTGCGAACACGGTAAGTACAAATATGATTGCCAGTAACCGACGGATCGATGAACAGGCATTTTTAAGAGTTGTTATCATTTACTTTTCCTTTTTTTAGATGGTATATTTTATGGTACTTACCATTTGGGTGGTGGGTTTGAGGCATTGGCTTGGGTTTGTTTTGATTTTAACCATCTGTCGTTTATCAGGCCGCCGAACGGAATTATTGAGCCGATGATTAATCTTAGTGAAGTCCAAATTTTTATTTTTTGGGCCAAGAGGTATATAATTACAATTAAGATGAAGGCGATGAAGGCATATCCGTGAATGTTACCGACAATTTTGACGGCCATCGGCATTCCGAACCAGTATTTTAAGGGCATTGCGATGAATAACAGGCATAATAGAGTTGCGCCTTCGACCTGTGATGACCAACGTAAATAGGATAATTTTAGCATTTTTTACCTTTATATTTTTGCGATTACTTTTTGTTTTCAGGTTCATTTTGAGTGATAAGCCGCGCGCTGTTTTGGCCAGATACGTATGACAATATCCAACTCCACGCCACGGAGATGCGGCTGCGGGTGCCGATTAGAAAATAAATATGCGCCAAACCCCAAACCCACCAAGCCAGTCGGCCTTTAAATTGAATGCGGCCAAAATCTGCAATGGCCGCGCGTTTGCCAATGGTTGCGAGATTGCCTTGATGTTTATAGTAAAATGGTTTGCTGTTTTGATTGCCATTTAGCCGATTGTGTAGCAATTTTGCGATATAAGCACCTTGTTGCTTGGCAGCTGGGGCGAGGCCTGGTACAAAGCCACCTTGGGGTAAAGATATGGCGGCGGTGTCGCCGATTACAAAAATATTGATATATTGTTTAAGGCTTAAATCATTTTGCACGATGGCGCGCCCTGCGCGGTAGGCATCAACATTTAGCCATTGAGCGGCGGGTGATGCTTTCACTCCTGCTGCCCAGATGATTGTGTGGCAAGGGGTTCTGTTGTTATTCATGGTTATGTTATTGGCTGTACATTCGGTAACCAAGCAGCCTGTCATCACTGTTACGCCTAGGCTTTCTAGAGCCTTTTTTGCATAATTGGATGATTTTTTGGGGAAAACGGATAATATTTTTGGTGCCGCTTCGACCAGTAAGACCTTGGCCTCTTGGGTGTTGATGTTGCGGAATTCTTGTGGCAGAACTTTTTGTGCTAGCTCAGCAATGATGCCGACCAATTCAACTCCTGTCGGGCCTGCACCGATGACCGCAAAAGTTAATAACGCTTGGCGTTTGTTTGCGTCAGCCTCGCGTTCAGCCAGTTCAAAAGCCTTTAATATGCGGCGGCGGATTGTGGTGGCATCTTCTAGGGTTTTAAGCCCAGGTGCATGTTTTTCCCATTCGTCATGGCCGAAATAGGAGTGGCGAGCGCCTGTGGCGATTATCAGAGTATCATAGCTTAGGCTGCCTCCATCGGCAAAATGGACTTTGTTTTGCTGGTGATTGTCATTTGAGACGGTGGCCATAAGTGTGGTTATATCTTTACGGCTGCGCAATATGCGGCGTATCGGCCAAGCAATTTCGGAGGTTGGTAAAATGGTTGTGGCCACTTGATAAAGCAAAGGTTGGAAAAGATGATGATTGCGCTGATCAATGAGTGTGATGCGGGCGTTTTTATGGTGTAGATCTCGCACCAATTGCAACCCTGCAAAACCTGCGCCAATGACGATTATATGGTGTTTTTGTTGAATGTTGTCGTGCATATTTTGCTCATTACCAATATTTTTCGATTAGATTATGATATTAATAATCAAAGTCAACAAAAGATGAGTCACCTAGTTTATAACGACTAATATATAGGTGTTAACTGACTGAATTATAGATTGTTAATTTTGTAACAAGGTTGTGAATAATTGAAATTTTAAAAACGTATCATGAATTTTATATCACGCTAAAAAAAGCCCAATTGCGGTTACCGAAATTGGGCTTTGAATATTTGTAACATTCTATATTTCATTGAATGATATCAACATGGATATGAACAGTGACTTTTAGAATGAATGGGTTTTTGTGTATTTTGAATTGCGCTCTGCCATTGTTCGACCGCATTGGCGCAAATTAGTCTTTGTTGATCGGTTAATTTTGAACCGTCGGTCCAATAGCCTGTTTTAAGGGCTTTGACAAAATGCAAATAAATATTAAGAGGAAGGTTTGTTGCTAAATCCTTAAATTTCATGCTCATTCCCCTGTATGCCGATCATTCGGCCACTGCGACGATGTTTGTTTTGTCAATATCGGTTTGCTTATGTTTAATGACTGGCAATGGATTTTGCGAGCCGATGGCTTGTTCAATGCTGGTAAAACCATCTTTTTTAAGCAATTTTGCCAGACCGCGGTTAATCTCGCTCATCACTTGTGGGCCATCAAAAATCATAGCCGTAATCAAATGCAATAAAGACGCGCCAGAGGTGATTTTTTCATAGGCATCTTGCGCCGTAAATATACCACCAACCCCAATAATGGTAATGCTGCCACGGGTATAACGATAAACATGGCGCACCATATCGGTGGCGATGCGTTGCACGGGTATCTAGCCCATCTATGGCTGTCGGGTGTGCTCATGTAAAACTACATGCTCATATCGAAAATCAATTCAAGGTTGGGATAACTTGCGGTAATTATCGCCAATGGGAAGTGGATCATATAATTCCACTCTCTGCTGCTAACGGCGAAGATAATATTATTCAGTTATGTTATTGCAAAACTTACAATCTTTGTGGAAACGTGAGAACAGAATGAAGGGCGGAGCTTAGGCTCCGTTTTTCGGACACGCCTCTCTGTATTTATCTTAATTGAATTGGTCTATTTATTGTCAGGTAGCGCTTTAACCAGCTCAAACATAAATTTATCGGGGCTTGTATTAAGGGCATAAGCAAGTTCGCAGAAAGTTGAAATAGTGGGTTGGTTTTTACCCGCCTCTAAATGCTGCACAAACCGAACTGCGATATTAGCCCGTTCGGCCAGTTGTTCTTGTGTGAGTTTGGCTAATTTTCGATGTGATTTTAACACATTGGGAAAAGCATTTTTATAAATTTCAGTTTTCCCAGTTTCCATCATAACCCTAACAATTGATGAAACTATATTAGAAAACTTTCCTTGTATCTTAACACGAAGTATATTACGCAATAGTATTAATGTTTTAATGGGAGTGAAATTGTGATTGGTGCGATTATTGGTAATTTAAAGAAAGTAAGTGCGGCATCGCTTGCTTATGGTGTTAAAAATACAAATTATTGGGGACTGCCTCATACGATAGGTAGAAGAATGCTACTAAAGTCGATTGACGCACTTTCAATTAACAGAACGTCTCCGAATGCTACTTCTTATGAAGCGGTTCTGATAAAAAACCAAATAGGTTAATATTAAACAATGGTGTGAGGCCAAGCTTCATTTCTGAGATAAAATAATTCACCTCAAAATATATATGAAAAGGTTACTCATTTGAAACAAGGTATATCGGATAACATGAAGGTAGTTAGCTACTTTGTTAAGGAGTTTTTTCTTAAACGTAATACTGGGGTAGGGTTTTTTACATCACCTTCTTTTGTATTTAAATTAGATTCTCAGCAAGATCAAACTTTTGAAGAATTTGCCGATAGAATAGATCACATTACTAATAATGTAGATATTGAAATGGAGGAGTTAACCTCAGATGACGATACTATTTTTCACTTCAAATCTGTAATTAATATTTCTAGAGATTGTGGGAGTAATTTTCTAATATATGGGTCTAATACGATCTTTTTAAAAAATGGACTGATTTCTAAAGTGACGATTGATCATGATTTGACAGAGGTTGAATTAGAATATTTTTTATATTTGCTTGGAGTTAATGAAAGTGATGCCACATTAAGGTAATAGGTTACATTCCGTTTCCTAAATCTAGTCGGGCACTGCTATTCGGTAATGCCTCCTAAAATTAAATATTGGTTTTAGTATCAATAATGAGCCTGCCTAAATTGTAAGCGGTTTTCCGCTCCCACCTTTTAGATGATTGCGATGGCTGTTATATTGTATTCCTACTATATTTTTATGGAGGATTTATGGGAGTACAAAATGAGCTTCATTTGGAGTCACTTAGTCGAATGGAGGTTTTGTCGGGTCCGACGGGTCGTCGCCGTTGGCCGGATGAGGTAAAATGTCAACTTGTTGCGGAAAGTTTGATTACTGGTGTTACGGTACGGAAAGTTGCTGAACGTTATGGAATTTCTCCGAACCATCTTTCCACATGGCGCGGTTTGGCGAAACGAGGAGAGTTGCTTGATCCGTCTCTGGCCGGATCCTCTCCTGACCTACCCACATTTGCAAATATTGTTTTGGATGAACCGATAGCGTTGCCGCTGCAGAAGAAGATAAAACCTTTGGGGCATATTGAATTGGAAACGGGCGGCGTTACTTTACGCCTTGATCTGGATACGGATGTTCACCGCATTGCTGATCTGGTATTTGCCTTGAAGGTTACGTCATGATTTTACCTTCTAACAGTTTACGTATTCTTGTGGCGACCAACCCCGTTGACTTCCGCAAAGGCCATAATGGCCTTGCTGCATTGGTGAATAACGAACTTTCCGAGAATCCCTATTCTGGTACGGTATTTGTATTCCGTTCCAAGCGGTTAGATCGTTTAAAACTGCTTTACTGGGATGGGTCTGGTTTGGTGAT
>NVQL02000098.1 GCA_002400495.2 Alphaproteobacteria bacterium | reverse complement strand
GCACCATCGGCGCCGAATATACCGAAACCTTTTGGAACATCCTCAAACAACAAAATGTAGCAGCCTATCTATGCAGCCACATTCTAGCATTCGACACCCAAATTCACGACGGCATCCTACAAATCACCACAGCAGGCGCTGGTACTCGTTATAGAATGCCCGAAGACATCGAATATCTACACGCCGTGCAAATGGCCATCGACGAGCAAGGCATTCATTATCAAGTCATAGACGATGATGGCAAAACCCGCGAACGCCTAAACTGGCCTTTCCAGCTACCACCCTCCGATCAATGGCAACCGCTCAAATCAGCCCAACAAAACGCCCCGATAACAGGCAATTTTACCGCCGATAAAACCAACCCAGCCATAATCTCATTGCATATAAAAGGCACCACGCCCCACAAAAACACAGGAAAAAGACAAACCATCCTATCCGCCTCGACACCCGATGGTTTTCACGAACCATTCTGGCTAGGGCTTGCAGGGCAAAATCAAAAACTATCACTATTTCTCCAACCCCAAGCAGGCCGAAGCCCACATCATTGGTATGGGCCAAAATTAGGCAACGGCAAAAATTTCGACATCCAAGTCGCAATCCATACAGGCTTGGCAGCAGGCGGCATTATGTATAGATTAGCCGATGATCAACCATGGTCTTCATTCGAATCTTCATCACCTTGGGGCGCTGAACGCCTAAACTGGCCAAAACACTGGTCAGTCGGCAACAATGCCGAACAAGATCTGCCTTTTCAGGGCGCAAATTTAACCGTCAACAGTCACTGTAAATTTTGAGGGCAAAAAAATGAGCTGGAATCCATCATTAGACAATCATGACATTGATGCCACCAAATTAGACAGCATCGAAACCCTGATCATCCCCCGCAGCCGCGACATTGGCGGCTTTAAGGTCAGACGCGCCTTGCCATCACCCCAACGCCAAATGGTCGGCCCATTCATATTCTTCGACCAAGCAGGCCCCGCCGAATTCATCACAGGCCAAGGCATAGATGTCCAACCCCACCCCCATATCGGCATTTCAACCGTCACCTACCTGTTCAAAGGCCAGTTCCAACACCGCGATTCAACAGGTGCCAACCAATCAATCGAACCAGGCGAAGTTAACTGGATGATAGCAGGCAAAGGCGTCACCCATTCCGAACGAACAAGTCCAAAAGTTCGCAAAAACCCCAGCAGCCTATTCGGCATTCAAACATGGGTGGCTCTGCCCACCGAAGCCGAAGACATGCCGCCCGAATTTGAACATCACAGCAAACATGATTTGCCGTTGCTAGAAGCCGAAGGCAAACAAGTCCGCCTCATCATCGGCAATGCGTGGGGCGAAACCGCTCCCACCAAAACCTTAAGCGAAACATTTTACGCCGATGCCATATTAGAAGCAGGTGCAGCTTTACCCTTGCCCGATAATCACGAAGATCGCGGCATATATATTGCAGATGGTTCTCTAATTGTCGCAGGCGATCATTTCCAAAAAGGTCAAATGATGGTTTTTAAACCCGAGGATAAAATATCTGTCCAAGCAGGCGCGGCAGGCGCACGAGTAATTCTTCTAGGCGGCGCAACCATGAACGAAAAACGTTACATTTGGTGGAATTTTGTTTCCTCCTCTCGCGAGAAAATCCAACAAGCCAAAAAAGACTGGGCAGATGGCGCAGCTGATAATTGGCAAAGTGGAATGTTTAAATTACCCCAAGATGATGACCAAGAATACGTAAAACTGCCCGAAAAACAGCGAATTCGTGCCAAAACATCACAATAATTGTTAAAAATATTTTACATTAAGTAAAATATATAATACATAAAGTTAAATTATTTTAACCGAAAAGACCCTCATATGTATCTCACCAGATTTGAAATCATCACTTTTGCCACCCTGATAAGCTTTTTATTGCTGGGCGGTCTGGCTACAGTTTTAGCCTTTATTGGCACCTCCATTTATCTGCATTTTTTCAACCGCAAAATATACTATTATCTTAGCCACAACGAAGATGTTTCGGCCATGATGTTAGAAGGCGGCAGCCGCTCAAAAAACAATCAAATGCTTAAATTTGCTGCCATCATTGGCCTGTGGTTTGCCATTTGGTTTTTGGGTGGTTTTCAGCGTCAATATGTCGACACCTATTTGCAGAATTTCTTATCATTTTGGACATTTATTGGTTTATTCGCAAGCCTCATCATGACCTGTTATTTTGGCTTTAACTTGCTTGTAACCGATGCCAACAGAGCGATTTTCAGTAAACGTGAGCTTATGTTAGCAGGTACGTTATTTATAGATTTAACTGTTGGAATTTACTATTTTTATCATTGGTTTAGCATCAGTGATCATTCTCAAATATTAGATCAAAACATGCTAAAAATTGTCATTCAAATCATTATTTTCAGCGCCGTTGCTGCCTCTGTTCTGTCGTTAATGGTTTATGGAAATAAAGCCGAACAAGCCAAAGATGAACGTGATTCATTGATTGAAGTGAAATCATATAAATATGGTTTTTGTGCCCTCGCCAGTCTCATTGGATTGCTCATCGGCCAAGTGATAATTGACAGTTTGGCGATAGAATTATGGGGCGATCGGGCGTTAAACTTAAATACGGTCGAAATCGTCAATCTGCTATTATTATTCACCATAATCGCATGGGCGGTGGTCTCATCAGCGCAATTACTCTTCTATCGGCGCGGATATTAATATGGCCAAAAAAATCATCAACAACATCCGAAAACTACGCTTTGAACATGATGAAATGACCCAAGCCGCCCTAGCCGAAGCCTTGGGCGTCACAAGGCAAACCGTCGCGGCGATGGAAGGCAATAAATACCCGCCGTCACTTGAATTGGCTTTCAGATTGGCCGATGTTTTTGATGAAGATATTTCATATGTATTTGAATATGTTAATGAATAATCACTCAGTCAAGTAAATATGCGGGTCAAGATAATAGGCCTTCTGCGCCCCATGGGTTTCGTCAGTTGCCGCCCATGGCCGCGGATATATTGTCGCTATGGTATAATGTAAATGCGCAGGCTTGCCTTTGGCATTGCCGCTATTGCCCACCGTGCCAATTTTTTGCCCCGCACCGACCAAATCATATTTTTTAACCCCAATAGAGTCCAAATGCGCATAATAATGCACCCGCCATTTCGGCCCCAAAATCGTAATATGTTTACCGCCCTTGCGCCAATCCCCCGTGCGAATCACAATACCATCCACCGTTGCCAACAAATCCGTGCCTTTTCTGGCAAAAATATCAATGCCTTTATGCACCAAAGATGAACCCCATGGTTCATACCAAAAGCTATCTTCAGCCCAATCGCCTGTATTGGCACCTTTGACAGGTATTAATTTGGCTTCTGGCCATAAAAACCCAAGTAAAACAATCAGTAATGGCAAACATAATAGGCCTATTGCAATTTTTTTGACATAAGAAATCATAATATATCCAAGAAATGGTCAATAATATCGGCATGGTCATCAAACATTTTTAAGCCTTTTATTGTGTTCAATTTAACCCATTTGGCTTTCGCCGCGTCATCACCACCTTTTACTTTGGGGCAACCGCCGGCAAGCTTGTAATAATGCCCAACTGTCATACGGTCAAAACCAAATGTGCGTTTTGGGTCATCAAACATGTGACTGTCAATCAATTTCAATTGCTCAGGCTTAACGTCAATATTAGTTTCTTCATATAATTCTCTGATCGCGCCATCCGCAAACTTTTCGCCGCGGTTGACAAAGCCGCCCGGCAATGCCCAGCTGCCCTTACCAATCACATCACCGCGCTCAATCAGCAATATATCATCGCCGCAAACCAGCACAGCATCGGCACAGCATAATTTTAAAGTCTCAGGATAAGGATAGTCAGAGAATTTGCGTTTTTCGGCTTCTAAATACTGAAATTCAGCAAATATATCAGCATGATACTGACGTTTGGCGAGCAGATATTCATACACATAAGCCGGTAGAAAATCTCTAAAATTGTTCAATTTATCTGTATACCACGCGGTGCGAATCGGCGTGGCACTAATCTCTATACTTTGTGGCACACTATCATAGCCCCATTGCGGGAAGTTTTTTAAATAATAACTGCTGTCATCTTTCTCATGCCCAACCAGAGTGATGTTATCGGCATCTGTGGTGGCAGTTGCCACTTGCGCGATGAGACCAGCTTCCCATTTCGCGTCATTATAACGATAATCATTCAGCGGCAAAACAGTGATTTTTTGTGATGAATGCGCATCATCAACCAAATCATAAAAACTCTGCTCTAACCATTGTTTGCGCAGCTCAAAACTAAACGGGTTTTTAATCGAAACACGTTGATTGGCACTGCCAACCAATATGATAATATGGTCATATTTTTTCTGCATATAAGCCAAAATCGTAATATGACCGATATGTAGCGGCTGAAAACGGCCAATATAAATACCAACATTCATATATAATTCCTGTAATTTATATTATGGTTTGAAACTCTGAACTTGGTTTTGGCTGCATTAAAATATTTTTCATTAAATCTTTCGAACGGCCTCATTCAGAATCATCATAAGCAAATAGCAGACAGATGGATATATATTATTTAACTCTGGTATTTTTACTGCATTCCGATATATATAATGCGCTTTAAATCAAACTCTTAAACATGGAAAAATATGTCATATCCTAAAATTTATTTAATGCGCCATGGCGAAACACAATGGAATGTCGCCTGCCGTATGCAGGGCCAATTGGATTCGCCGCTGACTGAAAAAGGCCAAGCCCAAGCCATTAAAATGGGGCAGATTTTAGCCCGTGAAGTGCCCGACCCACAAAACTATCAAATGTTCACAAGCCCGCTGGGCCGCACCGTGCAAACCTCTGAACTTGTTGCGCAAAATTTTGCTTTTGCCCCACAAAAAGACGATTTGCTAATGGAAGTTTATGCAGGAAGTTGGGGCGGTAAATTACGCAGCGATATAAAAATAGAATTCCCAGATTTAGTGATTAATGACAGAATTCCAATGATGTGTAATTCCTCTGATGGCGAAAAATTTGAGGATTTGAAAGCCCGCGGACAAAAATGGTTAGATGGTCTGACAGGCCAAGCCATTGTCGTTAGCCATGGTCAAATTGGCTTGGTGATTCGCGGCCTTTACACGGGCATTTCGGATGATGAAATGTTTGAAAAAACCGGCAATCAAAATGGAGTTTATTTGCTAAATCAAGGCCAAGAGCGCTTTATAACTTGATTTATATCAAATTATCGGAGGAAAATGTGCACATCCACAATTATTTTTAGTTGAAAGATTGATTGTTGCTCGTTTTTGTATAGGGTGTTAACTAGTTTATATGGGGGACAGTGTTTTTAATCAACGACATTGTGTATTGTAACTGAGTTAGTCACTTCTTCTCTTCGCAAAGGGTTGTGGCTTAGGGCGCTATCTATTTTTTTTAGGTAGCGTCTTTTCTCTGCGCCAACCCATAAATATTATTCACCCATCTTGGCTTGCACCGCTGATATATTTTTGCCATATTGTCTTCACCAATCAAATGAAGGAAAACAGCCGTGAATATGATCATCAAACAAGATTCTGAACTGCATAAGCAAATGACCAGTTGGCGCCAGACCATTCACGCCAACCCTGAAATTGGTTTTGAAGAATTTAAAACCGCTGCATTGGTAAAAGCCGAACTTGAAAAAGCTGGTGTTGAAATTGTCGCCGAACAAATGGCGGTCACGGGCATTGTGGCAGTGGTACACGGCAAAAAAGGTGGCAGCAACAAAGCCATCGCATTGCGTGCTGATATGGATGCATTGCCAATACATGAGCTTACGGGCGCTGAATATGCCTCTAAAACTGACGGTAAAATGCATGCTTGCGGCCATGATGGCCACACCACAATGTTATTGGGTGCTGCTAAATATTTGCATGAAAATAATGATTTTGCTGGCAGCGTTTACTTTTTATTTCAGCCCGCCGAAGAAGGCTATGGCGGCGCTAAAAAAATGATTGAAGAAGGCTTGTTTGACAAATTTTCAATTGAAAATGTCTATGGCATGCACAATTGGCCAGGCATGCCATTGGGCGAATTTGCCGTACGCGGTGGCCCTGTTATGGCCGCGGCCGATCAATTTGAAATGACCATCACCGCCCGTGGTGGCCATGGCGCCATGCCCCACACCACCATTGATGCGGTGATTGTCGCCACCCAAATTGTTGATGCTTATCAAGCCATTGTGGCGCGTAATGTCGACCCGATGGACACCGCAGTTCTATCTGTCACTCAAATTCATTCAGGTGACGCATTCAACGTCATCCCAGAAACTTCATATTTAGCCGGCACAGTGCGCACCTTTAAAGAAGACGTAAAACAGCTGATCAAAGCTAGAATGGAAAAAATAGCCACCAACATCGCCGCCATGCACGATGCCACAGTTGAATTCTCTTACCGAGACGGCTACCCCTCAACCAATAACGATTTTGAACAAGCCGAGTTTTGCCAAACGGTACTGCATGACATGGTCGGCGAAGACAAAGTAAACCCCAACATGAACCCCAGCATGGGCGCCGAAGATTTTTCATATATGCTAGAAGAAAAAGCCGGCGCTTACATCATGATGGGCAACGGCGACAGCGCCGATCTACACAACCCATATTATAATTTTAACGACAAGGCCTTGCCAATCGGCGCCAGCTACTGGGTGAATTTAGTTGAAACCGCGTTAAAATAAACTCAGAGCCCCTATCTACCCCTTGTATCTACAAAACGTCCCATACA
>NVQL02000013.1 GCA_002400495.2 Alphaproteobacteria bacterium | reverse complement strand
CTCACTAAGCATAATGCGGTTAGGTTGGGTGGTGATTTTACCGCTGATCAGCGGCTGAGTGGCTTAGCTAGAGAGCGGAGCGAACGCACGCAGTGCCAAGTAAAAAACTTCTTCCAGAGCATCAACTAACAGCCAACTGTCTAAACCTTCAAACACATCCAAAAATTAACCATAATATACTTAAGTTTACCCACAGAACTTTAACCTATTACATATAGTTCATCACTTAACCACACGTCAGACACAAAAAAAGGAGCAGATTTGCATCTGCCCCCGTGCCTCTGGGTTAGAAAAATGGCCCGCAAACCCAACAAGTTAGGTTATACCCCGTATTTTTCGAATCACCCTCAAATACATTTATAAAGCTTCGTGATTTTTAATCAACTCTTCTACAACTTCTGGCTCAGCCAAAGTCGAAATGTCGCCCAAATTACCATACTCGTCTTCAGCAATTTTACGCAAAATACGCCGCATAATTTTACCAGAACGAGTTTTCGGCAAACCAGGTGCAAATTGCAGCTTGTCTATGGTCGCAATCGGGCCAATTTCTTTACGCACCCATTTAACCAAATCAACTTTCAATTCATCAGAGGGCACACCATCATGCATCAAAGTCACATAAGCATAAATAGCTTGGCCTTTAATCTCATGCGGAAAACCCACCACAGCCGCTTCAGACACCGCATCATGCGCCACCAAAGCCGATTCAATTTCAGCCGTGCCCATGCGATGACCAGATACATTCAGCACGTCATCAACCCGCCCCGTAATCCAATAATAGCCATCTTTATCGCGTTTCGCGCCATCACCCGTAAAATATTTACCCTTAAAGGTGCTAAAATAAGTCTGAATAAACCGCTCATGATCACCATAAATAGACCGCGCTTGGCCAGGCCAACTATCCGTTATGCACAACAAGCCTTCAGCTTCACCTTCCAAAACATTACCTTCTTGGTCAACAATTTCAGGATGCACCCCAAAAAACGGATGACTAGCAGAGCCGGGCTTCATCGCCGTTGCGCCGGGCAATGGTGAGATCAAAATCCCGCCCGTTTCAGTTTGCCACCATGTATCCACAATCGGGCAATTTTTATTGCCAACAATATTATAATACCATTCCCACGCTTCAGGATTAATCGGTTCACCAACCGAGCCCAACAAACGCAAAGAAGAACGGTCAGATTTAGTCACAAAATCATCACCCTTAGCCATCAACGCGCGAATAGCGGTTGGCGCGGTGTAAAATGTCGTGACTTTATGTTTATCAATCACATTCCAAAACCGCGAAGCATCAGGATAAGTCGGCACACCTTCAAACATCAAAGTCGTCGCGCCATTGGCCAGCGGCCCATAAACAATATAGCTATGCCCCGTAATCCAACCCACATCGGCCGTACACCAAAAAACATCGTCATCATGGTGATCAAATACATATTTATGCGTCATGCTAGCATAAACCAAATACCCACCTGTTGTGTGCAAAACACCTTTTGGTGTGCCAGTCGAGCCAGAGGTATAAAGAATAAATAACGGGTCTTCAGCCTTCATTTCTTCAGGTTCACAAGTCTCAGGCAAGCCTTTTTGCGCTTCCTTCACCCAAATGTCGCGACTGTCGTCAAACGCCACATCACCACCTGTGCGCATCACCACAAATACTTTTTCACCGCCTTCAGTTTTTTCAAGCGCCGCATCAACATTGGCTTTAAGCGGCACGGTTTTACCCGCCCGATAGCCTTGGTCAGCCGTCACAATAAATTTAGATTTGCAATCTCTAATCCGCCCCGCCAACGCCTCGGGTGAAAACCCACCAAACACCACACTATGCGGCGCACCAATACGCGTACAAGCCAACATGGCATAAGCAGCTTCTGGTATCATCGGCATATATAGGGTAACCACATCACCCTTTTTTACGCCATTAGCTTTAAGCATATTGGCAAACAAACAAACCTGTTTATGCAATTCATTATAAGTAATATGCTCCGATTCATCTGGGTTATCGCCTTCCCAAATAATCGCAGTTTGATCGCCACGTTCAGCCAAATGACGGTCAATGCAATTGGCCGATACATTCAAAGTGCCGTCTTCAAACCATTTAATCGAAACATCACCCTCAAAGCTGGTATTTTTCACTTTGCTAAATGGCTTTATCCAATCAATACGTGTGCCATGATAAGCCCAAAAAATATCTGGATGTTCAGCAGAGCGTTTGTGCAATGTGTCATATCTAGCGTGATTAACAAAGCTTTTGGCCGCAAAAGCTTCGTGCGGATAATGTGTTTCAACTTTAAACATGTGTCTTCCTCTTTATTTATTGCCCCAACAATAAGCGATTTGCCACCCAAAAGGGAGTCGTCCATTCGTGCCAATTTTATTTTTACAAAGATTTAAATCGGGTTCGAAAACGCAATCTTCATCGCTTGCACCTTCACTTTTTCAAACAATCCCGCAATCGCATAAGGGTCAGAAGCCAAAAACCCATCCAACGCCGCACGATCATCAGCTTCAACAATCAAATGCGAGCCAATCATTTTATCGTCAGCGCTCAATAACGCCCCACCAATAATAATCCGCGCGCCAGCATCGGTCGCAAACGCCAAATGCTTCTCGCGTGTCGCCATCCGCAAATCTAAACTATTTTCTTTGTCATAACATGAAACTGCAAAATACATTTTATCTCTCTTTTTTGTTTGGCCCCTGCGGGCGCAACACTCCGTGTTGCTTGCTACGCGCTAACCGCGCGACGGCCAGTCGGCCTTGCCTCACCACTTCGTGGATCGGACTCTTTTCCCTTTTTAATGCACTAAGGCATTAATTCAAATTACTCTTCTTTTTTCAAAGGCCGATTGAGTAAATTTTCAATGGCCGCATTCACATCCAAATCACCCGCCACAATATCCGCCACGGTTTGGCAAATCGGCATATCAACGCCCAATTCTTTCGCCCATTTAGCCAAAATACTAGCCGTATGCACACCCTCGCTCACACTTTGGCGGGCATCCATAATTTGCTGCAAAGTTTGGCCTTGCCCAAGCGCCATGCCGAGCGACATATTGCGCGATGTCGCGCTATTCGCCGTCAAAGTTAAATCACCCAAGCCAGACAGGCCAAATAAAGTCTCGCGCTTCGCCCCCAAAGCCACACCAAACCGCGTCAATTCAGCAAAACCGCGCGTGGTCAACGCCGCACGCGCACTGTCACCAAACCCTTTACCGTCCGAAATCCCCGTGGCAATCGCCAAAACATTCTTAACCGCCCCACCAATTTGCGCCCCAATAATATCAGTCGAATGATAAAGCCGAAATGTAGGTATAGACAAAGCCTGCGCCAATTCTTGCCCAATTTCAGCATCTTCCATCGCCAAAGTAATCGCAGTCGGCAAACCTTGCGCCACATCAATGGCAAAACTCGGGCCAGATAATATACCCGCCTGAGCCATCGGCAAAACCTCGGCCAAAACATCGCTCAACAACATGCGGCTACTGGCTTCAATGCCCTTAGCGCAAATCAAAACAGGTATCCGCTTCTTCAAAAATTCACTAAATGCCTTACCAACATGCCGCACCACTTGCGCAGGCGTCACCCACAAAATCGCGTCCATTTCGGCCATATCCGCCATGTCATTGGTGGCTTTTATCCCGTCAGGCAACGGCACACCCTTCAAAAACACACTATTCTCATGAGTGTCATTAATCGCCGCAACCACCTCAGGTTCATAAGCCCAAATCAAAGTCTCATGCCCAGCCTTCGCCGCCACACAAGCCAAAGCAGTCCCCCAAGCACCCGCACCCATAACACCAATTTTTTTCACATTTTTTGTCACGAAAATCTTAACTCCCTCAACCACATACCCACATATTTACCCCCTGCTTAACCATTAGGCAAGTGTTATGGTTAACAATCCAAAGCGTTTGCTACCAGCTAACTGTCTTTTTGCAGCCTATGCGGGGAAGCATCCTGCCGATACTCTGGAAGTCTGCATTTTTTCGTTCGGCTTCGCCTCTCTTTTATCGTTCGCTTTGCTCTCTATAAGCACTAGCGTGCGTTCGCTCCGCTCTCTTGCCACGCCTAACGGCGACGCGCAGTCGCGCTTGCCTCAGCCAAAGACTTCGGACCCTTTTCCCACGATAAGCACAAGGCTGCAAATTCAGAATTTATGGGGTGCACCTATACTCGGAGTTTCACCAAACTCCAGCTCACTAAGCATAATGCGGTTAGGTTGGGTGGTGATTTTACCGCTGATCAGCGGCTGAGTGGCTTAAGCTAGAGAGCGGAGCGAACGCACGCAGTGCCAAGCAAAAAACTCCTTCCAGAGCATCAACGACCAGCCAACTGTTTTTTTTCATATGTTGGGTAGCACTCCTGCCTATGCTCGCACTCACTGGATGGCACGTTATTTGGATGCAAGGGGCAGCCGAAAGTTCTGTGTTTATTATATTAGCACAAGCCTTGCAGATAATATTATAAGTTGGTGGAAATAGAAATCATCGCAGCGGCTTGAATCAAAACTTTAAATTTCGGCCATAACACTCAGAAAATCTTGCCAAACAAGCTGTTTATAGGCGGGGTTGTTTAGCAACAGTTGCGGGTGAAAAGTTGGCAGGGTTTTGTAGGCTTTATCGCCAACTTTTATCTCGCTAAATTTACCACGTGTTGCAATGATGCTGCCTTGTTGCTTGGTTAGATTTTTGCACACCAAACCATCAAAAGTGATGATGATTTTAGGGTCGACCAACTCTATTTGGCGCATCAGGAACGGCTGGCAAATGTCGACATTGGCTTGGCTGGGCGCAACGCCGCCTAATGAGCGCCACGGCAACAGGTAAGACAGCCAGACTTTATCGCGATCTAGGCCGATCGCATGCAAAATTTGATCGAGCATTTCGCCGTTTGTACCTGCAAATGCGTGGCCGATTACGTCTTCATCGCGCCCAGGTGATTCGCCAACCAGCATAATATCGGCATTTTGGTTGCCTTGGCCAAAAATCAGATGTTTGGCGGTATGTTTAAGGCTGCATTCTTCAAATGAGTTGAGGGCTTTGCCCAAATCTTCGAGATTATGGCAGGCCGCTGCGGCTTTTTGCGCGGCTTTTATCGAATGTTGATAATCGACTTGGCCGGCTTTTAAATCTTTCGCCATACGAGTTTTGTTAGCGTTACCAATGGGTTTGCGCGGGGTAGGGGACGCTTGCGGTATAGGCGGGGCTTGCGGTTTGTCGGCAAACGGAGTTTCGGTTTTGGTCTGAATATTTGGTGTTGAGTTTGGCTTCGGTGCTTCGGCCAATTTAGGTATCGGCGCCAATTCGGCGAAATGATTGACGCTAGTTTCATCCACAGCCTCATCGACCCCCGCATCGACATACCAACTTAGGATATCCAGAAGCTCGCTGCGGTTTAGATTGTCTACATTTAGAGTGTTTATATTTGTCGGCTCGGTTGACTGCATGGGGTGAATAGACCAGTTTCAGCCGCTATTTTCAAGTTTTAATCTCGCCATTTGACAAAAACATGATATAGATTCGTTATCAGTTTAGAATGAATAAAGGGTGATTTATGTCTGAAGCCGAAAACCCAGCCTTAGAGCCAAGAGAATCAATGGAAGTTGATGTGGTCATTGTCGGCGCGGGGCCTGCTGGCCTGTCTGCCGCCATCAAATTCATGCAATTGGCGCAGGAAAATGAAAAAGAAATGACCGTTGTGGTACTGGAAAAAGGCGCTGAAGTGGGCGGACATATATTATCGGGCGCGGTGATTGACCCGATATCGCTGACCGCGTTGATACCCGATTGGAAAGACAAAGGCGCACCACTTGATGTGCCTGTGAAAAAAGACAAAATGTATATGCTTGGGCGTTCTGGTATGTTGCGCATTCCGAATTTTATTTTGCCGCCTTTAATGCATAATCACGGCAATTATATCGTCAGCCTTGGCAATGTAGCCCGTTGGTTGGGCGAGCAAGCCGAAGCTTTGGGGGTGGAAATTTACCCAGGTTTTGCTGGTGCAGAGATTTTATATGACGACAGCGGCGCGGTAAAAGGCGTGGCGACCGGCGATATGGGCGTAGGGGCTGATGGCAAGCCCAAACCAAGCTTTGAGCGCGGCATGGAAATACACGCCAAATACACTTTGATTGGCGAGGGTGTGCGTGGATCATTAGCCAAAGAATTGATTGAAAAATTTAATCTAGATGCCGATTGTGACGTGCCGAAATTTGGTTTGGGCATCAAAGAATTATGGGAAATTGACCCCGCTAAGCATGATGAAGGCTTGGTGATGCATAGTTTGGGTTGGCCTTCACCTGCTCGTGTTGGCTCAGGCTCATTCATGTATCATCTGGATAATAATCTGGTGTCGATTGGTTACATCACTGATTTGGATTATAAAAATCCGTATATTTCGCCCTATGGGGAATTTCAGAAATATAAAACTCACCCTGCCATCGCTAAATATTTGCACGGCGGTAAACGCATTGCTTATGGCGCGCGGGCGATTACCAAGGGTGGTTTTCAATCGCTGCCAAAACTGGCGTTTAATGGCGGCGTTTTGCTGGGTTGCGCAGCGGGCATGGTAAATGTGCCGCGCATAAAAGGCACGCATAACGCCATATGGTCGGGCATTCATGGGGCGCAGGCGGCATTTGATGCCATTGTTGCAGGCCGCAGCCAAGACGAGTTGGCAAGCTATAGCGACATGGTTCTGAACGGGCCGATTGGCAAAGATTTGAAGAAAATTCGCAATGTGAAGCCGCTCATTTCGCGCTTTGGCAATTATATCGGTATGTTGTTGGGCGGTATGGAAATGTGGTTGCAAACGTTGTTGCCGCCTCTGGCAGGTTATACTTTGCATCATAAAAAATCTGACGCCGATAGCTTGTTGCCTGCTGACCAGTGCAAGATGATTGATTACCCGAAACCTGATGGAAAACTAACCTTTGACCGCCTGTCATCGGTGTTTTTAAGTGCGACCAATCATGAAGAAGACCAGCCTTGCCATTTGAAATTGGCCGATGCGAGCATTCCGATTGATGTGAACTTGGCCAAATTTGCCGAGCCTGCGCAGCGTTATTGCCCCGCTGGTGTCTATGAAGTGTTGGAAAAAGATGGTAAAAAATATTTTCAGATTAACGGCCAGAATTGTGTGCATTGCAAAACTTGCGACATTAAAGACCCGGCTAAAAACATAACTTGGACTGTGCCAGAAGGTGGCGGTGGGCCGAATTATCCCAATATGTAGCTTATTCTTATTTATGACAAATTTTTGCAGTAATAAGACTATATAAACCATATTGGTTTAGGCTGTGAAAAATTGCAGAGATGAGCAGGGGTTATTGTCGAATGAAATTGACAAAATTGACAATTAGAAATTCAATCAAACAAATATGTTTAGCGGCGTTAATTGTGGTTTCGAGCTTGACGATTGTCAACGCCAAATCGCAAGAATTAAAGCGCAGTAACTTAACTGGATTTGGCACTTATTCGGGGCATTTTCTAGCCGCCAATTTGGCACTATCCAACCGCGACTTTAAAAATGCGACCCGTTTTTTGATAAATCTTTATAGTGAACAGCCTGATGATCCCGTACTGATTGAAAGCTTGTTTCTGGTTCACTTGATCAATGGTGAGTTTGATAAAGCACGGCTTTTTGCGATGAAATATCATCAAAATAAACAAGCCATTGAGCAGCCAGAATCATCGCATCATTATTTATCAAAACTATTTTTAACTGCCGACCAAGTCAAATTAGGCGATTATAACCAAGCCCGCAGCCACCTTGAAAAAGGTGATGACTATATGATTGCAGAGATGAGCTATTATCTTTTATCAACCTGGATAAATTTTGCTGATAACCAGCCTGAAGAAGCCATTGCTAGTCTAGAAAAATTACAAGAAAACAGCTTTCATCAAATTTATTATTTAATTAATTCAGCGATTTTGGCTGAAATGCAAGACCGCCAAAAAGACGCTGATATTTTTTATAACGAGGCGTTGCTACTAGGCGGCACCAAACTAGACCTAATTGAAGCTTATGGGCGGTTTTTAGAACGCACCGGGCGAGAAAAACAAGCTTTTGCTTTATACGATGATTTTGAAAATCGTGCGGGCAAGCATCCGCTGATTGACAAAGCCCGAGCACGATTAATTGCGGGTGACAAACCTGAACCGATGATTGCCAACGCGCAAGAGGCCATTGCATATAATCTTTATCACATTGCCAATGTTTATTATGGCGCCGGCAATTATGATGAAGCACTAAATTATGGTCGTTTGGGGCAATATTTAGCGCCCGAAAATAGCTATATTCTCAATATATTGTCACTAAGTTATCAGAATGTTGAAAAATTTGTAGAAGCCAATGTGATTTTGGAGCAGATAAAAGCTGACAGCCCGTTTTACACCAAGGCCCAAATACGCATTGCTGCCAATTTGGAAATTAATGGCCAGAATGACTTGGCGCTGGAAAAAGTTGCTGCGCTTTTAACCGAAGATAAGATTGATGAAGCGGTGCATATGGAATATGCCAACATGCTTAAGCGCAATGAAAAATACGCGCAATCGGTTGAATATTATGATGATTTGGTCAATAAACTCATGTTGTTGACCATAAATGATGCTAATTTATTTTATAATCGCGCTGTTGCCCACGAGCGTTTGAAAAACTGGCCTCAGGCTGAAGTTGATTTTTTGCAAGCTCTAAAACTCGACCCCAACCATTCTTATGCTTTGAATTATTTAGGTTATTCTTGGGTTGATAAAGGCATGAAGTTGGAACAAGGGCTTAAAATGATTAACACCGCATTGGTGATTGACCCGCAAAATGCCTTTATAATTGACAGTTTAGGCTGGGCCTATTTTAAGCTTGGCAGATACGAAGAGGCGCGATTGGAACTTGAACGTGCTATGCTGGTAAGCCCAAGCAATGCTGACATTAGTGACCATTTGGGCGATGTTTATTGGAAGTTAGGTCGCAAGCTTGAAGCTGAATTTAAATGGCAACAGGCGACGATTTTTAAATCGCCCGAGATTAATTATGATGATCTTGAATATAAACGTGAAAACGGCTTGGATGCGCTGGATAGGCGAAAAGCCCAAGATCAGATGCCTGCCGTAAAGGCCGAAAATAATAAGCTCGATAATGGATAAGCTGCATGCTTTATAAGACATTATGCCCTGCCAAAATAAACTTATTTTTGCACATTTTGGGCAAACGCGCCGATGGCTATCATATGTTAGAAAGCCTCGTGACATTTGCCGATTGTGGCGATGAATTGAGCTTTGAGCTGGCTGATGAACTTACACTAGAGATTATCGGGCCTTACGCAAACGAGTTGAACGGGTTTGATACTAATGACAATTTAATCATCAAAGCAGCTAGATTGTTTGAGCAGCATTTCAATATGCGAGTTGCAGGAAAATTCAGTTTGGTGAAAAATTTGCCTGTGGCTTCGGGCATTGGCGGCGGGTCATCTAACGCGGCCATGACGATAAAATTACTGATGCAGGCCTATGACAAAACCGATGATGTGGATGATGTTTTATTGGCCTTAGGTGCGGATGTGCCTGTTTGTTTTAACGGCAAAAATGTAATCATGTCAGGCATTGGTGAACAGCTAGATCAATGGCCTGAATTACCTAATTTACATGCGGTTTTGGTCAACCCCAATGAAGCCGTATCGACCGCCAAAATATTTGGTAAATTAAATGCCAGTGCTGACATTGCACCTTATGATTTCGCGGGGCAGATGGCGCCTATATTTAGTGATGTTTTTGAATTGGTGAAATTCTTAAAAAATCAACGTAACGACATGCAATCCGCAGCGGTTGAAATTTGCCCCGAAATTGCCAATGTGCTGAACGCCTTGAATGAATGTGATAATGTGCTGTTTGCGCAAATGAGCGGCAGTGGCGCAACATGTTTTGCGATATTTAATACAGCGGAACAGGCTGAAACTGCGACCAAACTGCTAGCGGTGACGCATCCTAATTGGTGGATAAAATCCACATTATTTTCAGGATAGCACCAACAACCTTTCATGGAAAAAAAGTCCGAAGCCGCAAGGCTGAGGCAAGCGCGACCGCGCGTCGCCGTTAGGCGTGGCAAGTGAGCGGAGCGAACGCACGCAGTGCTTATAGAGAGCAACGCGAACGATAAAAGAGAGGCGAAGCCGAACGAAAAAATGAGGACTTCCAGAGCATTAGTTGCCAGCTAACTGTCTTTTTGCAGTCTATGCGGGGTCGCACTCCTGCCAATGCTCTGGAAGTTTGCATTTTTGCTTGGCACTGCGTGCGTTCGCTCCGCTCTCTAGCTAAGCCACTCAGCCGCTGATCGTGTGCTAGTTCACCACCCGAGTTAGCCTCATTAAGCTGAGTTAGCTCGAGTATGCCGAAACTCTGAATTTCGGTGCGATACTGTTTACTCTGATGCAAGTAGGCGAGAGAAAAGCTCTATTTTTCTCTCGCGATACAGAATGCCACTGTTTGTTCCAATGCGGTGCGCATGTCAGATGGCGGAAATAGAGCCAAGGCTTGAACGGCTTTTGAAGCATAATGTTCGGCGCGTAATTTGGTTTTTTTCAGCGTGTCATATTTGGCTAATAATGTGATGGCATATTGTAAATCGAGATCTCCCTGATCGCCTTGTTTGAGCGTTCTATCCCAGAATTTACGTTCTTCTTTGGTGCCTTCGCGATAGGCGAAAATAATCGGTAGGGTGATCTTTTGTTCTCTGAAATCATCACCAATATTTTTATCAAGTTGGGCTTCAAGGCCTGAGCCATTGCCGAAATCTAATGCATCATCAACTAATTGGAAAGCAATGCCTAAATTATGCCCAAAAGCGTGCAGGGCTTGGCGTTGCTCTTCGCTAGCATTAGAAATCATTGCGCCCATTTCACAGGCACTTTCGAATAATGCTGCAGTTTTAGCATGGATGATTTGTAGGTAATGATCTTCGGTGGTTGAAGTGTTTTTGGCCGCGGCGAGCTGCATAATTTCGCCTTCGCTGATTGTCACCGCTGCACCAGAAAGTGAGTTCAGGCATTCAAGCGAGCCTGTTTTGACCATCATGTTAAATGTTCGGGCTAGCAAAAAATCACCAACCAAAACGCTGGTTTCGTTGCCCCAAATTTTGCGCGCCGCCTGTTTGCCGCGTCTGACATCACTATCATCAACCACATCATCATGCAATAAAGTGGCAGTGTGCAAAAATTCAACAGCGGTTGAGATGACAATATGATGATCGCCTTCATAGCCGCACATTTGGCTGGCAGCAATCATCAACATCGGGCGGATGCGTTTGCCGCCTGAATCTATGAGGTAATTTGCCACTTGTGGGATGGTTTTGACATGTGATCCAGTATGAGAGAGGATGTTTTCGTTAACCCTGCCCATGTCATGCTTGGTTAACTCCAGCAGCAACGATAAATCGGGCTTGCTGTTTTTTTTATATTGTAAGATTACAGCCATACCAGTACACCTCAAAAATAAACATTACGCTTATTATTTGAGGCTTTATTGTGATAACGTCAAGTCAATTCATTGTGAAGTTTTTAAAAAGTGTTAAATAATTATGAAAATGTTGTTCGAAACACAAGATCCTGTACTGATTTCTTATGTACGTAATGTTTTGGAGCAGGAAGATATACGATCTTTTGTTTTTGATGAAAATATTTCGATGATGGAAGGTTCTATTGGCGCATTTCAAAAACGTGTGATGGTGATTGACGATGATTATGACGAAGCGCTCAAAACTTACACTCTGATTATAGATAGGTATAACCAGTGACAGGTTTTACGGACGATGATTTTTTAAATGGTTTGGTAAAATTGCGTCAGCCTAAAAAAGGTTATCGGGCGGGGTCGGATGCCTTGCTTTTGGCGGCCTCATTGCCAGCCATTAACGGCAAAATGCTTGAGGTTGGGGCGGGAGTTGCCACGCCTTCTATTTGTTATTTGGCGCGTTTGGCAGGTGATTTTAAGCCGCATATAACTGCAATTGAGAAATATGATAATGTCGCTGAATTGGCACAATATAATGTGCAACAAAATAATTTTGATGCGCAAATTGACATTTTGAATGTTGATATTTTTGACAAAGCCGCTACCCACGAAAAACACGGCCTGATGGCAGATAGTTTTGATCATATATTTTCCAACCCGCCTTTTTTTGATCCCGCAAAGGGCAAAACCTCGCGTGATGACTATAAGGCGTTGGCGCATAGTATAAAGCAGGATGACTTACAGCTTTGGCTGATATTCATGGTGCGCTTATTGAAAAACAAGGCTTTTATGAGCATTATCTACCCGATGGAACATCTTTATACGGTGCTGAAAATATTAGAAAATAGGGTAGGTGACCTGCGTATACGGCCGATATTTAGCAAATATAATGCACCTGCAACGCGGTTTTTATTGCAAGCAAAAAAAGGCAGCCGTGCGCCGCTTAAAATGCTGCCTGACCTGGTTTTACGCCATGATGATGGCACAGTGACTGATTTTGCCGAACGGGTTTTTAGGCATGGCGATGGCATTGAAATGTAACAGAGAAATCTAGTTGATCTTGTAAATGCTTGCAATTAAACCTATTTAATATGAAACAAAGAATTTAAGGAAGATTATGTTTAAATTTTTAGACCCTTTATTGCCCAAGAAAATGAAATCTACCAACCCATTGGTGGCAACGCTTAGATTATCGGGTGGGATTGGCGAAGGTAGCAATTTTAAGGCAGGCTTAAATTTAGCCGCAGTGAAAGATGGACTTGAAAAAGCTTTTGAAATGAACGGCGTGAATGCCGTGGCCATTTCGATCAATTCACCTGGTGGCAGCCCCGTGCAAAGCGCGTTGATTCATGACCGCATCCGCACTCTATCTGCCGAACATAAAGTGCCTGTATTTACTTTTGCCGAAGATGTCGCTGCCTCGGGCGGTTATTGGTTATTATGCGCTGGCGATGAAGCTTATGCCCACGAAACCAGTATTGTCGGCTCTATCGGCGTGATAATGACCAGCTTTGGTGTCGATAGATTAATCAAAAAATGGGACATTGACCGTCGCGTTTATACATCTGGCAAAAACAAAAATAAACTTGATATGTTTATGCCCGAAAAGAAAGAAGATGTGGCATTAATTGGTCAAATGAGCGGTGACATTCACGAAGCCTTTAAGCAACATGTGCGAGACAGACGTAAAGACAAATTAAATGCCGACGAAGACACATTATTTAACGGTGATTTTTGGGCCGGCAAACGCGCCAAGGAACACGGCCTAATTGATGACATTGGCAGTGTTTACGAAGTGATGAAAACCAAATTTGGCCCCAATGTACGCTTTAAAGACGTTAGCCTTGGCAAAAAAGGCCTACTCAAAAAAATGTTCGGCTCCTCAACCCCTGCCTCCTTTGGCGGCAATATCAGCGACATCGGCGTCGGCGTAGCCCACGGCCTAGCCGAAGTTGCCGAAGAAAAAGCCCTCTGGTCTAGATTCGGCCTTTGAACAAAAATAAGGCTGTTTGCACCTAAACATCAGTACAGCACCCATATGCAGAACATCGCCATATTCGCGCCACCTAAGCTTAATGAAATTAACTTGGGTGGTGAACTGGCACCCGACCAGCGGCCGAGTGGCTTAGCTAGAGAGCGGAGCGAACGCACGCAGTGCCAAGAAAAAATGCAGACTTCCAGAGCTTAGGCAGGAGCGCTACCCGACATCAACCCAAAATGTTGCAGCAAAAATTTAGCCAAAATCAGAAAATTTCCCCCCAACACCTTGTAATCCCATTTCCAATGCTTAAATTCATTAGATAACAACAAAAGAGGTCAGGGAAAATGCCAGAAATTTTAATCGTCGCGATTGCCTCTATGGGCGCATATAAAGCCTATAAATGGTTCGCCAAAAAGATGCGCACCGCCCAAAACATCGTGACCGAAGCCACCAGCGCCGCCGAGCGCGCCAAAATGGCCATAAAAGACATGCCAAAACTAAAACGCGACCCTGTGACCGGCATTTACCGCCTTAAAAAATAAATTTTAACCATTTAATTGAATAATACTGCCCAAAACGCGTGTTTTTATTGACCCTGCGCGTTGATACGCTTATTTATTTGTACAATAAACCAGTTACAAGCAATAGGCAGAAAAATGACTTCTGACAATTCACATATCCCCGAACATATGCGCCCTGAAAATAGCTTTCAGGCGATGATTATGGCATTGCAAAATTTTTGGGCCGATTATGGCTGCGCGATATTGCAGCCTTATGATATGGAAGTCGGCGCGGGCACTTTTCACCCCGCGACTATTATGCGCGCCTTGGGGCCGAATGACTGGAAAGCCGCCTATATTCAACCATCGCGTCGTCCTTCCGATGGCCGCTATGGTGAAAACCCCAACCGTTTGCAGCATTTTTACCAATTTCAGGTGGTGTTAAAACCATCGCCAAAAGACATTCAAGAACTTTACATTAAGTCTTTGAGCGTGATCGGCATCGACAAAGCCAATCATGACATTAGATTTGTGGAAGATGACTGGGAAAGCCCAACGCTTGGCGCGTGGGGGCTAGGCTGGGAAGTGTGGGTTGATGGCATGGAAGTCAGCCAATTTACTTATTTTCAGCAGGTCGGTGGTTATGATTGTAGCCCAGTGACGGGTGAATTGACTTACGGTGTTGAACGCTTGGCCATGTATGTGCAAGGCGTTGATAATGTTTATGATTTGAATTATAATGGCCGCCAAGGCGCTGATAAAATCAGCTATGGTGATATATTCCACCAAGCCGAACAAGAGCATAGCCGCTATAATTTTGAGGTGGCGGATACTGATATCTTGATGCGGCATTTTGAAGACGCTGAGAAAGAGTGCCAAGCCATTGTTGATGCCAGTGCGGCCAAAAGCCCGCTTGGCAATGATTATAAAATGGCTTTGCCTGCTTATGAAAAATGCATCAAAGCTTCGCACCTGTTTAACATGTTAGACGCGCGAGGGGTAATCTCGGTCACCGAGCGCCAAGCTTATATTGGCCGTGTGCGGGCATTGTCTAAGAAATGTGCTGACTTGTGGATGGAGACTCCATTGGGATCTCTGAAGAAGGAGGTAAAATAATGGCTGAACTTTTTATTGAATTATTTTCCGAAGAAATTCCAAGCCGCATGCAAAATGCCGCTAAGGCCGATTTGAGCCGTTTGGTGTCTGGCTTTTTGAAAACTGCTGGGCTTAAATTTGGCGCGATTGAGGCTTATGCCACGCCACGGCGCATTTGCCTGAAAATTGCTGATGTGCCAACATCGACACCTGATATTAAAGAGCAGCGTAAAGGCCCGCAAGTGGGTGCGCCTGACAAAGCCATTGAAGGTTTTTTGCGCGGTGCTGGTGTGACGCTAGAGCAATGTGTTGAGCAAGAAATTAAGGGCAAAAAATTTCATGTGGCCATCATTGAGAAGGTTGGGCAATCTACTGCTGACATTATCGCCGCGGCCATGCCCGAGCTGATTAGGAAATTTCCGTGGCCGAAATCTATGCGGTGGGGCACAGGCTCTTTGCGCTGGGTGCGGCCATTACAAAGCATTATCTGTTTGCTTGATGGTAAAATTGTGCCATTTGAAATTGAGAATGTGCCTGTCGGTGACAGCACGCAAGGCCATTTATTTATGAATAATGACCGCTTTAGCGTGACTGATTTTGCCGATTATAAAGCCAAGTTATTGGCAGCCAATGTGGTGCTGGATGGCGCTGAACGTGCGGCGATGATTTTGGCTGAGGCGCAGGAAATATGTGCGGCGAAAGGCCTAGAATTAATTGATGATAAAAGTTTGATCGCCGAAACAGCAGGCTTGGTTGAATGGCCTGTGGCCTTGTTGGGTGAGTTTGAAGTTGAGTTTTTGGACGTGCCAGAGCGGGTGATTATTGAGACGATTAAAGGCCATCAAAAGTGCTTTTCGGTGATTGACCCTAAAACCAAGAAATTGAGCCATCATTTTGTGGCGATATCGAATATGATTGCTCTTGATGGTGGTAAAATCATCACTCACGGCAATGAAAAAGTGATCCGAGCGCGGCTTTCTGACGCTAAATATTTTTGGGAAACTGATAAACGGATAAAGCTGGCTGACCGTGTTGAGAAATTGAAGAATATTACCTTCCATGCCAAATTGGGTAGTCAATTTGAGCGGGTGAGCAGCATCAAAGAATTGGCTGAAATGCTGAGTGAATTTACTAAAGCTGATGTGAAGAAAACGAAATTGGCGGTGGAATTGTGCAAAGCCGATTTGGTCACGCATATGGTCGGTGAATTGCCCGAGTTGCAAGGTTATATGGGGCAGCAATATGCATTGGCTGAAGGCATTGATGCCGATGTGGCCGAGGCGTTGGCGCAGCATTATGCGCCGCAAGGCCCATCTGACGCAGTGCCGACTAATTTGATTGCTTTGACTGTGTCTTTGGCTGATAAATTCAATACCTTGTTGGGTTTCTGGAGCATTGATGAAAAACCAACAGGTTCAAAAGACCCGTTTGCTTTACGTCGTGCGGCATTGGGTATTATCCGCATTGTGTTGGAGCGGCAAATTAGGCTGGACATTCCGCAGGATTTGCTGCCTTTCTTTATTGACCGTTTGAAAGTTTATTTTAAAGACCAAGGCATGCGCCACGATTTGATTGATGCTATTTTTGCGCTTGAAGGTCAAAACGACATCGTACTGGCTGAAAAGCGCGTTGCCGCTTTGGCTGATTTTTTGAAAACCGATGATGGTGTCAACTTACTTGCAGGCATAAAACGCGCCAACAATATTTTGCAGGCGGAAGATAAAAAACAGCCGTTAGAATTTGATTCGATTATTGACAAAAAACTTTTGGTATTAGACGCTGAAAAAGATTTATTTTTAGCCATTGAAAAAAATGTCAAAATAATCAATGAAGCTGTGGTTAAAGAAGACTTTGCCGCCGCAATGTCAGCTTTAGCAAAGCTACGCGCGCCAATTGACACATTTTTTGAAGATGTTAAAGTAAATGATGATGTTGCTGATATTCGCATAAATCGTTTGAAGTTACTGTTCATCATTAGAACAGCAACCAAAACAATTGCAGATTTTAGCCGCATTGAGGGCTAGCCTAAAGGCCGATGTTATGAGTAATGGAACGCAAAAAATTGATGAGTTGCAGCTAGACGCTGCCTGCCTTTTTGCGCTTGGTGATGATGCCAAGTGTGATGTGCAATCTGCTGTTAAAGAGTTGGGCTTAAAAGCCGCTTCATTGGCACGCATGACCGCGCTTGGTATTCCTGTGCCGATTGGCTTTGTATTGACCACTGATTTTTCACGCCAATTTAACCTTAAGAATAAATTGCCTGATGGCGTTGAAAATCTGATTAAACAAGGGCTTGCGACCCTTGAAACCAAATTAAAACGTAAATTCGGTGGGGCGGGAAAGCCTTTATTGATTGCGATACGTGCGGGCGCGCCTGTGCATTTGGCGGGGCTAATGCCTGCTATATTAAACCTTGGCCTTAACGATCAGACCTGCGCGGCTTTGGCCGAAGAGACGGGTGATTTGAGATTTGCCTTGGATAGTTATCGGCGGTTTATCGAGAGCTATTCGATTGCCGTTTTGGGTGTTGGTGAAGACCTGTTTGAAGATATATTTGAGCAAGTGCGCTCCGAAGGTGGTCTCACCTCGATTAGTGAATTTGAAAGCAATGATTATCAGGTGATTATCGATCGCTATAAGGCCTGTATTTTGGACAATACCGATCAGGAATTTCCGCAGGATGTGTTTGAGCAATTGATGGGTGGCATTGGTGCGGCATTTAAAAGCTGGAATGGCTATCGCGCAAGATCGCAACGCCGCATCAACGGCATTGCGGATGACATTGGCTTGGCTGTGACCGTGCAGAGCATGGTGTTTGGCAATAAGAATGAGCAAAGCGCCACAGGCATGATGCAAAGCCGCAACCCCAATACTGGCCAAGCTGAGGTTTCGGGCACTTATTTAACCTATGCGCAAGGCCCAGAATTTTTTGGCCAATATCGCCTGCCAAAACCACTAACTTTGAATGATAAAACTGCCGATAGCCATGTCGAAAGTCTTGAAGAGCGCATGCCAAAAATGTTTGCGCAATTGGTTGAAACCGCCACTGAACTTGAATTGGCCTTTGGTGATATGCTCAACATTGAATTTACCATTGAGGACAATAAGTTATATATTTTAGAAGCGGTCAGCCCCAAACGCAGCGACCGTGCTGAATTGGTGGTGGCTGTCGATTTGGCGCAAGCTGGCGTGATTAGCAAACAAGACGCGCTGATGCGGGTTGACCCCAAATCAATTGAACAATTATTGCATCCATCGCTTGACCCAGAAGCGCCAAAAACTCTGTTAGCGCGCGGTTTAGCCGCAAGCCCTGGTGCGGCATGGGGCGAAATTGTATTTAACTCCGAAGAAGCCGAAGAAAGACGCGCTTTGGGCAAGAACGTGATTTTAGTCAAAGCCGAAACCAGCCCAGAAGATGTATATGGCATACATGCAGCCCAGGGCATTTTGACCATCAGAGGCGGCACAACTAGCCATGCCGCTGTCGCGGCGCGCATTATGGCCAGGCCTTGTGTAACTGGCGCCAGCGCGATAAGCATTGACGCTGAAAATGAAACCATGTCAGCCGGCGGTTTTACTTTGCAAAAAGGTGATATGATCACCATTGATGGCACATCTGGCCAAATATATACCGGACAAGTGGCGACCATTGAAGCCAGTTTTTCTAATGAATTCTATACGTTAATGCAATGGGCTGATCAAGTACGTAAACTTAAAATCCGGGTCAATACCGAAACCCCTGAATTGGCCATCAAAGCCCAAAGCATGGGCGCTGAAGGCATCGGCCTGTGCCGCACCGAACATATGTTTTTTGATAAAAAACGCATCGTCTCGATGCGTGAAATGATTTTGGCCGAAGACGAAGTGGGGCGCAAACGCGCGTTGGATAAATTATTGCCGATGCAGCGCAAAGATTTTGTCGATTTGTTTACCGCCATGTCGGGTTTTCCAGTCACCATTCGCTTGCTTGACCCGCCCTTGCATGAATTTTTACCCAAATCTGATCAAGACATTATGGACACTGCCGATGCCATTGGCATTGACCATAAAACTATATTAAACCGTTTGGAAAGCCTGTCTGAAACCAACCCAATGCTCGGCCATCGTGGTTGTCGTTTGGCCATCACCCATCCTGAAATTTATGACATGCAGGTGCAGGCGATTTTTGAGGCCACCATATTGGCCGAACAGCAAACCGGCGACCCAACCATGCCCGAAATTATGATACCCTTTGTTTCGACCAAAGCTGAATTGGTGTTTTTGAAAGACCGCATCGAAAAAATAGCTGATGAGGTGGCTAACCAGCATGGCGCGCGGCCTGCCTTTAAATTTGGCACTATGATTGAGTTGCCACGTGCTTGTTTGCGGGCTGAAGATTTGGCTGAATTGTCTGACTTTTTTAGTTTTGGCTCTAATGATTTAACTCAAACCACTTATGGCATCAGCCGTGATGACAGCGCACGATTTTTAAATAGTTACACCCGCCGTGCCATCATTCCGCATGACCCATTTGTTTCGATTGATAAAGATGGCGTTGGGGAATTGGTCAAAATTGCCGTCGAACGCGGCCATAAAGGCAATAAAAACCTGATCATTGGGGTTTGTGGTGAGCATGGTGGTGACCCTTATTCGATCCATTTTTATGGTGATTTGGGCTTGGATTATGTATCCTGCGCACCATTTAGGGTGCCTGTTGCCAAATTGGCCGCCGCTCAAAACACCATTATGACCGAGGGAAAATCATCTTAAACACAAGCATAGTGCCAAAATTTGGCCATAATTTTAACTCATTAGATAATCTGGTTAACAGAATGTTAATCGGTATTTTGTACAAGTTAAAGGGATAATAATTTGGATCGTCTATTTGATATTAATTTGCAGGAATAATGACCAACCGCTCCAGCCATTACTCGGATGCGCAAAAAAACCTATATAAGAATCAAAAGCGCAACAAAACCAGCTCTAAATTAAGCCACCGTGTGGCTCTGCACTTGCTTGTCGGCTTGGCTTGTTTGGGTTTTTTTATTGGCAATTTTAACCAAATAGAGCGCTATATTGCCGCTCAAATTGGTTTATTTGCGCCAGACCAAGCAGGTTTGAAGCTTTATCAAGTTCCGCAAACCGCAAACCTGCGCCAAAAGCATGGCGATTCGACTTATGACATTTCTGGAAACGCGCTGAACAAAAACCCTGACGAAATACGCATTAACCGCAAAAATAAACGTGACAACACCCATTTGGTGAAAGTGACGAAAATAGATCAACAAGCCGCGATTCAATTGGCTGCCAAGCGCGCCCAACAAATTGCTGAACTTGACAAACAAGCGGCATTGAATGAAGCGCTGGCCAGAGCTACATTGCTTGAGGTTGCAAAACGCCAAGTCAGCTCAGCACAAGTTAAAACCCAAAAAATAAACCTATTTGATGGGGCTGCGGCACAAAATGGCAGCAAAGTGGCAGAGCAGCCAGACGGCAAGGATTTATTGGTGGCAGGCACAAGCCAGCCCAAAATATTAACCCTTGAAGAAATTGAGCAATTAAGACAAGCCAAGATAAACCGCACCCAAACTTACCTCGCTGAACAGATGGCGCCCATGCCTAACATTCACTCGGCAGCAAACAAGAGTGAATTTGTTGAGAATATGTTGGCGCGAGTGACCGCTCAGGCTCGAGAAATTCCAATTGGCTGGAGCAGCGGCAGCGGTAAATCATCGACCATCAGACGCCAAACAGTTGCATTGAACAAATTAAACGGTTTCACTGTGCTTGATGGCAAATTGGGCACCAAACAATTTAAAAATACCGGTGACCGTATTTTAATGGCCAATATACGCGTGCCAGCGCCGCTAAAAAGACCAAAATATACGCCCAAACCCGAACAAAACACCATCACCACCAACCGCTCTAGCTTAACTTGTTTGACCACGGCACTTTACCATGAAGTGCGCGGCGAAAGCCTTGAGGGGCAATTGGCAGTGGCCGAAGTGATATCATCCCGCCGCCGCAGCAGCTCTTACCCCAATACATTTTGCGGGGTGATTTATCAGAACGCGACCCAACGCAATAGATGCCAATTTTCTTTTGCTTGTGATGGCAAAACCGATTTACCACGAGATTTAAAAACCTGGGCGAAAATGAAGAAACTTGCGGGTGATTTTTTAGCGGGTCTTGTCGGCGCGCCAACCATACGCGGTGCCACTCATTATCATACGTTTAAAGTTAGCCCCAAATGGCGCTGGTCTATGAAACGCATTGGCCGCATTGGGGCGCATATTTTTTATAAGGATCCCAGAGCGCGGGTATAGAGAGCGCGGGTATAGAGAGCGCGGGTATAGAGCGCGCGGGTATAGAGCGCGCGGGTATAGAGAGCATGGGTATAGTGCACGCGGTATAGAGAGCACAAGCTTGAAGAACGCGGGTCTAATAAGCAGAGCTGCTATTGCCGATTTTTAAGCCTTGCAACTGTGGGCTATTGATCAGCTGCTTATTATATTCATATAATTGCGCGGGGCGGCCGCTCGGTTGCGGGCGGATTTTACCAATTTTTGCCACCAGATTTTCTCGCTCGACAAACCGCCTGAAATTTTGCTTGTGCAAATGATAACCCAATATTGCTTCGGTAGATTTTTGTAATTCAAACAGAGTGAATGAACTGGGCATTAGATCGAAGATAACCGGGCGGCATTTTATTTTTGAGCGCATGCGCCCCAGCGCGGTGGCCAAGATGCGCCGATGATCATATTGCATATAACGGCCAGTTGGTAAATTTTGTTCTTCTGGGCTGACATTAATGTCTGATGCCATATTTGCATCATCATCACGAACCGCTTCAAACACCAATTTGGCTTCATACATAATCTCGAACCGATGCAATATATTCTCTTCTTGCCATATGTCATCTTTCTGGCCGAAGCAGCGATTGATGCGCTTATCTACCTCAACCCCATCACTCCATTCAAATAATTTTGGCAATATAAAATCATCCAATATAGCGGGGCGGCCTTGGCGAAAATCCTCCCACGGGAAATGTTGATAAATGCCGCTCCATTGCTGATAGGCTTGCTTTTCGCGCAGATAAGGCTCGATAAATGCTAAATAACCTGTGGTGATGATGTGGCGGTTGGGATCGCCATAGCCAAAGCGGCCGCTGTCACCATAGGTATAAAGTTGCTCGACATAATTTAAATCAATATCCGTTTGGCTTTTGACCCAATGGCGCAAGCCTTGCTCCATGGTTTTGTGGACATTGGGGTGATACGGCCCCCACGGCAATAGGTTTTTGTTTTGGCTAATGGTCAGCACGGTTAAGCTGTCTTCTCTGTCCATATTTAGTGACAAGATGACTGCATTCAGGTCAATGATGACGTTTTCAAATTGGTTATCATTCGAGATGGGGTTTGGCTTAGTGGGGTTTGATCCATTAGATTCTGGTCCGTTGAAATTTGGCATTGTCTATCCTAATCTTCTTTTAAAGCGGCATTTGGAACGGTTTGCCACCATGAGTAAAACTACCACGACCAATATTGTCTATCGCTTTGATCATCTGACCATCACGTTTTAAATAATCATCGGCCAAAGAAATAACCAATCTATTGGGACTGGCAAACGGTGCGGCTTGGCGCAGGCCATCAGCCAGCTCTTGCTCGGCACCTGCGCCTTTGACGTGATTTGCCGCAATATATGCCCCCGCTGTCGAGCGGCTCACACCTGCCCAGCAATGAAATAATATCGGCGCTTGCTGACCCCAATGATCTAAAAAAGTGATCAACTGTTCGATGTCGCTGCTTTGGGCGTTGACAAAGCCTTGAGTGGGTATCGCTATATCATTAAATGATAATTTTAAGTGATTTTCGGGCGCTATATTATGTGGTGTTTCGGGCATCATATCTTTATTGATGATTGAAACCAGATATTGGGCGCCAGTTTTTTGAATGCTGTTGGCAATGAGATCGAGACTGCATACATGAATCATATTATTTCCCTTCCCCCGAAAGAATAATTATAACATAGATTAGAGCCGCGCGTTGATTTGCTCAAACCGCTTTAAAAATGCGGCTTCGGCTTGTTTGACGCTGAGTGGTCTCATGGCCTCTAACTTTGCAGTGATACTTTTACCTAAATTTTGCGGTCTGTCAAAAAACTTATTTGCGTCTTCAACAGAAAAACCTGCCAAAGTGATGGCTTCGTAATAAGCACAGGCTAAATCGGCTTTTTTTATCAGCTTTTTGTCTTTTACGCTGGGTATGGCACGCAGCCCAAACCGAATATGGATAGCCGCCTCCAACCGTTCTTCAAATTGTCGATAATCCACACCCAAAGCATTTTTAAACGGGCTGATCATATCGCCAATTACATATTCTGAGGCATCATGTAATAAAGCCATTAATTCCAATTCGGGCGAAATATCGGGCAGCATATCAACGCAAATGTCGGCTACAATTAGCGAATGTTCGGCCACAGAAAATGCGTGATCGCCTTTGGTTTGGCCATTCCACCTTGCCACACAGGCAATGCCACGCGCAATGTCCGAAATTTCGATGTCGACAGCTGAGGGGTCGAGTAAGTCTAATCTGCGGCCAGATAACATGCGTTGCCAGGCTCTTTTTTGGGTTTTTTTGCTCATCGGCGCTCTTTGATTTTATTGATGCATTTGGCGTGGCAATGACAGGTGATGACATGATTATTAATCAACCCGACCGCCTCCATAAATGCATAGACAATGGTCGGCCCGACAAATTTAAACCCGCGCTTTTTAAGGTTTTTGGAAATGGCTTCGCTTAATTCTGATTTAGTCGGGTAGGGCTCATCGGGTTTGCGTTGTCGATCCATTGGCCTATCGCCAACTTGACCCCACCAATAATTGGCAAAACCAACCTCTTGATGTAATCTTAAATAGGCTTGGGCATTGGTTTTAACGCTCTTAATTTTAGAGCGATTGCGCACAATGCCTGGGTTTTGCATATGTTGCTCAAGCTCTTCATCACTGATGACTGCCAAAATATGCGGATCAAAATTGTGAAAGGCTTTGCGGAACGCTTCTTCTTTACGCAGGATAACAATCCATGACAGGCCAGCCTGAAAGCCATCTAAGATGAGTTTGGCGAACAGGGCTTGATCATCATATTCAGGCACGCCCCATGCATTGTCATGATAGGCGAGGTATAATTCGTCATCTTCATTCGGCCATGAACAGCGTGTTAGGCCGTCATTAATGCGTATAACATCGTCCGAATGGCGGTTTCTTATAAGTTTTGGATCCATTCTGGCCTCGTGACTTTAAAATCATCTAATTTTGTGAGTGATTCGGGTAATTTATCGGTGCGCATCATTGCCAATGTCACGTTGCCGATTTGGCAAACCACCTCGCCAACAGATTTTTCATTAAGCAGGATTTTATCGGCTTTTTGATGCTGCGCGTTTGAAATAAGCGGCAATAAACGCTTGCGGGCGGAGGATTTATGCCGCATGCGCGAGACAACTTCTTGGCCGACATAACAGCCCTTGGTAAAACTGATGCTGCCCAATTTATCAAACCATAAATCTTGCGGGAAATGCTCTGCTGCTTGGTAATCTGTGCCAAATTCGATGATGGCATTCGCCGCCATATGGAGTTGATGAGCCGCAATATCATCGCATGAAATGCTGGCATCTATAGTAAAAATATTGCGGTATATATGGCTTATCCGTGGGTCGGCTGCGCAGATAGACGCTTCATCAACCATTTGATTTGAAATGATGACCTGCAATTCATCGGTCAGGTCGATAAATTTAACATCACTACGCAATTTGAACATATTGAAACGGGCAATGAGCCAGTCTTTGATGCTTGAATGCACATCGAGCAGATAGCCATCCTGGTGATTATAGGCAAACAGGTCGGCCAAGATTTTGCCCTGCGGGGTGAGCAGCAGCGCATGAATGGCGGCTTGGGTTTTGAGCAGGTCAATATCATTACTAATCTGGCCTTGCAGAAATTCGGCAGCATCCGCGCCTGTGACTGAAATGAGGGCGCGGTCTGGGCTTTTAAATAAGGTCATTCATCACTCACTTTAATATTTTTACGGGCAAAATAATGCCATGTTCCATCTGTGCTGATTGCCAATTGATAGCCTGTATATTTACCCGTTTTGCGGATGGTTTTATATTCAGTAGGTGAGACTATTCTGAGTAGATCAATTATATCTTCGGTGCACGGGTAAGTGAGGTTTGATTCGGCAAAATATGGCCAAATATAAAGATCAACCCCTTGGGTGAGGGGCTTTATTGTATGGGGCAGAGACAAAATTTCAATCATTTGTGCCAAGATGTAGCGACCTTCTGTGCCTTGTGATTGTTTCACCCACGAATAGATTGGTGGCTCTTGATAATCTGCTTCTGGGCCAAAGTCGGGCACTGGCCAAACTTCGCTTTGCTCGGCAATCTCTAGCATTGAGTTCATATTGCCCAATTGCGCAGTCTCAATGATATCTTGTCGCGTTTTGGCGACCAATTCAGGCAAGTCTGCGACATTGCTTTTTATGGCGCAATCAAATTCATGCGCCATGCTGATGGCTGGGCTATAAAAAAGCAAAAAGACTGCCAAACAAAGTTTGAACAGTCTTTTTATCATGTCTACATTTATTGTGCTTCGGTATATATCATTTTTCATAATTTCAAAACATAAGTTATAAAGTTGGTGCTTAAGTAACAATATAACTTATTAAACTGTAAATCAATTATGCCAAATGAAATTTTTGTGATCATTGCGTTGTAATTATTGTATGGTTTTGTTGAGTGTAAATTCGCCCGTACGAATGCGCTTTGACAGGCTTTCTGTCATTTTGGCAACAGGGTCTTCGCCATATTGGTTGACCATATCTGAAATCGCGGCAAAAATAGCTGCAGTGGCAATCATATCTGACTCGACACCATCATTAATCGCATTTTCCCACGCATCTAACAAATAGCCCAACGCTCGTTGTTTTTCGAATTGTTGATCTACATGTTTGGTTGGATCTTCATCGATAAGGTCTTTGTTATCGTTTGCATTTTTCATATATATATCGTCCCAAACTTCATTTATTTATTTTTCATTGGAGATAAAATAGCATGTTTGGGCCAAAGGTGGTGGGAAAAATTAACAAAAGGTTAACGCTGTGGACTTGGATGTGATTTATTAGCAGAATCAATGAGTTAACTTGGTTAAAACTTTATTGATAAACATGGTTAACTTTAGGTTAACAAAACAATTAAACTTGTTTATGGAAGGCATCGAACAAGATATCAACCGTCGCTTGGGTATCGTTAATTGAAGTGTGGGTCAGGGCAATGTTATGCCGCTCGGCAACTGAGGCGGCGCCGCTGTTAATCACTGCGCTGGCTAAATTAATGCGCTCACGCAATTTTTCGGTGGTGGTTGTGCATAGCACGGACAGCGAAATTTCATCAAGTGCTTGCCCATCTTTCCACGCGGCAGAAATGCTGTCTTGAATGATGCGCTCCATCTCATTGGTGATGGCTAATAATATATTTCGATCTTCATCAGAGGCGGCTTGATAAGCTTCGATGATCAGTTCTTGATCGGATAATCCGCTTTCGTGAAAATGCTTAACATAATCTTTAGGTTGCCATGCCGATAATTCATTGACCAGCTCAGGCATATCGAGAATCATATCGAGTAACATAATAACCTCATTGAAATGATTGAGATAATCGGTAGCTAGATAGGTTATGGGGCTGATTGATTTGCCGACAATGCGCTGGTGAATGTCATCAGACTTACGCCTGCCTGCTGATCTTCTTTCTGGCAATTCTTTAGGTAATGACGGCATAAATACTTATTAATTGTTGTGATGATATAACATCTTTTCTTAAGGATACAAAAAAATGGTTAACAAAATAGAAATTGTGTTATGTCTAACAATCAAACCAAACGGGAACCCGATGAAATGTGTGGACGCTTTACGCTGATCGCTGAAATGGACTATATAGCTGAGCTGTTTGAAGTTGTTGGTGCAATGAACATTTCGGATGATTATAGCCTCCCTGCTGTGCAAATGCCCGCACGCTTTAACATTGCGCCAAGCCAGCCTGTGCTGATTATTAAAAATCAAATTGATGTGGTGCAAAAGTTAAAAAACACCGCCAATATGCAGCTTGCCCAGTGGGGTTTTATTGCCGATTGGATGAAACAGCCGCCCCGCAGCCTGATTATAAATGCCCGCAGTGAAACCGCATTGGTAAAACCCATGTTTAGAGGCGCGATTGAGCAAAATAGATGCATTATACCCGCTTCTGGCTGGTATGAATGGAAAACCATTAGGGGCGTGAAACAGCCATTTTATATGAGCCGCGATATGAGCAAAACCAACAATAGCTTGCTGGCATTTGCAGGGGTGCATAGCCGTTTTATGGCCGCTGATGGCAGTGAGATTGACACCATCGCCATTATGACCAAGCCAGCCGTTGGTATGTTGAAACAAGTGCATGGCCGCATGCCATGCTTGCTGCCACAAGACAATTTTAAACACTGGCTAGATGGCTGGAATGTAAGAGGCCGCAACGCACTGGAATTAATTGATGATGCAGAAGTAGAAAATTTAAAAATCCATGCAGTGACCCGCGATGTAGGCAATAGCCGCATTGACCGTGATTATTTTATTGATGAGATAGAGCTTGAGGAAACGGTGATTAAAAAGCCCGAACCAAAAGCCCAACTGAGTTTATTTTGAAACAGGGCGGGTGCCGAGAAACTGGCAAAAGCGTAATAGGTAGCCATCTGGATCGGCAATGACAAATTGACTTTGCCCAATTTCCACATCATCTTTGCGATAATATTTTTCTTCAAGTGGTAGATAAAGTTTCAGCCCCCCGGTTTTGATGGCATTGAGCATGGGGGCTAGGTCATCAACTTTTATTTGCACATTTAAGCCGCGGCCAAATGGATGGGCGGGGGGCTTTTCGTCAATGTTGAAATCCCGACCTAAATTGAGCTGATCGAGCATCAACTCGGCTGCGCCTATGTTGAGATAGGCAAAACCCTCTTCTGGCCGTTGATATTTGATTTCAAAACCCAAAACACTGACATAGAATTCAAGGCTCTGTTTTATGTCACTCACCGCAAATTCTGGCACAAGGGCAGTCATATTATGAATCCTATTTAATGGCACCGAAATTCAAACTTTCGGCATATTCTCGCTAACTTAGCATAATGAGGTTAGATTGGGTGGTGAATTCGCGTCCCACCAGCGGCTGAGTGGCTTAGCAAGCACGCGGAGGCGTGCGCCCGCAGGGGCTCACTAGAGAGGCGAAGCCGAACGAAAAAATGCAGACTTCCAGAGCATTGGCAGGAGCGCTACCCTGAATTTGTGGAAACGTTGTGCTGAGGATGGTTTGCGCTGGAGTTGCCGCCACTGAATCTGCGTTTAACCTTGTAAAGACACTAAGAAAGTTAGCACTCCTGCCTACACTCGGGTACTTCATTTATACGTTCGCTTAAGCTCACTGTTGACACTTGCGTGCGTTCGCTTTGCTCTCTTGCCTACCGCGCGTTAGACGGCAGCGGCTTCGAACGGCCGCTGTCGCGCTCACTGAAATGGCCTTTGTTTGGAAACGAAGGCAAACGCATATTCTGAGTTTGTGGTTAGACAATTTAATGCAAATGCTGAGTTCGTGGGACGCACCGAAACTCGGTGTTTCGGCATATTCTCGCCACCTAATCATAATGAGGTTAGGTGGGGGGGTGAATCGGCACCCGATCAGCGGCTGAGTGGCTTAGCTAGAGAGCGGAGCGAACGCCCGCAGGGTCAGGCAAAAAAGTGCCCAACAAAAAACCACAACCAAAAAACCACAAACTATCTAAGCGTGGGCACTTTACTAGGATCAATCACCTTAGCAAATGACGCAGCCTCAATCGGCTCATACCCCTGCTTGTCATAAAAATTCAGCACCTGTTCATTTCCGTGTCGAACAAATAAGTTGATTTTCCACACGCCTTTGTCGATTAAATAATCCTCGGCCTGCTGCATAAGCTGTTTGCCCAAGCCTTTGGCTTGTTGCTTGGGGCTAACCGCCAAATAATATACCGAACCGCGGTGGCCATCATGCCCAACCATACAAGTGCCGATAATCCTGCCATCCTTTTCGGCGAGAATGACATCTGATGCAGAACCATCAACCGCGAAAGAAAAATCTAAATCAGGGTCATTATGCGGCCGTGTAAGACCTGCATCATGCCATATTTGAATGGCGTTTTTTTGGTCATCTTTGGTGGCCAGCCTAAAAATAATGTCTGTCATATTAATCAAGCGGTATTGTTTTCATAGGATTGAGAATATTTTTCGGGTCGAACTGGGTTTTAATCTGCCGCATCATGGTAAGCTCAATGTCCGATTTTATCTTGCGCATGTCGTTAAATTTCATCTGCCCGATGCCATGTTCAGCACTGACCGAACCATTCATACTCAGCACCAAATCATGCACTTTATCGGCAACATCATACCAGTGATTGAGGAATTTCTGCTTGTCCATATCAACAGGCTGGCTGATATTATAATGCAAATTACCATCGCCAATATGTCCAAATGGCACGGGGCGGGCATCTGGCACAACCGATTTTACAATCTTTTCCGCCTTGGCTAAAAATTCAGGTATATCGGCCACTGCCACGCTGATGTCGTGCTTGATGCTGCCACCTTCGAGTCTTTGCACCTCGGATAAGACATGCCGCAAACGCCAAAAATCTTTAGCCTGAGTTTCGTTTTGCGCCACCACGGCATCGCTAACCAGTTCGGCCTCAACCGCTTTTTCAAGAATGTTCATCATCACTTCGTCTTGGCTCGCAAGCTCAAGCAAAATATACCATGGCGCTTGGCTTTGAAGCGGAAAACGCATGTCTTGACCATGTTTCATCACAAAATCGATGCCGATTTGCGGGATGATTTCAAACGCGGTCACTTGATTGTCACTATTTTTTTGCGCCAATGACAGCAGATTCACGGCATCCTGCGGGTTTTGAATGCCGCAAAATGCAATGGCCGTATGTTGCGGTTTGGCATAGAGTTTTAAGCAGGCTTGAGTGACAATGCCCAATGTGCCTTCAGAGCCGATGAATAAATGTTTTAAATCATAGCCTGTATTGTCTTTGCGTAGGTTTTTTAGCCCGTTCCAGATCTGACCATCGGCCATCACCACTTCGAGACCCAGCACCAAATCGCGCATATTGCCATATTTTAGCACGCCTGTGCCGCCCGCGTTGGAGCTGATATTGCCGCCAATTTGGCATGAGCCTTCGGACGCAAGGCTTAATGGAAAAAACAGCCCTGAATTTAGCGCCGCCAGTTGCACTTGCGCCAGCGTATTGCCAACGCCGCAGGTGAGGCTTTGAGTTTGTTTGGAAACTTTAATATCAGCGCTTAAACGGCTTAAGGATAAAATAATCTCTCCACCTAATTTGGGCACTTGTGCACCGACCAAGCCTGTATTGCCACCTTGGGGAATGATGGCGAGTAAACGTTTATTGGCATAGGTCATGATTTTGGACACTTGCTCGGTATTGGCAGGGCGCAACACGCAGGGACTTTGGCCTGTATATATTTTGCGCGGTTCTTCGATATGTGGTTCGATTTTCGCCTTATCGGTCAGTACATATTTTGCGCCCAAAAGCTGAGTGAAAAATTCGATGTCATTATTATCTAAATGATTATAGATCATGTTTTTCTCTATTTTGGGGCAGCGGCGCGGGTTAAACGGTCGTTAATCGCAATGCCTATGCTGGTGTTAGGGATCGGCGCGACGGCTATACTGAATTTATTTTCGACACAATAAGCATCCAGCGCGTGCAACATGGCAAATAGATTTTGTGCCGCTTCGTGTAGGTTTTGGCTAGGGCTTAAATTGAGTGAATGATTGCTAAAACCATGTTTGCCAAACGCCAGATAGGCTTCATTCTTATGTGGCTGATTAACATTCATCCGCAAGCTGACTTTTGGGGCATAATGGCTGCTAAGCAGGCCTGGCGAGATGAGTATATCATGGGCAGATTTTGATTGCTGGCTTTGCTCGATCGGCTCGCCTAACAATTGTGCGACATCATTGGCATCAATGCTGCCCGGCCGCAAGATTTTAACGCTTTCATTTGGCAATACCGAAATAACCGAGCTTTCAACCCCGACCAAGCAAGCGCCGCCATCAATCAGCATAAATATCTTATCGCCTAAACCTTGTTTCACATGCTCTGGCAAGGTGGGGCTGATGCCGCCTGATAAATTAGCGCTAGGTGCGGCGACGGGCACATTGGCCGCCTCGAGCAATTGCCGCGATATCGGATGTGCAGGCATGCGCAACGCCACCGTATCGCCGCCTGCGCTGACAATTTCTGACAAGGAGCAATTTTCTGTGCGTTTGACGATGAGTGACATTGGCCCTGGCCAAAATTTGGCGGCTAGTTTTTTGGCTCTATCATCAAACTTGCCATATTTTTGGGCTTGCTCAAGACTGGTGATGTGCACAATGAGCGGATTGTGGCTGGGCCTGCCTTTGGCTTTATAAATGGCGGCGACCGCTTTATCACTTGTGGCATCAGCGCCGAGGCCATAGACAGTCTCGGTCGGGAAAACAACCAATTCGCCGCGCCGAATGGCCTTACCAGCTTCTTTTAGATTCTGTTGATTGGCGCGTAAAATCTCGACCATAGTTAAACATTTACCCTAGTTATACCCATTGCCCTACAGTCAATGGCACACTGATTTACAGTTTTTTAGAAATTAGCTTGCCCTAATGTGCTTCGCAACTCTAAACTTGAGAAAAAGCCGAATAAAGGGAAAATATGACTTATAAAGCGCCAATTGATGATATTAAATTTACCCTCGATTATATGACCGAATTTACCCAGCGGGTAAATGCAGGTGAGTTTACCGACCTTTCGCAAGATTTAGTTGATGCAGTTTTGCTCGAAGCCGCGAAATTTGCTGAAAATGAAATTGCCCCGCTGAACCGCATTGGCGATGTTGAAGGCGCGACGCTGATAACACATGACAATGCGTTTAATGAAGTGAAAACCGCCACTGGCTGGGTCAAAACCTATAAAGACTGGTGCGAGGCTGGCTGGGCTAGCTTGCCGCACAGTGTTGAACATGGCGGGCAGGGCTTGCCAACTGTGTTGGGCGTGGCGACAACCGAAATGTGGAATGCCGCCTCTATGGCCTTTGGCATTGGCCCCGTATTGACTCAAGGTGCGGCCGATACGATTGATAATTTAGGCACGGATGAGCAGAAGCGCATTTATTTGGAACAGATTGTGAGCGGCAATTGGTCGGCAACGATGAATTTGACCGAGCCTGATGTGGGGTCTGATTTAGGTATGTTGGCTTGTAAGGCTGTGCGGGACGGTGATGATTTTAAACTGCACGGCACCAAAATATTCATCACTTATGGTGAGCATGATGTGGCTGAGAATATCATTCATCTGGTATTGGCAAGGGTTGAGGATGCGCCCAAGGGCGTGAAAGGCCTATCGCTTTTCATCGTACCGAAATATTTGGTCAACGAGGATGGTAGTTTGGGTGAGCGTAACCATGTCGAGGCCATTGGGCTTGAAGAAAAAATGGGCATTCATGGCAGCCCGACATGCACCATGGCTTTTGAAGGCGCGACCGCTTACCTGATTGGCGAAGAAAATAAAGGCATTAATGGCATGTTTATGCTGATGAATAATGCCCGCCTGATGGTGGCGACACAGGGCGTATCGATTGGCGACAGAGCATACCAACATGCCATAAATTATGCCAATGAGCGCACGCAGGGCAGGCGGCCTGACACGCCCAAAGGCAAGATGACTTTGATTAAGAACCACCCTGACATTAAACATATGCTGCTGAAACAACGTTGTTATACCTTGGCCTCACGCGCGTTATGTTATCAGACGGCATTGTCGTTAGATTTAAGCAAAATGCTTGACGGTGATGAGGCTAAATTGGCTGCCTTGGATGCCGATTTTCTCACCCCGATTGCCAAAGGTTATGCGACCGATATGGGCACCGAATCAGCCACATTGGGTGTGCAAATTCATGGCGGCATGGGTTTTATTGAAGAGGCGGGGGCGGCGCAACATTATCGCGATGCCCGCATTGCCGCTATTTATGAAGGCACCAATGGCATTCAGGCTATGGACTTAGTCGGCCGCAAGCTCAATATGGACAATGGCACAACCGCCTTGCGGTTTATTGATATGGCGATGGCAACAGCTGACGAGCTGATGAATTCTGACGAAGCATTTGGCAAAACGGCTTACCGTTTGAAAGATGCGGCTGAGGCGGCTAAGGAGGCGACCATGTGGTTGTTGGCGGCTAAAGATGAAGATGCTGACTTGCCATTGGCGGCGGCGACCACTTATTTGCGTTTGATGGGCTTGTTATTGGGCGCGCATTATATTGCCAAGGGCGCGCATGCTTGTGCGGGGCAATTATCTAGTGCCGCGGAATACGTGATTTTGGCGAGATTTTTTGCGGAGAATCTGTTACCAGAAGTGATGGCTTTGAACAAAATAATCATCGATGGCAGCGAGGTTTTACTGACCGCGCCTGACGATATGTTTACATTATAAGGAGAATGATATGCCAGAAAACAACAATGTTAATCCACTAAAAGGCAAAACACTTTTCATCACCGGCGCGAGCCGTGGCATTGGTTTGGCCATTGCCAAAGCCGCTGCCAAACAAGGCGCCAACATTGCCATTGCGGCAAAAAGCACCAAGCCGCACCCCAAGCTTGAAGGCACTATATACACCGCCGCTGAAGAAATTGAAGCCCTAGGCGGCAAAGCCCTGCCATTGCGGGTGAATATACGCGAGGAAGACCATGTTAAAGAGGCTATTGACAAGACGGTTGAAACATTTGGCGGCATTGACATTGTGATTAACAACGCCTCGGCCATATCTTTAACTCCGATATTACAAACTGAAATGAAACGTTTTGATTTGATGAATCAAGTTAACGCCAGAGGCTCATTTATGGTGGCTAAATATGCCATTCCGCATTTGATGAAAGCACAAAACCCGCATATTTTAAGTCTTTCGCCGCCATTGGATATGAACGAAAAATGGTTTGCTGGCCACGTGGCATATAGCATGGCGAAATTTGGCATGAGCATGGTGGTGCTGGGTTTGGCAGGCGAGTTGCGTGAGGCGGGCATTGCGGTCAACGCTTTGTGGCCGCGCACCACGATTGCCACGGCGGCGATAAAAAATATATTGGGCGGTGAAAAATTGATGCAAGCATCGCGCACGCCTGACATTATTGCCGATGCAGCGGTGCAGATTTTTGCTAAAAATAGCCGCGAATTTACCGGGCAATTTATCATTGATGATAGCTTTTTATACGCCGAAGGTGAACGTGATTTTGACCAATATCGCGTTGACCCCAGCCAAAATTTAATGCCTGATTTTTTTGTTCCTGAAGATTCGATTCCGCCAGTGAGTTTGAAAGCCGTACAGGAGGAATAAACAAATTATACTAAAGTTGATGGGAAATCTTATCGACTTGTTAACATTTATAGTTAATAAATTGGACTTATAGGTCAAATTATCTTAATTATAACAGATTGATTCGACAGCTAAAGAGGCTAGAATGGCCAACAACATCCAGAAATTAAGTTTCGAGCAGGCGCTTGCCGAGCTTGAACAAATAGTAAAAACGCTTGAAAGCGGAAATAGTGAGTTAGATAAGTCCATCGTGCAATATGAACGCGGCGAAAAGCTCAAACAATATTGCAGTCAAAAATTACAAGAAGCCGAACAGCGGGTTGAAAAAATAAACCTATCCAACGGCGAAATAAAAGGCGTTGAAGCCATTGAGCTTTAATTGGCGGTGATTGAGCATGCTAGTGACCCACAAAAAACCAGAAACACCTTTGTTAGATACTGTAAACAGCCCCGCTGATGTGCGAAACATTGCCGATACAGATTTACAACAACTGGCCGATGAATTACGCGCCGATATGGTTGAGACCGTATCATTTACCGGTGGGCATTTGGGCGCTGGCCTCGGCGTGGTTGAACTGACCGTGGCATTGCACAAGGTTTTTGACACTCCAACCGATAAAATTATTTGGGATGTGGGCCATCAAGTTTACCCCCATAAAATACTCACGGGCCGCCGTAACCGCATGCGCACCATAAGAAAAGGTGGCGGCTTATCTGGCTTTACCAAACGTTCCGAGAGTGAATATGATACTTTTGGCGCTGGCCATAGCTCGACCTCGATATCTGCGGGCGTTGGCATGGCGATGGCGCGCGACATTAAAGGCGAAAAACATAACATTATTTCGGTGATTGGCGATGGCTCTATAACCGCAGGCATGGCCTATGAAGCGATGAATAACGCTCATGTTGCCAATGGCCGCTTGATTGTGATTTTAAATGATAATGACATGTCAATTGACCGCCCTGTGGGTGCCATGTCGGCCTATTTTGCCCGTCATTTAAGCGGTGATACCTATATGGCCATACGTGACATTGGCAAAAAGGTTGCCCGCGTATTGCCCAGACCTGTCGGTTACGCTATGGCCCAAACCGAAGAATATACCAGAACGCTTTTATCGGGCGGTGGTGCGTTTTTTGAAGCCATGGGCTTTTATTATGTCGGTGTGGTCGATGGCCATAACCTTGACCATTTATTGCCAGTATTGCGCAACATTAAAGACGAAGATGACAAGCCGATCTTGCTGCACATTAAAACTGTAAAAGGCAAAGGCTATGGCCCTGCTGAAAACAGCGCTGATAAATATCATGGTGTTGGTAAATTTGATGCCAAAACGGGTGAAATGGTCAAGAGCGTTTCTAACGCGCCGAAATATCAAGATGTATTTGGCCAAAGCCTGATGAAGCATGCCGCCAAAGATAAAAAAATTGTGGCGCTAACTGCTGCTATGTTGTCTGGCTCGGGCTTGATAAAATTCCATGATGAATATCCTGACCGCTGTTTTGATATGGGCATTGCTGAACAACATGTGGTCACTGCCGCTGCGGGCATGGCTTGCGAAGGCTTAAAACCATTTGTGGCTTTATATTCGACATTCCTGCAACGCGCCTATGACCAAGTGGTGCATGATGTGGCGATACAAAATTTGCCTGTGCGATTTGCCATTGACCGTGCTGGTTTAGTTGGCGCTGATGGCCCAACCCATGCGGGTAGTTTTGACATTGGTTTTTTATGCGCATTGCCCAATATGGTGGTGATGGCCGCCTCTGATGAAGCTGAACTCGTGCATATGGTGGCAACTGCCGCGGCACATGACACGGGACCAATTGCCTTTAGATACCCACGTGGTGAAGGCGTTGGCATTGAATTGCCCGAAGATGGCGTGCCGCTTGAAATTGGCAAAGGCCGCGTGATGAAACGCGCCAAAACCAAGGGCAAAGCTAAAGCTGATGTGGCGATTTTAAGTTTTGGCACCCGTATGGAAGAAGCCGAAAAAGCTGCTGAGCAATTGGAAGCTGATGGCATATCGGTCACCATTGCCGACGCGCGTTTTGCCAAACCGCTTGATTTAGGCCTGATTGATGATTTGGCCAACAGCCATAAAATATTATTAACCCTTGAAGAAGGTGCAATTGGTGGCTTTGCATCTATGGTGCTTGACCATTTGGCCAAAGCTGACCTATTCAGCGCTGGTTTGAAATTCAGACCGCTTTATTTGCCTGATACTTATATAAGCCACAATACACCGGCAAAAATGTATGAAGAAGCTGGACTTAATGCTGCGGCTATTATAGAAGCGGTTAAAAGCGCGCTTTAACCCCACTTATATTTGAGCCCATACATGCAAGTCAAAATCGACCAGATTGGCCATAAAGGCCATGGCATCGTCCATATCGACGGTAAGCCTAACTATATTCCCTTTGCCCTACCCAATGAAATTGTTGAGCTAAATGATGAATTTAAGCTCAGTAAAATTATTGAGCCATCAGCTGATCGGGTGACGGCTAAATGCAAGCATTTTACCAAATGTGGGTCTTGCATGGCGCAACATATGGCGCCTGATTTCTATGATGAATGGAAAAAATCAACACTTGTATATGCTTTAGAGCAGCATGGCATTGATAAAAACATTGATCAATATACGAGTTTTGACCACACGAAAGGTGATTTAAACCGCCGCAGACGCGTAAAATTAGCCGCCAAGCGCACCAAAAAATCAGTGATGATCGGCTATAGCAAAGCCCAAACCCATGACATTATACCCTTAGAAGAATGTCCGATCATCACTTCTAACATTTTGGCCATTGTGCCGAAATTGGCCGATTTCATCAAACCTATGTTGAGCCGCAAAGGGGTCAGCCACATCAGCATTACCGATTATAATGGGGCGCTAGAAATTGGGCTGGACAACGTAAAATATGACCATAGTTATGATGAGATTAATTATGTCAACGAACAAGCCAGCAAGTTAGACCTTGCCCGTGTGGTGATTAATGATGAGCTGATCTTGCAGCGCAAAGATATATTTGAAACATTTGATGGGGTGAGAGTTAGCCCTGTCGCAGCTGGTTTTATGCAAGCCGTTAAGGCCGCCGAACTTACCATGAGCGGCTTGGTTAAGCGGTTTTTAAGCGATGTGAAGGGTGACATTGTTGACTTGTTTGCAGGCATTGGTACATTTACCTTTGCCTTGGCACAAAGCCATCAAATTGATGCCTTTGACCATGATAAATTTGCCATTATGGCCTTGCAAAATGGTTTTAACTTAAGTGGCGGGGTTGATGAGTTAAAGCTTAAAACCGTGACAGCCACGGGCCGCGATCTATACCGGCGCCCTTTATTTAAAGATGAACTGAATAAATATACATCGGCAATTATCGACCCACCACGCGCCGGAGCGCAAGCGCAAATTAAGCAAATTTGTGACAGTAAAATAACCAATATTGTCTATATAAGCTGCAGCCCGAACTCCTTTGCACGCGAAGCGGAGACACTGATTGCGGCAGGTTTTGAAATTAAATATTTGGCCGCGATTGATCAGTTTAAATATTCGGCTCATTTAGAAATAGTTGCGCATTTAACTAGACTATAGATTAACCGAATTTTAACCATAATTGGGAACAATTTAGTTCAAATAAAACTTTATTAATCTTTTTCTACTAGGCTCAAGTTTAGAAATTGGGGGTGAAGGGGTTAGTAAAATGCGGTTTCTATTTTTGAGTTTAGGTAAAGTTATATTTCAGGTGAGTATCATTATATTCATCATTGGCTATTGTTTTGGTTTTTGGTTTAAAGACAAAAACAAGGTCGAACGAAAACTCAAATCAAAATCGATACGCCCTCATGACAAGCCAGCAAAATTGCCACATAAAGTGGCGGTCGAAGCCGCTTAACCGAACCATTAGTTAAAATTTTATCGAATGAATTAATTTATTGCTAAGCATGGAATCAATCTCCTTGCCTGACATTAACATTTGTTAACCTTTTTAACCCTACCTTATAGCCAATGGTGGGTAAGATAATTTAACTTTAGAGTGAGTAAAGGGAACTATAAATGACTAAAGTATTTTTAACAATCAGTAACTGGCTATACTATAATGAAGTAAAACCAGTGTCGAAATATGACAAATTAAATTGGCAACATAGCGGCCCTAGGGCTGACGCCAAACCGCTCGATTTTACGATGCACCAAAGTTAGGCGCACCAGATCAGGCTCAATGCATCAGAGTTAGAGCATTGTGAGCTTGAAAATCATTTCTTTAGATGTGGTGGGGTCAAAAGCTCCACCCGTCCAATCGCCAACAAACGTTTTAAGCGCAAGATTTGCTTGGCTGTATAGCTTGGCGATTTTTTGTTTAGGCATGAAGCGTAAATGGCTTTTTGAGACCAGTGTCTCATCTTCAAATATATATTCATGTTCAAAAACCATAAGCTCATCTTGATGGCTTAACACCCTTCGTGTGACTTTGATGATTTCGCCTTCTAAATCCAATTCATAACTATGATTCCAACGTGAAACCCAATCTATTTGTGGATTACGCGTTTCGAAGGTAAAAATACCATTGGGTCTTAAATGGGCTTTGACCATTTTAAATAGATTCAACACATCTTCATCAGTGAGCAAAACTTGGAACGCATGACCTGTCATAATGATCAGGTCAAATTTTTGATTCAAGTTAAAATCTTGCGAAAACCCCTCCACCCATTTTATCTGTTTGCCAAATTGGCTTTTGCGGGCAATGTCTAACATGCCTGCTGAAGGGTCTAGGCCTGTAACTTGATGGCCATTTTTGGCATATTGATTACAAATCAAGCCTGTGCCGCAACCCAGATCAAGTATTCGTTGCGGCGCATCGCCCGCTAAATTGAGGTAAAAATCGCGATCTTCTGACCAGCCGCTGTCCAAATCATAAAGCTTGGCCAAGCGAGGATGGTCATAATGCAGATCGGCCATTTATCATTATCCGTTTTGCGCTCTGTTGAGCAAATAATGATCGGCCAAAACCACTGCCATCATCGCTTCGCCGACAGGCACAGCGCGGATGCCAACGCAAGGATCGTGGCGGCCTTTGGTCATGATGTCGACCTGTTTGCCGAATTTATCAATAGACTGACGTTTGGTCAGAATGCTTGATGTCGGTTTGACCGCAAAGCGCACAATGACATCTTGGCCTGAGCTGATACCGCCCAAAATACCGCCCGCATTATTGCTGAGGAAAAATGGTTCACCATGATTATCGATGCGGATTTGATCGGCATTTTCTTCGCCAGTTAATGCCGCAGCATCGCTACCTGCGCCAATTTCGACTGATTTTACTGCATTGATGCTCATCATGGCAGACGCTAAATCTTGATCTAACTTAGCATATATCGGTGCGCCTAAACCGACAGGCACATTGCTGGCGCGCACTTCGATCACCGCACCAACTGATGAACCAGCTTTGCGAATTTTATCCAGATAAGCTTCAAATTTTGGCACCATTTCGGCATCGGGGCAGAAAAAAGGGTTTTGAGAAATTTGGGCATCATCCCAATTCTCGTAATTGATTTTTAAATCGCCCATTTGCACCAAGCCGCCAGTGATTTTAATGTTGGGCACAACTTGGCGGGCAATGCCACCAGCCGCCACCCGCATTGCGGTTTCGCGCGCAGAAGAACGTCCGCCGCCACGATGATCGCGAATGCCATATTTATTTTGATAGGTAAAATCGGCATGGCCTGGGCGGTATTGATTTTGAATTTCGCCATAATCTTTGGAGCGTTGGTCGGTATTTTCGATCATCAGGCTGATCGGCGTGCCTGTTGAAACCAAAACACCATCATCATTTTCGAACACGCCCGATAGGATTTTGACCAGATCCGCCTCGCGCCGTTGCGTGGTATGGCGTGAAGTGCCAGGTTTGCGCAGGTCGAGGAACTTTTGAATTTCTGCCGCATCAATCGGGATGTTAGGCGGGCAACCATCGACCACGCAGCCAATGGCAACGCCGTGGCTTTCGCCCCATGTCATAAATTTAAATACATGACCAAAAATATTATAAGACATAAATACCCGTTAATCTAATTTGACTTCAACCGTTGAAATATCGGGCGCGTCAACTTGTTTCATACCCACAACATGATAGCCGCTATCGACATGATGCACTTCGCCAGTGACCGCTGTGCCAAGGTCTGAGCATAGATAAAGCGCGCTATTGCCCACTTCATCAATCGTCACACTGCGTTGCAATGGTGAGTTATATTGGTTCCATTTAAGGATATATTTGAAATCGCCAATGCCTGCTGAAGCTAAAGTGCGGATCGGGCCTGCTGAGATGGCATTGACCCGAATTTGGCCCGCGCCCAGATCGACCGCAAGATAGCGCACACTGGCTTCGAGCGCGGCTTTGGCCACGCCCATAACATTATAATGTGGCATCACCCGCTCAGCACCATAATAGGTGAGGGTGAGTAAAGCGCCGCCATTGGGCATTAGCTTTTCGGCACGTTGCGCGATGGCAGTGAACGAATAGCATGAAATATTCATCGTCATGTTGAAATTAGCCGATGTGGTGTTGACATAACGGCCAACCAGCTCATCTTTGTCGGAAAATGCCAAGGCATGCACCACAAAATCAATGGTACCCCATTTTTCTTTTAATGCCTCAAACATCGAATCCATGCTGGCATCATCAGTGACATTGCATTCAAATAATGTATCGCAATTCAATTCATCGGCGACTTTTTTAACCCGTTTTAAGATTTTTTCATCTTGATAAGACAGAGCAATTTCGGCACCTTGGTTGGTAAAAGCTTTGGCAATGCCATAAGCGATCGAGCGGTTATTCGCCACACCCATAATGAGGCCGCGTTTGCCTTTCATAAGGCCATTGCCTACTATTTTGCCTGTGTCTGTCATGATCTTCCTTTATTCTGATGATTCCGCTAAAATTAACCTTAGTATACAAGGAATCTTAGCGGTGACGCAAGCGGGTTTATGCATCGGATTTGAGCGATAATTTATTTTTTGCCCATTCTTTCATCAGTGAAAGCAAGTCTTTATCTTCTTCTTCGGGCAAGGTGATCATAATTTTCACAAATTGATCGCCTGTTTTGCCACCGCTTGTGATGCCTTTGCCTTTAAGCCGAAAAACCTTGCCAGAGCTAACCCCGCGCGGTAGACGCAGGGCAATTTTGCCATGAATGGTATCGACATTAATCTTTTCGCCCAGCACCGCGTCATTAAGCAACACTTCTTGCTCAACCCGCACATCTAAGCCATCGCGCTTGTAAAATACATGGGGAAGAATGGCAATTTTGAGCAATAAATCGCCCGCTGGCCCGCCATTTGGTGACACCATGCCTTGCCCCTTAAGCCTGATATTCTGCGCATCCTCAACCCCTGTCGGGATTTTGGCATTGATCAATTTGCCAGCTCCATTACGCACTTGTTGGTTGGCGCCTAATGCCGCGTCTTCAAATGATAAAGTCACGCTCAATTGGGCATCTTGACCTTTTTGTGGGCGTGGTTGGCCACGGCCAGCACCACCAAATAGGTCAGAAAAAATATCCTCAAACCCGCCTTGATTTTGCCCGCCAAACGGGTTGCCACCTTGCCGTGGGCGGCCTTGGGTAAACGGATTGCCACCAAACCCACCAGCCCCAAGGCCAGTTTGTTTGCCGTCATCATCTATCATGCCCGCATCATATTGCGTGCGTTTTTCTTTATCTTTAAGAATGTCGTAGGCATTGCTAATTTTGCTAAATTGCTCAGCAGCTTTTGGATCATCTTTATTGTTATCAGGATGATATTTTTTTGCCAGCTTACGATAGGCGGATTTTAGCGCCTTATCATYAAMAKWGSSKCTTANWWWKAAAATTTGGTAAAGCTTGSTGCTTGCCATMTKWWTWTCCTAANCAATTAYWYTAACTATATATGGTGTTTTTTGCYTMATTTGCAAGCYGATAKTGGGCATCTATRGTTAAACCTGCATCACTTACCACCATRTTTTTATCMATCAGCCATTCDAGCTGYGCCAATGTCGACATGGCGGCCGGGCCGATCAGTGCCGGATCGAGCTTTGGATAGTTGATTTTGACCATCTCGACAATGTCGCCAATGCCTTGTTTTAAGCATTCGAYAATCTCGGCCTCGCGGCCTAGCCGATGTTTGATSAGCTCDTCAATGCGGGCTTTGGGCTTGGTGATGGCCGCGCCATGGGCTGAGTAAAATACBHTATAGGGCRTGGTTTTTAGCTTRTGCAAATTATGCATATAGCGGCTCATATTGCCATCGGGCGGCGCGACTATGGTGCTGGCCCAGCCCATAATGTGATCGCCRACGAATARGCAGTTTTCATCATCTTGAGTGGGGTGCTCATYDATATGGGTGAGGGCGAAAGCCATATGRTTATAGCAATGGCCATCGGTTTTGATGGCTTTGAAGGTGAGGTTGTCGCAGTGGAATGTTTSCTCATCTTTGAGTGTGAYATCTGGGGTGAAAYCCCAATCRCCACTGCTTTTAAACGGGTTGTCTATRTCTGTGCGGTAAACATCATGTTTGCCAGACGCATAGGTTTTTGCRCCGGTGAGGGHTTTWAGCTCGGCTGCDGCCGGTGAATGATCGYGATGGCTATGGGTGATGAGGATTTGGTTGATTTTTGCBGGTTTTAAGGCTTCGACAAGTTGCGGAATAAAGCCTTGGATAATCGGCCCYGGGTCRATGACGGTGAGGTTGTTTTGCCCGATGAYGAAGCARTTGGTGCCTTTGAAGGTGAACTTGCTGGGGTTGGGGCAAGTGATGCGCCTWATGTGCGGACTTATTTGCTTTATTTTAATCATRKGCTTAGTTTAAGMYAWWCAAACYGSCTGTAAACGCCTAAAAATAGATTTATCCTAAWGTTTTTTGGGATAGCGGCAAANGATTRGTTGCGCTTTGKGRAAATTCGGTTTATTTAGCTTTCAATGTCTGTTGGGGTATAGCCAAGCGGTAAGGCAATCGGTTTTGATCCGATCATCCCAGGTTCGATCCCTGGTACCCCAGCCATTTTTTCTTAAAAATCTATCTACATCTAATATATAAGCAAAATTGGCTTGTGCCTATATTTGTTTGTTGCCTATAATTGGCTGCAAATAAAGGGCAGAATTATGAATCCGATTTTAGTTGATGTTTTACGGGCTGACCATATCGAGAGTGTGCATCGTGGTGCGGTATATGTGGTTGATGATGGTGGCCAAGAGCTTTTATCGATCGGTGATGTGGATAAATTGGTTTTTCCGCGTTCGGCAATTAAAATTATGCAAGCTTTGCCATTGGCCGAATCAGGCGCGATTGAGGCTTTGAGGTTGAATGATAAGCAGCTATCGTTGATTTGTTCTTCGCATAATGGTGAGGTAAGGCATACCCGAATGGCGCAGTCTATTTTGGCGGGTTCTGGTTTGGATGTTAGTGATTTACAATGTGGTAGCCATGCGCCGCTATATCGTGAGGCGGCTGATGAGCTGGTGCGGACTGGGGAAAATGCCTGTGCTTTGCATAATAATTGTTCTGGTAAGCATTCTGGCATGTTGGCCTTTGCCAAACATGCTGGGTTTGAAACCAAAGATTATATTGAGCTTGAACACCCAGTGCAGCGTGAGGTGTTAAAAGTGATGGCCGAATTGACCGAATTTGATTTGACGACGGCGCCTTGCGGGTTTGACGGCTGCTCATTGCCGACATGGGCAGCACCTTTGACCGCATGGGCTAAAGCATTTGCCAAAATATCACGCGGCACAGGGCTGGGTGATGTGCGGGGAGCAGCGGTGGCTAAATTGCGCGGCGCGGTGATGGCTGAGCCATTTTATGTGGCGGGCAGCGAGCGTTATTGCACTGACATTATGAGCCAGCTTTCGACCCCGATATTTGTGAAAACAGGGGCAGAGGGTGTGTTTTGTGTCAGCCTGCCTGAGCATGGCATTGGCATTGCGCTTAAATGTGAAGACGGGATGAGCCGTGGCGCGGAAATGATGCTGAGCGCGACTTTGAACAAGCTCGGTGTGTTAAAGCCTGGAGATGATGCGGTGATGAAAAAATTCACCAGTCAGATATTGAAAAATTGCAACGGTTATGAAGTGGCTGAAATTAGGCCTTCGGAGTTTTGGGGATTTTAAATCACCACATTATTGCGAATGTATAGGTTATTGTGGCTGCCTTGATCGAACGTTTGGTCTTGATCGACTAGGTCTGAGGTTGTGATTTGATCCCATTCGAAGCCAACAATCGCGCCTTGGTGGGCATTATTGATGCTGTTATGGCTGATGGTCATTCGCCCTGCGCCTTGTGCCACTGAAGCGGTGATGCCATAGCCGCAATCTTTGAGCATATTATTGACCACGCTGACATTGCGTAAAAATTCGCCATATCCGCCGCCAATGCCGAAATTTGTGGCATTTTCAACTACATTGCCTTCGATCAGCGCGTCGGCCTCTGCTGCGATGCCATAGGCGCGTGAGTCATCATTTTCTGTGGCTTTTGCGCGCAGAGTAAGATTGCGCAATAAATTGCCTTTTATCAGCGCCAAATGGCCATCTTGGTCGAGATTGGCGACCGAAATGCCTGCGCCTGCTGTGTCGACCAGATTGTTATTAATCATCACCCCGTTAAAGCCAAATTCGGCGTAAAGCGCCACTTCACCAATATTGTGGCATTGATTATTGACGATTTGACAATTATTGCCATCGTTAACCCGCACGGCGCTATAGGCGCATTGTTCAAACTGATTGTCGGAAATAATGACATTATTGGCTTTGAAAACATTGATGCCATTGCCATTTTGGCCGTTGCCGCCGTCATTATCATTGATTTTGTAAATATGATTGTGGCTAATGATAGAGCCATCATCGGCTTTTTTCTCTTGCCAGATTAAAATGCCATTATTGCCGATGTCATAAATCTCATTGCGCACAATGGTCAGCTTGTGGCTGTTTTCACAAAATAGGGCGGCTTGGTCGATGTCGTGGAAATGATTGCTGATAATTTGACCGCCACAGCCATAGAGATGCAGGCCATTGCCATTGGAATTGAAAAATTGGCATTGCGTGATGGTGAGGTTTTTAGCGCCGTTAATTCTAACCATTGCACCAAGCTTTAGCCCCGCCTGATTGCCATTAAAATTAATATTTTCAAGCATTATATTGTCACTATCAATATTGAACAGAATGGGCATGTCGCTTCTTTGCGCCAATATGCTCTGCCCTTTAACGCCGTATATATGGATGTTTGAAGGCAAGAGAATGTCGCCAACAACATATGAACCTGCGGGAATGAATAGGGGCAATTGTTTGGCTGCGGCGCCATCGACCACTTGTTGAAAAATGGCCGATTGATTGGCAGAAATATTAGGCTTAAGGCCTAAATCAGCAGCGTTGAGGCTGTTTGTGGGTGGCGCGGCTTGGGCGATGCTAGGTGTGAGGCTAGCGGCTGCACCCATTGCGGCTGTGCCTGAAAAGGCTAAAAATTTGCGTCTATTCATATTCACACCTTACATAAAATTGAATGGGCTCAGCATAAGCGCAGAGCGTAAAAATATAATGAATCAGTTTGCAGTTTTTGCCAATCGGGTTAGTTTGAAGCAAGGGAGAGTTGGATATGAAATTAGATTATGAATGGGTGCGGGCGCAGTTTCCGATTTTGGGCAATGACGCAGATGACTTTAGTTTTTTTGACAATGCGGGCGGGACATTTCCTTGTGTTCAATCAAACCGCATAAGTGAGAAATTTTACAATCAGTATAAAATGCAGCCTTATGGCGAAACCCAAAAGCAGGCCGAAGCGGGGCGGTTGATGGATGTGGGTCGCGCTAAAATGGCCGAATTGGTCGGGGTAGAAATTGCTGACCTGACCTATGGCCCTAGCACCACGCAGAATTTTAACAATCTTGCTCATGCTTTGACTGATCATATTGTTGCGGGTGATGAGATTATTGTGACCAATCAAGACCATGAGGCTAATATTGGTTGTTGGGAGCGCTTGGCGCAGCTTAAAGGCGCTAAACTAGTGTTTTGGCAGGTCGATGCCAGTGGTGAATTGCAGCAAGATGATTTGCGCCAAATATTATCGGCCAAAACCAAAATTGTCAGTTTTACCCATAGCTCTAACATCATTGGCAGCATTAACAATATTAATGAAATTGCCGCTTTGGTGGCTGACACATGCCCGCAAAAGCCGTTATTATTTGCCGATGGCGTGTCTTATGCGCCGCATAACCTGCCTGACATTGGTAAATTGAATGTTGATGCTTATTGTTTCAGCACTTATAAAACTTTTGGCACCCATATGGGCATTATGTATACGTCTAAACGACTGACCAAATTGGCGCGGGCGCAGTGTCATTTTTTCAACATTGGAGTGGAAAATTATTCGGTTTTTGATGCTGCGGGGCCTGACCATGCGGCGATTGCTTCATTGGCAGGTATTGCCGATTATTACGCTGATTTTGCGCGGTATCATGGCTTGAATGAAGCCAAGAACCTGAACCAAACGCGGGAATTTTCTTGCGCGATTATGCATGAAGCAGAAACGGCTTTATTGGATGAATTATTGGCATTTTTGGGCGAAAAATCGAATGTAACCATTTACGGTAAATCAGCCAGTGCAGGGCGTGAGGCCAATGTGGCTTTCACGGTTGAGGGCATCACCTCGCAATCGATTGTTGAGGCGTTAGGCGCGAAAAATATCGGGGCTAAATACGGGCATTTTTATGCTTATCGGCTGATGCAAGCTTTGGGTTTGGATGATGGTGTGGTGCGGCTTAGTTATGCGCATTATTTAACACAGGCTGACAATGTAAAATTGCTGGCAGCCTTAGATAAAATCATTTAATTTGAATAGCCGAGATGTCTGTTGAGTTGTTCGATAAGCTCGAGGGCGGCTTGGCTGATGACGGTGCCAGGAGGAAAAATGGCGACAGCGCCTGCTTGATATAATTCTTCATAATCTTGCGGGGGGATGACACCGCCAGCGACGATCATTATATTGCCGCCATCATGGGCTTCGAGTGCGTCGCGCACTGCGGGAATAAAAGTCAGGTGACCTGCGGCTAGGCTGCTGGCGCCGATAATGTGCACCTTGTTTTTAACGGCTTGTATCGCGGCTTCATCAGGGGTTTGGAATAGCGGGCCGATGTCGACATCAAAGCCTAGATCGGCAAAGGCCGAGGCGATGACTTTTTGGCCGCGGTCATGACCATCTTGGCCTAATTTGGCCACCATAATGCGTGGGCGGCGGCCATCTTTTTTCTCGAACAGGTCGATGGCTTCGGCGACTTTTTTGAGGGTTTCGTCCTCTTCGCCAATTTCTTTGCGGTAAATGCCCGATATGGCTTTGATGTCGGCTTTATGGCGGCCGAATTCTTTTTCCAGTGCATAAGAAATTTCGCCAACTGTGGCTTTGGCGCGGGCGGCGTTGATTGCCAATGCCAGTAAATTGCCTTGGCCTGTTTTTGCGGATTTTGTGAGGGCGGCGAGTGTGGCTTCGACACCATCTTGATTGCGCTCGGCTTTGAGGCGATCGAGTTTTTCGAGTTGCATGCGCCGCACTTTGTCATTGTCGACTTTGAGTACGTCGATGACCTCTTCGTTTTCTAGCCGATATTTATTGACCCCGACTACGGTTTGGCGGCCGCTATCGATGCGGGCTTGGGTGCGGGCGGCGGCTTCTTCGATCCGCAATTTGGGAATGCCTGCATCAATTGCCTTGGCCATGCCGCCAAGTTTGTGAATTTCGGCCATATGTTGGCGGGCTTTATCGGCTAAATCATGGGTGAGTTTTTCGACAAAATAACTGCCGCCCCATGGGTCGATGACATCGCAAGTGGCGCTTTCTTTTTGCAGGAATATTTGAGTATTGCGGGCGATGCGGGCTGAGAAATCGGTCGGTAATGCCAGCGCTTCATCTAGCGCATTAGTGTGCAGGCTTTGGGTGTGGCCTTGGGTGGCGGCCATCGCCTCGATGCAGGTGCGGGTGATGTTGTTAAACACATCTTGCGCGGTGAGGCTCCAGCCTGAGGTTTGGCAATGGGTGCGTAGGGATAGGCTTTTGGTGCTTTTGGGTTTGAATTTTTGCATTTCTTCTGCCCAGATCATCCGACCAGCACGCATTTTGGCGATCTCCATGAAGAAATTCATGCCTGTTGCCCAGAAAAAACTGAGGCGGGGGGCGAAATCATCAATTTTAATGCCTGCATCAACGCCTGCTTTGGCATATTCTAGGCCATCGGCTAATGTATAGGCCAGCTCCAAATCGGCGGTGGCGCCAGCTTCTTGCATGTGGTAGCCCGAAATTGAAATACTGTTATATTTGGGCATGTTTTCGGTGGTATATTTGAAAATATCGGAGATGATGCGCATGCTGTGTTGCGGCGGATAAATATAGGTATTGCGCACCATAAATTCTTTAAGCACGTCATTTTGAATCGTGCCTGTGAGCTGTTCGGGTTTAATGCCTTGCTCTTCTGCCGCGACGATGTAGAGCGCTAAAATTGGCAAGACCGCGCCATTCATGGTCATGGACACACTCATTTTATCGAGCGGAATTTGATCGAACAAAGTGCGCATATCGTAAATGCTATCAATGGCCACGCCTGCCATGCCGACATCGCCAACCACCCGTTCATGATCGCTATCATAACCGCGATGGGTGGCCAGATCGAAGGCGATTGATAAGCCTTTTTGTCCAGCAGCTAGATTGCGGCGGTAGAAGGCGTTGCTATCTTCGGCGGTGGAAAAACCTGCATATTGGCGGATTGTCCAAGGGCGTGCGCTATACATTGTAGGGTAGGGGCCGCGAATATAGGGCGGAAAACCCGGGTAAGTTTCGAGGTTTGTGAGGCCGTCTATATCGCTCGCCTCATAATGTGATTTGAGGGTGATGCCTTCTGGTGTATCAAATGTTGAACTTGTGGTGACGTCTGTGGCAAAATCAAATTTTAGTGGGCGGGTGGCAATCGTATCGAATTTTGACATTATGCATCCTCGCTTTGGTTTTCAAACATTTCAGCATCGCGCTTGGCGGTTAATGGGGTGATTTTAATTTTGAAATTAGGTATATCGACGGTGATCCTATCGACCTTGAGGGTTTCATAGGGTTTTTCATCATGATTTATAAATTCTGAGGTGCCGACTAAACATAATTCTTCAGCTTGATAATCTTGCTCACGTTTTTTACTGACCAAGCTGATTTGCTGTTGAATGTTGCCCGACAATAGATTGGCAATCAGGCCGTTATTTTTTTGGGTGGTTTGAAAAATTTCCCATGCCTTTTGAGTGATGTTAGCTGTTAGGTTTTCTATGTAGAAGCTGCCATGGCTAGGGTCAGTCACCTCGGCCAGATGACTTTCTTCGATTAAAATGGTTTGAATGTGGCGGGCGAGGCGGCGGTCGAAACTGGGTGAAAGGCCGATGGCGGCGCTCATTGGCAAAATGCCGAGCTGATTGACGCCGCCAATGCCTGCCGAGAAGCAGGCCACAGTTGCGCGCAATAGATTAACCCACGGGTCGGATTTGCTGACCATGCGATAGGACGTTTCGGCATAGATATAGGCGCTAGATTGTTGAATGCCTAAACCATCGAGTAGCTCTGCCCATAGCTGGCGCAGGGCGCGGATTTTGGCAATTGTGATGAATTGGTTTTGCGAGGCGCAGATGCAAATTTCGATTTTTTGGGCTGTGGAGTGTAGGTCAATATGAGCTGCATCTGCCCATTTTAAATAGCAGAGGGCGGTGGAGAGAATAAAAGCCAGCTCTTGCGCTTCGCTCGCCCCAGCATTGTGGGCGAAGCGGCCGTCGGCACGTAATATATGTGTGGCATCAAATTGTTTGAGTGCGTCTTGCACGGCTTGTTTTGCAACAGGCTCGCCATCCCAACCGCCATATTGTGCCAATTTGCCGATCGGGTCGATGCCCAACGACAATTGCCCGTGTTTTTGCGAATGAGTGAGGATGGTTTTTGCAGTTGAAACCTCGTCCAAACCTGTCTCTAAGCGCAGTGAAATCATATCTAAATAAGTGTTTTCAAACAGTGATTCTAGATTGGCTTGATTTATTTTAAGGCCGTAACCATTGGCGCTAAGTGACTTGTCACTATACAGGCTTAAGGCGTTAACGCCTTGTTCTAAATCCTCGGCAATTTGTTTTTTGGCTTGGTCAATATTCGGGTGATTGATGGCTTGGTTGATTTGCCATGCACCGCTTGGTAAAGCCACTTGATTTGAAGTTTGGCTTTGGGCGTAAAGCGGCTTGACGGCAATGCCATCATAGGTGGTTTTGGTCAGGCTATCGACACTAATGCCGCGCAGGGCTTTTTCTGCCGCTGTTTGCCAAGCATCAAAAGTGATTTTTTCAAAGCTATTTTCTGACATATTTGCCCCGCTCTTAAATTCACTTTCACTATAGCGATTGGTAAAATTATATCAATTCATGCTTGGTTGCCTGTGCATAACATACGCAACCGTATGGAAAAATTTACCCCATAAAAAGGAGCTGTAAAAGCCCCTTTCAATTCATCCTAAACGCTTAAACGAATCTATCTAGACCTGGGATTGAGCTGACAATTTCGCCAACAAGCTCTTCATCACCAACTTCGCCAATATAGCCGAGTAATGTCTTGCCCATGCTGCCGATTTGGTCGTTATCAAGGCCAGCTTCGCTTAATTTACCCATGGCTGCCATTGCGCCCATCGCGCCGCCACCGCCGCCAAACATACCGCCTGCCATGCCCATAAGCCCGCCGCCACCTTGATCGCCGCCCGCGGCTGCAAGCTCTTTAGCGTCAGGCACTGCATTGTATAATTTCTCTTTGACATCATCACTAACTGATGAATCGACCAAATTTAAAATAATGCCAACGGCTTTGGAAGCCAACTCTGTTGAAATGCCTAGTTTTTCGGCAATTGTCGCGATGATTTGTTCCATAGGGGGATACCTTTTTGTTTGATTCTAATTTCAATATGAGATTAGTTGCTTGGTTTTGCAAGTGTAATTCGCAGTAAGTCCAAGATTGGCGTTTCTTCTGGTATATTGGGTGGCATTAAAAACGGTTTTTGAGCTTAAAACATCAATATAATTTGTTGGACTTAGCCCAAGAAAAAACTTAATGAAGAAGAGAATTCTTGTTAGGTTTTGTTATGGATGATTTTAGACGTGGCGCGATAGACAGCCTTGGTTTGGGCAGTACGGCCGCTTTATTTGCAGTGATATTTGGCTCGGCCGCTATAGCACAGGGGGTGAGCTTCTCGCAAGCTATGATTTTGAGCGCCTCTGTTTATGCAGGTAGCGTGCAATTTGCCACAATCTCGCTTTGGGGCGACACCATACCATATGCGACTGTGATTATTTCAGGCTTTTTAATTGCCTCGAGAAATATATTTATGGGCATGGCGCTTGGCCATATTTTTATTGGCCAGAGCGCTTGGAAAAAATATCTGAAAATATTTTTCTATACTGATATCAGCTATGTTTTGGGTATGAAAGCCAAACATATTGACAATAAATTTATCTATATATGTGGCTCAGGCGCATTGGTTTATTGCTTTTGGATTTCTGGCACATTTGTCGGGTTATTGATTGCGGGAAGCTTGCAGAAATCGATAATTGATAGCCTAGCCTTTGCAGGCATTATGTATTTGGGCATGTTGGTGATCATGCTGATGAAAGCTGATGATGGCTATAGGTTGCCAGTGGTTTTGGCAGCCATTGCTATATTGGCATTATATCTACTGAATATGGAGCAATTTGTGATCATGCTGGGCGGTGTATTGGTGGGCGGAGCGAGTAATTTATGGCTCGAATTGAGGAGCCGTAAAAATGGTTGATGCTTGGGTTATATTGATTAGCTTGCCAATTGTGCTTTATTTCACCCGTGCTGTGGGGGTGCTGCTCTCGAGCTATGTGCCTGACGACTCGCCCTATAGATCGACCTTGTTGATATTGCCGATATGCGCGATGATGGCGTTTTTTATACCTGGCGCGCTGAAAGGCAGCCCACTTGAGCAAGCTATGCTGGTGGTGTTTTTGGCGGTGTTTTGGGTTACCAATAACTCGGTATTGTCTATGGTGGTGGGTATTGGTGGTTTGCTGGCGGCTAAGTTCTTATTGTAGACGAATTAAAATACGCACAAAAAAAAGCCCCGCGTGAAGCGAGGCTTTTAAAATCTAATGTCAGCAATAATTAAGATGCGTTGCCGAACAACTCAGCCACATATTCCCAATTGATCATATTGTCGAAATAAGCTTCGAGATATTTAGGACGGGCATTGCGGTAATCAATGTAATAGCTATGTTCCCACACATCGCAACCCAGCAATGGAGTTTGGTTAAAGCATAATGGGTTTTCGCCATTGGCAGTTTTTGTCACTTCTAGTTTGCCATCAGCATTTTGCACCAACCAGCACCAGCCAGAACCGAATTGTGTAGCGCCAGCAGTTAGAAAAGCATCGCGAAGCGCGGCAACTGAGCCTAGATCTGCAATGATTTTAGCTTCTAGCTCACCTGGGATAGAGCCGCCGCCGTCTTTTTTCATCCAATTCCAGAAATGCATATGGTTATAATGTTGCGCTGCATTGTTAAACAAGCCGGCTTTTGATGCATCACCATAAGTGGCTTTGATAACTTCTTCTAATGACTTATCTTCAAGGCCAGAACCTGCAAGCAAATTATTGCCGTTGGTTACATAAGCATTGTGATGTTTGTCATGGTGAAATTCTAGTGTTTCTGCCGACATATATGGGTCTAATGCATCATATGCATAAGGTAGGACTGGTAATTCAAATGCCATTTAAGCCTCCGGTTATAATTTGATTTATATCAAGCACATCTTATAGTCTTATATAAATAATTTCAAGTCAGGTTATCTGATAAGTTAGTCAAAATTAATGATAGGATGGCCATGGCCGATTTAATGAAAGATAGTTTGAACCTTGTTGCGGTTGAGAAAATGGCCGCAAGTTTAAAGGCGGTTTGGGCGCAATTTGATGTCGATGGATTTGTAACCGCAAGCATGGACGGGCTTGAACAGCTAGAATTAAAGGCCAGAATCTTGCATATAATTACGGCATTACATCAGCATTTACCGCGTGATTTTATCGAGACAGCCAATATATTAATGGCGGCGGGTGAAAAATGGCAAAAAGGCGATGAAAATGGTAGTTTTAGCGTTTTTGCTATATGGCCGTTGATTGATTATGTCGGTGTTTACGGGCTTGATAAACCTGAAAAAGCCTTAGATGCATTGGAGGTTCTAACACCGTTATTTTCGGCTGAATTTGCCATCAGGCCGTTTATCAATCAGCATTTTGAGTTAACTTATCAGCGCTTAAATCAATGGGTGAGCCATGAGAACGAACATGTAAGGCGTTTGGTGAGTGAAGGCATAAGGCCGCGCTTGCCATGGGGATTGCAGCTTAAACAATTTATCAAAAACCCGACAGTGGTGGTGGAATTGCTGGAGTTGTTAAAAGATGATGAGGCGGAATATGTGCGACGCTCTGTGGCTAATAATTTAAATGACATTTCCAAAAATCACCCTGAATTGGTGGTGTCTATATGTAATAAATGGCTTAAAGAAGCGTCCAAATTAGAATATAAAAATCGCAATTGGATTGCTCGTCACGCCACTCGTGGGTTGGTGAAACAAGGTTATCCGCCAGTATTTTCATTATTAGGTTATAGCGAGAATTTGGATGTTGAGTTGCGGGATTTGAGCCTGAAGAAAGATCATATAAAAATGGGAGAGGCGCTTGAATTTAATTTCGTTTTAACGGCCAATAAACCTCAGAAATTTGTATTGGATTTTGCCATTCACTTTATGAAAGCCAATGGCAAACTAGCGGCCAAAACTTTTAAGTTAAAAAATATAATCATGAAAAATGGTGAGACATTAAACATTAAAAAACAACAATGGTTTAAACCTATTACCACTAGAAAATATCATGCGGGTGCGCATAAGCTTGAAATATTGCTAAATGGAAGAACTTTTGCCGAAATTCACTTTTTATTAGAAGTTTAGCAGCAGACTATAAGCTTATACGGGAGCAAGAATGGTTTAAAATGACGAAAAATATAGAGCAATTTTTAGAGCAATATCTGGCTGAAAATGGTTTAACACGTCGCCACTCGCATGTAAGATATATCCCATTTTTAGACGCTGATGAGAGTGTTGACGATCATTTTGACAACTTACTTGCGGGGAAAATTTGTGCTGGGTTTCGGTTGAAGAGTTGGTATATAGAACAAGGCGTTAAATGGAGCGAACCTGGCCATATTATTGTGATGACTGATTATTACGGCGTGCCCAGAGCTTGCGCTAAAATAAAATATTTCGAAACCGTTTTATATAAAGATGTGACCGAACAATTGGCAATGGCGATAGGCTACGGGGATGGTAGTTTGAAAACGTGGCAGCAACGAAGCCATCATATCATCAATTTAGATTGCGTCGCGGCCAACATTAAGTTCAACCCAGATATTGAATTGTTAATCACTCATTTTGAAATGTTATATCCGAATGCTAGCTCCGTGTGAACAGTTAGGAATGTGGTTGAGATTTGAGCACTTATACATGGGCGCTTATGCAATTGTGCTCGTTGCTCTGCTCGTTTTTTGGGTTTTACTGAGAGAATAAAAAATAAGTCATTTGACAATTTGATGGATGCTTCATAAGCTTAGTTAGACTTTAGTATAATACCACTGGCTTGTAATCTACGCATGGTCTAGTAACCAATATGGAGAGTGCATACAACATATATGGCTATTGATATCCAAAAATTCCTAGAGATTTTTTTGGATGAGCGTGGGTTACACCGAACACATGAAAAAGTGTTATATGTGCAATTTATACTCTCCAGCGATGAAGCGGATTACAGTTTTAAAAATGTTTTTTCGGGCAAAAGAAGTGCCATGTTTAGGATCAAACAATGGTTCACTTCGCAAGATATGTCGATACCTGAAATTGGTTATATTATTGTTTTAACGGATTATTTTGGTCAGGCGCATGCGGTGGTGGAAATTACTGACATCAAAACCGTGACCTATAAAAACTTCACCCAAGAAATGGCATTAGCTGCAGGTGTTGAGGGCGGAGATTTAGATGTATGGCGCGCCACCCGCCAAGCCGCCATAATGGCTGATTGTGAGGCGATGAAAATTGTTTTTCATGAAGACATTGAAATCATGGCCATGTGGTTTGATTTGCTATACCCGCAATGAATTGGAGCTTGGTTTGAAGAACACCAATTTTAGTCACTCGGATGGATTCGGTATATCCATTTTTACCTGTCTCATTATTTCTCAAGCTGGTAAATAATGTCATTCATCAATTCGAACCGTTCCTTCAGCTGCGACTGCATATCCCATAAAGCCTGATTATAGATATTTGTGCCCAACTCATCGGCGAAAAATTTTAGCAAAAACTCCGCATCAAATTGGCCAATTTCTTGGTTCAATTCATTTTCAAAATAGGCTTTAATTTTAAAGATCAGTTCGGCTTTTCGATCATCAGACAATTCTATTTTTTTACTGGCCATGATTTAATTCCCTTAATTGTTAAGACCAAGCGCTTTGATGGCGAATGCGTAGAGCCGTGCATCTTCTTTAAGGCTTTCGAACCTGCCTGAGGCACCGCCATGACCTGCTTCCATTTCGGTATACAGCAGAATGTCGTTATTTGAGGTGTTGAATTCGCGTAATTTTGCCACCCATTTGGCAGGTTCCCAATATGTCACCCGTGGGTCGGTAAGACCACCAACTGCTAAGATGGCGGGGTAATTTTTGGCGTTGATTTGATCATAGGGTGAATAAGCCGCAATGTTATGATAGGCTTCGGCGCTTTCAATCGGGTTGCCCCATTCTGGCCATTCTGGCGGTGTGAGTGGCAATGTATCATCTAACATGGTGGTCAAAACATCAACGAATGGCACTTCGGATATCACTGCGCCCCATAATTCGGGCGCCATATTGTTAACCGCGCCCATCAGCAAGCCGCCTGCGCTGCGGCCTTCGGCGATGATATGACCTGCATGGGTATATTTTTGTTCGATTAAAAATTCTGCGCAGGAAATAAAATCTTTAAAACTGTTGGTTTTGGTTTCGCGTTTGGCGGATTTATACCAGTTATAGCCTTTTTCCATACCGCCCCTGATATGGGCGATGGCGTAGACAAAACCGCGATCGACCAAGGACAGCATTTTACTGTTAAAATTAGCGGGCATGCTATAGCCGTATGAGCCGTAGCCATATAGCAACATAGGCGCTTGACCATCCAGCACCAAACCAGCTTTGTGCAAGATGGTGATGGGAATTTGCACGCCATCATGGCCTGTCGCGAATATGCGTTTGGTGACATAATCATCAACTTTGTGACCTGAAGGGATTTCTTGTTGTTTGATCAGCACCCGTTGTTTGGTGATGAGATTATAATCAAATGTTTGCGCGGGGGTGGTTGGGCTTGAATAGACCAATCTGATGTCATCAGTGTCGAATTCTAGGCCTAAGCTTAGGCCCAGTGAATAAGCTTCTTCATCAAAGCTGACCGCATGTTGTTCATTTGAGTTGAGATTTAACACTTGAATTGACGGCAGGCCATCTTTGCGCTGTAGCCAGATTAACCAGCCGTTCAACACGCCGCAACTAATGACCAATGTACCAGCTTCGTGTGGGATAATCTCTTGCCAATTTTTGGGTGCGAACTCATCGACAGACACTTTGAAAATGGCAAAGTCTTCGCGCTCATTCCAATTGGATAGGATGTAAAAGTCGCCATTATAATGCTCGATGCTATATTCATGCATATCGCTACGGGTTAGCAGTAATTTGGGAGCATCAGTTGGGCTGGTGGCATTGATGATATAAATTTCGCCGCTTTCGTGATCGGCCGCATTGATAACAATATAAGCACCATCTTGGCTTTTGCCGACATTAACAAATAGGCCGCTGTCATCTTCGCGGAAGGTCAGTTGATCTTCTGGTTTGCCCAGAGCGTGCAAATAAACTTCGGACGGGCGGTGATTGTCATCAACCTTGGTATAGAAAAATGTTTGGCTGTCTGCTGCCCATGTGATCCCGCCTGTGGTTTCCAAGATTTCATCATCTAGCAATTTGCTTGTTTTGGTATCGATGATTTTTATTGTGTATTTTTCGCTGCCTTTGACATCCACGCCATAAGCGATATAGCGGTGGTCAGGGCTTTGTGCCACGTCAATGATGCGGAAATAATTTTCGCCCGCAGCTAAGACATTGCCATCGATGAGGATTTCTTCCTGCTTAGTGGCGATATTTGTGCGGTAGTGAACGGCATATTCTTTGCCTGTCTCAAACCGAACGCCATATAGATAATCGCCGTCTTTAACGGGAACGCTGCTGTCATCTTCTTTAATGCGGCCGCGCATTTCTTTGTAAAGATCATCTTGCAGGCCTTGCGTGTCGGATAATTTATCTAATGTGTAGGCGTTTTCGGCCTCTAAATGTTGGCGAATGTCGGCATCGAGAATTTGCGGGTCACGTAGCACGTCCTGCCAATTGTCATCACGTAACCATGCATAATTGTCGGTGCGGCTAATGCCATGATGTTTGTCAATTTTTGGAATTTTGGGGCAGGTGGGTTTTGTAGTCATAATATACAGTCTTTAAAAATCTTTATGAATTGGGTGTAAAATTAAGGGCGCTGCCATTGAGGCAATAGCGCAGGCCAGTGGGTGGTGGGCCATCGGGGAAAACATGGCCTAAATGCGCATCGCATTTGGCGCATCTAATTTCGGTGCGCGGGCGGGCAAGATAAGATAAGTCTTCGATCTCTTTGACCACATTATCTGCAACTGTGGCAAAAAAGCTTGGCCATCCGCAGCCCGCATCAAATTTTGTATCAGATAAAAACAATGCCTCATCACAACAGATGCAATGATAGGTGCCCAGTGCATATTCTAGATTATATTCGTGGCTGTGCGGGCGCTCTGTGGCAGCGTTTTGGGTGACTTGAAATTGCTCATCGCTTAAGATTTTGCGCAATTCGTCTTGGGTCTTGATTTTACTCATCTGGATGGGCTCCTGTTTGAGCTGAAAAGATAATCAGTATCATGCCAACTTACAAGCTGAAACTTTAGATAAATTTGGAATGGTTTTGGTGTATAAATCATGATGTTAACCCTACATTAACTATAAAAGCCGAGTCTGTCGCATAATTATCAATTCCATTCGCCTGTCCCTCCCCAAAACATGGCGGTCGAAATATTATGTTGTGAGGAAAATATGCTGCTTGCGGTTTTATCTGGCTTTATTTTGGCTCTGTTTGCGCCGCTATTGAAACGCTTTTTAGGTTACCGTGCTGGTTGGGTATTGGCTCTTTTGCCTGCCTCGATTTTTGTTTATTTCCTTGGACAATATGACCAAGTGATGAGCCAGCATGCGATTTTTGAATATCACCCTTGGATACCATCGCTCGGCCTGAATTTGACCTTCTATTTGGATGGCATTAGTTTGCTATTTGCTTTGCTAATTTCGGGCATTGGCACATTCATTATGATTTACAGCGGTGGCTATTTAAAAGGCCATGTGCATTTGGGGCGGTTTTTCGCTTTCATGCTGATGTTTATGGCTTCGATGTTGGGTGTGGTTTTATCCTCTAACCTGATGGCGATATTTCTATTTTGGGAGCTCACCTCGGTTACGTCTTTCTTGCTAATCGGCTTTGATCATTTGCGCCAAGCTTCGCGCCGTGCAGCTTTGCAAGCCTTGGTGGTAACAGGTTTAGGCGGCTTGGCTATGTTGGCGGGTTTTGTGATTTTGGGCACCAGCGTTGGTAATTTTGAGATGGCCGATATATTGTCATTCGGTAATGTGGTAAAAGACAGTGAGCTTTACATTCCGATTTTGATTCTGATCCTGCTGGGTGCTTTTACCAAATCGGCGCAATTTCCTTTTCATTTTTGGTTGCCCAACGCGATGGAAGCGCCAACACCTGTGAGTGCGTTTTTGCATAGCGCGACTATGGTCAAAGCTGGCATTTATTTGATGATGCGTACCTATCCGATTTTGGGTGATACGATTGAATGGTCGTTGCTTTTGGGCATATTTGGTGGTTTTACCTTGTTGGCGGGCACATTCATTGCCATTCGCCAAACTGACCTGAAACAAATGTTGGCCTATACCACCATGGCATCGCTCGGCTTGCTGACCATGTTATTGGGGGCAGGAGGAGAAGGCGCGATTGAAGGCGCGGTGCTTTATTTGCTGGCGCATTCTTTATTTAAAGGTGGTTTGTTTATGGTGGCGGGCACGATCTACCATGAAGCAGGCACATTAGACATTACCAAATTGGGTGGTTTGGGCCGCAAAATGCCGATCACGTTTTTTGCAGCTTTAATTGCGGCATTATCGATGGGCGGCATTATACCTTTGGTTGGCTTTATTGCCAAAGAAAGCATGTATCATGCGCTGCTGCATGGTGATCCTTTATCCACCATATTGCTGGTTGTTGCCATTATCGGCAATGCCATGATGTTTGCCATTGGCTTTGCTGTGGCCTTAAAACCCATGATGGGCAAATTGGGCGACATGCCCAAACAAGCCCATGAGGGCAGCATTATGCTATGGCTTGGGCCATTGACTTTGGGCCTGTGCGGCTTGGCGGCAGGCATTGGCATTGCCTATTTAGGCCACACCATTGTGCATAGTGCGGTTTCGGCCATTGGCAATGAAAATGCCGAGACAGATTTGCATTTATGGGGCGGCATTAACGCGCCACTTATACTCAGCCTATTGACTATGGCTTGGGGTGGCGTCATTTTTTACTTTTATGATAAAGTCCGCGCTTTTGCGGATAGGGTGCTGAATTGGATTGGCTGGGGGCCGGATAAAGGCTTTGATCAATTTTTGGCGCTTCTTTTGTGGGTGTCACAGCGCATCACCGATACATTCCAAACTGGGCATTTAAAAACCTATATGCGCAATACATTTATATTGTTAGCTTTGGTCATTTGGGTGCCGATGATTGCTTATGATGCCCTGCCAGACATTGATCTATCAACTTTAACCAAGCCGACATTTTACGAGGCGGGCATATTGCTGATTGCGGTGCTAGGGCTTTATGCAGTTTTGATTGCCAAATCGCGTTTAACTTCGATAGTCTCATTGGGCATTTTAGGTTTTGCGGTGGCGATTTTATTCATGTTATTTGGGGCACCAGACCTGTCCTTTACCCAATTTATGGTGGAGACCTTGACTGCGGTGATTTTGGCCTTGGTGATGACCCGTTTAAAACTTGATAAAAATGACGCAAAATATGGCATGGAAGCTGTTGTTGCCACCATTGTGGCGATTGCTGTTGGTTCTGGTTTTGCAGCCCTTTTATTGCGTGTGATGCAGACTGAGTTGGACATGAGCCTATCGGATTATTTTACCAAATATAGCGCGGCGATTGCGCATGGTCATAACATTGTCAATGTGATTTTGGTTGATTTCAGAGCCTTGGACACATTGGGTGAAATTTCGGTGGTGATGACCACGGGCGTGGTGATTTTGGCGTTGATCAGACTCAAGCCTAAAAATCATAAACATGCCAGCCAAAAGAGTAAGAGCAAAAGTAAATTAAAGGAGAGCGCGTCATGAACACAATAATTTTACGCACCATCGCCCCCGCTTTGACGGCTTTGATGATTATATTCTCTTTATTTGTTTTATTGCGCGGCCATAACGAGCCTGGTGGTGGGTTTATTGGTGGCTTGATTGCGGCATCGGCTATGGCTTTATATGGTATTTCATCGGGCGTGCAGGCGGTGCGCCGTGCGTTGTATTTTCACCCTGTCACTATGGGCGGGTTTGGCGTTTTGATGGCGGCTTGTAGCGGCATACCTTCTTACATTAACAATGTACCATTTCTATCGGGTATCTGGTGGAAAGTGCCGTTGGGCGATGGCGAATATTTTGACCTATCGACACCGATGATATTTGATATTGGCGTGTGGTTTGTGGTGGTCGGCGCGATCACTGCGATCATGCTCACTTTGGAGGAGGCAGACTGATGGAATTTTATTTAACAATTTTGGTAGGACTGATTTTTGCCGCTAGCACTTATATGATGCAAAGCCGCAGTGTGATTAGGTTGGTTTTGGGCGTGGCTTTATTGGGCAATGCCGTTAACCTGCTGATTTTTACGGTTGGCCGTGTGACCCGCGACATTCCACCAATTATACCCGCTGATTTTCATGGCACATTGACCGGGATTGCCAACCCTTTGCCACAAGCGTTGATTTTGACCGCGATTGTAATCGGCTTTGCGTTGTTTGCCTTTGTCTTGGTGCTGACTTACCGCGCTTATGAAAGCCTTGGTACTGACAATAGCGATGAAATGCGCATTGCCGAGCCAAAGAAAACCCAAGCTTCCAAACTGACTTATTGAACGGAACGGATTTAGATATATGGCTGACCAAAATTTGATAAGTGAAGCGATGCGCACCACCCCAACTTTGTTGGCCGAGTGGAAAATATTGACGCCAATGTTGGCGCCATTAGTGCTTGCCGCTGTTTCGCTTATGTTGCGCCAAAAAGATCGTTGGCAATTTCACATTGCCGTCACCGCAGCATTAATTGCCATGATTGGTTCAGGGTTTTTATTGTTTGATATCATCATTGATGGCCCGCAAAGCTTGGTTATGTCAGGCTGGTTAGCACCATTTGGCATTGCTTTTACCGCAGACAGTTTGAGCGCCATATTTGCTTTTGTGGCCTCCTTGGTGACTTTATTGATTATTCTTTACAGCCCTGCTGATGTCGATAAAGCGGCGACTAAGTCGGGTTATTACACTTTGATCATGATGTTATTAGTCGGCGTCAATGGCTCATTCATGACAGGTGATATATTTAACCTTTATGTTTGGTTTGAAGTGATGCTTATCTCTTCATTTGGATTGTTAATATTGGGCGGCAAAAAGATACAGCTTGATGGTGCGGTCAAATATGCTTTCTTGAACTTGCTGGGCACGACATTCTTTTTGATCGCCACGGGCTTGCTTTATGGTGTGACAGGCACGTTAAACTTTGCCGATTTGTTTGCCAAAGTGGCAGCCAGCGAGGCGACGGGAACCTTGGCTACATTGTCAATATTGTTCTTATTTGCCTTTGGCATTAAGGCAGCGGCTTTTCCGATGTATTTTTGGTTACCTGCCGCTTATCACACGCCGCGTGTCGCCGTATCCGCGATATTTGCTGGCTTACTGACCAAAGTTGGTGTTTACGCGCTGATACGTATATTCACCATTGTCTTCCCTGATGGCAATGGCGCGGCATTTGAATTATTTGGCGTCATTGGTGGGTTGACCATTATTATTGGTGGCTTAGGTGTGATTGCGCAAACCGAATTGCGCCGCATGTTGGCATATTTGCTGATGTCGGGCGTTGGTATTATGATGATTGGTATATCGATACATACGCAATTATCTTTAATGGCCACGGTGCAATATACTGTCCATTCTATGTTGATGATGACGGGTTTATATCTACTCTCTGGCGTGATTGGCCGCATGGCGGGTAGTTTTGAAATTGCTAAAATTGGTGGCATTGTGATGCAAAACCATTTTGTGGCCATTGCATATTTTGGTTTGGCATTGGCTGCGATGGGTCTGCCGCCATTCTCAGGCCTATGGCCAAAATATATGATGTTGATGGCCGCGTTTGAGCAGGGCTACTATTGGCTGATTGCCGCCATATTGACTGGCAGCCTTTTAACCATTATCGGCGTTGGCCGTGCCAGCATTCAGATGATTTGGCGCGGTGGGGGTGTTAACACGCCAGATGGTCAATATGAAGCGCGCGGCAAGCGTTTAGAAGGCAAACAATTGCGCATTATGATGTTGCCGATCAGTATTATTTTTGTTTTGACATTATGGCTGGGGATTTCGCCTAATACGTTGATTAGACAATCGGATTTGGCGGCCTATGACTTGCTGAATGTTGAACAATATATTGAGGCGACATTTGGCAAAGGAGAGCATATAGAATGAAAATATTTACGCTTCACATCATTTTATCATTAGCTTGGGCTGCGATTGCGGGTAATTTTTCAATTCTCAATATATCCGTTGGCTTTGTGTTTGGCCTGCTGGCCATATGGCTGGTGCGTGAGCAATTGGGGGCAGGGGTTTATTTTCGCAAATCGCGTAAAATTATTTCGCTGATGTTTTTATTCATTTATGAATTGGTGCTTTCGACGGTTAAAGTGGCGATATTGGTGATTAAACCTAAATTGGATTTTGAACCTGGTATCATTGCATACCCGCTGGCAGTTAAATCTGACCTTGAGATTACATTGTTAGCCAATTTAATAACTTTAACCCCCGGCACGTTGAGTGTGGATGTATCGGATGATAAAAAAACCCTTTATGTCCATGCGATTGATGCCACTGACCCCGCAGGCATCATTGCTGATATTTCCAGCGGGTTTGAGCGCAAAGTGATAGAGGTGTTTGAGTGATGGAAAATATTTATTTAGATTATGCAACTTTGATTGCCCAGATCTTACTGATCATTGGCTTCATTTTGGTAACCATTAGATTGATCATTGGTCCAACCTTATCTGACCGAATATTATGTTTGGATATGCTGGTGTCTTTGGGCATTGGCTTTATCGCCATATTTGCCATTAGAACCCAGCAATTTGCCTATATTGATGTGGCCATTGCTTTGGGCTTGATCGGCTTTTTGGCAACCGTGGCATTTGCCCGCTATATATTGTGGCAAGGCCAAAACCAAATGCAATTGGACGAAAAAAAACCGAATTGAACGGAGAGACAGATGATTATTGAGTTGATTATAGCGGCGTTGATTGTGATCGGTGCCGCATTTAGTTTAATTGGTGCATTGGGTGTATTGCGCTTTCAGGATGTATATGTGCGCATGCATGCCGCCAGTAAGGCAGGTACGTTAGGTGCGGGGCTTTTATTGCTGGGTGTGGCTGTCGCTTCAGCTGAATTGGGATTAATCACTCGTGCCATAGCTGGAGTATTATTCTTGATATTGACCACGCCAGTTTCGGCACATCTGTTGGCGCGCGCTTCGGTAATTGCCGGCGTGAAAACTTGTGATGAGACGGTGGTTAATTTAATTGATGGCAAATATTCTGAGAATGGCCAGACATTAGACAGTGAAAAATAGCTCTTTTGTAAAAATTTAGAAAATGCCTAAAAATTAATCACAATTCTTATGTGTGGATATTTGACAGGCCAAACCGTTCCAACATTGTAATAAAGTAATACTATACATGAGTATAAGTACGCGGAAAAACCGCAAATATTTAATAAAATATAGTTAACCCGAAAACTTCAACTAAATTGATGGCTTAGCTGGATGAATAATATTTTATTATACATAAGTATTATTTATATGTGGGAAATTTTGCTTATTGTGCGAATTTATATGGGCATGAATGACTAATTTCCCTTTATTTGCTTGACGTTCCAGCGATTTTTATTATCTGTATACATAGTGGTAAAAAAATTGGAGCTTTTTGCAGCTTCAATGTAATGGAGAGTTTATATGGATGAAGATTTAAAATCATCAACAAAAGAAATCGATATATTGATAGATTTAACCGCAGATATTGCATCTGCTTATGTTGGAAATAATAGCGTTGCATTGAGTGAAGTTGAAACCTTAATCAGCCATATTTATGCCGCGTTGGACAAAGTATCTGCAAATGGCAAAGGCAACGAAAATAAACAACCACCTGCTGTACCTATCAGCAAGTCTATTTCGCAAGATTATTTGATTTGTTTAGAAGATGGTAAAAAATTCAAATCACTAAAAAGACATCTGCGCACTCATTATAATTTATCTCCTGAAGAATATAGAGAAAAATGGGGCTTGCCGATTGATTATCCTATGGTCGCACCAAATTATGCAGCCGCGCGCTCAAAACTTGCAAAGAATATGGGTCTTGGACATAAAGGCCGCCGAAAGACGACTCAAAGCTAAGCAATTCAAAGCAATAGATTCAATAAAAGCCCCTGTTTATGGGGCTTTTTTTGTTTCTGCTACCATCCAATATTAACTATAGGTTGTAATTTTGAAAAATATTAATTATTTGTTTTTATATGTAATTATACTTAATAATGAGTGAAATCAACGATTAGATTAATTTTTTATCCCCGTACTTAAAAAATAATGCAACTATGACGCTCGGGATTGTAACTTAATACAACCTATAGGTGTATAGTAAGGGGAATTATGAAATTGTTACCGAGTGAGAGTTTTTTTAATAACGTGGATTATCACGCAGCCGCTGGCTATGAGGATAATTATGTACAATTTATTCGCGTGCGGCCCATTATCTTAGAAATGGTATCCAAAGTATTTAAAGTTTCGACCCGTGACATATTGTCGAAATCAAGATCGCAAGCACATATTGCATTTGCCAGACAGGTGGCAATGTATTTAACACATATATGCTGTGGTTTAAATTTAACTGAAACTGGAAGATTGTTCAACCGCGACCGTACCACGGTGGCATATGCCTGTAACTTGATTGAAGATCGGCGAGATGAAATGAACTTCGATTTAACTTTGGAGCTATTAGAAAAAACCATTTGTAAATATGCGATGAACCCGCGGGAGGAGCTTAGTTATGCCTTGTAGAAAAGAGTTAGAACGCGAAGCGCGCATTATATTACAGACAATGTTAAAACGCCGACATGTTGTAAAGAAACTGCCTTATAATGAGATGGCTTTATATGATGAACAAACTGAACCAGCACGTTTTGTGCGAAAATTACCGCTCCTGTTGATTGATTTTATGCAGGAAAATGGATGGTTGAAATTTATACACAATGTTTATCGTCATACCGAAATTGGCCAGACTTGGTTAGAGGATTTCATTTATTTTGTTGATTTAGACCAAGAAAATATTTCCAAACGCGAGAGCAACAAAACCGTCAACAAAAACAACCAGTCGCGTCCAATAGGTTTTAATGATTTTACCAGCCTCGCTAACCAAGATGCCGATGCGGAGCATACACCCTTGTTAAAGTTGTACAATCGACAACGCAACATGGCGCATAAATATCTATCTGAAACTCATTTGCAGGCGGGGCAGAAATTATTTGAGTTGTTTGTTAAAGCCAATTTACGCCCCAATGTGACTATGAATTGGGAAAACTTGCAATCAGTAAAGCAGAGCCATCACACTGGTGTCAAGGATATGGGGTTTTCGGAAGTCGCCTATATTGCCAGACGCGAGCTGTATGAAAGCCTTAGCCAAGTGGGACAGGATTTTTCGGCCATTCTGGTGGAAATTTGTTTATTTGGCAATGGGTTAGAGGCCACAGAAAAAGCATTGAACTGGCCAGCTAGATCGGCCAAATTATTACTGACCATGGCGCTTGATCGGTTGGGCACACATTATCAACTGACAGCAAATGACGCTGTTGGCAATAAATATTTGGCGTGGCTAGCTGTTGATATGAATACCGACACAAAATTCTAGTGACCCGCTTGATTAATGCTCATTGGTTTAGTGCTCATTGGGTTAATGCTCATTGGATTAATGATCATTGGCGGCGCGTTGGATGCGGTTTATCATTGCATGAAGCCCACCAGCGCGTTGTGGCGTCAACTGATCGGCAAGGCCGATATGTGCAAACAATTTGGTCGCGTCATTTTGTTGAATGTCGGTGGTGGTTTGGCCTGAATAATAGGCGATTAATATGGCCACAAGGCCTTTAACAATATGCGCGTCACTATCGCCGCCAATGGTCATAATATTTTGATCATCAACGCTAATTTTAAGCCAGACTTGACTGGTGCAGCCTTTAATTTTATAGGCTTCGACTTTATAAACATCATCCAAGCTCGGCAATTGTTGGCCAAGTTCAATGACATATTTATATTTATCTTCCCACCCATCTAGATAAGAAAAATCATCGCTTATATTTTGAAAACTATCTTCAATTGACATCAAACCACCCTTGCACATTATTGACCAGCAATAACATGAAAACTTGGTTATGTAAGCTTGTTTATGCCGTGCTTGCGCTTTGGTTAGACTTTGATTACATTTTGGTTATATTTATTGAGTGGTGGCTGAAGAAAAATCTATATTCAGATCGGAAACCGATAGAGTTTGGCCTTTGGTTTGCGCCAATTTAATTTGGTCTTCAATGCTTAACATTTCACTCTGATTAATGACCTGTTCAAGACCATTTCTCATATCTTTTGACGAGTTTTCTTGCAAATAATCATAAATAGAACGAGCTGTATTGATGGTTTTTTGACTGAGGTTAGCCACCGCTTTTTGACCTTGCAGGCAAGCATCAGGATTGCGCGTGCAAAAACCGCTAATGTCCTTTGCGCCAGCGCGTGCGATTTCGATGGCATTTTGTGTTGTGATGTCATTCGTCGCTTCTTCGGGCAGAAAAAACACCACCACTGCGATCCAAAAGCAAATTTTAATAAGCCGTATCATATTTAACCCTTACCAACTCTTTTGCCGCGCATTTACACACGCGCGAACCACGAGCACCATCCAAAAGGCATAATATTTGGAAAATTTTTATAATTTATTTATTTTGGTGGTACAAATTGAATCAAATTTAGCTAAAATTTTAACTAGTTTGGAATATTATGCGCTTGAAAACTGAAATCATCGTGGCTGCGGAGTTGAAACGCGCGCAAAGCCTAGGCCTATTTGCTACCATATTGCATAAAGGTGACGCCAATGCAGGACAAATTTATATTGTACTGAATAAAAATAATAATGAATTTCTGTTAATTGGGCCACCTTTTGGTACATCAATTGATGATGAAGGGCAAAAAATATGGCATTTCCCGCTTGGCGAATTGTCAATTTCGTTGGGTGAATTAGATGAATATTTAAACAAAATACGCAAGTTTGACCCTGATATTTATGTTTTGGAAATAGAAGATAAAACACTTGAATATCGACCAACAGGTATTTTGCCTTCGCAGCAAAATGCCGATATTTTGGCCTTGAAACAACAGGCGGACGACCTGTTTAAGAGCTAAGCCGAAATTTGAGTTTATGAATATGATCACGGGCTGGATTAGAGAGAAAAATGAAGTTGTTTTTAAGCATAGTGGGGGCACTGCTGCTTGGTCTTTTGATAGGCGTTGGTAGTGCTTTTCAGGCCATATCAACTGGTTGGGGAGTTGATATGCTGCAAAATAAAGGTTGGCGCGTTCATAAAAACTTAAGCAGCCCCAAATTATCGGTCTACGCCAAGGCGTATCTTGTCAATAGCGGGCAATTACCTTTGCCGCAAGATCAGGCGCTTTATTTTTTTACTTATGTTGATTCTGCTGGCCAAAATTTAACTGCCAATTGCCGATATACATTAGAAGGTGACGATATGGACGCGTTTTGGTGGAGTGTTTCGCTACACAATACGGATTTTATGCCTTTTGAAAATAACGCGCATCGTTATTCATTCAATATGAGCAACATCATCAGAAAAAACGACGGACGTTATAACATCATCATTTCAGCGGAGGTGAGTGATGGAAATTGGTTGCCATTAAATTCGGTCGCAAGCCTTGAAAATACTCGTTTTATGATGTCATTTAGAATGTATGGCATTGACAAAAAGATAAGTGAGAATATTGGGCAATTGTCCCTACCGACCCTGTTGAATAAGGGGTGCGTTTAATGCAGTTTATCAGGCCTTTGCTTATTTTAACATTAGCCGCAATATTTAGCCATTTGACTTTAATTGTATTTTGGTCCAATGGCAACGCTAACAGTCCCTATTTAAGGGTGTCAAGCTTACTTGAGCCACATAAATTTTACACACTATCTGAAGATTTTGGTGCAGACATTTTGCAATTTGAAAGCCAAGATTTAGGTTATGCGGTTTGTCATTATGATTTGAACGACCAAGCCCTAGTGCTAAACGCCAATATCAATGATGGATTTGGCATATTGACGGTTTATTCTGAATTTGGTGAGGTGATATTCTCAATCAATTCGCGCCAAACGAAAATGGCGCATTTGGAATTTGCTCTTTTGCTTGAAGGGGCGGAGAATAGCCTGCCAAGCGGCATGGTTTTTCAGCGGATTACCGCAAAAACCGGCATGATCATCATTCGTTTGGCGGTGAGCGGTGCGGCTTATCATGAGAGGGTGGCTCAACAATTAGCTAGCGCCAGATGTGACGTAATGAAAAGCAGCGACAGACCGAATGAATATAGTGACTAGCTGCTGCTTAATTGTTCAATCTGGCGGTTAAAACGTTTAAGGTCGGAGCGGATGCCAGATTGATTTAGCGTCGGCTCGACAACTTTGCCATAATTCAACACATAACGATAAGCTATATACAGCGATTGCATTTGTTGTTTAATGTTTTTGATAATTGCAATATTTTCGGTTTCTCGATAGCGCATGGCTCTGAGGATGTTGCCATCAACAATTTCATTATTTATCTTGCCACGTGCCTTATCTTGGCCGATCACATTTTTGGCCAAGCGGGCGAATTTATTTAACTCGGCACGGCGTTTTCTAATATCGACCGACAAGCTTCGATAACGAGCTGACATATCAGTAACACCTTTGGCTTTAAAACTATTCGCCAACGCCTCCGCACGCAAGGGGGTGGTGGCATTGGCCGCACCTTTGATGAATTGACGGTCGTTAATATTAATATTGTAATTGCTGCGCATAAGCGGAACAGCAGCATACCGCAATTCTCTTTCGGCTTTCGAATAATTTAGTGGAGCATATTGGGAGTTGCTGGGCTCGGTTTTTTCGACAGGGAATGCCAAAGTGGAAATGGCAGCTTCGTCTGACGGGTTGCTGACCACTAAAAAACCAACGGGAGCGGAGCAGGCAGACAGCATTGCACCTAAGGCTAAGCTAAAAATTAGCCCCATTGATTTGCACTTTATCATGCCATTCCAGACTTGTGAGATTTTGTTGCCCATGTTTACTGCCATGAGCATAGCAAAACAAATATGTTGACACAACAGCAACATTTCATTTTTTGAGTTTAGCTGGTTTTACTGCTGAGAAACTCATTAAGTTCATTCAATTGAGCTTTGGTCAGTTGAATTTCGGTATTTCTGTTCCCTTCGCGCTCGATACGAACACCAGAGAATAAAATGATTTGACCCATTTTCTCAAAACCGTTAATTGCAATTTGGGCTTTGTAACGTGATTTGGGCTTAGATCTAAAGTCTATAATATCCGCCATTTTGCCAACCTTTCTGGATATTTGATTGAGGTAACTCTTCTGTCTCTATCTAAGACTCAGATGGTTAAATTTTTATTAATAACCAAAAATCATTGTGGAACTAGTCGGTTTTTTTAGCGTCGATGAAAAGTGCAGGCGTGGCGGACTCGTTCGCTTCCAGATATATGGTCTGGCTCGGGAAGGCAAAATCTGTACCGGCAGCGGCAACAATATCTTTAATTTCATAAGCGAAATTCTCTTTAATTTCTAGCCACTTACCCCAATTTGTCGTATGGGTAAAGCAATAGATCATAAGGTCTATACTGCTTTGGTTAAAGCTATCAATACGCACAAATAATGAGCATGCAGGTGGATTTACAAATTCATCATTATTTAGCAAATAACTTTCGATATTCTGTCTTACCTCGGCCAATTGCGCAGTTGTGCTGCTATAAACCAAACCAATTTTCCAATAAATACGACGATTCGTCATTTGGGAATAATTAATCAGCGCCCTGTCAGCTAACGCACTATTTGGCACAAATACTGGCGCTTTGTCGAAACGTCTGATTTTGGTTGAGCGAAAGCCGATATTTTCGACCGTGCCTTCGACCACGCCTTCAATCTGCACCCAATCGCCATTCGCTAAGCGTTTCTCAGACATGATGGTTAGGCTGGCGATGAGGTTTTTAAATAAATCTTGTGCGCCTAAGGCAACCGCAACACCAATGAGGCCAAAGCTGGCGAGGATCGGTGCGACTTTTATGCCCCATAATTCGAGAATAGTGGCCGCGCCCATAGCCAACACGACGACCCGTAAGGCTTTGAAAATCCAATCAAATAATTCTCTGCTGAATAGTTTTTGCAGCGGATTTAAGATGAGCGCGATTGGCACCAAAATAACATTGAGTGCCCAGAAAATATCGATAATGATGAGGCTTTGTACAATATTATCAAATAATGCGCCCGTCTCACCAGACAGGCCAAGATATTTAAACGAGGCGAATATACCAAATATAAGTGGTAGAAAATGCAACGGGCCATCGAGTGCATCAATGACTGCGTCATCGACTTTGTTTTTGGTGCGTTTGGCCATGCCTTTAAGCCGTTTGATGATGAAGCGGGCAAACAAGTCACGCAATAGATAAGATGCAATGAGAATGAGCAAAGTGATGCCAATGGTGGAGAGGCTGATGCCAAACAGGCCATAATCCCATACCCATTCAACTTTTTGCCAAAATTCGGTAAAATATGCGCCGATTGCTGCTAAGTCCATTATTTTCCCTTTGCCATTATGCTAATGCCGCTCTTTAATCGCCTTAAACTTAATATCTGGCCATTTATCTTCAGTATAGCCCATTTCCCAAGCACTTTTGCCTAAAAAGACATTGGAGCCATCGCGGTCATTGGCCATGTTTAAGCGGTTATCGCTCATGAATTTATCCAGCATCTTATCATCTTCGCACTCAATCCATTTAGCTGTGGTGAAGGGGGAGGCTTCGAATTTTGCGGCGATTTTATATTCGTCTTTAATGCGTTGTGCCAGCACCTCGATTTGTAGGCGGCCAACCACGCCAACCGTGAGATGCGCGCCGATTTGCGGCGCAAATAATTGAATGACACCTTCTTCGGACAGGCTTTCGAGCGCCTTTTTAAGATGCTTGGCTTTCATTGGATCATCAGGGCGGATGCGCTCTAAAATTTCGGGTGCGAAGTTAGGTAGGCCGATATATTTAATATTTTCACCTTCATTTAAGGTGTCGCCCACTCTTATCGTGCCGTGGTTTGGAATGCCGATAATGTCGCCACCATAAGCTTCATCGACCAATTCGCGGTCTTGCGCAAAGAATAAAATAGGGTTTTGCACGCTGATGGTTTTGCCAGTTGAGAGTTTGAGCTTCATGCCGCGTTTAAATTTGCCTGAAACCAAGCGCACAAAGGCCACTCTATCGCGATGATTGGCATCCATATTGGCTTGCACTTTAAACACAAAGCCGCTGACTTTATCTTCGGTCGCCTCGACAATGCGTTTGTCGGTCGGTCGGGGTTGCGGGGCAGGGGCGATTTGCTCTAAGGCATCGAGCAGATCGGTGACGCCAATCTGTTTCAGTGCTGAGCCGAAAAATACGGGAGTGAGATGGCCTTCGCGAAAGCTTTGCATGTCAAATGGTTTGCAGGCTTCGCGCACAAGCTCTATTTCATATTCGGCTTGTTCCCACGTTTCTGGAGCGACTAGATTTTCAATCTCAGCGGCGGGGACATTGGCCGAAAAGCTGAAATCATTACGGTCAATTGGTGTCATTTCATCTTTGGCGAAATTATAGAGGCCATCCAAGCGGTTGCCCAGACCAATTGGCCATGTCATTGGGGTGACATCTAGCGCCAAGCTATCGGCAATTTCATCCATCAAGGCGAAGGGATCTAGGCCTTCGCGGTCAATTTTATTGATGAAGGTGATGATCGGGATATCGCGCAGGCGGCAAACTTCTAGCAATTTGCGGGTTTGGGCTTCGATGCCTTTGGCCACATCGATCACCATAATCGCGGCATCAGCGGCGGTTAATGTGCGATAAGTGTCTTCGGAAAAATCTTCATGCCCTGGTGTATCGAGCAGGTTGAATATGCAGTCTTTATAGGTGAAAGTCATGGCTGCGGAGGTGACTGAAATGCCGCGTTCTTGCTCAATCTTCATCCAATCTGAGCGGGCACGGCGGCGTTCACCGCGGGCTTTCACTTGCCCCGCTAAATGGATAGCACCACTCATATGTAGTAAGTTTTCGGTCAATGTGGTTTTACCCGCATCCGGATGAGAAATGATCGCGAAGGTGCGACGGCGGTTAATTTCTTGTTCTAATGTCATTATAGTGCTTATGGCTGATTTTAAGTTGACTGTTTAGAACATTTAATTTGTCAAAATGCAAGAGATTTGCCATTTGGCGCGGGTAAATGACAGCGCCAAGCAACTGCCATTTGATTTTAAATTAAGTGAACGCTTAGCTGGCTAAATTTTCTTGCTTGGCCAATAGATCAATCCATTCTTCTTCCATTTTATCTAACTCGGATTTTTTATGTTCGAGTTTTTTAGCTAATTTGGAAAATTCAGTCGGTTGTTTTTCGTAAAACCCCGGTTTTTCGAGCTCTTTGGTGAGTGTCGTGATCACTTCTTCGGTTTTTGGAACCAGTTCATCCAATTCCTTTAAGCGAAAACTCTCTTTAAAAGACATTTTCTCGGTCTTTGGCGGCGCTTGGTAAGCTTCGGTCATTTTTACTTTTTCGACAGGTTTAATCTCGGCGGATTGTTGGCGTTTAATTTCGGAATTAATCTGTTCTTGCGCCTCGCTATAGCCCCCTGCATATTCGATAATTTTGCCATTGCCATGCATGAAAATGGTTGAACTGACCACAGCGTCTAAAAACGCTCTGTCATGGCTGATCAGGATAATTGTGCCGTCATAATTGGCCAATAAGCCTTCGAGCAATTCAAGAGTTTCCAGATCTAAATCATTGGTGGGTTCGTCTAAAATTAGTAGGTTTGTTGGGTTGGCAAAGGCCTTGGCGAACAGCAAGCGGCATTGCTCACCACCTGACAATGAGTTAATTGGTTGCCTGATTTGCTCGGGGCTGAATAGGAAATCTTTTAGATAAGCCACGATATTTTTAGGTCTACCATGCACCATAATTTGATCGCCGCCCTCAGGCGCCAATACATCGCGTACGCGTTTGACGCCTTTTAAATCGTCTCTCGATTGGCTGATATAGGTTTTGGTGAGATTGGTGCCATGTTCGATTTTGCCTGTATCTGGCTGCATTTCGCCAATCAGAATTTTAAGTAGGGTTGATTTGCCGACGCCATTTGGCCCGACAATGGCAATGCGGTCTTTACGGTTGATCCGAATGGAAAAATTATCGATCAGGCATTTTTCGGCAGAACCTTCGCCTAAGTTTTTGCTGATATTTGTCGCTTCAATGACCATTAAACCAGAGGCATTGCCTGAAGCCAATTTGGCATGGGCGCCGCCTTTTTGTTTGATATATTTTGATTTTTCGGCGCGTAGGGCTTGCAGAGCGCGCATCCGACCTTCATCGCGCGTACGCCTCGCTTTAATGCCTTTTTTAGACCAGATGGTTTCGGCTTCGATATTTTTATCTAATTTACGTTGAATTTCGGCTTCGTCGGACAAGACATTTTCTTGCCATTGACCAAATTCGGTGAAACTTTTTTTCATCATATGGCCGCGCGTGCGGTCGATCCAAAATACGTGATTGCTGACATTGCCAAGAAACGCTCTATCATGGCTTACAAAAATAATGGTTGAACGTAATTTGGTTAGTTTTTTCTCTAACCAACCGATTGATTCAATGTCTAAATGGTTGGTTGGTTCGTCTAAAATTAAAATATCTGGATCGGTATAGAAGCTGCGTATCAAAGCAGCTTTACGCGCCTCGCCGCCTGACAGGCTTTTAATGTCACGCATGCTATCGAGTTTAAGCTCATCTAGCCATGCATAGACTTTATAATCTAAATCTGGATCCATGCCATCGGTGATGAATTCGAAAATGGTTTCATATTTACTTAAGTCAGGCACTTGCTCTAGCATGCTATAGGTGAGGCCAGGTTGATGAAATAACGTGCCTTCATCGACATCTATCTGTTTGCTGATCAGCTTGAGCAAAGTGGACTTTCCGCAACCATTACGCCCGACAATGGCCATTTTCATGCCTTGATTGATCGATAAATTGAGCTGGTTGAACAAGATACCATCGCCGCCAGCGAGGACGATATTTTGCATTGTGACTTGTGCTTTTGACATGAAGAGCCTGAATTTGAGAGTGATTTTTGTGCAAAATGGCTTTTATTGCCCGAAATGTCAATATAGAAGGTTTAAGCATCCCAGCTTAGTTGCCGAGGATGACAATCCGCCCGCTGACATCGATGAATGCTGAATTGCCTTTATGCGGGCTCACTTGTTTGATTTTGTTTGATTTTTGAATGTGAATATTGCTGCGTTTGGTGGTTTTCTTTTTTACCACTTTTTTCCGCACCACTATCTTTTGACTGGTTTTTTTGATGGTTTTTAATTGCGGGCGCTTGAGGGGTTTGGTGATTTTAAAACCTGTGTTAATTTTTTTGCCGTTTAACGTGACATAGTCATTATTAACATCAGCTGACTTTTTGCCCGTGCTTGATAGGGTAATGATATTGTTTTGACGTGAAGCATTTTTTAACATTTTTGCGGTGCTTTGGATGAATATGGTTGGGTTTTTAACCCCTGCAGTTGCAGTGAGGATGGCATTGCGCGGTGTGGCTAAGTTGGCCATCGCGTTGTGCTCGAGGCTGTCCAAGTCCAAATTATATTTGGCGACATAGGCGTTGGTCATGAATGTTTTGAACGTTATGGCGGGTAGATTGCCACCTGTGAGCCTTTTGGTCGGCGTATAATTATCATTGCCATACCACACGCCAGTGACTAAGTGATCGGTAAAGCCCATAAACCATGCATCACGATAGCTTTGGGTGGTGCCTGTTTTGCCATAGGTTTTTGTGAAGTTTAAATTGGCGCGTCTGCCAGTGCCGTATTCGACCACATTGCCGAGCATATATTTTAAATCAGCAATTTTATGTGGGTTGGCCACCACATTGGCGGCAAATTCATCGCGGTCATGGCTATAAATGACATTGCCCGTGCCATTGCGAATTTCATAAATACCATAAGGCTGTGCCAATGTGCCGCCATTGGCAATGGTGGCGTAAGCACCTGTTAGATCTAGCACCGAAATGGATGCTGTGCCCAATGGTAAGGACGCATTGGCGGTTAATTTGGCATCTATGCCTAAACTTTTTGCTGTTGAAATGACGTTTTTATAGCCAATTTCGAGTGCCAGTTTTACAGGAATGCTGTTGATGGAGTGCACCAAGGCATTGTTAAGCGTGGTGCGGCCAATATAGCGGCGGTTGTAATTTTTGGGTGACCATTTTTTAATTCGCACGCGGCTATCAATCACACTGCTATTGGGTTTGTATCCATAATTAAGCGCGGCTAGATATACCAAGGGTTTGAATGACGAACCTGGTTGACGCGCTGCATTGACCGCGCGGTTAAATTGGCTTTTGCGATAATCTTTGCCGCCAATAAGTGCCAATACGGCACCATCATGTTCCATGCTGACCAATGAGGCTTGATCGACATTATATTTTTCGCCACTTTGGCGCAGATTATCTTGAATGGCTTGACGTGCTGCTGCTTGCAAATCTAAATCAATTGTGGTTTTTACATGCAATATATAATCGCGGTTATTGGCGATTTTTTTAGTTTCCTCAAACGCCCAATCGATGAAATATTCGCCTTTATTTTCGGGATTGTGACGGTTGACCACCGAGGCGGGGTTGGCACGCGCGTCAAACACATCACCATGAGTTAAAAAGCCTGCATTGACCATATTGTTCAGCACGACATTGGCCCGACCGCGTGCAGCGCCTAAATTAATATGCGGGGCATAATTTGACGGGGCTTTGAACAGGCCTGCCAACATTGCCGCTTGGGCTAAGCTGACCTCGCGCACCGATTTGCCGAAATAATATTGAGCAGCGGCTTCTAGGCCAAAATTGCCCGCGCCCATATAGGTGCGGTCAAAATATAGGCTGAGAATTTCTTGTTTTGTGAGGTTGACCTCGAGCCATAAAGCCATATAGGCTTCTTTAATCTTACGCTCTAAAGTTTGCTCTGGTGAGAAAAACAGCATTTTAGCCAGCTGTTGCGTGATGGTGCTGGCACCATGATTATTGCCAGAGGTTTTTTGAATGTTATGGATTAATGCCCGCGCAATGCCCCTTGGATCGACACCGACATGGCTAAAGAAATTACGGTCTTCGGTGGCTAGAGCGGCCAATAACATATTTTCGGGTAATTCTTCGAGCGGTACGTTGCTATCATGACGAACGCCGCGACGGCCGATGAGATTGTTGTTTTTATCGTAAAAGGTCACTGAATATTTTTGATAAAGTTGCCAGCCTTCGCCGACATCGATCAGCGCATATTGACCCAACATGAAAAACCCAATCAGGCCGACAAAAAGCAATGTGAGACCATCGGAAACAATTTCGATGAAGAAGCGCTTAATGCCGCGCACCCGCATGAAACTCATGATATAATTAAAGCCGCGCCAGAAATTTTTAAGAAACCTGCCTGTGAAATAAACGGCGTTATTCATGAAGCTATCTATTTTTAATAAATAATTTAAAAAGCCACTATTTCTGGACATAGACCGCTACCGAACTCCAACTCAAAACATATACAACCACTTAAAATGTGACGGTTATATGGGTTAACAAAATATGAATAACAATACTATAGGCACTGCATGAATTATGCCAAACTCTCTGTGCGGATTTGGGACGTTATTTTGGGTAGGTATTGACAGGATTTGTGTGAGTGGGCGGGGTACTAAAATATCAATTTATTTCTAATAATGATTGTGCTATTAACTAGCATAATAAATCTTATATAATATGTAACTATATGAAATAACTGAATATGTTCTGGGAAGAAAAAACATTAGGTGAATTAAATGACCAGGAATGGGAAAGTCTGTGCGATGGTTGTGGCAAATGTTGTTTGATTAAATTAGAAGATGAAGACACAGGTGAGATTATATTCACCAATATGGCTTGTAAGCTGCTTGATGTGAAAACTTGCCAATGTAGTGACTATCCGAACCGTGCCAAATTTGTACCTGATTGTATCAAAATGACACATAAGAATATCAGCCAGTATAATTGGTTGCCGAAATCTTGTGCCTATAGATTGCTTGATGAGGGTAAAAAATTGCCTGATTGGCACCCGTTAATCTCGGGTGACCCGAAAACTGTTTTGCGCGCTGGAATATCAGCAGTTGGGCGCATTGTGAGTGAAGAGGGCATTGATGATGAGGATGCGGTGAATTATATTGTGCAGTGGCCTAAGCGGTAACTTACGGAAAAATAACTCGATTTTGAGTTATAAAGGCTTGCGGGGATTAGTTGCAGTTAGAAAAATGACAATTTGACCGTACGGCTTTGTTGTCATATTTTAAGGACAGTTAAAAAGGTTAAAAAACTGACCTGAACCTAACCCGCTTTTGTGAGCGGGTTTTTTTATGCAGATATAAAATGCTTATGAGCAAACAGAAATTAATATTAGATAAGCTTGAGCGGCAATTGAACAAAATTATCATTCTTTTGGGCAAAACAGAGCCGCAAGCTGATTTGGCATTTTGTGAAAAGCAAGCCAAGACATTGACGGTGATTATCAAAGCTTTGGAGAATATTCGCGCCATGCAAATGGCTGAGAATGACGACCAAAGCCAACAAAGTGAGCCTGAAACCATCTATGAAACGGACCAACAATTCCGAGACGAAATTACGCAAAAACTTGCGGCGATTAACCAAACAGCAAATTGAAAAATTTGCCACAGATTTAGATGAGGAACAGTTAGAAAAATTATATTTTGATTGGTATTTATGGGCCAGAGATGACCAATTGCCGCCGAATTTGCAACCGCTGACCAGTGAAAAATATGCCAAAGACTGGCAGAATTGGATTTTATTAGGTGGCAGGGGCGCGGGCAAAACCCGCGCTGGTGCTGAATGGGTGAGGGCCATGGCTTTGGGCATTGAACCATTTGCCACAAAACCTGCTTGGCGGATTGCTTTGATTGGTGAGACATTTAATGATGTGCGTGAGGTGATGTTAGAAGGTGATAGCGGGTTGTTGAACATTCATCCTGCGCACCAGAAGCCGACTTATATAGCTTCGCGCAAGCGGCTTGAATGGCCGAACGGGGCGATTGCGCAATTGTTCAGTGCGGAAGAGCCAGAAAGCCTGCGAGGGCCGCAATTTCATGCGGCTTGGTGTGATGAATTTGCTAAGTGGCAGTATGATGAAGACGTGTGGGACATGTTGCAATTTGGCATGCGGTTGGGGCAGCATCCGCAGATTGTGATTACCACCACGCCGCGCAATCGAAAAAAATTAAAAGATATTTTGGCGATGCCGAACAGCTGTGTGAGCAAGGCATCGACTTTTGCCAATAAGCAGAATTTGGCGGGGGCGTTTTTGCGCACTATTGATGCGAATTATGCGGGGACGAATTTAGGGCGGCAAGAATTATATGGTGAGCTCGTTGAAGACAATGAAGGTGCGTTATGGACTTATGAATTGATTGAGGATTTGCGGCGCAACCGTAAGAATTATGATTTTGATGATTTTGCCCGCATTATTTTGGCGATTGACCCGCCTGCGACTAGCCATAGAAAATCTAACGCTTGCGGGATGATTGTGGCGGCGGTGGATGACAATCGGCATGTTTATATTTTGGCGGATGTGACGATGCAGGCTGTCAGCCCGATTGTTTGGGCGCAGAAGGCGGTGCAGGTTTATCATGAATTTAATGTTGATCGCATTGTGGCTGAGGTGAACCAAGGTGGGGAAATGGTGGAGACTATATTGCGCACCATTGATGGGCAAATATCTTATGCTGGCGTGTTTGCTAAGAAAAACAAGAAAAGTCGGGCTGAGCCTGTGGCGGCTTTGTATGAGCAGGGTAAGGTTCATCATTTGGGCATGTTTGAAGAATTGGAAGATGAAATGTGTCAGTTTGATCATTTTATTATGAGTTCGAAAAATAGCCCTGATCGGGTTGATGCATTGGTGTGGGCGGTGAGTCATTTGTTGCTCAATGGTGATGTGAGTGTGCCGCGGATTAGAGATTTGTAGGTTAAATAATTAGAATTCAAACATTTGGATTTCAAACAATGGGAAGGGGAAATATGTCATTTCTTCAACGGCTGGGTTTTGGCCAAAATACTGGTAAAAAACCGAAAACTGAGCGTAAGAATTATGTGCCTTTGACTCAATATGGTCATGAATTTGGGTTTTTGATGAATAGTGATTTTACTGATGACATTGCCATTGCGGCGATGGCGCGGCATGCTTATATGCAAAACCCGATTGCGCATAGGGCGGTGCGGATGATTGCGGAGGCGGCGGCATCGGTGCAATTGCAGTTGTTTATTGATGATGAGGAATTGATTGATCACCCGCTGCTTAATTTGATTGCTCATCCCAATATGAATATGAGTGGGTATGAGTTTTTGGAGCAATGTTATAGCCAGCTATTGATTGATGGCAATTGCTATTTGCAGCAATCTGCACTTGATGACATTGTGCCTGACGCGCTTTATAGTTTGCGGCCTGACCGTGTGCGTTTGGTGGTGGATGAGCGGGGTTGGCCAACTTGTTATGAGTATAAGATTGGTTCGCAAAAGTTGAAATTTAATCAACTGGTCGATGGCATTAAGCCGATTTTGCATCAGACATTTTATAACCCTAATGATGATCATTATGGCCAGAGCCCGTTTAAAGCAGCGCGGTTGGCGATTGAGATTCACAATGCGGCTAGTAAGTGGAATAAGAGCTTGCTGAACAACAGCGCGCGGCCATCCGGGGCGGTGGTTTATAAGGGGCAAGATGGACAAGGGAATTTGACTGATGAGCAGTTTGACCGTTTGAAATATGAGTTGGAGCAGACTTACCAAGGCCATGCCAATGCGGGAAGGCCGATGATATTAGAAGGTGGTTTGGATTGGTCGGCTATGGGGTTTAGTCCGAAGGACATGGACTTTATTGATGCCAAACACGTGGCGGCGCGGGAGATTGCTTTGGCTTTGGGTGTACCGCCTATGTTGTTGGGGATTCCTGGCGACAATCGGTTTTCTAATTACCAAGAAGCCAATCGGAACTTTTTGCGCCAGACTATTTTGCCTTTGGTGACGCGTTTTATTGGTAATTTATCGAGCTGGTTAAACCCTGCCTGGGATGAGAGACTGGTGATAAAGCTTGATTTGGACAAAATTGAAGCTTTGAGCTCGGAGCGTGAAGCTTTGTGGCGGCGTATTGGTGCGGCTAGCTTTTTGACCACTGATGAGAAGCGTTTGGCTGTTGGATATCCTGCTTTGGCGGAAGGTGAGAGTTTGGATGAGACGCTTGATTCAGATGAGGTAGAGGAGGCAAAATATGAATGATATTTTTGCTGGCTATGCTTGCATTTTTAATGAAGTTGATTTGGGCAATGACGTGATTTTGCCCGCAGCATTTGAAGCCAGTTTGCGCGAAAAAAAACCGCAAAATATTAGTATGTTGTGGCAGCATGACCCGAGCCAGCCGATTGGCCGGTGGGAAGAAATGCGCATTGACAAAAAAGGCCTTTATGTTGTGGGGCGATTATCTACGGATATGCGCCAAGCTCATGATGTGGCTGTGATGATTGCTGACAATGTAATTGATGGATTGTCGATTGGGTTTAAGACCCGACGGGCAGTGCAGAAGGCGCGTAAATCTACCCGTTATATTCAGGATGTTGATTTGTGGGAAATATCTGTTGTGACGTTTCCGATGCAGCTTAATGCGCGGATTTTACAGCCTAAGCCTGAGATTAATAAGAAAATTGCTGAAGCGGCGGCGGCTTTACGCACATGAAAATTTAAAAATAACCAGAAGGAAGCTTGAAACATGGTGCGAAAAAACGCGTCTACGACCCGAAAAAACTCAACCCAATATGGAGATCAAAAATTGGAAACAAAAGTTGTAAGTCCGAAAAATAATGCTGATGTGAATGTTGTCTTTGATGACTTTATGAATGCATTTGAAGAATTTAAACAGACCAATGATACGCGTTTGGATGCATTGGAAAAACACTCTGTAAGTGACCCATTGACCGAGCAGAAATTAGGTAAAATTAATGCTCACTTGGACAGGCAGCAGAGCAAGATTGATGCGCTGAGCCAAAAAGCCAAACGGCCGATTTTGGGCGGCGAAATACAATCTGGCTTTGAAGATGGTGAGGCTAAAACGGCGTTTAACGCTTATATGCGCCAAGGCATGAGCCAGATTGAAACCATTGAAGGCAAAGCTTATTCATTGGTATCGGGTAATGATGGTGGCTATTTTGTGCCTGAGCAGATTGAAAGTAATATTTTAGACAATATGAAATTGGCCTCGCCAATTCGTGATATAGCCGGCATTCAGCAGGTGACATCGGCGATTTATAAAAAGCCGTTTGCGATTAATGAATTTGCCTCTGGGTGGGTGGGTGATGCGGACGCGCGGCCGCAAACCAATGGTGCGGATTTGGAAGAACTGGTTTATCCGACTATGGAGCTTTATGCGATGCCTGCGGCATCGGCATCATTGCTTGAAGACAGTGCGGTGAATTTGGAGGAATGGATTGCGGCCGAAATTGAAGCGGCGTTTATTGACCAAGAAACTGAAGCTTTTGTGAATGGCGATGGGGTGAATAAACCCAAAGGCTTTTTGGATGTGCCGACTGTGGCTGAATCTAGCTGGTCATGGGGTAATCTGGGTTTTATTGAGACGGGGGCTGATGGCGCTTTTGCGGCCAGTGATGCTTCGGATTGTTTACTTGACCTGATTTATAGCTTGAAAGCGCGTTACCGCATGAATGGCAACTGGGTGATGAATAGAAAAACTCAGGCTGAAATTCGTAAATTAAAAGATGCTGATGGCAATTATATGTGGCGGCCTGCTGAAGTGGTTAATGGCAAGGCAAGTCTGTTGAATTATAGCATTGCTGAAGTGGAGCAAATGCCTGATATGGCGGCTGATAGTATGTCGTTGGCGTTTGGTGATTTTGGGCGTGGTTATTTGATTGTTGATCGTCGTGGCATCAGCATTTTGCGTGATCCATATTCTGCCAAGCCATATTTGTTATTTTATACGACCAAGCGTGTTGGCGGTGGTGTGCATGATTTTAATGCGATTAAATTGTTGAAGTTTGCAGCTTAGGTTGAGTTTCCCTGTGGGCGCACCAATTGGGGTGCGCCTTTTTTTGAAAATTTAAACTGGATGGATATATGGCGCTTATTTTAGAGACCGCTGCGGTGGTTGAACCTGTGACATTGAATGATGTTAAAAATTATTTGAAGATTGATCATAGTTTTGAAGATACGTTGATTGCTTCGATGATCACTGCCGCCAGAGTGCAGCTAGAAACGCGGCTTGGCCGGGCTTTTTTGCGGCAATTATGGTCGCTCTATCTGGATATATTGCCTTATGACAATATCATATGTTTAACCGTGAACCCTGTTATATCGATTGAGCATGTGGCGGAGATTGATGAGGTGGCGGTTTATCAGAATGTTGATGTTGATGATTATGTTTATGACATAAAATCTGACCCAGCGCATCTAAAAATTATTAGGCCGTTACCGAAAATTTATAGTGAATATTCCGGTTTAAGGGTGCAGTTTTGGGCTGGGTATGGGCCTGCTGCGAGTGATGTGCCTGCGCCGATTGTGCAAGCTATTTTGCATCTTGTGGCTTTTTGGCATGAAAATAGAGGGCCGATTGCTTCGGGTGAGATTCACCAAATTCCGCATGTGATATTGGATATGATTGCGCCGTTTAAGAAGATCCACATTTAGCTTAATGTTTGCAACTTATGAGTTTTGAAAATGAATAGATTTAACCTTGATTTTGGTCAGTTGAACCAAAGAATTTCTATATATAGCTTGACCATTGGCCGAGATGTGATTGGTGGGGAAATTGTGACCAAAAGCCTATCGACGCAATGTTGGGCTAAGCTGGAGCCGCAGCGTCAGAGCCAGAATTTTTCTGGGCATGTGAGCAAAACTAAGGACAGTTTGATTGTCTATATACGTTACCAAAGCGGGATATATAAGCAGATGCTGATTGAGCATGAAGGTGTTCAATATGAGATAGGTTCGGTGATCAATATGGAGGCGGCTGATTTGTGGTTGAAAATAACCGCTAGCAAACGTGAGGTGCTGATATGAGGGGGCTGTTACAGTTTAAAAGTTATTTTTACACTCGATTATCTAGCGATGCTGACCTGGTCACTTTGTTGGGTGGGGCGCATATATATGATGTGGTGCAGGAGAGTGCGGCTTTGCCTTACATTGCTTATGAGCAGATTAGCAGCCAAAATACCCATCAATTAGATGAACAAATGACCGAGCATGTGATCGGCCTCATTGTGGTGGCGCGGGCGGATAGTAGCTTGACTACGCATAATATTATGGCGCAATTGGAAAAACTTATTGATGAATTGCCTGCAAATGCTGACCTGACTTTGGGTTATGAAATGTTATCTGCAGAATTGTTGAGCACCAGTATAGAGCAGACGAATTTTGAGATTGTTAAAGGACTGATGCAAGTGAAAATATTAATGACGGGTGGGGGATAAAAAATGATTGAAGAATTTCAGGATATATTATTTCCGCAGAATTTAGGTTTTAGTGCCAGCCGTACGATTGAGCGGTTTACTGAAATACAGAATTTTTTATCGGGTCGTGAGCAAAGAAATGCACGTAAATATCATTCCAAACGTAAATATATGCTGGGTGTGGCGGCGAAGTCATTTGTTGAGTTGGAGAAAATTACTGAATTTTATGAAGCGCGGCGTGGGGCATTGATTGGGTTTAAATGGCATGATATTTTGGATTATAAATCCTGTGATATTGAAGATGAGATAAGTGCCACTGACCAGAAAATAGGTATTTATGACGGTGAGGTTGCGGAATTTCAGTTGAGCAAAACTTATGGTGACGCGGTGGATGATGACCAGAATTACATTCGTAAAATTACCAAACCTTATGATGCCAGTTTGCGCATTGCAGTGAATGATGTTGAGTTGAATGTCAGCCATTTTGGGGTTGAGGTGTTAACCGGCATTGTGACCATTTTACCCAGCGCGGGGCTTGTTGAAGATGATGTGATATCAGCTGGTTTCGAATTTGATGTGGCAGTGCGCTTTGCTGAGCATGAATTAAAGGTTGATTATAGCTCGTTTAAATCAGGCGAGATTGCGCAAATTCCGTTAATTGAAATATTGGATTGAGCTGATGCAAGATTTGGATGTGAGCTGGAAGGCGCATTTGGCACTGAATGTAACGCAGATATGCCATTGTTTGAAGATTACCAAGGGTGAGATAAGCTTGTTTTTGACGGGTCATGATAGGTCGATATTATTTTTGGAAAATGACTATTTGCCTGATGAGAATTTGCAAGTTGCACCTGCCAAATTTAGCCGTAACTTGTTTGATGATGCGTTTGAAATATCGACTTTTATTGATGACAATGCCTTGTCTTACGATTTGATTGAAGCTGACCATTTACAAGATGCGCAATATTGCCTTTACCAAGTGAATTGGCATTTGCCTGACGAATATAACTTGTTGAAACAGGGTGTGGTTGGGGATGTTTATATTGAAGATGCACGGGTAAAATTGAACCTGCATGGCATTGCCAAGCCGCTTGAAAAAAGCCATAACCGCTTACTGCAAGAAAGATGTGACGCGCAATTTGGTGGTGATCGCTGCAACATTGATATGGGATTAGCTGTTTATCATAAATCTGGGCAAGTTAGTTTGCTTAAAACCTCCCATAGTTTTGAGATTGAATTGCCTTCGGGTGTTGAGATGGGTTATTTTGATGGGGGCAGCTTGGAATGGCAGAGCGGTGAAAATACCGATTTGGGTGTTGAAAAATTGCGTATTGCGCGCCAATATAAGTTATCGGACACCATTCATTCGATTACATTGCACAGCACTATGAAACACCCGATTGCGCTTGAGGATGAATTGAAACTAATTGTTGGGTGTGACAAAAGCTTTGCCACTTGTCGCGATAAATTTGCCAATAGTGTTGAATTTAGAGGTTTTGACCAGATGCCTGGTAAGGATTTTAAATTCACTTATCCGCAGCGTATTTCGCCAGAAAATTTTGAATGATGAGCATGCAGATGGAAGTGGTTACTGAGGCCAAGAGTTGGCTCGGTACGCCTTATCGGCATCAGGCCAGTTTGAAACATGTTGGGTGTGATTGTTTGGGGCTTTTGCGCGGGGTGTGGCGTGAGGTGAAGGGTGATGAGCCTGAACTAGCGCCGCCTTACGCACCGCGTTGGAGTGATGCGACAAAAAATGACTTATTGTTGGAAATGGCGGAACGAAATTTTTGCCGTAAATCGCAAGGTGCAGAAATTGAGGTCGGGGATATATTATTGTTTAAATATCGCCAAAATTTGCCAACACGCCATGTGGCGATTGCCATTTCGAGTGATGAATTTATTCATGCTTATGCGGGAAGAGGTGTGGTTGTAAATAGCTTTTCGGCCTGGTGGCAGCGGCATATGGCTGGGCATTTTAGTTGGCATTATGCAGCCAAATCGTGAACCAATTTATAAAACCAATCAGAACAGAATTAGGTGATTATGGTAGGAATTGAACTTGTGAGTTTGGACAATCCACCGATTGTGCAAACCAGTGAGCAGGCCGTGTTGATACCCAAAATATGGGGCCGTGTGCGTGTTGAAGGCCAAGTGATTTGGGCGGATGAATTTAAGCTGGTCAGCCCGCTTAAAAAAGACCATCAGACCGCTTTGGGGTTTAGCTTAAGTTTTGCCATTGCCCTGTGTGAGGGTGAGGTTGATCATATTTCGAAAATATGGGCTAATAATAATTTGCATGATATGACGGATTTGAATTGGCGTTTTTATAATGGCAGTGCTGACCAAGCCGCTGACCCGTTGCTTGAAGCGATAATGGGTGCGGGCAACGCGCCCGCCTTTCGAGATGTGGCTTATGTGGTGTTTGAAGACCTGCATTTGGAGCCATTTGGCAATATGGTGCCGAAATTTTCCTTCGAAGTGGTCAATGCCATTGGCGAATTAGAGCGGCAGACAAAAGCCGTGGCGCTCATTCCAGGGGCAACCGAATTTGGTTATCACACTGTGTCCATCGTCCGCGAAGATGAGTTTGAATATTTCCCTGAAAATCAGCATGGATTTATTGGAAAAACCGATTTTATAGCTTCGATTGATGAATTGTGCAATTTATGCCCAAATCTGGAGCAAGTGTCGCTAGTTGTGCCGTGGTTTGGTGATGATTTACGGGCAGGGGAAATTAACATAAAACCCTGTGTTGACAATGCGTATAAGAAAACCACGCCTGAACAGTGGCAAGTGAACGGTGTGAAACGCGGTTTGGCAAAGGTGGTTTCGCAAATTGATGAACGAGCGGCATTTGGCGGCACGCCTACCGATGCTTCGGTATTCGCTGCGATTGCCGAGTTTAAACTGCGCGGTATAAAAGTGACTTTCTACCCATTTATTTTGATGGATGTGCCAGCTGATAATATGTTGCCCAGCCCCTATGGTGGCTTGAGCCAGCCCGTTTATCCGTGGCGTGGACGCGTGACCTGTGACCCTGCCATTGGCCAAGGTGGCAGTGTTGACCAAACGGCGGCAGCGACCTCCCAAATTGCCAACTTTTTTGGTAATTGTGCGGTTGCGAATATAAAAAATGTTGATGACGTGGTGTTTTATGATGGCCCCGGTGGTGAATGGGGTTATCGGCGGATGGTGTTGCATTATGCTAAATTATGCCAAGTGGCGGGCGGCGTTGAAGCGTTTTTAGTCGGTTCAGAATTCATTGGCTTAACCCAAGTGCGCGACAGTAAAACCCACTTTCCAGCGGTTGATCAATTGCGGACATTGACCGATGATGTACGTTCTTTTTTGCCGTCAACCAAGATTTCATATGGTGCTGATTGGAGTGAATATTTTGGCTATCACCCCCAAGATGGGACGGGCGATGTATTTTTTCATCTTGATAATTTATGGGCGCATGTCAATATTGATTTTATTGGCATTGATGCTTATTGGCCTTTGTCTGACTGGCGAGATGAGCCTGAACATTTGGACAAAACTGGTGATATTCAGAGCATTTATAATCGTGATTATTTGGACAGCAACATTGTAGCAGGTGAGGGGTTTGATTATTATTATGCCAATGTGAGTGATCGCAATGGTCAAATCAGAAGCCCGATTGATGACACGGCCTATGGCAAGCATTGGGTGTTTAGAACCAAGGACATTCAGGCATGGTGGCAAAACAGCCATTATAACCGTATTAATGGCGTTGAGCAGGGATCGCCAACAGGCTGGGTGGCTGAGTCTAAGCCGATTTGGCTGACTGAGATTGGTTGCCCTGCGATTGACAAAGGCAGCAATCAGCCCAATGTATTTTATGATCCCAATTCATCAGAAGGCAAGATACCTTATTTTGCCAACCAAAGCCGTGATGACATCATTCAACGGCGTTATTTGGAAGTGTTTTTAAACCATTATGAGGATGGAAATGGTGAAAATCCAATCTCGAGTGTTTATGGCGACAAGATGCTCGACACCAGCAATATATTCATCTGGGCCTATGACGCGCGGCCTTACCCTTTATTTCCTTTGCTTACAGATGTATGGGCGGATGGCGACAATTGGAATTATGGCCATTGGCTCAATGGCCGCATTGGTGCGGTGCCACTTGATCAATTAATTTTGCAATTCACTGGTGAAATTAAGGCGGATGTATCGGCGGTTAATGGCCAAGTTGAGGGTTATACAGTTAACCGATTGCAAAGCCCGTTACAGACATTGCAAGACATATTGCCGAATTTTGGCCTGATGGCCTATATCCGCGATGATGTGCTGATATTCAGACATCAAGATGACAATTTGGTGGCTGAAATTACCGATTTGCAGTTAGAGGCGGGTAAAATTCCAATCATTCTAACTGACAACGACAGCCATATGCTAACCGATGCACATATGAAATATATCAGCGATGATGGCAGCTATTCTTATAAAGTAACCAGTGAAATGGTTGAGTTTAATCAGCTAGCGCGCCGCAACGATATATCTTATCAGTTAAATGCAGTGTTATCGAAGTCTTTGGCGGCGCGGCTTGTTGCCAATCGTTTGGGATTGTTAAATGGTGAACAGCGAGAAATTAGCCTTTCAATAGACAATACGGGATTAGGTTTGGAATGCGGGGACATTTTTGAGCTTAATGTCAGCAATGAGCAATCTGAATTGAACGGTAAATGGCGGATTCATACCATCTCAACAGCTAATGGTCAGCTTATTGATGCGGTTTCGGTGGATATTGGCATTGACAATCAGGTGGTGAGTGAGGTGCAGAAAAAAATAGGCCAAGCTGATGCCAAAGCTGTGCAGGGCAGGGCTTTGATTGTGGCGATGAACTTGCCCATCTTACCGACCTCTGTGGCAGGTCTGAGCGGCAATGTTTTGTCTTTGGCGGCATTTGTAAAACCTTGGCATAGCAATATTAGTGTATTTGAGGACATTGGTGGCAGTTTTGTGAAGCGTTTAGAGGCCAATAAACGTGCAATTTTGGGACATATATTGGAGCCATTAAATGCGGGGCCAATTGACCGCTATGATTTGGGCAATAAGCTTGATGTGAGGCTTTATGGCGTCTCCCTGTCATCAATATCCACTGCTGAATTATTGGCGGGGAAAAATATGGCTGCCATTGAATATGATGACGGTGGTTGGGAAATTATTCAGTTTAAGGATGCGGTTTTAATCGCGCAGAATGAATATCAGCTTTCGCATTTAATTCGGGGGCGGTTTGGCACGGGGCATGTGATGTTGGGTGCAAATTCTACCTTAGCGAGGTTTGTTTTACTTGATAATAACATCATTGAGTTTGAGCTGAGTGCTGATGAATTGTTGAATGAAATTGCTGTTAAATATGGCCCTGTGAATAAGGTTATTGAGGATACGAGTTATCAAGATGCCATTTGGCAGCATGAAGATGTGGCATTAAAACCTTTTGCACCTGTGCAGGTGCAGGCAAAAAAAACTGGTGATGACATTGAGTTAAGTTGGATGAGGCAGACCCGATTTGGCGGTGAAAACTGGGCAGTGAGCCAAGTGCCGTTAAACGAGGATGTTGAAGCTTATGAGATTGAAATATGGTTGATTGGCGGTGGTGCGGCCTTGCGCCTAATGAGCAGCGATAGCCCCAAGATTACCTATGACAATGCGCAACAAACAGCTGATTTTGGTGGTTTGGCGAGTGATTTTATGGTGAAAATTTATCAGATGTCAGCGCAAGTTGGGCGCGGCACAGCAAAGGAAATTGAAGTTCATGTCTAATAGTTATTTTTTAGAATTGCCGTTTTTAGCGGCGGCGCAAAACCAAAAACATATCACTTTAAATGAAAGCTTGAGCCGTTTGGACATTGTGGTGCAGCTTTCGGTTCTTACCAAAAGCCTGACGGTTATACCTAGCAGCCCTGCTGAGGGCGAACGCTATATCATAGCCGATGCCGCAACCGCTGATTGGAGCGGGCTTGATGGTTTGTTGGCTGTGTATCAGGACGGCGCTTGGCACAATATAACTGCCAAAAATGGTTGGAAATGCTGGGTTGAAGATGAGCAGAAATTATATGTGTTTAATGGCTCGGCATGGCAAGAATATGCTGCCAAAAAGAGCCTGTTAAAACCTGATGTGCTGATTTGTGAGGAAATGGCTTATGCTCAAGACTCGACCAACCCGCCCAGCACCGGGTGGAACCAGCGTTATTTGAATTTGATAAAAATAAATAATCTGGGTGCAGGGGTGGTGTTAGACGCGCCATCCAGCCAGTTCAGCTTGCCTGTTGGTACTTATTGGGTGAAGATTATGAGCGCTGCCATGCGGGTTGGCAAGCATAAGACTGATTTAAAACATATAGACAGTGGCATGCATTTAATTGAAGGCTCATGTGAGCATTCTGAATTTGGCGCATCTTCTACTGCGGCACTGACCCGCAGCATTGGTGAAGGTGAATTGACCGTGACAGATGATGAGCATAACTATGCGCTGATGCACCATGTTGAGCTGGGTGATGTTGATAATTGGCGGTTTGGGCATGGCGGTGAAGGGCCATCGATAAATTGTAAAATTGAATTGTGGAAATTATAGGTGAGGGGCATATATGATGGCAGATAAGCCGTTTATAGACGTAAGCACAATCGCTGGTGGTGGGTTTGTGGGTTATGCCTCGATCATTGGTGATATTGAAACGGGGCTCGGGCTTTTATTGGTTGTTTTCACTCTGATATTGACAGTAATGCGTATTTTAATTGCCATCAATGAATGGCGCAGTCGTAGGAAATAAATCACTTTCGGGTTTTGGCAAACAAATAGATTTTTTTGAGTAGGGGGCGCAACATCCTTAGATAGACATTGCCGATGATTTTGCCTTTGAACGATAGAGGCAGAATAAAATCGTAGACCTCGACATAAAGATTATCAGTCCAGCTGAATTTATAGGCATCTTCAGGCGCTAAAAAGTCGAATATTTTGACTTTTTGCTCTATTGCCCATTCGATGGTTTTAAGCAGCTGACAAACGCCAGGGCCGTGCGCCTGAAACGCCTCATCCATGGCGCCTAAAAATGAATAATATGTATCGTTAAACAAATAGCCAATTTCGGCCGCCGCGATTTTACCATCGCACTTAAGCAAAGAAAAAACACATTGAAAATCTTTGTTGGGTTTTAGAATGATGTTTTTGAGATTGGTGATTTTTGTCGGGTTTTCGAACAAGCGGCTGGTTAAGCCCATACGCTTGAGTTGGTCTTTTTTGAGTTGGATAACCTGATCAAATAATGCTGCATTGATTTGGTCATCGACCAAGGTTTCAAATTCAACTTGAAATTTTATTTTCAGTTTTTTGAGTGTGCGACGTTTGGATTTGCGGCTGGTGGATGATAGTGATTTTAAATATTCATCTAAATTGGCAAATTGGCTCAGATTGATAAACGGGGCTTTTTTATAGGCGGTGATTTTGCCAATATTTTTAATTTGCCGATAAAGGTATGAATCTGACCTGACATTGCGAAAATATAATAAATCAATTTTATTTTGTTCGAGCTGTGGTAGTATTTCTGCTTGAAGAATGTTGACGTTTTCATCATTGGTTTCAGCCAGATCATTATATTGAATGATGGGCTCGCCTGACATTTCAGCAATTCTACCCCCCAACATGTTTTTGACATGCAAGTTTAGCCTGGCTATGGCTAGCAGATTATTTTTATTCTCATGGGTGCCATGCCAGTGCGGTGAGGTGAATATATTGCTGTTTTTCATATTGCCTGACTGAAATTATTTTGACAATTGGTAAGCGGGTATGTCCTTAAAACCAATTTTTTGTGAGGGATCGACTTGGAAATCGACATTATATTTCATCTTTTTAAGTTTTCTTAAGCCGCTGATTTTATGCATGCCCGCCAAAGCCAGTCGCGCATAGAGGCCAAAACCAGATGTGGGAGTGGCAAGCTTTTTAAACCCAAAGCTATCACGCAGCAAGCCATTGGCATAACGCACCGCATAGTGATTGCGTAAATCTGTATTCCAATGTTCAGTGGTCAGCGATACATTCATCACATCAAGATTTTCAATGCGATGTGGGCCATTGATCGGCCAATGAGACATGGTGCCCGGCTCTAAATCTAAAATTTCGGCATAGTCATCATACCATTCTTGATAAGTGATGTCATGCTCATCAATGCGGCCAAGAATGATTTTTTCCATTTCCTCATTTTTGAGGAATGGCTCGCTATTGGGGTAGATATATACCCGTTTTCGGCCGCGAATTTGCCACAGGGCTTGACCCGGAATGTCGCAATGGTAGAACACTTTAATTTTGGGTGATGAAATTAAAATGGTCATTTTGTTTTTGTCAGGCATGGTGGTGAAACTGGGGACATTGGCTTGCATTTCCTGGAACATTTGATCCAAAACATCACCATAAGCTTTATCTGCCTCCCACGGGCGTTGGATGTTAATCCAGATATGGCCATCTCGCACCGCTTTTAGCACTTGCTCACCTGACAAGTCGCCAAATTCTCCATCGCGCCAAGTTGATTTGCTGATATTGACCAAATCATGCGTATTGACATGATAGTTGGAACGCGGGGTTTTCTCAATCAACCTTGCCAAGGCCTCATCTGAAAATAATTCATTTTCATGTAAGCTATGCTGTTCAGTGATGATGTGCTTACTAAATAATTCAGAATTTTTAGCCTGCCAGTTGGGAAATATTTTATCTGCCATTATTCTAATCCTGCGTGAATTTATTGGTCATGATTTAAAATATGTGTAAGATATCAACAAAGCCTTAAGTGAATGTTGATTAGCCAAGAATTTGTGCGTCTATTGTCTAAAGTTGATTGGATATAAACAACATGCCGACTTAGGTTTATTGACTTATGGGTGATGGTTTAAACTTTTGCCATAATTTTCATTCAGGTCATATTCATATTAGATCTGTATATTATGATGAAATGAGGGAATATGTTTAATATATGTAGAGTGAAAAATGCGAGTGAATAAATACATTCGAACCTTTAAAATATTTTTGCTGACATTTGGGCTTGTTGTCGGCAGTTTGAACCATGCTCAGGCTGCGAAAATTGAAAATAAAGCTAATTTGGCATCACCCACGAAAGCTATAAATTTCGTCAGATTAGCTGCGGTTGATTTGTCTGAAATTCTGCCATACATTATGGGAGCAGGCGATGTATTTCAGGGTTATGAAGTGGTAAATCATAAAGGCCAGCAGGCGTTTAAACTACGTATTTTTAACCAACGCACAGGGCGCATAAGATATGTCTATATCAATATGCAAACTGGGGTCACTCTTTAAATTTTAAGGCATTTTATGCGGTTATTACTTGTAGAAGATGATAAAGATTTAAACCGCCAGATTAAGGCCGCGCTCATAGACAATGGCTATGTAGTCGACAGCGCACAAGACGGCGAAGAAGGCCATTTTTTGGGTTCAACCGAGGCTTATGATGCCGTGGTTTTGGACTTAGGCTTGCCGTTAATGGATGGCATTTCGGTGTTAGAAAACTGGCGCCGCGAGGGGCATAAAATGCCTGTGCTTATTTTAACCGCGCGTGATAGATGGAATGACAAGGTTGCTGGTTTTGACGCAGGTGCTGATGATTATGTCGCCAAGCCATTTCATATGGAAGAATTGTTAGCCCGATTGCGCGCCCTGATACGCCGCGCCGCCGGTCATGCTTCAAGTGAGATTACATGCGGCCCAATTTTGCTTGATACCAGAACCTCACGCATTTTTGTGAATGACGCGCAAGTGAAATTGACCTCGCTGGAATTTAGACTGCTGTCTTACATGTTGCACCAACAGGGGCGCGTTATATCGCGCACTGAATTGGTTGAACATTTATATGACCAAGATTTTGATCGTGATTCAAATACAATTGAAGTTTTTGTTGGGCGGATACGCAAAAAACTTGGTGCAGATATGCTGAAAACCGTACGTGGTTTGGGCTATCAACTTATTGAAGAAGGTGTGTAAGTGACCTCTCTTCGAAAGAGATTGTTAATATCGACTTTGGTTGGCAGCGTGATTTTAACCATCACCACTGGTGTATTTTTATCGGTTTTGTTCAGCCTTTCAACCGAAAAACAATTTGACAATAGATTGCAAACCACCCTCACTGAATTGGTCGGTTCAACACGGATTATCGACAATAAAGTGACGTTGGATTTACAACGTTCGGCGCCTAATTTTTCCAATCTCTTTTCGGGTTGGTACTGGCAGATCATTGATGGCCCAAGTGATGAATCTTTGTTCAAATCCGTTTCTTTGCACGATACTTCGTTATTCAAACAATTTAGCGATGATGATAAGGCTTATTTGAAAAATAATCTGGGAAAGATTTTTCGCGGCTATTTAAGCGGGCCCGTGCAAGACAACATTCGGGTTTATGCCCAATATATAACATTCCCTGAGCGCCAAGCGCCCATTCTCTATGTCATTTCTGGTAATTCTGAATTGTTAAATGCCGAAGCCCGTTCGTTTTATTGGATGATTGCAGCCGGTCTATCCCTCTTGGTTTTTGGTTTGACATTGGGCGCTTATTTTCAATTGAAATTTGTATTGAAACCGTTAGAAAATCTAAAAAACTATTTGGCTAAAATTAGAATTGGTGAAGGCAAATCCATCGAAGGCAATTTGCCGCAGGAAATCATGCCTGTTGCCAATGAAATTAATAATTTAATTGCCGCCAACAGGCAGGTTATTGAGCGCGCCAGAACCCATGTCGGCAATCTTGCTCATGCATTGAAAACCCCCATATCGGTATTGTTAAACGCCAGTGATAAAAAAACCGATGCCAATTCGAAACTCGTGTTTGAGCAAGTAAAATTAATGAATGTACAAATCACTCATCATTTAAACCGCGCCCGCATGATTGCCAGTGCAGATACCGTGGCGACCAAAATAAATGTAAGCTCAGTCGTCGCCTCGATTGTAAATGCATTACAAAAAATTAATTTTGATAAAAATGTAAAGCTAGAGCTTAATGCCGATGAGCAGGTTTGTTTCTATGGTGAAAAGCAAGATTTAGAGGAGTTGATCGGTAATTTAGTCGACAACGCTTTTAAATGGTGCAATACCCGCGTTGTTATTAACATTCAGGCCGAACAAAAACCTCAAAATGAAAAACAACTGCACATTATAGTTGAGGATGACGGCCCGTTTATGCCGCCAAAAGAATTGGAAAAGGTTTTGCAGCGCGGCCATCGTATTGATGAAAATATGGTTGGCACGGGATTAGGGCTTTCAATCGTCAAAGAATTAACATCATTATATAATGGTGAATTTACCTTATCCCAAAGTATATGGGGTGGGTTAAAAGCTGAATTATGGCTTCCATTGGCCTAATTTTAAAATTTATGAGCAATATGCGAACTATATCGAATTAGACATTTAACAATTGCGTGTAATTAGTTAAAACTTTATCACAATTTTAATTAAACCCAACTAATATGAAGGGCTAATGTAATCCTATCTATTGGATAGGTAGACTAATGGGTTTTGTATATTATGGATGTAACTAATTTTCTCGATCCGAAAATGTATAAGAAAATTGAACTTTTGCCGCCAGAAGCATTGAAATATCTGCTGAAGCAGGTTGAAAGCATGCCTGAGGAACATCCTGAAAAACAAAAAATGTTACGCATTGCAGACATTGCAACCAAAACACTAATTAAGCAGGGTGAACTGGAAGCGCCTGAAAAGCGTAAATTTAATCTCAAACGCTACTTTTATTTGCCATTTGGCCGCATTTTATTTGATGGTGATATTGATCAAAGGCAAGTTGGTCGTATTTCTCGACATTCGATGGAGAATATTTGGGATTATCTTGAGAACCAATTAATGTCGGAAGAGATTGATGAACTAGAGCTATCTTTTAACGTTGCGGTGCGTAAAAAAGAGATGAAAAAAGCCAAAATTATTGTCACCGAATTTAACCGTTTAGCTGGCCAGAAATTAGAAGAAATCATTGAAAAATATAAAGACGATGAAAAAGAATGGTCCCGTTTTTCAGCTGCCATTGGCAGTAAATTAGTGGCACGCGAAGCCGAAGAGCTAGCCTATTATTTGCAAAATATTGATCAGGTTGAAAAAGCCCATAAGGCTTTTACCCTTGAAATTCCTGATTTAAGCGGTAAAGTTCTTGCAAAAATTACCAATGAAGTGATGAAAATGAAAGACCAACAACCGAAAATGTTTCCTTTTTATATCACATTGTTAATCGACACTTTAAAACACCCCTCGCAAATATTGCGGATCATACAAAAATATTATCGAATTGATGATGCGTCAGCCGCTGCTAAATGCGATTTATCTTTATTGGGAGAGATACTCATTTTTAATGCCAAGGTGAGTTTATTTAATTTTACAGCAAGTGAGAATAATCAAGAAAACCACAAGCAACATTTAGAACATTATCTGAATTATGCTAAAATTATTTTAGGTCTAGAACGAGAATTTGATGTGTCTCCAATCAGCAGTTGGGGCAGAGACATTATTAATATGAAAACCCAAGCAGCCGAGGCCTTGGAGGAAGATATTACAGTTTGTCCAAAATTGTTGACCGGTGTCTTGGGGCGATATCAAAAAATCAACGACGGAAAACCCATAAAAGCACCTAATCAGTTAGAAATTGATAAGTTAAACTCGAGCATATATTTGTTGCACGGTATTAAATTACATATTCAAGCTGCATCCTGTCATGTTACGTTCACCGAAAGCTACAAAAAATGTAAGGAATTCATCGATGTATTCTCAGAGGCAATTGTTGATCTAATACGCCGAGAAAACACTGAAAATAAAAAAACATTATTGGCTTATTTGCAAATTTCAACGGATTTGATAAGAATAATTAAGGATCCCGAACAAGCTGAAGTCTACTATAAAGGTGGCCAGTTGGCCGTGCAAGCAGGTGAAGAATAAGGCGAGTAAATCGATAATTTGTTATAAAGAGACAGATTGTCGCGTTGCATTTTCTTAAAAACAGCTTATAAAATGGCAAAGGTCAAAACGAATATGTATTGGCCTGTAATTCTGTTGGGCTCGTCTATTCATGCAGCTATTTTTTTGGTTTTCGATTATTTTGCTCAGCTTTGCAAGTTTTGCATATATATCCATTCCCATATTTTTGCGTTTTAATGCCACTGCACAGTATAGGTTTTTCTCCAGCCGATTGCCTATATTGCTTGGGGCAGCGTGTCTTGGGCTTGGCTCCATTGGCCTATATGCCTATATTGGCAACTCAGCATTTTTATCTTCACCCCAAAACGCCGTCATTGACAGTAAATATGTAGCCATCATCGAGCAGATTGAAGCTCATTTAGCCCAAAACCCCGAAGATGCCGAAGGCTGGCAAGTAGTTGCCCCCACCTATCTAAGCCTAAACCAACCCAAAAAAGCTTTCGAAGCCTTTGCAAATGCCATAAAATTCGGCAATAGCAATGGCCCAAACTGGCTGGGTTTAGGCAAATCCAACCTGATCATCAATAAGGGTGTTTTTGGGCCGATGACCAAAGTGGCTTTCACCAAAGCGCAAGAAAAATCCCCCGATGACATTGAAACCATGTATTTCTACGCCACAATGCTGCAAAATAATGGCGAGTTAGCCGAAGCCAAATCTGCAATAAATGCTTTCATTGCATCGCATGAATTTAGCGCCGAACAGATGCAGCCTTTGACCCAAATATTAGATACACTCAACCAAGCTGAGGCGAACCAATGACCCGAAAACAGCAAAGATTCACCTTTATCATTGTTGGCTTGGCATTGCTTGGCTTGGCAACAGGTTTGATTCTCACAGCTATGGAAGATGGCATATCTTTCTTCAAAACCCCTACTGAAATTTTAACTGAAAAAACCGACAGTCAAAAAAGATCACGCATTGGCGGCTTGGTAATGGACAATAGTGTCAAGCATCAAGGCTCATTGCTGAAATTTGACATCACCGACAACCAGTCTGAATTGAAGGTCGAATATGAAGGCGTCGTGCCAGACCTGTTTAAAGAGGGGCAGGGTGTGGTTTTAGAAGGCTATTTAAGCCAAGATAAGATTTTTCTTGCCGATAGCTTGCTGGCCAAACATGATGAAAATTATATGCCCAAAGAAGTTGCTGACAGCCTAAAAGCCCAAGGCCATTGGCAAGAGGGCGACACCAAGGCCGAAGTTCAGAAAGTAAGTGAATAATATGTTGGCTGAGTTTGGACAATTTGCGCTCATTTTAAGCTTTGCCATCGCGTTATTTCAGATGGTCATCGGCTTGTTACCGCTTATGCAGCATGCCGATAAACATAATATGCTCGGCGCCATCACCAACCGTGCTGCCGTGCTACAAGCCATCTTGTTGGCGCTGAGCTTTGTCATTTTATTATTACTTTTCGCCAGTTCCGATTTTTCCTTAAAAATCATCGTCGAGCATTCGCACAGCCAAAAACCTTTATTCTATAAACTAGCAGCCACTTGGGGCAATCACGAAGGCTCAATCCTTCTATTCTCGCTCATCATCAGCTTGCTTGGCGCATGCTTGTCGCTATTTGGTGGCAAGCTAGACATTAAGTTTTTAAGTACCACGCTGGCCATTCAAGCCATGCTGGCGGTTGCTATTTTGGGTTTCATCATCTTCACTTCAAACCCGTTTGAGCGCTTGAATATTGTGCCCATCGAAGGCAATAATCTCAATCCACTGTTGCAAGATTGGGCGTTGGCGGTGCATCCTCCATTACTATATTTGGGCTATGTCGGCCTTTCCATTCCTTTTTCCTTCGCGATTGCCGCTTTGTTGACCGAAAAGGCCGATGAAGAATGGGCAAAATGGGTGCGGCCATGGACATTATTTGCATGGGCTTGCCTCACAGGCGGCATCGCGCTCGGTTCATATTGGGCATATTATGAGCTAGGCTGGGGCGGCTTTTGGTTCTGGGATCCTGTTGAAAACGCATCATTAATGCCGTGGCTTGCGACCACAGCTTTACTGCACAGCGCCATCGTGATGGAAAAACGCGGCGCACTTGGCAGTTGGACTATCCTGCTGGCCATCGTGGCTTTTGGCCTGAGCCTTTTGGGCACATTTCTAGTCCGTTCGGGCATTTTAACTTCGGTTCATGCTTTTGCGGTTGATCCCGAACGTGGCACTGTCATTTTGGCCATATTATTCTACTTCATGGCAGGTGGGCTTAGCCTTTACGCGTTTAAAAGCGGCCACATAAAACAACGTGGCGTATTCGCGCCGATCAGCCGCGAGGGCGCTTTACTGCTCAATAACCTCATTCTATCAGTTATGCTGGTCACGGTATTTGTCGGCACATTATACCCATTATTCATCGATGCCATTGGCGCCAGTAAATTATCGGTCGGCGCGCCATTTTTCAATCAAACTTTTATCCCTTTAGCAGTACCTTTGCTCATCCTGCTGCCAATTGGTAACATGTTGCCATGGAAAAAGGCTGATTTTCTGGTTGCGATGAAAAAGCTTATTTGGGTGTTTTTACTAGCTTTTGCCACCATGTTGATGTTCTTATATTTAACTGGTCATCGCGATATTCTCGCTTGGGCAGCAGTTTTACTAGGCGTGTGGCTGGTATTTGGCGCTGTATGGGAAATCCTATATTCAGCCCGTTTTGGCCAGATAGAGTGGCATTTGGCTCTGCGTCGTTTGTTTAATTTAAGACGCGCCAAATTCGCCGTCATGTTGGCGCATATGGGCGTTGGTGTTTTGGTGCTTGGACTAGCCGCCATGAGCGCTTGGCGCGTGCAGAATATTCAGGAGATGACGGTTGGCGACAAAATGTCAATTGCAGGTTTTGAGCTAGAATTCGACAATGTGCAAAACCAAACCGCCAGCAATTATAACGAGATTGTCGGCAATTTCACCTTAAGCAAAGATGGCGTGAATTTAGGCAATCTCGCCACCGCCAAACGCCGCTATTTAAAGCGCAGTTCACCAACCACCGAGGTTGGCCTCTACAATCATTATTTTGGCCAAATCTATATTGCTTTCGGTGTTTTGGGCGAAAACAACAAAGTGCAATTGCGCGCCTATTATAACCCGCTGGTTTTATTCATCTGGTTGGGGCCATTATTAATGATGCTCGGCGGGTTTTTATCACTAACCGATAGGCGCGGGCGCAAAGTTAACCGCGCCGCACTAAAGCAACAGGCACAGCATGTTTAAACGCCTCGTCATCCTCTGTATCATCAGCATTTTTAGCTTTCACCAAGCGCAAGCCGCGTTAAAAGTTGTGCCCTTGCAAGATGTAACGCTCGAACAACGGGCAAAAGATTTGTCGTTAGAATTACGCTGTCTGGTCTGCCAAAATCAATCGATTGAATCATCCGATGCCGATCTAGCGATTGATCTTAAAATATTGGTTCGTGAGCAAATTCTACAAGGCAAAACCGACCTTGAGATTAAACAATTCTTGGTCGATCGCTACGGTGAATTTGTATTGCTCAAGCCTTTATTCTCGGGTCAAAATTCATTTTTATGGCTCACGCCGGTTATATTTTTAGCGCTGGCTTTTCTGTCGGCTTACATCTATTTTAGGAATATGAATAAAACCCAAAAGGATGAATCAGCCGATCAATGAACAGGTGAATATGAAACAGGTGACATATCATTTAAGCCCCGCTGATCAACAGCAAGTCGATATTCTTTATGAAGATTTAGCGCAAATATTCGATGCCCATCAGCTTGAATATGAGTTTCTGAAGCAACAGGGCAAATTACGCCCTTTGCTCAATATCATCTTAGCTTCATCGCCCTATTTAACGGGCATCATTCGTAAATATCCAGCCTTTGCCTTGGATAGTTTTACTCGCAACCCCAGCGATCTATATACCAAATTAATTGCCGATTTCATCGCCCAAGCCAACGAGGCGAGCGATGAGTATGAAATTATGAAATGCCTGCGCATTGCCAAGCTAAAAGTCGCATTATGCTTGGCGATTTGGGATTTGGCAGGCTTATGGACACAAGCCCAAGTGACCGATGCCTTGAGCAAATTTGCCGATCTATCGATAGAAATTGCGCTGAGTTATCTACTCAAACAAGCCGTTAAATCAGGTCAATTTGAAAGCGATGACATTCACAGCGTCAGTAAAAATTGTGGCCTATTTGTCATTGCCATGGGCAAGCACGGCGCCTATGAGTTAAATTACTCTTCCGACATTGATTTAATCGTATTTTTTGACCCCGAAAATTTTAAGGTAGCCAATGGCAAAGACCCCTACAAATTCGCCATACGCCTCACCAAAAAACTGGTGCATTTAATCCAAGAGCGCAATGAATTTGGTTATGTATTTCGCGTGGATTTACGCCTGCGGCCAGACCCCGGCGCCACTCAAATTGCCATGAGCTATCAAGCTGCTTTAGGCTATTATGAATCAATCGGCCAAAATTGGGAGCGTGCCGCAATGATTAAGGCGCGCATTTGTGCAGGCGATCAAACGCTCGGGCAAGATTTCATGAAGCAATTGCTGCCTTTCATTTGGCGCAAATATCTAGACTTTGCCACCATACGTGATGTCCACGCCATGAAGCGCCAAATTCATGTTCACAAAGGCCATGGCGAAATTAAGGTCGATGGTCATAACATTAAATTAGGCCGCGGCGGCATCAGAGAAATAGAATTTTTTGTACAAACTCAGCAGCTTATAGCAGGCGGACGACAAGTCGAATTGCGCCATTCAGGCACTTTAGAAATGCTCAATCGCCTTGCAAAAACCCAATGGATATTGCCCGAAGTGGCTGCAGATATGCAGAAATGCTATATTTATTTGCGCAACATCGAACACCGCATTCAAATGATGAATGACGAGCAGACCCAAACCTTGCCATCCGACATTGAAAAGCTCGAAAATTTTGCCCGTTTTTGTGGCTGTGAAAACCTAAAAACCTTCCGCCAACAAATGCTATGGCATTTAAATAAAGTACAAGAACATTATGCGGCATTGTTCGAACACGCAGCCGAGCTAAATGCCGAAATGGGCAATTTAGTTTTCACTGGCAGTGAGCATGATGAGGCGACTTTAGCCACACTATCCGCCATGGGCTATGAACACCCAGAGCGCACTTCAGAAATTGTCCGTCAATGGCATTTTGGCCGCTACCGCTGCATGCGAACCGCCCGCACCCGTTCCTTGGTGACCGAAATGGTACCCACCATTTTGCAAGAATTATCCAAAGCCTATCACCCCGATAACGCAATTCTGGCTTTTGATCGCTTCTTAATGGGCTTGCCAGCAGGTGTGCAGTTATTTTCTTTATTCATCAACAACACCTATTTGTTCAACTTATTCGTCAACATTCTCATCACCGCCCCCAAATTGGCCACTCAATTGTCCAATAAAAGCCCGTTATTTGACGCGGTCATTAACCCCGATTTCATGCAAGATTTACCATCAAAATCAGCCTATCAAGCAGGACTTGTTAAGGCCATGCAAGGCGCTGAAATTTACGAAGAAAGACTAGACAGAGCCAGAATTTTTGGCCAAGAAGCACAGTTTCAAATCGGCGTGCATCAAATTTCACAAATCACCAGCGGTAGTGAAATCGCCATGGCCTATGCCAATTTAGCCGACAGCCTAATCGAAACCATGTTGGATGTTGCGACACAGGAAATAGAACGGCGCTTCGGCAAACTAAAAGGCCAAATTGTCATATTAGGCATGGGCAAATTAGGCTCACAAGAGCTGACTTGCACTTCAGATTTAGACCTAATTGTGATTTATGATGTCGGCAAAGATGACATAGTCTCTGATGGCAAAAAATCACTCAATTCGGCCATGTGGTACACCAAACTCACCCAGAGCCTTATCTCGGCACTCACCGTACCAACAGCTGAAGGGGCCCTGTTCGAGGTCGATATGCGCCTGCGCCCGTCAGGCCGCAAAGGCCCTGTTGCCACCCGCTTTGAAGGTTTTAAAAACTATCAGCAAAACTCAGCTTGGGTGTGGGAGCATCAGGCATTAACCCGCGCACGGGTGGTGGCTGGTGATGCTAATTTAACCAAAAAAGTCACGGCAACCATAAATGATGTTTTGCAACAACAACGCGATGCCCAAAAAATCAAAGCCGAAGTGCTCGAAATGCGCAAACGCATTGATGTTGAGAAAAACACCGATAATATTTGGAACACCAAAACCATAAAAGGCGGGCTGATTGACATTGAATTCATCATTCAATATTTAAGCCTCATCCATGCGCATCAACATCCCGATATATTACAAATCAATTCGAGCCGTTCGTTAAATATGATGCATCAGCATAAATTGATCGATGCCGAGGCCTATGAAACCCTGTCAATCGCGCTAAAATTATATTCAGAGGTTTCGCAAATCATCCGCGTCACCATAGATGGTGATTTTAAAGCTGATAATATACCCGATGGTTTGGAGCGTTTGTTGTTGGCCATCACCAACAGCCCTGACATTAGATATCTTGAGCAGACATTACGCGAAAACCAAACCAAAATGCTGGCTTTATTCAGCCATCTGATAGGCGAATATTAACTACCACCAAAATTTAGTCGACAATCCATAAATAAAATAACCCCACAATAAGCCATGGACTAAAATAATCAGCCAAAGCACAATTTTATAACGGGTTTTTTTGGTTTTATGCCGAATGAATTTTTGCCCCAGCAACGCACCGGGCCAACCGCCCAGCAATTCGACCAAATGCAAATGATATTCTTTTATCCGCCAACCACCGGCCGTAGAGCGTTTTTTATCAATAAAAAACAGAATGAAACAAACCAGACTCATGAAAAGATAAATGGAAATTACGGTGATTGTCGCGTTCATATTGCCTACCTAAAATTATGTTATCTCCAATATATGATCTTAAGCCCAAAATTTAAAGGTCAATATAATGAAACCTTTCATAAATCTGTAAAAATAAATAACGAGACAGTTTGTCACATGTTTTAAATTCTAGTCTTGGCTAAGGTAACAGCCATGATGAAATATTTAAAAAAACTAAGTCATAAGGTCTCAACGGTGGCAATAATCATGCTGCTGTTGCAAATCATTATGCCGAGTTTTGCGGCCGCCAATATTTCAAAATTAAATCAATTATCCGCCACCGATGGCATCATTGCCATCTGCTCAGGCTTTGAGATTAAATATGTCAGAATTGATGAAGACGGCACGGTCACCATTGTTGATCTTGATGACCTGCCGCAAAATCTGCCCAACAATATTGTGCATTGCGACAATTGCATTCTGAGCGATAGCGCTGCCCTGCCAAATTTTGGCGCCGCATATCTGCCCGCTAAATTACACGCTCACATTCAAATTGCCGTCAACCAAACTTCAATTTTGGAGCTTTCAGCCAACCTCCCTCCCGTCCGTGCGCCTCCTTATATTTAAAATTATCTCATCATTTTAAATAGTAATTATCTGCTTAAGCAGATTGTCAAAGGAGCGCATTATGCGTCATATTCTAAAAATCATCACCACTGTTTCAATCGTCGCGGTCAGCCTGTCAGCTTTTCAAGCCTCAGCCCATGTCACCCTTAACCCCAATACCGCCGTTGCAGGCAGCTATTTTAATGGCAAAATCCGCATACCACATGGTTGCGGTGAATTTGCTACCACTTCCGTCATCGTCACCATTCCAGACGGTATATTGTCAGTAAAACCAGAAAATTTAGCGGGTTGGAAAATTGACATCGTCAAAAAACAGCTCGACAAACCAGTTGAATATCATGGTAAGCCGCTCACCGAAATCATCGATACCATCACTTGGTCAGGCGGCAATTTGCCAAATGAGCAGTATAAAGATTTTGGCCTAAACCTAAAATTACCTGCCGATGCAGGCCGCTTATTCTTTAAAACCACGCAAATTTGCACTGAAGGCAAAAGCGCATGGGATGGCGAATTTACCACACCTGAAGAGCGCAGCGCATTAGACAAACCGTCACCTTATTTGGATACCCACCAATCCGACATGCATGCAGGACATGTAATGAACTAACAAAATTGAGCTTTATCCTCAGCTCATGGAAAAGCCTAACTTTACCAAGTTAGGCTTTTTTTATTGAAAAGCATTGATAAATGGTTTAACTCAGCCTAACAAACCATCATTTTAGACGGGTCATCTTATGTCAAAAGTCCTCATCGCTCCTTCCATCCTATCAGCCGATTTTGCCAATCTCGGCCGTGACATCAAGGCTTTAGATGCCGCAGGTGCCGATTGGATGCATATTGACGTGATGGATGGCCATTTTGTGCCCAATATATCATTTGGCGCGGCGGTTATGGCCAGCGTCAGAAGCTATACTGACAAACCATTTGATGTACATTTAATGATTTCACCCGCCGATCCATATATTGAAGATTTCGCCAAAGCTGGGGCTGACATCATCGCTGTGCATGCTGAGGCGGGCAATCATTTACACCGCACCATTCAGTTGATTAAATCATTTGGCAAAAAAGCTGGCGTCGTGCTTAACCCAGCCACATCAGCCACGGTTTTAGACAATGTAATTGATGACATCGATCTCATTTTGGTGATGAGCGTCAATCCAGGTTTTGGCGGGCAAAAATTCATCCATTCTCAACTCAAAAAAATCAAACAAATTCGCAAAATGATCGGCGATCGTGACATTCGGCTAGAAGTCGATGGCGGCGTGAACGCAGAGACAGCCAAACTTTGCATCGAAGCTGGTGCTGATGTTTTGGTGGCAGGCAGCGCGGTGTTTAAGGATGGCAATGAAAAATTGGCCGAAAACATTGCGGCTTTACGTGGTTAACCAAATACTAATTTCTGATAGAGAATTTGATTCAATTTCTCAATCAGAAATTAACCTATCCGCTATATCTTATAGACTTATTGATAAGTGTATCTAGTGTGGCAGGGTTTGCAGATGTTTTGGCGTAAAAGTAACGATAAAAATCCAGTAAACATCACACCGCAAAAGTCAGCAGAATCTTCATATGCCGAGTCTAAAAGCAACAAAAATCACGATCAATTAGAAGCCGCTCGTGAGAATATGGCCATTGCTCAAGGCACCAGTGTGCATTTTCGTCATGATTTAATGGCTTTATATGCCCAAAATCAACGCTCCATTCCCACTGCATTGCCGTTTATTTGCACCATATTCGCCATAATCGCGCTCATATCGGTTCCCATAGTTTTTGTCGGGCTTTGGTTGGCCAGCGTTTATATTTCTCACGGCATTTTGTTACTGATGTGTAAAAAATTCTTGGCAATAAACTCTGCCAAAAGCCGCCCATCAGGGTGGGAGGATCGCTTTTCCATCGCCGAATTTTTCTGCGGCCTGACCATAGCAGGCGCTGCCCTTTTCATGCTGATTGATGATGTGCCCACTCAATATTCAGATAATTTTGTCGAGGCGATGGTTTTTGGGTTTGTTATATTAATCATGAGCTTGCGTATGATATTGGCCAATAATTCATTGACCATGATGTATTCATCAAGCCTGCCTGTTAGCATAATCTCCATTGCTGTTTATTGCTATGAATGGCAAACATCAAATTTGGTTTTCATTGGCCTGATCATCATGGCACAATATTATTATAGCGTTTACACCCGTCGCCAATTCAAAACCTCTTTGGCCATGCTGTCCTTCCGTGCCGAAAAAGAAGCTCTGTTTGGCGAGCTTGAACAATCAAAAATCATTTCAGATGAAGCCCGCAAACGCGCCGAGGAATCCAACATTGCCAAATCCCGCTTCTTAGCCACTATGAGCCACGAACTGCGCACCCCGCTTAACGCCATAATCGGCTTTTCTGAGGTGATGAAAGACGAAATGTTCGGCACACATGGCAACCCAGTTTATAAAGAATATTCGGGCGATATCCATAAATCAGGTGAGCATTTGTTAGAGCTGATTAATGATATTTTGGATTTATCACGCATCGAAGCGGGGCGTTATACCTTGCAAGAAGAAGTGGTCAATGTAACTGATGCCATTGAAAAATCCGTTCGTTTGGTCGAATTGCGCGCCAATGAAAAAGGCATCGAAATCACCCGTAAAATCCAAGTCGACATTCCCAACCTTTGGGTCGATGCCAAGGCATTTCATCAAATCCTGTTAAATCTATTGTCCAATGCCAGTAAATTCACCCCGCAAAATGGCAAAATCATCGTCTATGCGTGGATTGATAAATTAGAAGGCTTGTCCGTCGCCGTGCGTGACAATGGTCCCGGCATTCCAAAAGAAGAAATTCCGCATATTTTAAGCCAATTTGGCCAAGGCAGCTTAGCCCATGAAACCGCCGCCGAAGGCGCTGGCCTCGGCCTGCCCATCATCCGTGGTCTGGTCGAAATGCATGAGGGTAAATTCTCATTACAAAGTGAGCTAGGCCAAGGCACAGTGGTGACGGTGCATATGCCCAAAGACCGTGTGGTTACGCCTCAAGCTGCCAACGAAGTCACCGCCGCGACCGAAGATTTACAAAACGCCGAACGCAAAAACGCCGAGAAAAAGCGCGCCGCCTTCCAGCAAATGAAATTAAGAGCCGAGCAAAAACGCCGAGCTTCACACAGCGCATAAGAAACGGCGCATAAAAAAACACCGCTACAATTCAAATGAAGCGATGTTTCAATTTTCGATGTAAATAACAAGGCGATTATTTATCCTTAGGATCAAGCGCATCCCGCAAACCATCACCAATAAAGAAAAAGCAAAATAACCCAACAATAAAAAAGCTAATGGGAAACGCCAACTGCCACGGCGTGCCATATTGCATAGTGCGCGCGCCTTCGTTAATCAGTGCGCCCCAAGAAGTAAGAGGCTCCTGAATGCCCAAACCTAAAAATGAGATGAAACTTTCGGTCAAAATCAAACTTGGAATGAGCAGGCTGGTATAAATCACCACAATACCCAAAAGGTTGGGTATCACATGGCGGGTGATCAGGCGTAAGCCACTCACCCCCGCAGCGCGCGCAGCCTCAATATATTCCTTATTTTTAATCGCCAAAGTTTGACCACGCACAATCCGCGCCATGTCCATCCATGCAAACATACCAATCGCCATAAATAGCAAAAAGATCGAGCGCCCAAATACCACAAAGAAAATAATGATCACAAACATAATCGGGATAGACATAAGAATATCAACAAAACGCATCATGATATTATCAACACGCCCACCAACAAAACCCGCAATCGCGCCATAAAACAGCCCGACAAACACAGCCACCGCCGTGCCAACAAACCCCACCATAAGCGAGATTTGTGTGCCCTGCATGGTGCGCGCAAAAATATCGCGTCCCAAATCATCAATGCCAAAATAATGCCCATTGGCAATTTGCGGTGCGCCGCCATCTTTTGCATTGCCAATTAAGCTCCAGTCGATTGATTCATAGTCCCACGGTGTGAAGTAAGGGCCAATAAATGCCAATAATGTCATCAGCACCAATAAAACAAAGCCCGTAACCGCGGCTTTATTTTTCCGAAATCGCAAATAAGCATCTTGCCAAAGTGATGTGCCTTCGACCAAATCCACATTTGATAAGTTTTCGACAACTTCATCCATTTTTTTTCTGTTTATTGAAATCATAATGCCGCTCCTACAATTTAATCTTGGGGTCGAGCCAAGCGTATAAAATATCAACAATGGTGCTGAACAAAATAGTCATCGCGCCAAATAAAACGGTGATGCCCATTAATAATGAATAATCACGGCTAAGCGCAGCATCAACAAAAAACTGCCCCATACCACCAGTGCTGAAATAAATGTCAATCACCACACTGCCTGTTACCATGCCCACAAATGCGGGGCCAAGATAAGACATAACGGGCAACAAAGAAGGTTTGATCGCATGGCGGAATATAATGGTGCGCATCGGCAAGCCTTTGGCTTTGGCGGTGCGGATATAATTCGAGTTCAGCACTTCGAGCATCGAACCACGGGTGAGCCGTGCGATGGATGCCATATAACTGGTCGATAAAGCAATAACTGGCATGATGACATGGTTCCATTGGCCGCCATTCCACCCGCCACCGGGTAGCAATTCTAACCACAAAGTGAAGACAATCACCAATATCGGTGCCATAATAAAGTTAGGCAACACTTGTGCGCCAATCGATATGCCAACCGCAATATAATCAAGCCATGTATTATGTTTAACAGCCGCCATAATGCCAAGTGACATACCAACAACAACCGCAACTGCAAACGACCACAAGCCATATGTCATGGTCACAGGAAAACCTTGTGCAATGATGTCATTAACCGATCGGTCTTTATATTTAAACGAAGGGCCAAGGTCTAAATGGAAAATCAAACCTTCAATATAACGCCACAATTGAATGTGCCAAGGCTGATCAAGGCCATATTTAGCATTGATATTTGCCAAAACTTCAACAGGCAAAGCGCGCTCCGATGTAAACGGGCCACCAGGCGCAAGGCGCATCATAACAAAGGAAAAAAGGATGAGTAAGAGAAGAGTGGGTATTGACGAAGCAACACGTTTCACTATAAATTTTAACATTAAACTTGCCTTTAGACATATCCTTCACATTGGCAAATGCGCTCGTTAAGGACAATCAAATTTAGCATGAAATTTCGTAAGAAAAAAGTGAAGCACCGTGCACAATGGCACGATGCTCCTCATTCATAAGACTATTTAGCAACTTTATAGAAGTTACGGCTATAGAATTTTTGTTGAACATTACTTAAAGGCCAGCCTTTTAGTTGCTCATTAATCATGAGTACACCTGTATAATGATACACAGGAATAACCGGCATTTCAGCCGCCATAATTTGCTCAACTTCAGTATAGTTTACACCAGCATTAGAGCTCGTTTTGGCAGATGCCATAAGCTCGTCAACCCGTGCATTGCTCCATTTACCATCATTGTAACCAGACTCGGTTGTCAATAGGTCAAGGAATGTAGAGGCTTCGTTATAATCACCACACCAAGCACCACGTGCCATTTCAAAGTCTTGCTTGCCGCGCACTTCAAGGAATGTTTTCCATTCTTGGTTGGCAAGTGTCGCTTCAACACCCAATTTTTGCTTCCACATTTGGCTCATCACAACCGCAATTTTCTTATGCGCTTCTGATGTGTTGTAAAGCATGTTGAACTTAAGTGGGTTGTCTTTAGTGTAACCAGCTTCAGCTAGTAATTCCACAGCTTTGGCATCACGTTCAGCTTGTGTCCATGTACCATATGGCACGGTAGGCACTTCAAAGCCAGCAGTTGCGCCCGGAGTGAATGTATAAGCTGGATATTGACCACCTTTAAGCACTTGCTCAGAGATCACGTTACGATCAATCGCATATGAAAGCGCATGACGAACTCTTTGATCTTTAAACGCTTCAGGGCCAGTATCAGACAAGTTAAATGTATAATAATAGCTACATAGGCGTGGGAATGAGAAAGTTTCAGCAGGGTTAGATTCTTTAAGTGCAGGATATTGACCAGCAGGCACTTCAGTTTTATCTAATTCACCAGCAAGATAACGAGTGAGCGCAACATTTTCGTCGCTAATCACCATAGAAATAACGGTATCAAGAATTGTATTCTCATTGTCCCAATATTCAGTATTACGTACGCGTGTTGTACGCTCTTTCAATACCCATTCGGTCAATTTATAAGCACCATTGCCAACCATGTTTTCAGGTCTTGTCCATTCATTACCAAATTCTTCAACAGTCGCTTGATGTGTTGGGAAAGTGGTTGTATGAGCGGTCATATCAGCAAAATATGGCAGAGCTGCAGAAAGCGTCACTTGTAATGTATAATCATCAAGCGCTTCAATACCTAGCTCAGATGGGTCCATATCGCCTTTGATCACCGCAGCAACGTTTTTGATGGACATAAGATCCATATACCATTGGTATGGAGAAGCTGTCTTAGGATCAGCAGCACGACGCCAAGCATAAACAAAATCATTGGCAGTTACAGCGTCACCGTTAGACCAGTTAGACTGGCGAAGTTTAAATGTGTAAACTGTATTGCCTTCAGTCGCTTCATAGCTAAGCGCAACACCTGGGATAAGATTGCCATCGGCATCTTGGTTCATCAGGCCTTCAAACAAATCACGAGCGGCATCTGAACCAGATACATCTTCAACCAATTGTGGGTCAAGTGATGGAAAACCATCAAGCATACGATATGTATATGTTTGGTCAGCAGCTAAAGTTTCGCCAGCCATTGGTGAAGCAGCATATGCGCTAAATGATGTCAGTGCCGTGGCACCTGCAAGCAATGCAATCGCTGCACCCTTGCTAAATTTAGTTTTTAATATTGTCATAATCTTTCTCCCTAAGAACATTATTTAATTTGATTGTTTTCATTGAAAATCAATTCTCGGCCAAAATGCCGCCCTCCTTGGGGCACACTCAACAGATGGCTAGACGGTAAAGGATAACTGCACCGCGATCAATGGCTATTGAGATAAAATATCAAAAACATTTATGTATCCATAAGCCATTGGAATGTATTGGATAAACTTGTCAAAGGCTTTTTTCAGGCATCGCCAAAAAGTGATAATAGGGTGAATATCTATGGGTTTTATGGTTAACTTTTAAATTTAAAGACCTGTATTGGAGTTATTCTACAATAAATAATCGTAAAAACAGCATATTAAGGTTATTCCTTTCTAAACAAAGCAATTCACGCAAGATTCTTGATTTGTACACACCTTACCTAGGGGAAATACTGATTCAGTCTCATCTCTGTTGAAAACTTTATGTAAATCAAGCCGATAATATGGTTAATTCTTGATAGAAATAATCCATTACTTTCAAAAACTCATCATCTGGCAGGTTTAACAGCGCATCGCCAACATACCATTCGCGTTTACAGTTATTTTCAAGTTCGGTATCTTCAACCCCGCCAAACATCCAAACGCCATATTGTTCAGCAATTTTATCACGTATTTCGGTGGCTCTTTCGCTGCTCACTGGCAAATGCATGTGGAACATGTTGGCCTGCGGTGCGGGCGGGTTGAGTTTTATCTTTTCATAGCCTGCCAGCATTTTATATATTTGCTTTGTGCGTTCAAAATATCGCGGCATCAGCGCAATTTTGTCATCAAAATTCATCGCTGCCGAGGCAATATAGGGCAGGCGGGTGTAGAGGTTAGCGCCCTGGCGTTGTAGCGCCACAGTTGCCATATCAATCATCTTTTCATCACCCAGCAACATCGAGCCACCCAAGCCGCCAACGCCTTTATATAAAGACACATAGACGCTGTCAAAACCCGCAGCAATCTGCGCATAGCTTTTGCCATAATAAGCAGCAGCTTCCCACAGCCGCGCGCCATCCATATGAAAATGAATATCCTGCTCAGCACAATGCTCTTTCAACTCTTGCAGCTCGTCCCAACTTGGCAATTGTCCACCCAAAACCCGCATCGGCAATTCATAAACACAGGCCGAAATCTCATCAGGCCAAGCTTCTAAATCAGCTTTATTCCAAGTCGCATAAGCTGTACCCAATGGCAATATTTTAAACCGATTGTAAATTTGATAGCCTTGCCGCTCATGTTTGAATATGTGACAACTTGGGTGCATGGCGACAATATGGTTGCGGCGTTTGTCGCAAGCAATTTGCAATGCGGTCGATTGCGCCATAGTGCCCGTAGCAAAAAAAACCGCCTTCTCAAATCCCAAAAGGTCAGCAATTTTCTGCTCGAACTTTTGAATAAATTCGCCTTCGCCATACCTATCAATATCAACTCCATTGGCTTCACAAAATTCACTTATCTTTGTAAATAATTCCGCTGCCGAAACGTTTTTATGTTGGTAAAAATGTGTGTGGCATTTATCCATTAATGATTGTATCATTTAAAAATCTCATGTTTTATAATTTATTTTTCTACGAGCTTAAAATGAAATTCATATTAAATCAACCGCCCCATAATTTAGAAATTTCGTCCTACCGAATATTGGATAAACAGGTCGATGATTTAGTGGGAGAGGGGCGCTATGACGAAGCGCTAGATTTGCTCAACCAGATGAAGCAGACCATGCCAGATCGTAATGCTGAAAATTACGGTTATTGCGCTTGGGTTTATAACAAACTGAATCAACCTGATAAGGAAATGGCGGAACTACTTGAAGCAGCAGGTAAAAATATATTTTTCCCCATGCATAATGAGGGTTATTATCAGGGCATAAAACAGCTTCCAGCATTCGCAGCTTTGCGCCAACAAGCCGAACAAGCACTGAATAAGTTGCGAAAAAACACTGAATCAGAACTTAAACTATACATGCCAACTGCCCGTTTTAATGGCGAAATTTTACTTATCTTGCATGGCGACGGTCAGTTAAATGAATCAATCGCCGAGCTTTGGCCTGCAAGCCCATATTTAGCCTCAGGTTTTGCCGTTGCTTATTTGCAATCGCCGCAACTGTTTTGCACTGATGGCTATTTTTGGACAGGTCATTATCCCCAAAATCGTCAAGTCATAAAACAGGCTTTTGAGCTCATAAAACAGCATATAAATATTGATGAAAACAACGTCACATTGGCAGGATTTTCTGGTGGCGCGATGGTTTCGATCAGTGCCATCACCCATGGCATTGTGCAGCCAAAACAGGTTTTAGCATTTATGCCGCATGAGGGTGATTTTGTTGGCAATGTCACTTGCAAAGATATTCCGACAACAATATTTAGAGCTGAATTTGATACTGGAATTGAAGTTCCTTTAGCCGCGTTGGAACCACTTACCCCAACAAAAGAAATATTTTTAAAAGGCTTCGATCACACTCTGCCAGAGGACATAGCGTCATATGTTTTGCCATACCTGCAACAGCCCAATTAAATGCACAATGCCAAAGCCTAAACAAATAACTGAACTATAAAACCAGAATTTTGCACTATTTTCACCGTGCGGCCTGAGCACAAAATAAAACCCGTAAACGCCACGAATTATATAAACGCCAGCAATGCCAACCAACACCCATTTTAACAATGGCAACGTCAAAACAACCCCAGCGCCCGACAAGGCATAAGCACTCCATATTGCCAAAATCACAACAATTGGCAGGGTGATGATGACATGCTTCACATTGCCTTCATCCGCCCATTTTGCCATGCGCTCGCCCGCGCCAAAAAACAGATACCATTGCGCACCAAATATAATGCACCCAATATGTGCCAAGCTGGCAATTGCGCTTAAAGCCGCGCCGATAATTAAAAATAACATACATAAGTGTATGGATCCTAATCACGCCCAAGTCAACAGATTTTGTTTTGCTATTTACTCCCGCCTGCCCAATGATAATGTTAATACGGGAGAGAGATATGCTATACACCACCATTGCCAAATTCTGGCGCTTATTTGTCGAAATTATTGCCGTGTTTTCGGTCGCTTTCACTGTCTATCAACTTGCATTTAATGATGGCAAGGAAATGGTCATGGCATCCATGTCTGCGGCCTCGCACGATCTTTCCACGCTAGAAGAAACGTTAAGCAGCGATCAAATCGCTTCGGCCGATTTAAAATTGGCTCTATCAAAAATCATCTCATCACTCGAAGCAACAGGCATGCAACAAACAAGCTGCACACTCTAGCCGCTTGTAATTAAGTTCATATGTTCTATCTTTAAATGTAAGCTTTAAAGGGAACGCGATATGCAAACATTACGTGAATTATGGCAGGGCTTTATGGCCATGCCGCTTTGGGTTAAATTATGGATGGCGCTGATGATCGTGGTCAATGGCATCATGCCTCTTTGGTTTTTCGAGCATGTCGTGGCGCAAATCACTTTTTTAGGCATCCTCATCGCTGGGCCGATTGCCTATTTCATCGTCAAAGCTGTCGGCTTTAACAAGTTTCTAGGCATGATGCACGCCCCGTGGATTCTGATGATTTACCTACAAGCCCATACCTTACTCACCACAGCCGTAATCGGCGCATTCGGTTATTGGCTTTTGGCCTCGCTTATCATTTCATCAATCAGCCTGTTGCTAGATATTCTGGACGTCATACAATATACAAATCAGGTCAAAAAAACCCAAAATAAGGCTTGATTGCGCAACCACTACCCATATAATCCACTCAATTAAAAGGGGAATTATATGAAATTAGCACAAGCAATATCACGCCTAGGCACCGAAACTGCATTTGATGTAATGGCTCGCGCCCAACAATTGCGCGCCGAAGGTAAGGACATTATTGACCTATCCATCGGTCAATCAGATTTCAGAGCGCCAGACAGCATTGTCGAAGCCGCCGTAAAAGCCTTTCGCGATGGCATGCACAGCTACACACCCGCCAAAGGCATTTTGCCATTGCGCGAAGCCGTAGCAGCAGATATCGAAAAACGCCGCGGCGTCAAAGTCTCAGCTGAAAATGTACTGGTTGTGCCGGGTGGTAAAGTCACCATGTTTTTCGCCATTCAATTATTTGCCGAGCCAGGTGCCGAGATCCTCTACCCCAACCCGGGCTTTCCCATCTATGAATCCTTAATCAATTACGGCGGCGCCAAAGCCGTTGCCATCCCGATTTTAGAAAAAAACAATTTCGCCTTCAGCGCCGATGACATTCTAGAACGCCTAACTCCAAATTCACGCTTGCTAATTCTAAACTCACCCGCCAACCCAACAGGTGGTTTTACCCCGCGCTCAGAGCTCGAAAAACTCATCAAAGGCTTAGATGATTACCCAGACCTGTATATTTTAAGCGATGAAATTTATGGCCGCATGTTATATGACGGCAACGAACACGCCTCGCCATTAGAATATGAATCAGTCCGAGATCGAGTTATTTTGCTTGATGGTTGGAGCAAAACCTACGCCATGGCAGGCCTGCGTTTAGGCTATGGCCTATGGCCAGATACGCTGATCGACCACGCCACCCGCCTTGCAGTTAACGTGCATTCTTGCGTCAACGCCCCCACCCAATATGCAGGCCTAGAAGCCCTAACAGGCTCACAAGACGAAGTCGAAGCCATGTTCAAAACCTTCGATGAAAGACGCAAAGTCATCGTCCCGCGCCTTAACGAGCTACCAGGCTTTAAATGCCACGACCCAAGCGGCGCATTCTATGTATTCCCCAACATCACAGGCACAGGCATGGACAGCGCCACCCTACAAAGCCGCATCCTAGAAGAGGCAGGCGTTGCCACCATTCCGGGCACTAGTTTCGGCTCATACGGCGAAGGCTATATCAGACTTTCCTATGCCAACAGCATCGAAAATATCAACAAAGCCGTCGACCGCATTGGCGATTTGTTAAGCGGCTAATATTGGATATAGTTTAAATTTAACACTCAAACTAATTTGCTTGGGTGTTAAATATGTGAGCCTGGAATTCTTCTATAAAATTCTGCAATTCGTTGGCGTTTTTTGTGTCAGAAAAAAACGTGCCTATATCATCAATGCTCATAGATCTTAAGTTAAATTGAGCAAATATTTGCGGAGCAAAATTAACTGATATTGTACCCAGCACTTTTCGTAACGTATAAAGTAAGTCTTCGCCACCAAATGAGGCATGCATCAAAACGATGGGTTTGTCGATCACTTCATGGCGAGACACAAGCCAATCTATTGCATTTTTAAGGCCGCCCGGCAGTGCATGCACATATTCAGGGCTAGCGAAAATCAACCCATCAGCATCAGCTATTTTTTGAGCAAATTTTGATACCAATTCAGGAGTTTCATCACCTTCTAAATCTTGAGAAAATATCGGCAATTTATCTATGTCTTCTAATAGATCTATTTCTATTGTGGCGCCCGCGCGCTTAGCCATTTCGCGCAACAATGCTGTATTGGTAGAGGCTTTACGCATGCTGCCCGAAATGGCTAATATTTTCATCGTTTGGCCCTAAAACTCTTCGGTATCAATATCCAATTGCACGGTCGCGTTATAGCGCGGCCCTGCAATGGCCGATGGTGTCATAATCTCGTCTAACTTGGCCAAACCATCCGCGCTTAAAGTCACCTTCAATGCACTAAAATTTTCAGCCAAATGCTCAAGATTTTGGGTGCCGGGGATAGACACAATACACTCACTCTGCTGAACCACCCACGCATTGGCCAACTGCGCCAATGTGCAACCTTCGCTGTCAGCTACCTGTTTCACCTTATCCAATAAAGCTAAATTTTTCGGGTAATTTTCAGTATTAAACCGTGGCATACCATGGCGTAAATCACCATCTTCAAGCTCGTGCAATCCAGCCAATTTACCCGTCAAAAACGCCCGCGCATTGGGGCTAAATGCCACAAACGCCGTGCCCAAATCTTTGCAGGCCTCAAGCACTGCAATTTCAGGATTACGCGTCCATAAAGAATATTCACTTTGTATCGCCGCAATCGGGTGTTCAGCATGCGCTTTGCGCAATGTGATGGCCGAAACTTCCGACAAACCAATGCCCCGAATTTTGCCTTCTTTCATCATATCAGCCATCGCGCCAATACTCTCTTCAATCGGTGTATTTCTATCCAGCCGATGCAAGTAATAAAGGTCAATCACCTCAACTTGCAGGCGGCGCAAGCTGTCTTCAACATTCTTGCGCAAACTCTCAGGGCGGCTGCTAATAATGCGTTTGCCATCATCGTCAATATACATGCCGCCTTTGCTGCACAACATATATTCATCACGCCGCGATTTTAACGCATTGCCAACCAGAGTTTCATTTTTACCACTGCCATAAATGGTCGCAGTGTCAAAAAAATCATAACCCATATCGAGCGCTTCATTCAAAAACCGCTCACCTGTCGCCGCATCTGGCGGCGTGCCATAAGCGTGCGATAAATTCATACAACCAACCCCAATGGCCGCAACCTCAAATTCACCAATTTTACGTCTGGTCATTTTATTCCCCCTCATTCAGGCATCGCTCCAACCTGTCCAATGTGTTCATCGCGCCCAAAACCTGCGCCACGCTCGAGTTTGGCTCACGGCCTTCGCGTATCGCGTCAAAAAATTCTCTATCTTGCAGCTCAATGCCATTCATCGACACCGCAACATTAGACACATCAATCTTCTCATCATTGCCATCATATAAATCATCATAACGCGCCAAATAAGTGCCATTATCACAAATATACCTAAAAAACGTACCAAATGGCCCATTATTATTAAACGAGAGCGACAAAGTACAAAGCGCCCCATCAGCCACTTTTAACCCAATGCTCATATCCAAGGCAATGCCCAATGTTGGATGAATCGGCCCCTGCATAGCTTGCACCTGAGTGGCTTCTTGCCCCGTTTGATATTGAAACAAATCAATCGTATGGCAAGCATGATGCCATAACAAATGGTCAGTCCAAGACCGCGCTTCGCCCTTGGCATTGGTATTCGTGCGGCGGAAGAAATAAGTCTGCACATCCATCTGCTGGATTTTTAGCTCACCCGCTTCGATTTTATTGCGAATATATTGATGGCTCGGGTTAAACCGTCTGGTATGCCCCGCCATTGCCACCAGCCCCGTTTCAGCTTGCACCGCAACCAAACGCTTGCTGTCAGCAAGGTTATCCGCCATCGGAATTTCAACCATCACATGTTTGCCCGCTTGCATGCATTCTATAGCCTGCGCCGTGTGCATTTGGGTCGGCGTGGCCAATATCACCCCATCAACATCATCACGCGCCAAAGCTTCACTCAGCTCAGTTGTCGCGTGCCCAATGCCACGTTCAGCCGCCAAAGCCGCAACCCGTTCGGCATTACGCCCAACCACAGAGGTCACCGTCACGCCATCAATCGCCGCAATCGCATCCAAATGTTTAATGCCAAATGCACCATAAGCGCCCGCTACACATACTCTCATTTTCTATCTCCTAATTTTTCTAAAATCTCGTCGGCAAGCGGTTCAAATTCTTCATTTGTCGCTTGTAATTTCATATCGCCAATAAGTTGCTGCCATTCAACCGTGGCCTTAGCCATGCTGTTATTCAACCCCAAATGCTCAACAGTCAGCGCCACTTCACGCATTTCAGCTGCACGTCTTATGCCATGTTGCATCATCCGCTCCAACATATAGCCCGAACGCTCATGCCACCCAAATTCAGGAAAACTCTTTTCCAACGAGGTTAGAATCGTCTCATCAATGCCCAATTTACGCGCCGCAAGCAAGCATTCAGCATTCAACGCCTCAAGCCCTTTTATCATAATTGAGCGCACCATTTTAATCGATGAAGCTTGTCCAATGTCGCCCTCTACAATCTGAGCTTTCATGTCCAACCGATCAAAAATCTCCAACGCTTCATCAGCATATTCGCCGCATATCAGCAAGGGTGCATGGTGCATATTGGGGTAAACAGGCGCCATCACCGCCACATCAACATATCGCCCACCCGCCGCATTAATCAGCCGCGCATTTATCTTCTTGGTTTCTGGCGCACAGCTATTGCAATCAAAATAATATTGGCCTTGCTCTATATATAATGCGGAGTCTGCGGCAGCCTTCGCCGCTTGGTCAGCCGTCACCATGCTAAATATAACCGTCGCGCCAGTAATGCCATCCTTGATCTCAAGACAACCTTCAACATTCTGAGTTTTATAATCAGCAAGCTTGGCACCTTTAAGCGCCGCGTCATCAGTTTTCACATCAAAGGCTTTAATCGCTGGCCTCAAGCCCGCGCCGCGCCAACCTTTGGCAAAAGCACTGGCGGCTTCGCCAAAACCTATAAATATAATGTCGGGCAGAGCAGGCATAATATCAGTCTCCATTAGGCAATGCGGTTTGGGATTATCCGTTCAGCGCAAGGCCACTTTGTCTTAAATTTTCAATAAAAAATCTCTGGGTTTTGGTCGGCTCCCAAGATTTTCGCAATGTCATGCCAATCGGCCGAGAGCCTTGTTCAATCTCAAAAGGTATTTTTTTCAATAACCCATTGTCCAATTCATGCTGAATTTGCTCAACCGAAATAATGCCAATGCGGTCACTATCCAACAATAATGTCCGCATTAATATTTGCGAACTGGTTTCAACTAGGTTTTTAGGGATCTCAGCAACGCCAGAAAATATGCTTTTAAAAATATCATGCGATGGCGTGGCTTTGGGTGGCACCACCCAAGAATATTGCGCCAATTCTTCTGTCGTCACTTCCACTTTTCGGCAAAGTGGATGGTCAGCCCGCGCCACAATGCAAATAGATGAGCTGAATAATTTTTCCTGCACCACATCATCACTGGGTATTGGAAAACGCAGCGCACCAATTAACATATCAAAATCGCCATGGCGTAAATGTGACAGCAAATCATCATAAGAGCCATCACCAACCCGAAAGCTAAAATCAGGATATTTTTGCGAAAATTGGTTGATGGCACACGGCACAATCGATGTCCGCGCCAACGGCATGCAGCCAATATTAATAATGCCAACCTCGCGATTGTGCAATGAGTTGACCTCATCTTGGCCTTGCGAAATTTCGGCAAATGCCAGTTTAGACGCTCTGGCCAAAATCTGCGCGGCTTTGCTGATGTTAATACCAGTCAGAGTTTTTTCAAAAAACACCACACCAATTTGGCTCTCAAGCTCGCGTGCCGAGCGATGCAAACTAGATTGCGAGATGCCAATATTGCGCCCCGCCAAACTAAAATTCTGGGTTTCACTCACCGCAATTAACGCGCGCAATTGCGTCGTGGTCAGCATTTGTAACGAATGACCTGTCGAGCCATTGCCATCTCTTTGTGTTTCGTCTTTGTGAACACCCGCCCGAATGGCGGCCTTTGTACCATCTGAAATAATATTCAGCGCCCGCTCGACACGGTGCGCGTAAGCCGCGCCCGATGGGGTGACATACATGCCATTATTACGCCGTTCAAACAAAGTGGTTTTTAGCATGCCTTCTAATTTAGATATAGCCTGCGTGATGGCAGGTTGCGACAAAAAAACTATTTTTGAAGCTTTGCTAATGGATTTAGTGGCAATTACTTGCAGGAAAACCCGTAAATGTCTAATATTTGGTGTTTCAAAATTCATTTTTAGTTTTTAAATGATAATTCACATAAAGTAAATAATATAACCGCGTTCTCAAAATTCAATACCTAAAACTGAAAATGAAATGGCTTCAAATTGCCTTTTAGCAGATACTCCTCGCAATTCATTAGATTTCAAAGGCATTACTTTATGATTATTGACTGTCACGGCCATTATACCACCACCCCACCTGCCGTTGGCGCCTATCGCGATCAACAAAAAGCCGATGTCGCCAAAGACCCCAATTTTGTCGGCGAAAAAGGCAGCGTCATTATAAGTGATGACGAGATCCGCGATTCGATAGAAAACAACCAATTAAAATTACAACGCGAACGTGGCACAGATTTAACCATTTTCTCGCCACGTGCATCTTGGATGGGTCATCACATCGGCAACGAACATACCAGCCGTTTTTGGACAGAGCATCAAAATGAGCTGATCAAACGAGTGTGCGATCTCTACCCCAATAATTTTGCCCCCGTTGCGCAATTGCCGCAATCACCCAATACCGACCCCGCAAAGTCAGTGCCAGAAATCATCCGCTGTGTCGAACAAATGGACTTTATCGGCATCAATCTAAACCCCGACACCACAGGCGGCCATTGGAAAGACAAACCATTAGGCGATAAGGCTTACTACCCAATTTACGAAAAAATGGTCGAATTAGACATTCCCGCCATGGTGCATGTCAGCTTTTGCTGCAACGACAGTTTCCACACCACAGGCTCACATTATCTAGGCGCCGATACCACAGCATTCCAACAATTAATTATGTCCGATGTGTTCAAAGATTTCCCCGAGCTTAAAATCATCATCCCACATGGCGGCGGTGCTGTGCCTTATCACTGGGGTCGTTTCCGCGGCTTGATGCAAGACAAAGGCTTTGAAACCTTGGATAAATCAGCACTCAAAAACATCTATTTCGACACCTGTGTCTATCATCAGCGCGGCATTGACCTCTTACTCGACATCGTTCCTGCCGATAATATTTTGTTTGCCTCAGAAATGATCGGTGCGGTACGCGGTATAGACCCAGAATCTGGCCATTATTATGATGACACCAAACGCTATATCGACAATAGTAATTTGAGCGATGAGGATAAATTTAAAATATTTGAAGGCAATGCCCGTAAGGTATTCAGCCGCTTAAAAGTTTAAGGTGAGAAAATATGAGCCACAATATAGTTGTACAAAAAATTGAACGCGCCGACCAAAAAATCATTGATGGCCTCGCTAAATGCGGCGTCGCCACTGTGCATGAAAGCCAAGGTAGACGAGGCCTGCTTGCCGATTATATGCGCCCTATATATAGCGGTTGCTCAATAGCAGGCAGCGCCATCACCATATCTGGCGCGGCAGGCGACAATTGGATGATGCATGTCGCGGTTGAGCAATGCCAAAAAGGCGACGTCATGGTTTTCGCCCCCACTTCACCTTCTAATTTCGGCTTTTTCGGCGATTTATTAGCCACCTCAGCCCAATCACGCGGCGTGATCGGCCTCATCATCGAAGGCGGCGTACGCGACACGCGCGATCTGCAACAAATGAATTTCCCCGTCTGGTCAAAAAACATTTTTGCCCAAGGCACCATTAAAGAAACCCTAGGTTCGGTCAATATACCTCTGGCTTGTGCCAATGAGATCATCAATGCTGGCGACATCATTGTCGCTGATGATGATGGCGTCTGCGTGGTGCGCCGCGAAGAAGCCGCCGATGTGCTAGAAAAATCACTAGAGCGCGTAGCATTCGAAGAAGAAAAACGCCTACGCATGGCCAATGGCGAACTGGGCTTAGACATTTACAACATGCGCCCTAGATTGAAAGAAAAAGGCCTCAAATATGTCTAAAATGCTGTCAACCAGATGCATGTGGATGCGCGGTGGCACATCCAAAGGCGGCTATTTTCTAGCCGAAGATTTACCCAGCGATATAGCCGAGCGCGATGCATTTTTATTGGCCATTATGGGCTCGCCCGACCAACGGCAAATTAATGGCATGGGCGGCGCTGACCCATTAACCTCAAAAGTCGCTGTGGTGCAAAAATCTGGCCGCGATGGCGTTGATGTTGATTATCTATTTCTGCAAGTCATGGTCGATAAAGCCATCGTCACCGATGCCCAAAATTGCGGCAACATCCTCGCAGGTGTTGGGCCATTCGCCATCGAGCGCGGCTTGGTAAAGGTGAAAAATGGTCATGTAAATGTAACCATTTATATGCAAAACACAGGTCAAACCGCCATCGAAAAAGTGTCGGTTAATAATGGCAAAGTCCAATATCAAGGGCAGGCACAAATAGACGGTGTGCCTGGGCTTGCAAGCCCAATTCCCGTTACATTTAAAGACACAGCAGGTTCTAGCTGCGGGGCATTACTGCCAACAGGCAATGAGGTCGATACAATTGATGGCGTGCAAGTCACCCTCATCGACAACGGCATGCCAGTTGTGGTCATGCGCGCCCAAGATATGGGCATAACAGGCAATGAAAATCGCGAAACTTTAGAGCATAATAATGAGCTACGCACCAAGTTAGAAAGCATCCGCCTGCAAGCAGGTCGTCTGATGAATTTAGGCGATGTGACCGATAAAACCGTGCCAAAAATGACCATGGTCAGCAAAGCCCGCAATGGCGGCAGCATCTCAACCCGTACATTCATTCCGCACCGCTGCCATTCATCAATTGGCGTGTTAGGCGCAGTGAGCGTGGCGACAGCCTGCCTATTGCCCAATAGCCCCGCTTATCAATTAGCCACAATACCTAAAGGCAATAGCAAGACCATGTCGATCGAACACCCGATAGGCGCTATGGGCGTGGTGCTAGATGTAGATCCACAAGGTCAGGTAGAAAATGCCGCCATCATCAGAACCGCACGCAAATTATTCGATGGCGAAATTTTCGCTTAAAAAACATACTTCAGCTAAAAATATCACTTCAATTAGAAATATTAAAGGACAATTTATGGACAAAGACTATCTGCCATTTCATGCCAGCCCATGTAAACCAAAATTTAGTGTACCCGCTGGTACGGTAGATGCGCATTGCCATGTCTTTGGCCCTGCAAACGAATTCCCATTTCACCCCAACCGTAAATATACGCCGTGTGACGCGTCAAAAGCCAAATTATTCGCGCTGCGCGATCATTTAGGTTTCAGTCGCAATGTCATTGTGCAGGCCTCCTGCCATGGCACAGATAATTCAGCCTTGCTCGATGCACTTGAAGCCGCGGGCGATTTGGCACGTGGTGTAGCTGTCGTCAAACCCGACATCAGCGATGCCGAGCTCAAAACTATGCACGCTGTCGGCGTACGGGCAGTGCGGTTTAATTTTGTCAAACGCTTGGTAGATAGCACCCCGCGCAGCACCTTTTTAAACATTGCCGCGAAAGTCAAAAAACTTGGCTGGCACATTGTGGTCTATTTCGAAGCGGCAGATTTGGCCGATCTCATCCCGTTTTTAACCGAGTTGAATACCACAATTGTGGTTGACCATATGGGGCGGCCAGATGTCACCAAAGGCGTTGATCATGAAGACTTCCAACAATTCATCAGCTTGATGCAAAATAATGATAAAATCTGGACAAAAGTCACATGCCCCGAGCGCTTAACCGCGCAACTGCCGCAAGATAGCAAATTACCTAGCTATAGTGATGTCGTGCCGTTCGGAAAATTATTGGTCGAAAAATTCCCCAATCGTGTATTATGGGGCACAGATTGGCCACACCCCAATATGAAATCACACATGCCAGATGATGGTCAACTGGTTGATATGATACCGAATATTGCACCAACAACCGAGTTGCAGCAGAAATTATTGATAGATAACCCTCTAAAACTATATTGGGGTTGAAACGTTACAATGAATACATTTTTGACATATATCATTGCCAAAACGTAAATAAAATGTTTTATTAGAATAATAATGTATACAATTTAGAATAAATATAAACAAAGGGAATAAATATTATGTCATATCTTGACGATAAGACCCCCATACCAGGGACAATTATGTTTGATGGTCAAAAATCTCGTATGGGTTATGGCTTAAACAAAATGTGCTACTCATTTAATGACGAATCCGCACGTAATGAATTCACGGCTGATGAAAATGCATATTGCACCAAATATAAACTGTCCGATGAGCAGAAAAAAGCAGTTAAAGACCGTGATATAATCGCTTTGTTAGAGCTGGGTGGTAGTATTTATTATCTAGCCAAATTTGCAGGCATATTAAAATTAAATATGCAGGGCATTGGCGCACTTCAAACTGGCTTAACCCTCGAAGAATTCAAGCAAAAACTCGTAGATGCAGGAAAATAATCATGGCTAAAATCATTGGAGCCGTTGGCTCATCACACATTCCCGCCATTGGTTTGGCAATCGCAAAAAAACAACAACAAGAACCGTATTGGAAAGGCTTTTTCGATGGCCATATCCCTATTTGGAACTGGTTAAAAGAAAAAAAACCTGATGTCGCAGTGGTGTTTTATAACGATCATGGCCTAGAGTTTTTCCTCGATAAAAAACCCACATTCTCCATCGGTGCAGCCGAAGAATATATCAGTTATGATGAAGGTTGGGGCTTAGCCACCATCCCGCCCATTAAAGGCGATCCAGAGCTTTCATGGCACATTTGCAACACATTGGTTGAAGATGAATTTGACATCACCATTTGCCAAGAATTAGGCGTTGATCATGGCCTCACAGTGCCCATGCAGCTTATGTTCCCTAACGATCCAACTTATGGCGGCATTAAAGTCATTCCGGTGATTATAAATTGCGAATTACACCCCATGCCATCGCCAAAACGTTGTTATAATTTAGGCCAATCCATCGCCCGCGCCATCCAGTCTTACGATCAAGACCTAGATGTGGTTATTTTCGGCACAGGCGGCCTTTCGCATCAATTAGATGGCCAAAATGCTGGTTATATCAATAAAGAATTCGACCTTATGTGCTTAGATAAACTGGTCAATGATCCAGAATATCTGTTCAAATTCTCAGTGCGTGACATCATTGAAAATGGGGGCGCACAAGGCATAGAATTCAATATGTGGATGGGCATGCGCGGCGCTTTGCCAGGCAAGGTTGAGCAATTGCATTTCAATTACACCATCCCAATTTCAAACACCGCAGCAGGCACAATGTTGCTGTCGCACGAATAAAATAAACCATCAGCGCTCAGCAAATTTCTGAGCGCTGATGGTCTGGTCACATATAGCCCCTAAAGCCATAATATATGGCAACATTTGCCGGCTTTACACTAAGTCAAGCCCGCACAGCCTCACTCCTACATTCTAGCTCAGCCTCTTGCAGCCCAAGAGCAAGTGATACCAATGCCAAACAAACCATCAATGCAGCGCTTAAATCTCTATTTTCCACACCTGATGCTCTTGACGTTAAAGCCACACATGTGCTTTACATGTTAGCGCAGCAAAAATCAGGTAGAACATGAAAATACTCATCACCGACAGCGCCAATTCAGCGGCGCAAAAAGCCGCCTTCTTCATGCAACAATTTGTCATTGATAAGCCAAATGCAGTTTTGGGTTTGGCCACAGGCGGCACCATGCTCAAAGTCTATCATCACATGATAGAGTTTTTCAAAGCAGGCGATTTTTCCTACGCCAATGTGCAGTCTTTTAACTTAGATGAATATGTCGGTCTGGCAGGCACACACCCTGCTTCTTACCGTTATTATATGAATGAAAACCTGTTTCAGCACATAGACATTAACATCAACAATACCCATTTGCCCAATGGCCAGAGCGATGATTTGCCCGCCGAAGCCAACCGTTATGAAAACGCCATCCACCAAGCCAATGGTTTAGATGCGATATTGCTTGGCCTTGGCAAAAATGGCCACATCGGCTTTAACGAGCCTGCCTCCAGCTTGGCCTCGCGCACGCGCCTTAAAACCCTAGCCAAAAGCACCCGCGAGGCCAATATGAAATATTTTAAGCATATCGATGATGTGCCCAAATATGCCATCACCATGGGCATTAAAACCATATTAGAAGCCAAAAACTGCATTCTCATTGCCACTGGCGAAAGCAAAGCCCAAGCGGTGGTCGATATGATAGAAGGCCCCATGTCAGCCAATTGCCCCGCATCTGCCTTGCAAATGCACGAATATACCACAGTGATTTTAGACAAAGCCGCCGCCAGCAAACTTAAAAACCTAGATTATTATCATTATGTGCATCCCAATGGCGATGAGGTCAATTTATAAAATCATCAATATATTGCACTTCCTATCTTGATGATTTCACCCAAACAAGTAGAATAAGCTCATGAAATTTACATTTATTCTATTTATAGCCTTCACCTGCCTAACCAGCATTTCATATGCAGAAGACCTGCCGCTCGATTGCGCAAGCCCCGCAACCTTTAGCCAAAGCAGAGATTGCGCAGAGCTAAGGCTTGCCGCCGCAGAAAACCAAATGGCTGAGCATTACCAGTTTATACGCACTCTGCTTACCGAACATTCGACAACCCCGTTTGGCGAAAGTGGTGACAATAGCGCCGAATTTATCGCCTCTCAACAAGCCTGGCTCATTTATCGCGATCAAGCCTGCAAAGCCGAAGGCCTTTTATATTGGGGCACATCTTTAGAATTTTCTATGGCCGATCAATGCTTAGAACGCATCACCAATACACGTATAAACGAACTAAAACACCTGCGCGATTGACCAAAAATATACTTCATAAAAGCAAATTATATCAGTAATTACCTGTAATATACTCAACCCCCTTGACACAATTGTAAGTATCCTCCTATGTCTACATAGGAAAAACAACCAAAACGGCGCAAAAAGCCGATAGCGAATTGCAATTAGGGGTGGGATATGCAAATTGGCGAATTAATAACAATCCTGACTGAATGGGCAGTCGTGCACATCTTGTCCATAATCATTGTAATCATCATTCTGGTAATGGGTTGGGCGACGGCGCGTTTCATGTCGCGTCGGGTCATAAACCGCATGACCCAAGGTGAAGATGCCGATCAAACCATGGCTCCATTCATTGCCCAAATCACCCGCTATGGCATTTATGTGGTCACCTCTATGTTGGCGCTGATTGTTCTGGGTGTTGAATCCACTGCCCTAATAACCGTTTTGGGAGCCGCCGCATTGGCTATTGCGGTGGGGCTGCGTGGCATGCTTGCCAATGTCGCAGCAGGTGTGATGATGATAATTTTGCGCCCCATGTCAATTGGCGATTATATCGTAGCCACAGGCGCGGCAGGCACAATAACCGAATTAGGCCTGTTTAACCTATTGCTCAAAACCCCAGATGGCCTCTATGTTTTTGTGCCAAACTCACAAATTTGGGGCAAAGCCATCACTAATTATAGCCACGAGCCACAACGGCGCATCGACATTGAAATCAACATCACCTATCAAGCCAGCATCGAGCTTGCGCGCAAAACACTAATGAGCATTATTAACAATAATGACCGCGTTCTACCCGATCCACAACCTCTTGTCATTGTCAATCAATTGAGCCCATATTCAGTGGTCATGCTGCTGCGCTGCTGGGTAAATACCAGCGATCATTTCACGGTTAAAGCCGAAATTACCGAACAAATAAAGCTAGAATTTAACAATGCAGGCGTTGAATTCGCTCATCTAGAATTTGACTCAATGCAAGAAAATCGCCAATAACCATATATGGAGAGATAAAATGCAGCTCATTAATTGGTTAAAAAATCGCGTGACCCATTTTAGTTTTATGGGCGTTTTAATCGGCAGCCTATTCTTCGCCTTATCACTCACTCCCTCGCTCATTCCGCGAGATTTTCTATTTCAAGGCATTTTAGCTGGCCTATGTTTTGCTCTGGGCTATGGTTCAGGCGTTTTTATTCGTTGGGTTTGGCAGTTTTTAGAATTACCCCCACCAAAACCCAAATTGTTAGGTTTTTTGCGCAGGCTAACCGTCGTCTTAGTCGCCATCATCCTCATCTATTGCCTGTGGCATAGTGTTGCGTGGCAAAACAGCATTCGTGAGCTTATGGATATGCCACCACTGGTCTCCAGCAATGCCATTATTGTTGGGCTAATCGGCCTGTCATTGGCGTTTATACTCATCCTCATATCGCAATATATTTACGAATTAACCAGCTACGCCAACAAAAAACTACAAAAATATCTACCCCGCCGCGTCGTGCTAATTGTCGGCCCACTATTCATCGCAATTTTCCTCATCAATATTTTCAACGGCGTAATTGCCAAGTCAGTTTTACACATTTTAGATGCATCTTTTCAAAAAACCGATAAATTATTCGCCGATGGCCAAACAGCACCGACAGAAAACCTAGCCAGTGGCAGCGCTCAATCGATAGTCAAATGGGCGGATTTAGGCCGCCTCGGTCGAAAATTCGTCATCTCAGGCCCAACCCAAGCCCAAATTTCTGCTTTCACCACCCAACCCGCCCAACAGCCATTAAGAATTTATGTTGGCCTAAATTCAGCCGCAACCGCCCAACAACGCGCCGAATTGGCACTGCAAGAAATGCTCAGAGTGGATGCATTCTCACGCAAAATATTGGTCATCGCCAACCCAACAGGCACAGGTTGGGTCGATCCCATGTCAGTCAACACGTTAGAATATATGCACGCGGGCGATACCGCCATTGTTTCGATGCAATATTCCTATTTAGCAAGTTGGCTGTCACTGTTAGCCGAGCCAGAAGTCTCAGCCCAATCCGCCAAAGCCCTGTTTAACGTGGTTTATAAACACTGGACAAATTTGCCCAAAAACGCCCGCCCTAAATTATACCTAAATGGCCTCAGCTTAGGCTCACATGGCTCAGAGCTATCCGCCAATCTCATCACCATGCTTTCAGACCCAATAAATGGCGCCTTATGGGCAGGGCCTCCATTTGCCAATAGCATTTGGCGCTCACTCACCGATACCCGCGATGCAGGCTCGCCAGCTTGGCTGCCAAAAATCGGCGACAGCTCCATCGTTCGCTTTACCAGCGAAACCAATGCATTGCAAATAGCAGGCGCAAAATGGGGCGAAATGCGCATTGTTTATGTCCAACATGCCAGCGATGGCATCGTATTCTTTGATATGGAAGCCGCCTTTAAACAACCCGATTGGATGATCGGCGAACGCGGCCCCGATGTATCGCCAGAATTGCGCTGGTACCCAATCGTCACCTTCGTGCAACTATTGCTAGACATGGCAACCGCCATCATCCCGCCACTAGGCTACGGCCACACTTATGGCCCCAATGGCTATATAGACGCATGGGCAGAAGTCACCGCACCAGAAGGCTGGGACGAAGCAGATTCGGACAGCCTGAAGGCCATTTTTGCCAATGAAATAAAACGCGAATAGTAGTCAATTGTGGATAAATAATACAATTTGGAGTCATTAAGAATCAAATTGTAGATAAATGTAGACAAGATTTCCAAATTCTTTAGTGTCAGCAAAACAAACTAAAGTATAGAGGAGAAGTCGATGTTTTTTAAACAAACCATAATAACAACTTCAATATTGTTAAGTATAGACATGCCGATTACTGTTTCAGCAGAAGCATGGACAGTGAGCCGCCTTGTGCCACCACCCACCGAAGGCAGCCAAGAATTATATGATGCTGTCAATGCAACTCCAAAACCCCCAACCGTCAAACATTTACCTGCAACCACGCAAGGCTGGGTAGATATGTCGGTCGAAAGTTCGCTTGGTTTTGCGGCCATGGGCAACGGCGTTGCTGCACAATGGAATGTAAAAGTCGAAAAAGCCGAAATTGCAGGCGTTCCCGTTTATTGGGTCACACCATCCGAAATCTTGCCCGAAAATGAAAACCGCCTGTTTGTGCATACACATGGTGGTGGTTTTTCAATGGGCTTTGGAGATGCCGCTCCGTTCGAAGCCTTGAGCGTTTCGCATTATGGCAAGATACGTTCTATATCAATCGATTACAGCACCATTCCTTTGCACCCTTATCCCACTGCGCTCAACGAAGTTGTGGCGGTTTATAAGGAGTTACTCAAAGATTACGACCCGGCATCACTGGCAATCGGCGGCAGTTCAGCAGGCGGCAACCTATCCATGGCCACCATTCATAAACTAAAAATGGATGGCATAGCCACACCCGCCGCATATTTTGGTGGCACACCTTGGACAGATGTTGCAAAACTTGGCGATAGCTATTTCACCAATGAAGGCATTGATAGAATTTTACCAGTTTATGAAGGCGAGTTAAGCCAGCAAGCCGTTATGTATGCTGGCGGAGAAGATATGAAAAACCCACTAATCTCCCCAGTTTATGGTGATTTTCGACCTTCCCCCCCGCCCAATTGGTATCAGGCACGCGCGATTTATTGTTAAGCACAACCATTCGTGCACATAGGGCGATCAGAGCCGCAGGCGGCACTGCCGATTTGAATGTTTACGAAGGTATCTCACATGGTGAGTTTTTAGTTTACACCCATATGCCAGAAAATAAGATTGTTTACACCGAATTAGGCGAATTTTTGAGAAAACAATTGAAATAATTGGTTTCTCCGCCTTATAATTATAGCCATGGGTTGGTAGTGTGATGCTGCCAACCCATTTTAACACCCGCTATAAAGACGTTGCCAATGAATGATTTGCAAAAATATATCCAATCACTTATTTTCAACATCCTATCCATCACGCCTCATTCGGTTAAAAATGAATCAGTTGTGTTGCTGCACGGCCTTGCCAGAACTGAAAAATCATTAATTGTTTTGGAGCAAACCTTAAGCTCGATTGGCTATAATGTAATCAATCATTATTATCCATCCACCAGAGCCCCAATTGAAGAGCTTACCAAAGAGGTGGGCGTGGCTGTGAAGGAATGTGGCGACGATAAAGTGAACTTTGTCACTCATTCAATGGGCGGCATTCTAACCCGTGCGTGGCTGGCCTATAACCAAATTCCAAATATGGGGCGGGTGGTGATGATGGGGCCACCCAATAAAGGTTCCAAAATCATCGATGAATTTAAGGGTTGGGACATGTTTCAAAAAATGAACGGCCCCGCAGGCCAACAATTGGGTACGGGCAAAGACAGCATACCCAATAATTTAGGCGCAGCAAATTTTGAGCTAGGAATCATAGCGGGCAATAAATCATTCAACCCTATATTCTCAGATATTCTAGACGGTGTAGATGATGGCAAAGTTTCGGTCAACTCGACAAAAATTGAGGGCATGAATGATCATATTATCCTGCCAGTCACCCATACACTCATGATGTTAGACCCATTGGTAATTGCTCAAGTCGTCGGCTTTTTACAAAATGGCAAATTCGAGCATAGCCTCACCACAAAAGATTTAGCCCAGCGCGCCTTTCCACCTGACAATGAAAGCCAGTAATCGCTTTTAGAATGTAGATATATTGCCGCGCACCAAACCCACAAATTCTATTCTCTGTTCATCCACAATGCCTATCGGATGTTTTCTATTTTCTGTTGAATTGTCGTTGGATATTTCAAGTTGAGATTGGTTCACACGCTTAACACGCTGAATATGCAACCCTAGATTTTCATCTAAAAAAACATACATACCATCTGACGTGAATTTCTTTTGTGAAAAATTAACTATTAATTTATCCCCAATTTTACAAGTGGGCATCATATTGTCGTCAATCATCACAATGATGGCGGCGTCTTGATCCGAAGTTATTTTTAAATTTTTAGCTATATATTCTTTGGGTAATTTCCATTGTGCAACAATGCTCCACTGCTCCGCCTCGTGCGGGTAATCATCATTTAACATTCGATGAATAACCACTTCGCCAATTGTCTGTAAACCAGCATCTTGGTCAGTTTCGGCTGCGGGTAAAATCTGCGCAGCCACCTCTAGCATTTTTTTACCAAAATCTAAAATATGGGCTTCGGTCACATCCGCTATAAGCCTTTCACGGCCGCCAGTTCTTGCAGATGGTTCGGGATGAGTGTCAAATCGGCTGTCAAAAAAATCATTCCCACCTAACGCTTCACCCGTTAGCAACCAACCTGCCGAGACTTTAAAAAAATCTGCATAACTTTGTGCATCAGGCACGCTAAACGTTCGTGTGCCATTTTCATGCGAGGCATAAGTTGCAGGTTTAACCCCAATGGCCGCAGCAGCAGCGCGGCCAGAGCGATACCCCGCCATGGCTCTTGCTTTTAATAGTCGGTTATATGGTTGGGTCATGACATCTTGCTAAACAGTGATTCTTGTTCAATATATTGCCATTGCAATTTACCAGTTAAATTCCCGATATCAAGCAAAACCCTATGCCATTTACATTTACAACATTCATTGATTTCGGCTTATATACCTTTAATGCGGCGAATCCGCTCGACATAATGTTTGCGAGATGGTTGCAAATGCGCCACACAAAGCGCCGCCAATTCATCGCGATTGCTGCTTTTCAAGGCAGTCACAATGGCAAAATGCTCATCACGCGCCCGCACCAAATGCGCCGCATCGGTCGAGCTAGAAAACCGCACTAAATTCGAGCGCTGCGCCATTCTATTAATGGTCATCGTCAAAAACCGATTGTTACACAATGCATAAATGGTCTCGTGAAATTGTTTATTGGCGCGAATCACCATCTGCATATCCAGCCGCTCAACAGCTTCAGCATATTTAAGCGACAAAGCTTCAATTTTGGCCATCTCATTGTCATCAACAGGGTAGGGGATCATCCGAGCAGCTTCTGTTTCAAGCATGCCGCGCAAAGTATAAAGTTCATCAACTTCTTCGGCCGAATATTCAACCACCACCACACCCTTGCCAGCGCTACGCACCACAAGGCCAGATGTTTCAAGCTCCAACAGAGCCTGCCTCACCACATGGCGTTTGATGTTAAACCGCTCAGCAAGCTGCTCTTCGACCAACCGCTCACGCGGGTAAATGCGGCCAAGCACAATGTCTTCTTCTAACTCTTTCACCACTTCTTGCACGCGGCCGATTGATGCCGAAATTGCACCCATGAATTAGTCCTTTATTGATTTGCGGAATTTGATATTCCGTAGAAAAGATATAGCAAGTGTTGCGATTGTCAACACCATCAAAATGATGGTAATCCACCGTTGAAAGAAATATTCCATGACACTAAGATCGATCGCACCAGCCAGAGTTTGCACACGGTCCAAATTGGTTTCGGCCAACGGCCCCAAAATAAGTCCCAAAATAATCGGCGCCAGCGGATAATCAGCTTTACGCAACAAATACCCCAACAACCCCATAGAAAACATAATCCACATATCAAACGGAATAAGGCGGAAGGAAAATGCACCAATAACTGCCAAAGAGGCAACAACAGGCGCGATCACACCCTGCGGAACCAGCACAATTTTCGCAATCCACTTCAGCCCCCCAAAGGCCACCACAGCAAACAATAAATTGGCGATGAATAACGAGAAAATAAACGGATAAAGCACATCAGGCGCTTCAGTAAATAATGTCGGCCCGGGGATAAGCCCATGAATCAGCAATCCACCCAACAAAGCCGCAGTTACCGAATTGCCGGGAATGCCCAACGTAAGCATGGGAATGAGACTACCACCAACCACCGCGTTATTGGCAGCCTCCGCCCCAACAATGGCCTCCTCTGAACCTTTGCCAAATTTTTCAGGATATTTGGCAAATCTTTTGGCCTCAGTACGCCCAATAAACGCCGCAATGTCTGCCCCCGCTCCGGGTATCAGCCCCACAACAACCCCAATCAGCGATGAACGCGCCATATGGCCTTTCAACCGCCACAATAATTTCTTCCCAGGCCATAATTTACCCACATCAGGAATATCAACATGCACATCCATGCCTTTTCCCTCCGCCAAAGTCAGCACTTGGCTGATGGAAAACAATCCAACCAAGGCTGAAATGACTGGGAGTCCTTCATATAATGCCAATTCACCAAATGTATAACGCACGCTACCCGTAAGCTGATGCGCACCAACCGCACCCAAAGCCAAGCCCAAAACACCCGCAATTAAGCCTTTAGCAGGCGAGCCTTCACCAATCGCCCCAACCGTCGACATAGCAAATAACACAATCCAGAAAAATTCTGCCGACCTTATCTCCAGCGCATAACGCGCCACAGTCGGCGCGGCCACCAATAAAACCACAGTCGATGCCACCCCACCAACCAGCGAAGCCACGGTTGCCAAGCCAAGTGCCAAACCGCTTTTGCCTTGTTTGGTCATCGCATAGCCGTCAATCATCGTCGCCACAGCCGCAGGCGTGCCGGGTACATTCAACAAAATGGCCGAAATCGAACCGCCATAAATAGCCCCGCAATATACCGAACCTAAAAAGATAAGCGCAGGCACAGGGTCCATGCCAAAGGTGAGGGGGATAAGCAATGCAATGCCCAAAGTGGCCGATACACCGGGCAATGCGCCAAACAATATGCCCAGCACCGCACCAATAAATGCATAAGATAAGTTAGCGGGTTGAAAGGCAATATAAGCGCCATTAAGAATGTCTGCGAGCATGATGATACCTTAAAATAATAACGCGCCGGGCAAATATACACCCAGCAAATGGCCAAAAAAGCCGTAAATAACCGCTGTGCTACCCAACGAACAAACCGCCACCAGCCACACAGGCCGCACCCCTAAAAATAACATATGAGCGAATAAATAAAGCGCGGTGGTGACAAATAAGCCCAAATAAGGCGCCAGAATGATAAAGAATGTAATGATGCCAATATTAAACACAATGCGCATTTTATTGGCTTCACCATGTTCACTTGGTTTATCGCTAGACGAAGCTTCAGGGCGCAAACCATACAAAAATGATGCCAAATAAAGCACCATTAAAAACACCAACATAGACATCACAATAATCGGCCATTTGCCCGATTTGGTCGGAAAATCAAATGCCATAACCAAACCAATCACACCAATACTAAGCAGCAGAATGCTGACCACTAAGTCTGGAATTTTACCTTTTAAGCGTTCCATATATTGCCCTTCATTAAACCCAAAGCAAAATGGGGACTGCTGCCAATCCCCATTTTAAAATATACTTACAACTGATTATTCAGCATATCCACCAGCTTTGAATAGCGGGAATAATGTATCAGCTAATTTTTCTTGATCGGCCATTTTTTGGCCAAACGCGTCGCCAACCAGAGCATCAACAACCGTTAGGTTCTTAGCGCGCATTTCAGCAATAAACGCTTCATCAGCATAAGCCATAGCAAACGCATCTTGATAAAGTTTTAGCAATTCTGGATCAATAGAAGCAGGAGCGGCAAAACCACGAACTGAACCAAGATCTAAGCCTTTAATGCCAACCAGCTCTTCAGCAGTCGGTACATCAGGAATAAAATCATAACGTGATGGCAATAACACCATAGCTTCAGCAGCCGCTTCGGCAGATTTCGTATGATCAAATACATTACCAATCACAATATCCACTTCGCCAGCCATAAACGCACGGTTAGCAGCAGATGAACCTGAATAAGGAATGAAAGTGAATTTTGCACCAGTGGCTTCTTCAATCGCATACATAGCTGCATGGTCATCAGATAACGGTCCATCAGCACCCACGGTTACAGAACCGGGGTTAGCGATTGCAGCATCAATGGCTTCTTGCATGGTTTTATATTTAGATGTTTTTGCCAAACGAGCCACGTTCGGGTCAATCACATTCACCGCAATTGGCGCAAAAGATTCAAGCCAAGGCTTATAAGCAGAATTACGTGTGCGCTCAACAAGTGGCACAGCAGGTAAGTTAATCACACCAATTGTGCCGCCATCGCCAGCAGCTTGTGAAAGGCGTGTCCAACCAATTTCACCGCCCGCACCAGGTGCGTTAACAATCACCGTATTGGTCGATTGACCAGTGATTTCTTCAAGTGCAGCTTCCCAACGCGGAATGGTCACACGCGCCAATGTATCTGATGAACCACCAGCATTATAAGCCACGATGACACGAATGGTAGCAGGTAAATCGACCGCGGCGGCCAAACTGCTAATGGCTAAAGTCGTGCTTAAAATGGTAGCAGCGACCAAACCTTTTAAAAGGGTTTTCATAATTATTTCTCCCAAAAATTTTGACTGCGCAATTCTAAAACCCTCCTGATCATAGAATTCACAGATTGCCGACATGTTAACGACAAGTGAACAAAATTGTCAACAATTATTTCAACATAAGATTTAACAAAGATATCAATAATAATTATTGCAATTTAGGCGACAAAGATATAATCAATAGAAATGTGATTAGTTTAGCTGATGAAACCAGCTACAAAAATGTATAGTTAAGGATGAGAATGCTAAACCCGTCTGAATTAAAACAAAAATTCCCAGACCTATTGGCATTGGATGATTTTGAGCGCCTCGCCAAACGCCGCGTGCCAAATATGATTCACCTCTACGTAAAAGGCGGCGCCGAAACAGGCCGCAGCATCCAAGCTTCAGTCGATGCCTACTCCAAATACCGTTTTATCCCGCGCATGTTTAAAGACGTTTCAGGTCGTGATCAAAGCGTAGATTTATTCGGCAAAAAATACGCAGCCCCGTTCGGCATCGCACCCCTAGGCGGCGCTGCCTTCGTGGCTTACCGTGCTGATATAGAATTAGCCCGCGCGGCTGCCCATACCAACATCCCAATGATTGTCAGCGCATCAGCCTTAATTAGTTACGAAGATATTTTTACCCAAAACCCTGACGCATGGTTTCAAGCCTATTTAGCAGGAGATCAACCACGCATTGATGCCCTAACCGACCGCATAGCCGCAGCTGGCTGCCAAACTTTAGTCGTCACTGGCGACACCCCAATTCTTGGCAATCGCGAGCATAATACCCGTTCTGGCTTCTCAATGCCGCTTAAAATGACCCCCAAAGTGATCATGCAATGCGCCTTGTCACCCCGCTGGGTTTTTGGCGTCATCGCCCGCACATTCATACAAAATGGTGTTCCACATTTCGAAAATACAGATGCCGACCGCGGCCCACCAATGATGTCAAAACTGGTGCGCAATACTTCGCACCGCGATGAATTATCGTGGAAACATGTCGAAGCCATCCGCAAAAATTGGAAAGGCAATTTGGTCGTCAAAGGCTTAATGTCAGCCGAAGATGCCCACATCGCCAAAGAATGCGGTGCCGATGGCGTCATCATGTCCAACCATGGTGGCCGCCAGCTCGATTGCACCATTGGCCCGATGGAAACATTGGCCGAAGCGGTCGCCAATAAAGGCGATATGAAAGTGATGATTGACAGCGGCATCAGGCGCGGCACAGACGTGCTAAAAGCCATGGCTTTAGGTGCAGATTTCACATTCCTAGGCCGCTCATTTCTATACGCCGCCACCATTGGCGGTGCCGATGCCATCACCCACGCAGCCAATATTCTAACCGAAGAAATTGACCGCGACATGGCTCTAATCGGCGTGAAATCACTAGCCGATTTAAATCCCGATTATTTACTGAAAAATGAAGGAAATTAGCATGAAACTGACCGTGATGAGCACCTTAGCGGTAAAAGTGGCGCTAGAAGCCCAAATCCTACCCGAATTCGCCAAAAAATACGGTATCACGCCAGATGTGAGCTGGAACCCAACCACAGTATTAATGACCCGCATTGAAAACCAAGAAAAAGCCGATGCCGTAATTCTAATCGATAAACCCATGGCAAAATTAGTCGAGCAGGGCAATGTCATAGCCAGCAGCGTACAAAAAGTAGCCCGCGCAGGCATCGGCATAGCCGTTAAAAACGGCGCACAATCACCCGACATCTCAACCCCAGATGCTTTCAAAGCCGCCATGCTAGCAGCACGCTCAGTCGCCTATTCACGCGGCGGCGCCAGCGGTATATATTTTGCCGAAGCCATCAAAAAACTAGGCATTGCCGATGAGGTAAACGCCAAAGCCACAATAATCCCCGAAGGCTTTACCGCTGAGCAAATTATGAACGGCAATGCCGACATAGCCATCCAACAAATCAGCGAACTAATGACCGTAGATGGCGTCACAATTGTTGGCCCATTACCCGAAGCCATACAATTATGGACAGATTTTTCAGCAGGCATATTTGCAGACGCCAAACAACCAGAAAATGCCCAAAAATTCATCGACCACCTAACCTCAGAATACGCCCATAACGCCTATTTAGCAGGCGGCCTAACCTCGAGATTGGATTTTTAAATGACCAAACCACGTATCGTCCTATTCCACGCCACCCCAGTAGCAATGGATCCCATCTTAAGCTCAATGGCATGCCTCTGGCCAGAAGCCGAAGCCATCAACCTGCTCGATGACGGCCTCTCAGCCGACCGCGCCAAAGAAGGCGCAGAATTAAGCCCAGAACTAAGCCAGCGTTTCGTAAACTTTGGCAAATATGGCCACGCAATGGGCGCAGATGGCATTCTAGTCACCTGTTCAGCCTTCGGCCCCGCTATCGAAACCATGGCCGATATTTTACCAATCCCAGTGCTAAAACCCAATGAAGCCATGTTCAAAGCCGCACTAAAAGCAGGCAATAAAATCGCCATGCTAGCAACTTTTGCGCCCGCAGTGCCAACCATGCAACAAGAATTTAAACAACTCGCAACGGAGCAAGGCAGCACCGCAACATTAGACGTCTATGTCGTGCCAGATGCCATCGATGCCCTCAAAGGCGGCGATGCCGAAACCCACAATCGCCTCATCGGCGAAGCCGCACCCAAATTCGCCGCGTATGACGCCATAATGCTCGCACATTTTTCAACATCGCGCGCCATGCAAGCGGTCAAAGCCGCAGTTTCAGTCCCCGTTCTATCAGCCCCAGACGCAGCTGTTCTAGCCATGAAAAATCTATTTTGAGGAGGTCAAAAAAATGTTAATTGGAGTGATTGCCGACGATTATACAGGCGCAAGTGACATAGCCAACACCCTAGCCAAAGGCATGGGCGAAAATTCAGGGCTTGTCGTTTCACAGTTTTTCGACATACCCAATAATGACGCCCCGTCTGATGTAGAAGTCGGAGTCGTATCCCTAAAAAGCCGCTCCATCCCCTCAGCCGAAGCCATCGAACAATCACTAGCTGCCCTAGAGTGGCTATTGGCACAAGGTTGCGAGCAAATCATCTTTAAATATTGCTCAACATTCGATTCATCACCCGCAGGCAATATCGGCCAAGTCGGCGAAGCCCTAGCGCATAAATTAGGCGTAAAAGGCGTCATTGTTTGCCCCGCATTCCCCACAGTTGGCCGCACAGTCCACCAAGGCCACCTATTTGTAAATGACACCTTGCTCAACGAAAGCGGCATGCAAAACCACCCGCAAACCCCAATGACAGACGCCAATTTATGCCGCTGGACACAACAACAATGCCAAGACACTGTCGGCCTAGTGGCGTGCAACATCGTCCGCCAAGGCACAAAGGCCGTGCAAGCCGCATTGGCCACAGCCGCCGAACAAGGCGAAACATTAGTCATTTGCGATGCCGCAACCGATGAAGATCTAATCATTCTCGGCAAAGCCGCCGCGACAGCAAAACTACTCACAGGCGGCTCAGGCATCGCCATCGGCCTACCCGCCAATTTCATCGCCCAAGGCAAAGCCAAAGGCAGCGCCCCAACCCCATACGCCATGAGCGGCCCCGAAGCCATTCTAGCTGGCTCATGCTCAGGCGCAACGCTCAAACAAGTCGAAATACACGCAAAAAACCACCCAACATTGGCAATAGACATAAATAAAGTCATGGATGGCAGTATGAATGTCACCACCTTTTGCGATTTCATCCAAAGCAATTTCGGCAATAAACCTCTCATATACTCATCAGGCACCCCACAACAAGTCACCGCCATCCAAGCCAAATTCGGCAAACAACAAGTCTCCGAAAAATTAGATAACCTATTCGCCGACACCGCCAAACAATTGGTCGCCAATGGCGTCACGCGGCTGGTCGTAGCAGGCGGCGAAACTTCAGGCGCAGTCAGCCAAGCGCTAAATCTTGGCGCACTAAAAATCGGCATAGAAATAGACCCAGGCGTGCCGATATTAATTGCCGAACAACGCGGAATCGCGCTAGCATTAAAATCAGGAAATTTCGGCGGCGATGATTTTTTCGCCCGCGCAGTCACAATGTTAAAAGGCAGTCCAAATGAGTGAAAACACCAAAGCCCGCGATGAAATCACCCGCGTGGGCGAAATCCTATACAATCGCCAACTAGCCCATGGCAGCGCAGGCAATCTATCCCAACGCCTAGACGATGGCTCATTCCTCATCACCCCCACCAACAGCTCACTAGGCCATCTAGACCCAGCCCGCATAAGCCATGTCGCACCAGATGGCGCGACATTACTAGCTGGCGATAAACCCTCAAAAGAAGCCTTTTTCCACCTAGCTGTCTACGAAGAACGCCCAACCGCCCGCGCCATTGTGCACTTACATTCCACCCATTGCGTGGCAATCAGCTGCATGTGTCACAAAAACCCCGATAATATTTTGCCCACCCTAACCGCCTATCAACAAATGAAAATCGGCAAACTCCCACTAGTGCCTTATTACCGCCCGGGCGATAAAGCTTTGGCCGATGCAGTGCGCATAACCAGCAAACATAGCCACGCCATGCTACTCGCCAACCACGGCCCAATTGTAGCAGGTAAATCACTTAACGATGCAACTTGGGCATACGAAGAATTAGAAGAAACCGCCAAAATATTCCTACTATTGGCACAACATAAAACCAGCCCACTCACCCCCGAACAAATCGCAGAACTAAATAAAGCCTTTCCAAGTTAGGAGAAAACCATGAATTTCAAGCCCAAATACAGCGCCCATTTAGGCTATTTATTCACCGAGGTTGAATTCGAAAAACGCTTCGTCCTTGCCGCCTCTAGCGGTTTTTCTGCCGTCGAAGCCCCATCCCCCTATGCCGTACCAGCCACTGAAATGGCCGAATGGCTCAAACGCATCGAATTACCATATGTACAATTCGGCTTAAAATCAGGCAACGCCGCAGCAGGCGAAAAAGGCATCGCCATCCTGCCCAACAGGCGCGCTGAATTCAAAGCCTCAGTCGCCGAAGGCTTAGACTATGCCGAAACCATCGGCGTTAAAATGCTGCACGCCATGGCAGGTGTCATGCCACAACAACAGCGCACCAACGAACATCAAGATTGTTACTTAGAAAACCTAAACTACGCCGCCACCCAAGCCGAACAACGCGGCATTCAAATAATAGTCGAGGCCATGAACCCCGTCTCCGTACCAAATTACTACCTATCAACCGCCGCAGAATCCGCCGCCGTAATAAAACAAGTAGGCCATAAAAACATCGGCCTTCTACTAGATATTTTCCACACCGTATCAGTAGGCGATGACCCAATTGCAACCATTCACCAATATGCCGACATAATATCACACATTCACATAGCCGATGTCCCAAACCGCCACGAACCAGGCAGCGGCACCATAGATTTCACTGCAGTCCGCCAAGCTCTAGCCGAAATCAATTATGAAGGTTTCATAGGATGCGAATATACCCCCGCAGGCGAAACCATTGCAGGCCTCAATTGGCTAAAGTTACACTGCTAACCGAACCAAACATTCAAGCATCTTCGGGTTCAAAATCAACCAGCGCATATTTAAAAAAATCACCAAATTCTTTAAATACCAAATATTGCCCTCTATTTTCAACTTCAATCAGTTGGCTGTTTGGTAATTTTTGCTGGGTCAAGCGTATATCTTCAATTTTATCAACGGGGTTTTCTTTTCCGCGAACCATTAAAACGGGGCAAGTAATATATTCAAGCTCATTCCAAATTCGATCCCGATCGATAAGGCCGTTCATATAAAATGATCGCCACCCAGTTTTTATACAGTCCAAGAAAGCAGCATGAGCGTTATATCTCGAAAAAGTCGTTTTATATATATTGGTCATATTCACTTCCCTCGTGGATTGAAAGGAGCATTCGCAATGTTGTTTCTGGATCACGCATTTTATACGCGTAAAAATCAGCAAGCTTTTTTATGATCATCTGGTTTAATGGTTTGAGTGTCATAAATCCTCTGAGCATTTTTTTACGTGAGTTGTTTTTTATGGCTCCAAAATGAGACGAAGAGGTCATAACTAGTTTTCTGATTTTCTCACCATGCATTCGTGCATATTCCAAGCCCACAAACACGCCAGATGTGATTGCCATTAGAGTGGGCTTTTGCAGAGCAAATATACTTATTATCTGGTCAATGGCAGTAACGGATTTTGATAGATATTCATCACCATCATATAGGCTGTCTAGGATTTCAAGGCAACCAGGGCGCAAGGGCATGAGTATGCGCATATTATTTTCATACAATCAATCGTCAGAGCTACTTGGGAAGAATGATAAAAAAGAACCGTGGCAAATAATGACTGGGTCACCACCAATGGGTCCAAAATCAATCGCTCTTATCGTTTCATTATCTGGTAACTGGATCTTGTGAAAACGATAAGCACTCAATATCACCTTATCTAAATATTCACCAGCAACATCTTTAGCCTCAACATCACCAACTTCCTTTACTTTAAACGCCACTGAAAACATGCTTGCGATTACATTGCGTATAAGCTCCGTTTGACCACTTACTGACAATTTCTCAGTTAAAGATTTAACTTGGTTTCGTCTGGTATGATATGATGCACCATCTTTAAGTGCCGTTTCTTTGGTCGAAAGTCCTGTCAGTAGGTCAAGCAATAAGCTATATTCAGCATTGGTGATTATACCTAATGGCTTTAAATCATCTATAGATTTTGTGATCATGTCAGGCGTTATATAGACAAGTTCAGATAGCTCCATATCATCTATCAATGATTGTGATCGGCATATAATTAATGCATCTCCGCTACGCATAAAACCGATATTTTGTTCAAATATGAGTTGCAAATTTTCTGTGGTTAGCACTTCATTAAACAGTTTAATATCGCCTTCAACCAGTATGAGCTTTCCAGTTTTATCGATAATAATTCGTTGTAAATTCTGGTGATTTATAGTTGCATTTTGGTTTGTGTAAAATTCTTTCGTGGCCTCTTCGCCAAGAAAATTCAAAATATCTTTTTCTGCGGATTCTATTGGATTTGAAGGCATAAAGTATAACCCTAATTTGTCAGCATCAAGAAAATGTAAAGCTGTAGCCAAAATTCATTTCAACTTAAATTATAGTATATTATTTTTTTCTCATGATTCATTTGTATCATGCGCAGCTTTTAGTTGTCGATTATAACTTAATCGTAAGTAAAAAATAAGCGAATACATAAATATATTATTACAGATTTTCAAAACTAGATTGGCGAAAAGGGTGGATTCAAAATTTTTAAACTTTATAGATAACGCCATTGAGCAATTTTCATTATTAGATGATCAAGAATCTATGTGGCACTTGGCCAATCGTTTGGTGACTGAAGTTGGCGGCAATGCGCTTAATATTACGACGTCTACACCCAATAAAACTATCACTTGGGCCCGCAGCTCAATGAATGAGGATTGGTTAAACGATTATTTAGCGGAAGGTTTTTATACCAGCGATCCATTGTATCAATCGATAAATGTGACCAACGCATTTACAACGTTGCGTGCTGGCAGTTTAACTAAAAAAGACACTGATGATACTAAGTTACTAGATTTGAACCATGGTTTGGTTGGAACTGGCTACAATTCTGTATTTGGATTGAATTTTGCTGGCAATGCACACAACACGCATAAGCTTATTTCCATCTGCAGCGATTTGTCGGTCGAGGAATTTCAAAAAGCATTGCCATTTAATGAAATGAGACTTTTAGCGTCTATTATATCTGTAAATATAGGCATTCCTGGAGATAAAAACCAAGAAGGCGTGTTTAGTGTAGGCCAAAAAACAATAACCTCCAAAGAAGGCGAAGTTTTTTCTTGGCTAGCTGCGGGGCTCAGAAATGAGGCCATTGCCGACAAGTTAAACATTGCCGAAATTACCGTACGCAAGCATATCATATCGGCACGTAAAAAGCTAAATGCTCATACCCGTGAGCAGGCTTTAGCCGTTGCCATTTGCGATGGTCACATTCAGTTATAAAACATCATAATTTATACATTTAAATGCTAATAAGTATCGTTTTCGATAGGTTGCCCCGCTGTAAAGCCCGCTTATACTCAGTTGCACTACATAAATAAATGTAAAGCCAAGCGCCAGTTTAAGCACTTGGCCTAGTTATAATCTATCAAAAACGAGGGTTCTTTTATGAAAAACTTCATTTTAAAATCGGGGCTGGTAAGTTTAGCAGCTATTACTTTAGTGGCAAGCGGAACAACCACAACTGCGCCAGAGAAAATAAACCTTGGTTATACCGGCTTATTGCTCACCGATAAAATCTCAATAAGTTCAACCAAAGCTAATGTGGTTAAAATTGCTGAAAGTGAAGTTGAAGTCACCATTAGTGACAAAAAGTATAAATTTGATAAAACTGATTTAGAAAACCCAGATGGCAACAATAAAAACCGATTTCGTAAAAAAATAGATGATGATAGCGATGTTGATGACATTTATATTGATTTACTAAATCGGCATCATAAGGGCGTGCAAATATGGTATGTCGGCATTGGGCATGATGATAATTATGAACAAGGCTATGTGATTAATGGCGATAAACCTGTGAAAATGCCAACCGATATTGTTGCCACTTATGAAGGTAGACTTAGCGGCAGCATGCGTAATAAAACTAACCCATTTAATGATCAATCAAGTTTTTACGGCGATATAGAATTGGAAGTAGATTTCAATAATAACAGCATTGCAGGCAGTTTTTACGACGTTAAAACTTGGGATAATGACCAGCAAGAAGATATCATACTTGATGGCGGTGCCGATATCACCTCTGGTGTCATTGCTGGAGATAAATTTACCGCAACAATCACCACCGACGAGACATTAAACACCAGCATGGGTCTTACGCAAAGCCTATCAGGCGAAATGAGCGGTGGATTCTATGGATATTATGGCACCGAAATGGCCGGCATAGCAGTTCTTGAAAATGACAAATATTCGGGTTTGGCTGGTTTCGACGCCAACAAAGAATTCAAAAAATAATCCAGATATAAGGTAAGTGGTTGATAAAACCACGAAGGTAATATTATGAAAAATATAGGCAAATATTTATTGGCAACAACAGTATTAATAGGCTTAGCAGCTTGCCAGACAACAAGTTCCTCAACTATGAGCATTGCTCAGGGCGTCGCAACCACGCCGAGCCAGACCAAAGCCATCTCACTAGAAGTCGATATAAAACAAAATGATGATGGCGGGCTAACTGCAATTATTGACGGCAAAACCTACGAATTTAGCAAAGCCGATTTAGATGCAGAGCGTACGAGGCCAAGATATGATAAAGATTTAACCGATGGCAGTCATTTGACGGTTCGACGCCAAGGGGCAGGTACATCAGAACATTCTGAATTATGGCGCGTGCAATTGCGTAATGATGAGGCAAAAACTGCGGATTTATATTTCTTAGCCATTGGTGAAAAAACCGAAAAGCCGCCAACCACAGGAACGGCAAGTTATCGGGGGGGGCTCGAACTTCTTTTACGCGATAAAGCAGGTGATAGTGATGTTTTTAAATATGTTTATTCCGATTTAGATTTGGATGTAGACTTTGCCACAGGCACATTGAGCGGTCAAACAAGTGAGCATGAGCTTTACGCTAACGGAATTGAAGATTCTGTTGAATTTAATGGCGCGGTTGTGGTGAGCAATGGTAAAATTACCGGCAATCAAATCACCGCCGATTTAAAATCAGACGCCGAATTTGATAGTAATATGGGGCTAGCGACAAGCGTTACGGGCACACTAGATGGTAATTTCTTTGGCTATTATGGCTCAGAGATTAAAGGCACAGGCATTTTATCTAATGATTTAATGATTGGCACAGTCGGTTTTGGTGTCGATAGTAACTAACTAACCATTGCTCGAAGCGATTAATCTCTCTGCCATTGCTTCGGGCGTTGATATCTGTGAGCTGATTTTATGCCCAAACTCATTGTCTTATTGTTTTTACTATTGTCAATACAACCCGTAACTGGCGTTTTCGCAATTGAAAAGAAATCAGTAAAAACCTCCGAGAAAATTCTGATTGAGCAGCTGCTTTCTGCCGCACGTTCGTCTTTTCGGCTAAAACTGGGGTGAATATAAATGCCGATGGAGGCCTATTAATTTCGCCACAATTGGCCGATGATATTTATGGCCATTTTAAGGTTTCTGCAACTGGAAACCTCCTCACTGGCTCAAAACAATTTAACTACAATCTGGGCGGTGAGCTTGGGCTTAGTCTTAAGCAAAATGCCGATAAATATGCCATAGGCCTGTCTTATAACCGCCAGTTTTTCGATAATAATGCCTATTATAGTCAATATGGCATTTGGGCAATTTGGGACAAAGCATTAAGCGACAAATTAAATTGGTCTGGCCGCTTCAGTTTTCAAAAAATGGATTATGATGGCGCGATTGAGCACGAATATTATAGCAGCTTGGCGCAAACATTCAGCTATGAGCAAAGTGCGGAACTAGGCTTTCACCTCGCCCCAACCATTGCCTTTAAAAAATCATACATTAATGGCGATGATACGGCTAAATTCGGTTTAAGTTTTGGCACTCGGCATAGTTTGGTAAGTTATTTTACAATTCATAATCGCATTGCAGCACAATATGAAACCCATTTGCAAACTGACAATTTGTTTGGGGTTTCACGCAAAGATCTCACTTTAAGTGCCAGCATTCGGGTGGCAAATAGCAAAATACGTATCTTCGATTTCGCGCCCAATATTGAATACCAATATCAAAACCGCAATAGCAATATTCAATTATATAATTATCAAAATCACGCCATTACATTTGGCCTGACTAAAAAGTTTAAATAAATACATATTCTTATAAAATATCAGTCCGAAATAATTTTATCCTCAAGCCACCATGCGCAATCGGCGCGCCAGTGGGCAACCACGGAAGTTTGGTGGCATTGGCAAGCTCAGTATCACTCGTCACCATCCCAACCCGCCAACCTTTAAACCGCTCGCGCATAACCTCACCAAACGCACTGTAAAGCGCAAATAAATCCCGCTTTTTGCCAATGCGCGCGCCATAAGGCGGGTTAACAATCACCAATCCAGCAGGGCCTTCAGGCCGCGTAATGCTCGATACTTGCGTCGGGCTAAAGCTGCATAAATCAAGAACCCCCGCCCGTTCCGCATTGTCGTTCGAAAAGCCAATAACATTCACATTGCGATCCGAGCCATAAAAATGTTGCTTACTTTCACGCTCAACCCAAGCATCCTTAATGCGCTGCACCGCGCTCTGGTCATAAGTAGCCAGCTTTTCAAAAGCAAATTCCCGCGCCCGTCCCGCCATCATATTGCGCGATATTTCAGCCGCTTCAATTAAAAAAGTCCCCGAACCACACATCGGGTCAACAACTGGCTCATTACCATTATACTGGCAAGCCCGCAACAATAACGCCGCCATAGTCTCGCGCATTGGCGCCTTACCCATGGCTTGTTTATGGCCACGTTTGTGCAAACCCGCACCAGATGTATCTACAGAAAACAATATATTATTATCATCAATTCTGGCTTTAATCACAATTTCAGCCTCTTCCATAGAGGGGGCTATTTTAGCCCCAAATTCTTCAAGAATAGCCCGTTCAATACGTTGCACAGCAGCACCCGCATGATAAATCTTGCTCTTCCTATTTGTGCTAACATCAACTTTCACCAGATTATCAGGCATCAAAATGTCACCCCACGGAAATTTCCGCGCCCGTTTATCAAGCTGCGCCACATGAAAAGCGCGAAACCCACCAAACCGCGCCAACACTTTAGACACCCCACGCAAAGTCAAATTCGCTCGCCAAACTTCGTCCCATCCACCAACAATGGTAACGCCCCCAACAATAGCATTGGCGCGCTTAAATTTAGCTTCATTCACTTCTTCCAAAAGAAAAGACTCCAAACCTGGAGGCGTGGTAAGAAATATTTCAAACTCTGATGTATCGGTCATTTGGCTAAACTTTTCGTAAAAATATAATCTGAACTTCTGACATGTCCGCCCTTACACTTATCATAAAGACAATTTAAATGCCTCTATTAATTGGCATATTCAAGCCAATAATAATAGCCTCAACCAATTCAATTTGAATCGCCCCAAGATGAGTCGAAACCTTGTAAAAACAAGTAAATTGGCATATTAAATACGAGTAAGTAAACCTACGGTTCAAGAGTAGTATAAAGTTATTTTTCACTCATCCGCTAAACAGGAGAAAAAAATGAACATTTGCATGGTTGGTCACGGAATGATGGGAGATTGGCACACAACTAGCTTGAAAGAAACCGACTGCCAGCTTCATACTCTAGTCGGCCGTCGCCCCGAACCGACGTCTCAATTTGCCAAACTCCATGGCTACAAACATTGGACCACTGATTTCGATCAAGCCATGAACGATCCAGAAATAGACATTGTCATCATCGCAGGCCCAAGCGAAACCCATGCACCAATGGCACGCAAAGCAATAGAATGTCAAAAACACGTACTTGTTGAAATCCCCATCGCCATGAGCAGCCAAGATGCAAGAGATTTAGAGCGCGAGGCCAAAAAACGCCAACTATGCTTAGGCGTCGTTCACCCAATGCGTCATAGAAAAGAGCATATAGACCTCCTCGAACGAGTAAATTCAGGCACCGAGCGCGTCCGCCATGTCCATTCCCGTATATTCATGCACAGACTAGAAAACATAGGCGGCACGGGCTACCATCGCAGCTGGACAGATAATTTATTATGGCATCACGGCGCCCATTTGGTCGATGTCGGCTTATGGCTCACAGGAACAAATTCAACCACCGAAATTCAAAATATCAGCCAACACGTTTCCGCCCCAGATCCGCACACAGGCATCCCAATGGATATTTCAATCCTAATCGAAACCCAACGAGATCAATCAATTCTCTGCACAGGCTCCTACTATTCAAAACAAAACATGCACGACATTTTGGTCGTAACAGACCAAGACACCTACTTCCTAGATATAAAAGCAAGCACCTTCACAACCAGCGCAGGAACACATTCCATCGCCTCCGAACAAGATAATAACGCTCAAGTGGTCAAAGATTTTCTAAATGCCATAAAAACCAATCAAGCTCCTCTAGTATCAGGCACAACCGTTTTGCCAGCCATGAGCCTACTTCAGCACGTAGAAAACGCAAGCAAACAAACCCCAAAACAACTCCAGATTTTGGATTAAGACCAACATAATTACATAGTGAAAACTCGGTGCACCAGTAGTGATGAAAAAACGAACTGGATTAAATTGATTAAAATTCAATAGGATGCCTGCAACACGAATTGCGCAAGATGTTGATGGCTCATAATTGCTTTTCGTATCGCTAACCGCTCAACAATCTGTGGCACTATCATTTATTCAAAATTCAATTTTTCGTATTTATTGATGCCTATAAAACTAATACCAATTGCAATTTTTACCCCGCGGCTTTGAAGCATTATGCATGCCAGTCAGATCAAAATTGAAAACACCAAATAATTTGCCTTCTATCGGATAACGGATTTGCAAAGTTTCAGCAGTGATTAAGTTCTGAATGAGGCGGCGAGTGATGTTTGTATTTTGTTTGTACAGACCTGTCTCAACATGCTCACCACGGTCTTTTTTGGTAACTGACCATGGCAAGTTAACGGTTCGCCCATCTATTGTCATTTCTATTTTATTGTCACCTACAAGATTCTGCTCATATCCATCACCGTCGATGATATATAAATCAATGCGTTCATTATAACTCCCGCGAGCTTGCTGAGATTGAGCAAAGCAACTAACCGATAACACCAGCACACCACTATTATGTGCTCTGTTGTCAGAAATCGACTCATTGCGGGTTTCATTCGATATAAGATAGATATCTCCTTGCTCTTTTCTCGTTTCATTTTTGAGGTTTGAAGGGGATTCTTTAACTGGCATTTGCCATTTTCCGTATTTTTTTCTGTTCGCTTCACGCAGGGCGTTTTCCTTTTCTATGCGGGCTGCTTCCTCCTTAATGCTCTGGAACATTTCTGCTCGACGCACTTCTTCAAGCTCTCTTTCTCTGATTGTCGGGATGATGGACACCGCCGCAGCATGAAACCAAGAGCTTTCATCAATAGTGCTTGCAAAATTCTCGATGAGGCTAATTGATTGGTCATACTCTCCTATTCCTGCGAGTGATAATCCGAAATGAAAATCAAAGGTTTCTGGTTTTTCAATATCCATTTCATCAAGAATAATGAATATGACAACCGCAGTTTTATGATCTTTATTATCTATAGCCAGATTTAATTCAGTTAAATATATTTCGAGATCTTCAACTGATCCGCGCGGGTAGTCGTCATCATTATTGACGGTAGAGTTACTTGCTTCCCACTTTGATTCAAATTCTTTGCCTGCCGAGCAAAGCGTGTCACCGAGGAATAATTTACTTTCTAAATAACTCGCTTGTTGGGATTCGAATTGACTTTTCCTAATGGTGCCGATTGTAATGATATTCCAGCCATTCTTTGCTATATAAATCTGGAATTGCTCCTTAAAAGAAGAGTAAGTATTGGTGAAGTTAGAAACTTCTAATGATGTTTTACGTGACGTCAAAACAAAATAACAATAACCGTTGGGCGCTTGATAGGGGGAGCTACTATTTGATGAATCGCAGCCATTAGCGACAAATTTATGGTAGATATAACCAATATTTGAACCATTATATTTGATTTTCAAATAAACAGTGTCTTCATCATTAGTTATTCTATCCAACACTTCGATTTGTTGGCCATTTGCAATTTCATCTTGCACTTCATATGTTTTTGAACTTGGGCCTTTGCGAATATTGCTAACCGTAACATTAGCGTTGCAGATGGTTTCTGCTCTTACAGATACATGTGTGGCTACAAGAAACCACAACGAAACAAATACAGCTATAAAGGCAATTAAACCTTTATTCGCGCGGTTGTGCATAGCCTCTGATGCGATCATCAAGTTGCCTCCATAATTTTTCGACTTTGGTTTCTGGTTCTGGTGCTAGGATATTATCTATATCGCCATCATACACCCCAAAAAACACAAATGCGGCTATAGCGAAGGCGATAGTGAAAAGCCAAATTTCAAAGTTTTTCTTTTTGGTTTTAGTTCCGTGAGTAAAAGTGTCTTTTGAGAAATAACTATCGTCATCGTCATCATTAGTATCGGTTTCGGCTTGCTTATTTAGTTCAAGTAAAATTTCACGGCTTAATACTTGCACATCTTCTTCAAGCTTTATATTGTCCACAACGCCCATAAACGGTGCAACAACAATGGTTTTCTTATTGGTTTCAGATGAGAGGAATCGGGCAAGCTTATCGCCTTCTTGAACAAGATCACCTTGTTTAACATAAATTTTTTCGATATCGCAAGGTTAGCCGAACTTTTCGTGTGGTGAATGGATTACAGTTTTTGTCATAAGCTATAATAAATCATTATTTACATTTTTTGGCAATAGATTTAAAGCCTTGTAATAATTGTCACATATTAGAATTTGAAGGCGCATTTTAAACAATTCTGAGGCACTCCCAAAATCTCCTGAATTAGGGCGCGTCTCGACTCTAATTCAAAACGTTATTAGGTTCTTTCCCAATCCAATGCATGATTGAATCGCCCCTAAAACAACAAACTTGTAGCGCGGCGTTTTGCGTGATACCGTAGCGGCGTTTTGATTGATACCACGCCGCCCTAAAAATTATAGTGTGGGTAAGGTGTGAAGTGGTCCTGCGGTAATGCCCCCTAAAATTCAGGGTATTTTTAAGTAGAATTTTCTATTAAGTTAATTTAGGAGATTTTACGTGAAGAAGTCTAGATATTCAGAAAGCCAAATCATTGGTATTTTAAAACAAGCTGAGGCTGGCACACCAGTTCCAGAACTTTGCCGTCAACACGGTATGAGTGGCGCCAGTTTTTATAAATGGCGATCCAAATATGGTGGCATGGATGCATCCATGGTGACGCGCATGAAGGAGCTTGAAGCTGAGAATGCACGGCTTAAAAAAATGTACGCTGATGTTCAACTTCAAAATGATGTGATAAAGGAAGCCTTGGAAAAAAAGTGGTAAAGCCGTCCCTTCGGCGCACTTTAGCCAAAGCTGCTGTATGCAAGGGGATATTGAGCATTCGGGCAGCTTGTCAGGCCTTCACGATTAGTGAGAGCTGTTATCGGTATAGGCCAAAGTTAAGTGATAAGAATGCATTTATTGCTCATTGTTTGATTAAGCTTACGGACAATCAAACTAACTGGAGTTTTAAAATGTGTTTTCTACATTTGCGTAATGTAAAGGGCTTTGCATGGAACCATAAACGAGTTTATCGGATTATTGTGAGCTAGAGCTTAATTTCCGCATCAGACCTAAAAAGCGACTGCGTCGTGATAAACCTGATGTCTTGGCTGTGCCATTGGTGATTAATCAGGTTTGGTCTATGGACTTCATGCACGATCAGTTATCAGATGGTCGAAGCTTTCGAACCTTTAATGTGATTGACGATTTCAATCGCGAAGGGCTGTGCATTGATGTTGATTTTTCTTTGCCTGCGGTTCGGGTTATTCGTTCATTAGAGCAGATAATTGAATGGCGTGGTAAACCTAAAGCCATTCGGTGTGATAACGGCCCAGAATATGTCAGCAGCCTATTGGCGATATGGGCTGAGAACCACAACATTAAGCTGATGTTCATTCAACCAGGTAAGCCACAACAAAACGCATATGTTGAACGTTACAACCGAACAGTCAGATATGATTGGCTAGCACAGCATATCTTTACAACAATTGAGCAGGTTCAAACATCAGCAACCAACTGGTTATGGACTTATAATAACGAGAGGCCTAACATGGCCATAGGCGGAATAACGCCAATACAGAAACTAGCTTTGGCTCAGGCCAAGGCTGCATAAACGGTTCTACTTTTGAAGCCAACGAAAAATGGGAGTATTACCGGGGAATTGTTATAAAAAAATACCTATCAATAGTTACGACTACACATTAGCCAAGGTTCGGTTTCTAACCTCATCTCCCAAGACGTTGTGGGGAAATATTATGAGGCACTTAGAACCGTACTGGCCGAAGTCTCATAACAATACTTATTGAAATTATGCTCGATCTTATTGCTGAATTTTTTGGACATCAATTAATGAAATAATTAGGGATTCGAACTAAAGATTAAACATTATAAAACAATGGGTTAGGGTCTTGGGTTTGGCGGATGGGGAGTGATTGCAACCGTTTCTAAAATACCTAATAAATCAGTAGGTTAACTCGTAGTAATATTTAAAATGTCTCACAGTTGTCTCACTCAATGTTTCAC